>JBEPWA010000004.1:0-152016 GCA_041690755.1 Gemmatimonadaceae bacterium | reverse complement strand
CGTACCTCTGTCTCGTCATGCCGCTGCGCTTGCTCGACTGAGCGCCGCGACCTCCACTGAAGGAGGCCGGTCGCCATGTTCAGTCTCATCACGCTTGTCCAGGGAATCGGACTGGCTTACGCGGCCGGCCTCAACCTGTACGCGGCGGTGGCCATCACTGGCCTTGCCGTACGGTACGGGTGGATCACAAATGTTCCCAGCACGATCGAGCCGTTCGGCGCATGGGTCGTCATCGGCATTGCCTTGGCACTTTACGTCGTGGAGTTCACGGCAACACTGATTCCCGGCGTTGCGTCGGCCTGGGAGACACTTCACAGCCTGATTCGACCACCGGCCGCCGCCGTGCTTGCGGCAGCCACAGCGTGGCACGCAGACCCCGTAATCGTGCTCGTGGCGGCACTGGTCGGCGGTGGTATCGCAATCACGACGCACACGACCAAACTCGGACTGCGCTACGCCATCGACGCGTCGCCGGAACCGCTGACCAACGGCGTTGCCAACATCACCGAGCTTGGGCTTGTCGCCGCCGTCGCCATCGGCATCTGGCATCACCCCTTCATCACGCTGTCACTCGCGCTGTTCTTGCTCGCCGCCATGGTGATCATGGTGCGCCTCATCTGGCGCGCACTACGCCAGGTTTTTTCCGGACGTTGGATGCCCGCGCAGGGTTTGATGCAAGCGCCGCGGGTCATGGAGCGCCGTGGCGGACCCCACGACGACGAGATCCATGAGCGCTGATCTCCGGGCGATGGAGTGACCACGCCGACAACGACAATGACAACGCGGACACCGGCCATGGGCCAATGTCCGCGTTTTTTTCGTCAGTGTCGTCGCCAATCTATAAGCCGGGTTTTGTAAGACGGATCGCTCCGCCCCGGTAATCATTCCTCTCGGAGCGTAGTCGCCTACGCCCTCTAGCAGCCTACCCGCAGCGTCTTGGTCGAGGTGGGCGCCTCTCGCTGCCTATTTGGCCTTGCTCCCGCTGGGGTTTACCCTGCCGCGTCTGTTACCAGCCGCGCGGTGAGCTCTTACCTCACCATTTCACCCTTACCCGATCCGCGGTTTCCCGCGGCCGTCGGCGGTTTGTTTTCTGTGGCACTGTCCGTCGTCCGCCCGACCGCAAACAACACAATCGGCGACGCCCAGGCGTTACCTGGCAACGTGCCCAATGGAGCCCGGACTTTCCTCGGACGGCGTAAAAAGCACACCGCTCGCGATTACCCGATTGGCGACTGGTCGAAAGATAGCCGAGCAGCATGACACGAACATGACGCGCCCGCTTACGTTGGCCGCGCATTCCGTCGACGACGACGCTCTGAGCCCCGATCACCCACCCGAGGCGTCCTCATGCTGCACTCCACCGTTGGAATTCCACCCCTGTCGGTCGCAACTATGCTCACCCCCGCCGAACGGCTTCGCGTCGATGCGGCGGGCGAAGGATCCTACCACACGGTGCATCGCGACACCGTGGCGGAAATGATCCAGGACCTCAAGCAGAATCGCGCCAGCGCCATTCTGCTGTCGGTGTCGTGTTGCGACCGCGATGCCCGCGCCGGCGTGGCCACGCTCGTTCGCGAGTTCCCTCGCGTGCCCACCGTGGCGCTGTTGACACAAAACGACCACTCCACGCCCAAGGCCATGTTGTCGCTCGGTACCACGGGCGTCGCACAGCTCGTCGATGTGCGCGATGCAAAAGGCTGGGGCGAGCTGCGGAACTACCTCGTCGCGTCGCACGGGGAAGACATCAAGCGGCTGTCACTTGGTCAACTCACCATGGACTTGGCCGACGCGCCCACCGACTGCTGGCGGTTCTTCGAGGCGCTTTTTTTACCGATCAATGAGGCGCGTACGGTTCGTGCGTTGGCTCGTCACCTCGAAGTCTCGTCGAGCACCATGATGAGCCGATTCTTTCGTGCGCGATTGCCGGCACCAAAGCGCTATCTGTCCACCGCCCGCCTGATTCGCGCCGCGCAAGTACTCGAGAATCCCGGATTGTCGATCGCCAACGCCGCCAACCAGCTCGACTGTTCTTCTCCGCAGGCCTTCGGACGTCACGTGAGAATGCTCATGAAGCTCACGCCGGTGGAGTTTCGCCAGCGCTACGACGGCGCGGGAATGCTGGAATACTTCCGCCACACGCTCGTGCTCCCGTATCTCGATCAGCTTCGCACGTTCCATCCGATCAGCCCGCCGCTCGTGGCCAGCCAGGGTAGCTATTTGATTCATTGAGCGAGCAGCGGCTCGACTGGCAGGCTTGCTGCATTGACTCTGGGCATGGGATGCGTAGCTGTTCGCAGCCTCCCTCCTGAATATCCCGACCCTCGAGGAAATGACCGGCGACGCACTGGATATCGGCATTCGCGACGAGAACGTCGAGCAAATCGTCGCGAGGTGGAACTCCGTGCGCCGCCACCGCGAGGGGGCGGATCGCTCTGTCGTGGCTGCGGCATTCTGCACCGCGCTGTGGGGGGAACCCAATGGCGCTGTTGGCGTCGCTGCCGCGGCGGCGGCGTACGGCGCGGCGTACGCGGAGTCAGGCGGTACGCAAAACAGCCTTGTAGCGGATCTCGACAGCCTCGAAGCAACACTGCTCGAACGACTCTTCGAGGACGTCGGGCCGACGCCGAGCCAGGTTCGCGAGCTCGCACCCCGAATGCGTCGGATGCACGCGCTCGCAGCCCTGACTCGTCGATCGGCAGCGGCCGCGTTCGACCACTCGATCGCGTTGGCCGCGAGAAAGCGGGCGCGGATTGCCCGGCACGACATCGCGAATGGCATTGGAACGGTCCGCAATGCGATTGTGCTCATGGAAGACGAGACGGTTGACGCCACACGCGAACACTTCCGCGCGATCGCCACGAGAAATTCGTCCAGCTCCGAAACGTTGGTGCGCTCGCACCTGTCGGATCGCGCGGTGCTGAACGCAGCGCTGGGGTGGAACGAGATGTCGCTGTCCGACCTCTCCAACGATCCCGACGTCCCGACCCGTGCCGACACCGTATACACCAATGTCGGCGCGCTGGAAACGATCATCGACGCGATCCGGTCGTTCGGCGGACCTGTCAGCCCGGACTGCGACGACCCGGTGCCGATGTCGTTCACCGTCACGAACGCCACGACCGGCGTACTCACTATTCAAGTCCCGATGCACACCGACCGGGCCGTGGAACCGCACGCGCTGGAATCCTTTCGCCATCTCGCGTCCGCGCTCGGCCTCACGCTCGAGAACGACTCGAGTCTCGGGTCACTCCGCTTTGCGCTTCCGCTCTCAGCTGGGAATGAGCGGCACGATTTCGCTGGCGCGAGCCAGGGAGATCACGCGAACGCCGTTCGCCTCTAGCGTCTCGCGTCCACCCTCCTCGCGGTCCACCAGTGCGAGCACACCGATGACCGTGCCGTTGGCCGCGCGCACCGCGTCAATCGCCTTCTGCGCCGATGAACCTGTTGTGATGGTGTCTTCAATCACCACGACACGGTCACCGGCGCGAAATGGCCCTTCGATGAGCTTCGCTGTGCCATGTGCCTTCGGCTCCTTTCGTACCGTAAAAGCGCGAAGCGGCGAAGGCGTAGACGCGCTGGCGTAACTGATGGCGCAGGCAATCGGGTCGGCGCCCATCGTCAGCCCGCCGACAGCGTCGGTCTGCCCGATCCAGCCGGCATCGCGTATCGCTTCCAGCCCGAGCGGTCCAATCAACGCGAGCCCGTCGGGACTCATCGTCGTGACGCGGGCGTCGATGTATAGCGAGGACTGTCGTCCAGATGCTAACGTGAACGAGCCACGCTTGGCGGATCGTGTCGCGAGCAGTGTGAGGAGGTCGGTTCGGTGTGACATGGTGGCGTTGACGGTTCGTCGCAAAGAAGGAACATCCCGATCATTCAGCGGAGAAATATGGTACGGCCTTCCATGGCGCGAATCTCTGTCGGTGGATTCACGCTCCCGCTCATTGCGGCGCTGCTCCTGATGGCGGGCGGGATGATTGCCAGCGAACAGGCCTTGGACCGCGCGTCGCGCTCGCAAATGCGCGTTGATGCCGAACAGTCGCGCGTCGCAGTGGAGCAGGTCCTCGCGCACCGCAACACCCTGGCACCCACCGGCCTTCTCTCCGCCGACCTTCGCGCGCTGTTGCAACGCGCGCCGGCCGAGCGATCGGCGGCCGCGATCATCGCGGGCACCGATACTATCGCCGCAGCCGGCGATCCCTCGGCATTTCAGCGCGATCCGCACTACGTGGCGACGCTCTCGGTTCCCGGCACTGTGCCGTGGACGCTCGTTGTTGCGCACGCCCAGAAGACGGTCCAAAGGCTTCGCGACGCGCTCTGGTTACTGATCTTCACGTCGGTGGCGATTCTCGCCTTCGGCCTGGTGCGCGAGCGTCGGCAGGCCCTTCGTGTGGCCGAGCGTTCGGCGGAATTGGAGCGTTTGTACAGCGAGGTGGCTCGAGCCAATACCGCGAAGAGCGAGTTCCTGGCCAATATTTCGCACGAACTGCGTACGCCGCTCAATGCGATCGTCGGCTTCGTGGAGCTCCTCAAGGACGGTGTATACGGCGTGCTGTCGCCACGTCAGGTCCCGCCAGTTGATCGCATTGCCGCGTCGGCGACGCATCTGCGGCATCTCGTCGATCAAGTGCTCGACATCGCCAAGATCGCTGCCGGACGGCTCGAGGTCCATCCGGAGACAATCGTGCTGCGGTCGTTCGTGCTCAACGTGGCGAGCGAGCTGGAATCGCTTGTCAACGAACGCGGCCTGAGCTTTTCGATCGCCGTGGGCGCATCCTTGCCTCGCGTGCGAACGGATCCCGCACACCTGCGTCAGATTCTCGTCAATTTGATCGGCAACGCGGTGAAATACACGCCGGCGGGAAGCGTGGCCGTGCGAGCGCGCCTGGTGGGAGCCGTTGCGCCAAGCACGCCGAATCCGAAACGGCACACGCCGGAAGATCCGGCACTCCATGGCCGGTCCCCCGATGGGCGCCGTGCGTGGATCGCGCTGCAGGTGGTCGACACGGGTGTGGGCATCGCGCCGGCCGATCAGGCGCGCATCTTTCAGGAATTCGAACAGGTTAATGCCGGTCCGCGCGGCGATTCGATGCAGCGCGGTACCGGACTAGGCCTCGCCATCTCTCGCCGGCTCGCCGAACTGCTCGGGGGCGACATCGGCCTGGAGAGCCACGTCGGCAAAGGCTCTACGTTTACACTCTGGCTGCCCGTCCATCCTGCGGACCTGGCATCGACGGTGCCGACGCCCCATTCGAGCCAGATACCAACCGGCTGATTAGCCCTTTTTTGACCGGCCAAACAGCGATGCGAGCCTGGAACCGAGGCCGGATTTCTCCTCTTCGGCTGGTTGCTGCACAGCGTTGTGAAACGCGGCGGCAAACGCGATGACGTCGTCGTAACGCTTTGCCGGTTCTTTGCTGAGTCCGCGCATCATTACCGTTTCCACGGCGGCCGGAAAACGCAGCCCGGCCTTGGCCTGGTTCAGCGGAATGGGCGGTTGGGATAACAGCTGCGAAAACATCTCTCGCGGAGTCTTGGCCGGGAACGGCAGGCAAGACGTGAGGAGGAAGTACGCGATCGTGGCCAGACTGTATTGATCGGCAAGCGGCCCCACGAGCTCGCCGGAGAGTGCTTCCGGCGCGACGTACATCAACGTCCCAACGAAAAAGCCAGCCCGTGTGAGGCGCTGTTCCGGCGCTTGATCCGTATCGGTCGCGATGCCGAAGTCGAGCAGTTTCACCTGACGGGTGACCGGATCGTACATCACGTTTTCCGGCTTCAGGTCGCGGTGGACAATGCCTACAGCGTGCGCGGCATGTACCGCGTCGGCGATCTGGCTGACGATGGCGCTCACTTCGTCGAGCGGCAGCGGTCCATGTTGCTTGGCGTACTTCTCGAGGATTTCGCCCGCCGCCCATTCGATGGCGAGAAAGTGCATGCCGGGCCCGGCTTCGCCGATCTCGATGGTCCGCACGACATTGGGATGTTGCACGCGTTCGCCGTAGCGCGCCTCGCGTAGAAAGCGCGCGACAGCGGTGCGGTCCTGGCGCAGTTTCTCGCGCAAAACCTTCACGGCAACTACGCCGTGGTCCGCGTGCTGCGCGCGGAAAACGGCGGATGTTCCGCCCTCTCCCACTTCGCTTTGCAGCGCGTAACCGGCAATCGTCTGTCCGACGAGGTTCTCACGTGGCACGCGGCGAACGTAATCTCCGTGCCCATCTGTCGCAAGCGACGCCTGTCAAACGCGTCGCCGGTTTTCTTGACAAATTCGCAAAGTGTTCCTATATAGGGCCCCGCAAACCAGGCGGTTTGCCCAGCACGCAGTACACCACTGTGCAGGATCGATTCACCTCGCAGGAGGCAGCTCGCATGGCCAGAGGGAAGGTGAAATGGTTCAATGACGCCAAGGGCTATGGCTTCATCGAGCAAGACGGTGGCGAGGACGTGTTCGTACACTTCTCTGCCATCACGATGGACGGCTTCAAGACGCTTGCCGAAGGACAGGAAGTGGAATTCGAAATCGAAACCGGTGACAAGGGGCTCCACGCCGCGAACGTGACCCGGGTTCAGTAGTCCGTCTGCTGTTTTGAAAGCAGGGTTTAGGGTCTGGGGTCTAGGGTCTAGATACACTGAGGGAACGCGTTGAACTTTCGTCGCGGGTCTTTCGAGACCCTAGACCCTAGACCCCAGACCCTTCGCAGTGACTACCCCACCCCCAAGCCCGCGTCTTTTTCTCGTCGACGGATACGCGCTGATTTATCGCGCGTTCTTTGCGCTCATCTCGAGGCCGCTCACCACGAGCCGCGGTGAGAACACATCGGCGGCGTGGGGAATTGTCAACTTTCTGAATCGGCTGACTCAGACCCACAAGCCGGATTACCTCGGCTGGGTCCACGACTCTGGATTGTCCTTTCGACATGAGCGCTATCCCGCCTACAAGCAGACGCGCGAGAAGCTTACCGACGAACTGCAGGCGGATTTCGATCGCGGCATGGAACGGATTTGCGAGATCCTTGATGCCAACCGCGTTCCCATTCTGTCGCTTGCCGGATACGAGGCGGACGACGTCATAGGCACGTTGGCCAAGCAGGGCGTCGAAGCGGGATTGAACGTTGTCATCGTGTCGGGCGACAAGGACTTTCAACAACTCGTACGGCCCGGTCTCTGGCTGTTGAACCCCGGTCGCGGCGGTCCGGCGAGCGTGGAAGAATCCTGGGTCAGCGTCGAGAATGGCAGCGAGCGTCTTGGCGTCGCGCCGGAACATGTCATCGATTATCTGGCGCTCGTTGGCGATTCGTCGGACAACGTGCCGGGCGTGAAAGGCATTGGCGAAAAAGGCGCCCAAGAGCTGATCGCACAATACGGGGCGCTGGAGAACATTCTGCTCCACGCGGCGGAGATCACCAAGAAGCGCCCGCGCGAAGCCCTGCTCGCGCAGGCAGACATGGCGACGCTGTCGAAGGAATTAGTTACGATTCGAGAGGATTTGCCGCTCTCGCTCGATCTCGAGTCGATGCGGCTCTCGGTTCCCGATTTCGATCGCCTGCGCTCGCTGTACGTCGAGTTGGAATTTCACGGCCTCGCCAAGAGCGCCGCGGTATCAGCGCTGTCCGCGGTATCAGCGCTGTCCGCGGTATCCACGTCGGCCGCCCCAGCGACCGTGTTAGCGCCGTCGGAAAATCCGGACGCCGCAGAGCCGCCGCCAGCGCGCATCACGAACTACCGGACCATCGATACGATTCCGGATATGGAACTCGCGGTGGCACGTGCGCGCCGCGCGCCGCACGTTGCCATCGATACCGAAACGGTGCTCGATCCTGGCGCTCCCCACGACGTCGATCCGTTGCGGTGCGCGCTCGTCGGCATCACGGTGGCCGTCGCACCCGGCGAAGCGTTTTACTTTCCGCTCGCCCACAAGCTGCGCGCTGACACCCAGGGCGACCTGCTGCTTGGCGACGCTCCGGCCGCCGACTCGGCACCAAAGAAGAAGAGCGCCAAGAAGACTGCCGAGCCCTCGAGCATCGCCGCGAAAGCGCTGGCCCGCGGCGAGCATCCGTTGCGGAATCTTCCGTCGCTGAACAGCGCGGACATGGCGCCGCTCAAAGCGCTGATCGAAGATCCGATGGTCAAGAAGACCGCGCAGAACGCCAAGTACGACATGCTGGCTCTACGCCGCGCCGGCGTGACATTGCGCGGTCTCGACTTCGACACAATGATCGCCAGCTATGTGCTGGACCCGGGCCGCCGAACACACGGACTCGATCTGCTTGCCTTGGAGTTTCTCAATCACAGGATGACGAGCTTCGAGGAGCTCTGCGGCAAAGGGAAGGACTTCGTACCGTTCGATCAGGTGCCGATTGAATGCGCCCGCGACTACTCGTGCGAAGACGCCGACATGACGTGGCAGCTGCGCGCCATGTTCGAGCCGCAACTCGAGGCCCTGCAGCTTGCCCCGTTGTTTCACAACGTCGAGATGCCGCTCGTTGAAGTGCTCGCCGAAATGGAATGGAACGGCATCACGATCGACGTCAGCTGGTTCGCGCAGCTCAAGGAGCGATTCGAGCGCGAGCGCAAACGGGTCGAGCAGGAGATCTATACCGAGGCCGGCGAGGAGTTCAACATCAACTCCAATCCGCAGCTCCGTCAAATATTGTTTGAGAAGCTCAATTTACCGGTCCTCAAGAAGACGGCAACCGGCGCGAGCACCGACGTGACCGTGCTGCAACAATTGGCGGACGACGGCCATCAGTTGCCGGTGCTGCTGATGGAATACCGCGAACTGGCCAAGCTCGAGAGTACCTACATCGACGCTCTGCCCACGTTCGTGCATCCGGAAACGCGGCGCGTGCACACGTCGTTCAGCCAGACCACGGCCGCCACGGGCCGCCTGTCGTCGAATGAGCCGAACCTCCAGAACATTCCCATACGCCGCGAGCTGGGACGCGACGTCCGCCGCGGCTTCGTTCCGCGCGCTGGTTGGACGCTCGTTGCCGCGGACTACTCGCAGATCGAGCTGCGGCTGCTTGCGCACCTGTCTGCTGATCCGGCGTTCGTGCAGGCGTTTCGATCGGGCGGCGACATCCATCGCCAAACAGCCGCGCTCATTTTCGACGTGCCGCTCGACGACGTCACAAAGGACATGCGTGGCCGCGCCAAGACGATCAACTTCGCCACGATCTATGGCCAGGGTCCGCACGCGCTCTCGCGTCAACTCAAGATCACGCACGCCGAAGCGAAGGAGTTCATCGACAGGTATTTCCAGCGCTTTCATCGCGTGCGTGAATACCTCGATTCCATGGTCGAGTACGCGCGCCAGCACGGCTACGTGCAGACGATATTCAATCGACGTCGCTATATCCCCGAACTTCGCGATCGTAATTTCAACATTCGTGCGTTCGGCGAGCGCACTGCCGCGAATTCGCCGATTCAGGGCTCGGCGGCCGATCTGATCAAGGTTGCGATGATTCACATCCATCGCGCGTTGGCGGACAATCGGTTGAAGGCCACGATGCTGTTGCAGGTCCACGATGAACTGGTGTTCGAAGTGCCGCCGGACGAGCTGGAAGCGGTAAAGGCCCTGGTCAAGCGCGAGATGGAACACGCAACGGAGTTGTCGGTTCCGCTGGTCGTGGACCTCGGTGAGGGCGACAACTGGCTCACAACAAAAATGAGCGGATGAGGTGATGTCGGTCACTTTGTCGGCGCCGCACCTTGCGAAGGATCTCGCAATTCGACCATTTGACTCGTCTAAAAACTTTTGCTGGCGCGGATGATCCAATTGCCTAAGTCGTTGGTGCTACAATCGTTCGGCTAATCGCACAATGCGGGGCACCCGCTTTGCCTTACAGCAGCATGCCGGACGCGTTGCATGCACACATCGCGACTGGCGTGTTCGGCCTCCCCTGGTCCGCCCACGCACCCACCCACCCGATCCCGATCCCATGCCCGTGTCTCACGTACGACGCGGCTTCACCCTGATCGAGCTGCTCATCGTCGTGGTGATCATCGGCATTCTTGCCGCGATCGCGATTCCGAAGTTTGCCGCTACCAAAGGCAAAGCATATTTCGCCGGCATGCAGAGCGATCTGCACAATCTCACGACGGCGCAGGAGTCGTATTTCTACGATCATTCCGCGTACACCGCGGCACTCGATTCATTGCATTACAACATGTCGCACGGCGACGCCATTGTCGTGGTGCAGGCGACGGCCAGCGGTTGGTCCGCGACTGCCACGAACTCCGAAGCGTATCCCCACCTCTGTGCGTTGTTCATGGGAACGGCGGCTCCTCTCGCACCCGCAACGTCGGCCGGCGTGGTCGCCTGCCAGTGAGTGTGCCGCGCAGCTGAGCTGCGCGTGACACGCCTCCCGCCTCCCTTCCGCGAGTTCGCCAAGCGCCGCGACGGAATGATTCACGCCATGGACGGCGGCCTTTGGCTCCATCGGCACGTTTGGAAGGGCAAGCCGCTGGCGCACCTCGTCTCCACCGACCGAAGCCTGTTGCTGCAGTACGGCGATGCGATTGGCATCCCCGCGTCGCGTCTTCAGTTTAAGCCGCTCAAGGACCCGCGCACCGGCGTACGCGTCGATGCGTGGCATTGGGATCTCGGCGGGCCCGTCCTCCCTCCGCGCTAGCGAACAAGCTCACGTCCTGGCCGGTATCCGCTCGGGCACGCCGCGAAGAATCCACGCTGCAATGACAAACATTGTGGCGACTGCCATCACCGCCGCCCGATAGGCGATGGCCGTGCCCATGCGCGATTCGAGTCCGTCCACGATCGCCGCCCAGATAAACGGCCCAACGATCGTTGCCGCGCGCGACGACAGCAGCATGAGACTGAAATAGCGCCCCGATTCTTCGTTCGGCACGAGGCTGAGTAGCACGGGGCGTTCGGCGGTCGGTACGCCGCCGAAATTCAGCCCGATTGCCAGTCCCACGAACCAGAACGCGGTCTTTCCCGGCACGGCGATCATCACCGCCAGGAGAACGATCCACAGAAGCAGCGTCACCATCAGGCTTCGCTTCGCGCCAAACCGATCGATCAGATGGCCATAGATAAAGCTGCCAAAGATCGATGGAATCGTCAGCACGAGAAACAGCGTCACCTCGGATCCCTTCTCGAAGCCCACAGCTTTCACGGCGTACAGCGTCATGAAGCCGACGATGGTGCCGATTGCATCTTGATAGACGAACGACGCGACGATAAAGCGCAGCGCGCCTGGATGCTGCCGCGCATCCTTGACGGTTTGCGCCACCTCGCGCACCGCGCGGCGCCAGTCGATTGGAGTCCCCTTCGGCGCCGGATCGTGATCCTTGCAGAAAAGAAATAGTGGCAATGAGAAAACTAGAAAGAGCACTGCTGTGGGCACAAAGGTCGAAACCCGGCCGGCGTGGCTCGTGTACGGAATCACGTCGCGCAGTGTGGTCAGCACGCCGTCGCTCAGCTTGCCGACCGCCGGCAGCGTGCCGTTGAAGAACGGAACGATGAGAAATACGCCAACCACCGATCCGACATATCCAAGCGCCGTGCCGAAGCCCGACAGCCGGCCGCGCCGCTCCGCCGATACGAGATCGGACATCATCGCGTTGTAGAACGGTTGCGCCGACTGGTAGGCGAAATTCGCGACGGCGAATGCCGCGAGCACCCAAAAGAGCGGCCATCCGCCGGCATGCCAGCCCGCCGGCATGCTTTCGCCACCGATCACCGCTTCGCCAGTGAGCGGTAGCAGCTGCTGTCCAAGCACACCCATCACGGCACAGGCCGCGCATGAGAGGATCGTGAACCCAACCACCCACGATTTTCGCCGGCGCCTTACGTCTGACAACGCTCCGAGGAATGGAATCGATATCACCACGAGTAGCGACGCGACTCCGCCGGCCAGCGCATCCATCGTGTTTGACACGCCGAGGTCGCTCACCAACCACACTGCGAAATACAATGTGACGACGTTCATCGAGAACATCGTGTTGGCAAAATCGTAGATTGCCCAGCTCAGGCGTTCGATCACCGGCGCGGAGTAGTCTGCCTCTGTCATGACAAAAATCTTCGAATGGGAGACACCTACGCCGTTGACGCCAGCCAGCGTCGGACCAAATTACGAGGCATGAAGCCGTTGCGCTCGTGTTTCCCGATTATTGTCGTCCTGGTCGTCGCAGCGTGCGAGCGCGCCAAGCCGGCGGTTTTCGCCGATTCGACAGTCACCGGCGTGGCCGCCACGCCGGATTCGTCCGTTGCCCCACTCCCTGCCCGCGACTGGGATTCGAGTGCCGGTCCGGTGCTGCTGGTGGCCGGCGAGTCGCCGGCCGTCGCGAATGTCGTGTTGCCCGAGGCGGCCAGTGCGGCGATCGAGCTGGCGAAGATTCCGCAGCCAGCGTCCGTCACGCTCTTCGGTCGTGGTGGCACGGTGCAAACGGCCGATCTGCCCAGCGTCGCGGACACGGGTTCCTGCATCGTGGCTCCGTTAAGCGCCGCACCGCCTCCGCGCGCGTGGAACATTGGTTTCATTGGTGGCGTGGTCTCGCCCATCGGGATGGATTCGACGGAGTCGCTGTCGCGCCCCGATTCTGCATCGCTTGTCGTTGACGTCACGCGCCTCGCGTCGGCAATGCCCAACGACTCGGCCGGTCGCTTTGCCGGTCTGCCATTCGTTGTTCGTGCGCTGTGGCGCTTCAACTTGCTCAACGGTCCTCAGGTGGTCGCGGCGAGTCTCGCCCGACAGATCAACCAGGAGGCGACGCCGCTGCAGGAGCGCACGCTGCTCATTGCCGAGCGGCGACTCACGGACTCCACGCTCGTGACCGCGTACTCCGAGCGATCGTATGGCACCGAGGAATCGGTGCAGAATCAGGACGTTCTCGCGGCTGCCCTGCTCGGCGCGTCGCACACACCGGCCATCGTCATATCCCGCGATTTCGGCGATTCCATGGCGTATGGATTGATCGAGCGCGGCGCCGACGGTCGGTGGCGCGCTCGGTGGTCGAGCGCTCGACGGTACTGCTGATCACACGTCGTCTACGCGTGCCAGTGCGGCCGGCGCACGAACGCGCCCGGCAACGCCGGCAAGTCCGGCGAGCGTGAGCACATACGGCAGGGCGAGGAAGAGCTGATACGGAAGGGCGAGTCCGAGCGCTTGCAGTAGAAACTGGAGCGCGCTCGCCGCACCAAAAACGAGCGCCGCGATCGCGACGCCAAGCGGATTCCATCGCCCCAGTACAACAATGGCGATCGCGATGAACCCACGTCCGGCGGACATGCCTTCCGCGAAGGTGCCTGCCTGCGCGAGAACGAGCATGCCGCCGGCGAGCCCGCCGGTAACGCCGCCAAACACCAAGGCCCACGCCCGTACTCGTTTGACGTTTACGCCGGCGGCTTCTGCGGCTACGGGGGATTCGCCTACGGCGCGTAACCCCAGCCCGGCGTGGGTGCGGTACATCCACCACCAGACGATCGGGACCAGCGTGTATGTCAGGTACGTCACGAGCGGTTGGTCGAAGAATCCTGGTCCAATGATCGGAATGGAAGCGAGCCCGGGAACGCGGTACCCGTGCATCGTCGGAATTGATAGTGCGGCGCCGGCAGCCCCGTACAACGCGCGGTAGAGCGTGCCCGTGACGCCGGCCGCGAGTAGCATTACCGCGGTGCCGGCAATGATCTGATCTGCCCGCAACCAGATGGCGAACACCGCGAACACGAGCGAGAAGGCCACGCCGGCCGCGATGCCGACGGCAAGACCACCAGCGATCCCGCCGTGCGTTGCGCCGACCAGGCTGCCAAACGCTCCGGCGAGAATGACGCCTTCCAGGCTGATGTTGATGATTCCCGCCCGCTCCACTACAACCTCGCCGAGTGCGGCGAGGGCAAGCGGTGTTGCCGTGCGCACGGTCGCTTCTACGAACGCCGTGGCGGGAGAGCTCATTTGATGTCGCCGGCCGACACGAGGCGCGCGCGATTCACCGCGACCAGCGCCAGAATGATCGCGGCTTCAACGACGGATACGACCACGGACGGAACACCGGCGTCCCGCTGCATTGCGGTTGCCCCTGCCTCGAGCGCACCAAACAAAATTCCTGTTCCGATCACGGCGGCGGCGTCCAATTGTGCGAGTAGCGCCACAGCGATTGCCGTGTATCCATAGCCGGGAGAGATGTTGTCGTAGAGGGCATACGTCACTCCGGACACCTCAATGGCTCCGGCAACGCCCGCGAGAGCCCCGCTGATCAGGAACGCGCGCAGCATCACGCGCTCGACGTCCACCAGCCCGGCCGACTGCGCTGCCCGAGGATTTGCGCCGGCCATTCGCACGCGAAAGCCCGATGCCGTGTACCGCATGATCCACCACGCAGCCAGACAAGCCCCTACCGCAATGGCAAAGCCGAGATGTAGGCGCGTTGTTGCACCAAATCGCGGGAGCCGCGCGGCGGCGGAGAGCGTCGCCGTTTGCGGGTTGATGTGGGTCGGCTCCTGCATCGGTCCGCGCACCAGGTACGACACGAGATACAGCGCAATGAAGTTCAGCATGATCGTGCTGATTACCTCGAGCACTCGAAAACGCGCGCGAAGCACGCCGGCGATCCATGCCCACGCGGCACCCGCTGCGGCACCCGCGGCTAGCAGCGCTGGGATCACCACCATGGACGGTGCCGTGGGTAGCGCCAGCGCGACAGCCGTTCCCGCGGCAGCACCGACGAGGAATTGCCCTTCTGCGCCGATATTGAACACGCCCGCACGGAACGCCACGGCAACCGCTAAACCGGTGAGAATCAGCGGAGTCGCTCGCACGAGAGTGCCGGAGCCTAATGCGTACCACGATCCCGCTGCGCCGCGAACAAGTGCTGCCGCCGCCGCGACCGCGTCGAATCCCGAACCGACGACTAACGCACCGGTTCCGATCACGATGAGCGCGATCACCAGGCCGGCGGTGAGGCGCGGCGACCATCGAACGCGACTCACGGAACGCCGCTCATCGCTGTGTCGATGCCCGCTTGAACCGCCGCAGGTGGCGAATTGCCGCAATGCCAAATGCCGGTCCAACCGCGAGCACGGGAAAGGCCCACTTCCAGCCAACAACGCCAACCAACGGAGGAATGAGCTGAATCGACACCATCGTCAACAAAAAACCGAGTGACGTCTGCACGGTGAGAGCGGTACCCACTGCATGCGCGGGCACTGCTTCGGTTACGAGTGCGCTGAATTGCGCCGAGTCGGCAACGACAAAAAAGCCCCAGGTCCAGGCGAGTGGACCAACGATCCACAGACTGTGACCAAACGCAAATGGAATGAGCAGTGCACAGGCGCCGCTGAGCGCCATGGCAACGATCACCAACCGCTCCCTGCCCCGCCGATCTGCATCAAGTCCGCCCCACACGGATCCGAATCCACCGACCGCAATTGTCCCGAAGGCGATGAGCGACACGAGCGCCGCGGTATGTTCGTGCGCCGCTCCGCCATGGGCGGCGACGCTCGCGGCGAGAAAGAGCGGAATCCAGGTCCAAAACGAATAGAGCTCGAACATGTGTCCCAGGTAGCCGCCCGTCGACAGCCGCCACTCGCGCTCGGCGAATACCGTGTGAACGAGCTTCCAGGAGAACGGCCGCGGTGGAAACGGATACGGTCCATCTTCATAGAAGGACGCAATGATCAGCGCCGATATGAGCGCGCAGCACGATGCCGTGAGAATCACGGCGGATGCGCCGGCATTCGGCAGCGCGTGCACGAGGTACGGCGTGGCTTTCCCTACCGTCAGCGCGCCAACGACCGTTCCGATGGCGAGCCCCCGACGGGCTCGAAACCAGGTCGATGCCATCTTCATCGCCGGTGGATAGACGCCGGCCAGCGAAAATCCGGTCATGAACCGAAGTGCGAGCGCGATCGGGAATGTCCCCGTTACAACGAGACCGGCGTTTGCCGCGGCACCGGTCAGCGCGGCAATCGCAAAGTACCGTCGCGACGGCAAGACGTCCGCGAGATTGAGCACGGCTGCGACAGCCGTGCCGCAGACGAACCCCAACTGCACGATAGTTGTGAGCCACCCTGTTTGCGATGGAGTCAGCGACCAATGCTGCGCGAGCTGCGGCGCTACCGCGCTCGCGGCAAACCAAAGTGACATGCCGAGTAGCTCGGCTGCGGCCAGCAGGCCGAGCATCCGCCAACGTCGCGGATGATCATCGATCGTGAACGCGGCTGTCGTCATGGCACGCCGAGCATCGCTCTGCCCACGCGATCTCGATCGCGCGGCTCTTCGCGCACATTGCCCGCGTACACCACGAGGATTCGAGTTGCGATCGTGAGCACTTCGTCGAGGTCGCTGGAGTAGATAACCACTGCCGTTCCGCGGGCCGCAACGGCCCGCAATCGTTCGTGTACGTCGCGTGTGGCGCGGATGTCGAGACCGCGTGTTGGGTTTTCGACGACGAGCAGTGCCGGCATGCCGTCGAGCTCTCGTGCCAGCACCAGTTTCTGTTGATTGCCGCCGGACAACGTTCGGACCGGCGAGTGGTCGCCAGAACCACGAACGTCGAACTCGCGAATGAGCTCTGCGGTGCGATGCCGAATGCTCCGCCACGCAATGCGCCCGCGTCGCCGTCCTGCACCCTTGAGCGCGACATTCTCGGCTCCGTCAAACTCGAGGACGAGTGCGTCGCGTTGCCGATCTTCCGGCACAAAGCCGACTTCCGCGGGGAGCACGAGTTCGCCGTTGGCGATCGGACGCCGCAACGCCAGCGCGCGCAGTAAGTCATGCTGACCCGCGCCTTCCACGGCTGCAATCCCCACCACCTCGCCCCCGCGAATCTCGAACGACGCATTGCGAATGGCGACCGCACCGCGCTCGTTGGAGATGTCGATATGGCGGGCGCTAACGACGATTGCTGCGGTGGGTACAACCAACGGTTGGTCGTCGTGACCAACCAGCTCCTCGCCAATCATCGCGACGGTCAGCGATTCTGTCGTCACTGCTCTCGCGGGTGCGCTCAGCACGGCGCGGCCGCGGCGGAGCACCGTGACGTCGTCGGCGACCGATAGCGCCTCGCGCAGCTTGTGGGTGATCAGCACCACGGCATTGCCGTTCCGCGCGTACCGCCGCAACCAATTCAGCAGTTCCTCTGCCTCCGCTGGCGCCAGCACCGCTGTGGGCTCGTCGAGAATCAAAATGCGGGCGTCCCGAGCTAGTGCCTTTACAATCTCCAATCGCTGTTGCGCGCCAACCGGTAACTGCTCGGCGCGCGCGCCAGGATCCAGCGAGAGTCCTGTACGAGCGCCAATGTCGATGACGCGCTGCGTCGCAACTGACGCGTGGAAGCGGCCCCGCCCACCGAGCGCCACGTTCTCGGCTACGGTCATGGCTCCCACGTTAGTAAAATGCTGATGTACCATGCCCACGCCGGCCGCAATCGCCTGGGCCGCGCTTTTCACCGGTCGCGACGACCCACCAATCATGGCGCGTCCCGAGTCAGGGGCATCAACGCCGAAGGCTATTCGCATCAGAGTGGTCTTGCCGGCGCCGTTCTCGCCGAGCAGCGCGTGGACACGGCCCCGCCGAAGCTGAAACGACACGTCGTCGAGAGCGACCGTACTTCCAAAACGCTTGGTGATGTTGCTCAGCGTGAGAACGGCGTCATCGGCGGACGCGACGTTCGGTGCCGTCACAATCCACTCGGCGCATCGATGAACGTGGAGGAGAGCCCGAATTGTTGGGCGAGCCGTTCGCCCAGCGCGCGCACGCCGAGTGTTTCCGTGGCGTAGTGGCCCGCGTAGAGCACGACGATTCCCAACTCCTGCGCTTCAACCGCGGTGTGATGCGGACCTTCGCCAACGATCAATGTGTCGAGGCCGCGGTGCGCTGCCTCGCGCAGCGAATTCGAGTCGGCGCCTGCCCCTGTGCACACCCCCCACTTGCGCGTCACGTGCCCCGGCGCGAAGCGTGTCGATACAAACCCGCCGTTAAATTCGTTTGCCAGGGCGCGAGCCCGATCCACGAGGACCTGTGTCTCGATGTCTGATTGGCCGCTCAGGCCAACATCGATCGTCTGGAACCGGGCGAAGCCGTCGGACGGCTCGAGCCCCAGTCGCTTGGCCAGGAGTGCGTTGTTGCCGATTTCAGGATGGACATCCAGCGGCAGGTGTGCCGAGTAGACTGCCACATCGTGCGTCATGAGTGACCAGAGTCGCTGATGCCGATAGCCGGTGATCGGCTGCACTCCGCCCCAGAACATTCCGTGGTGCACGAGCAGCAGGCGCGCACCCGAGTTGATCGCGCCGTTCGCCGTCTCGCTGGAAAAATCCACCGCCGTGGCAACGCGCTCGATGTCACCCATATTGGCGAGTTGCACGCCGTTCACCGCGCCCGGATAGTCGGGAATGGCGGCGATGCCGAGGAATCCGTCGAGGTATTCTGCGAGCGTTGCGAGCGCCGGCATCAGTGTTTGGGCGAAAGGCTGTCGAGCGGCACCGAATATTTGCCCGCCAGCATTATTGATTGCAGCGAGTCGATGCGTGCGCGTGCCGCTGGTGGAATGGCCGAGGTCATGGTTGGGTTGAGCACGAGCATAACCACGTGGCTCTTCTCCCCAAGTGGAATGATTCCCGGCACGAAGGTGCCAGCCTTCACCTGCTTGGCGATCGTGAGAAACGCGAGAGGCAGGTCGATGACGACGCTCCCGAGCGTTACGCTCGGGACAAGGGCGTTCTGATTGCCGTTGGAACCGATCACGTAGACGTTCTTCTTGTCGCGTGCGGCTTGAAAGACGCCGAGGCCGGCCGCATCGGCATTCTGGAAGATGACATCCACGCCCTGTGACAACTGGGCGAGCGCCTGTTCCTTGCCGGCGCTCACGTCATCCCAATTCCCGATGTACGACGACACGACCTTGATCGCCGGATTCACGGTGTGTGCGCCCATCTCGAAGGCGCGGAAGCTCTCGACCACGGGCGGCAATTCGGTTCCACCAATGACGCCGAGCTTGTTCGTTTTCGTCATCGACGCGGCCAGGATACCGGCGAGATAGGACGCATCAGAGAATGCGAATGTCATTCCGGCGAGGTTTGGCCCTGCGGTGGTGCCAGATGTGGTGACGAAGATCGTATGCGGGAAATCCGGCGCGACGCGTTTCGCGGCGTCCTGAAATTCGTAGCCATGGCCGAAAACGAGGTTGTAGCCTTGGGCACCGTACTGGCGGAAATTTTCGTCGAATTCGGCGGGTGTTTTTGTTTCGATGTTGCTGACATGTGCGCCGAGTGAATCGCGGATGCGTAGGAGGCCCTGATAGGCGCCGCCATTCCATGATTGATCGGAGACCGGACCGGGCGTGAGCAGCGCGACTTTGAAGGCAGGGCCAGCGGCGGAGTCGGACTTTGCACGCGCGCCGGAGCCTTTGCAGCCAGCCAGTGCAGCACACACGGCGATAGCTGGAAGCAGGCAACGGCTGAACCGGCCAATTACGTTCATGGCGCTGTGGTGCGCTTTATGTGGTTTATTGGTGGCGTTATTCGTGTCATAAATACTAGAAATCACGGCGCGCCTCTCGGAGAATGAGGTCCAGCACGCGGTCCAGGTCCTCGTTGGAGTAGAAGGATATCTCGATTTTGCCTTTCGCGTCCGCGCCGTCGCCCGTGCCCAACTGCATGCGGACATCTGTCTGGAGATACCGCCGAAGATCGTCTTCAATGCGCCGAACTGCTGGGTCCGGCGCGCCGGACGGTTTGGGTTGCGGCCCACGAGGCTTTCCGGTGCTAGCGGGTGCGCCCTTGAGTTTGCCACTGAGCTCGCGAACGAGTTGTTCGAGATCTCTTACGGAGAGCCCGCGTGTCACAGCTTGGTTGGCGACATTCACGGCCGATTGCTTGGCCGGCAGCGCCAGCAGCGCACGCGCGTGTCCGGAGCTGAGCAGGCCGTTTTCGACCATCTCCTGCACAGCCGCTGGGAGCGTGAGCACCCGAAGCAGGTTGGTGACGGTCGTCCGGTCCTTACCCACTGTGTCGGCCACCTGCTGCTGGGTCAGGCTGAATTCGTCGATCAGCCGTCGGTAGCCGCGGGCCTCGTCGATCGGGTTCAGGTTGGCGCGCTGGAGGTTTTCGACGAGGGCGAGCACCAGCATCGTTTGGTCGTCGAACTCGCGCACGATCGCCGTAATCTGCTTCCAGCCGAGGTTGGTCGCGGCGCGAAGGCGACGTTCGCCGGCGATGAGCTCGTACGCGTCCCCACGACGACGTACCGTGATCGGCTGGAGGAGTCCGCTCGCCTTGAGTGATGCTTCGAGCTCGGCGAGCTCTGCAGCATCGAACTCCCGCCGAGGCTGGAACGGGTTGGGGCGAATCCGCGAGATGGCAATGGACTGCAGGTCGCTTGCTGGGGCTGGTGTCCCCGCTGCTGAGCCTGGTATCAGCGCTTCGAGCCCGCGCCCCAATCTACGGGGCTTCTCGGGGCTCAACCGAGCCTCTTCATGAGTTCCTTCGCGACGCTCATGTATGCTTGCGCTCCGACCGATGCGACATCGTAGAGGATGATCGGTTTTCCAAAGCTGGGGGCTTCCGCTAAACGAACGTTTCTCGGTACCACCGTCTCGAACACCTGATTGCCGAAATACTCGCGTGCTTCGGTGGCCACCTGGCGCGACAGGTTGAGCCGAGCGTCGTACATGGTCAGCAGAACGCCGTCGATCGCGAGATCTGGATTTACGCTGCGCTGCACGAGATGCACTGTATTGAGCAGCTGGGACAGGCCTTCGAGCGCGTAGTACTCGCACTGCAGCGGAATGAGCAGCGCGTCGGCGGCGGCGAGCATGTTGAGTGTGATCAGTCCGAGCGACGGGGGGCAGTCGATGAGTACAAAATCGTACTCGTCGCGCACCGATTGGACTGCCGAGCGCATCATGAGTTCGCGGTCTGTTTTATCAACGAGCTCTACCTCCGCGCCGGCGAGGTCAGGCGTTGCTGGAACGATATCGAGGTGCTTGAAATGCACCTGCCGCACGATGGCGTCCCGTATCGGACGGTCTCCAAGCAGGACGTCGTAGACCGTCGGGGCGGTCTGGTCCTTTGGAACGCCAACGCCACTTGTCGCATTGCCCTGGGGGTCGCCGTCGATAAGCAGGGTCTGCTGCTCGGCGGCGGCGAGGCTGGCGGCGAGGTTGACCGCGGTCGTGGTTTTACCAACGCCGCCTTTCTGGTTCGCGATCGCGATGACGCGGGCCACTATGCTCTTGGGCTGGGGGGCAAGTCGGCCCGAACAGTACCATCGGGATGGTTTTCTCCCGGTACCGCGCCCTCTTGGCTTGCTGCCGATGGGGGTGGCGGGTACGGGGGCCGACCTCGGCCAATCTACGCCTTGATGGTGTGTGATACAACGTGCCACGTGACACACGGCTGGCTTTCGGTCTCGGCATGTGCCACGTGAAACGCTCTACGACCGTCGCGGCATCAACGACCCGGCACAAATGCCCAGCGGGCGGTGACACTCGCCGAAAAGCTCTGTTCCCCACTCTCGATCGGTGTCGCCTTGGCGTCTACCATTCGTGACATCATCACGGGCTGCGGCGAACGAATCGGCGAGCCAGACGTGGACAGCTCCAGCAATTGCCCCAGCGTTCCGCCGGCAGCTCTAGCGAGAGCCTCTGCGTCGGCGCGAGCGTTGGCGACGGCCACACCCAGCGCGACGCGACGCACAGAATCCGCCTTGGAGGAGTAAAACTCCAGGCTCGAGATCTCGTTGGCGCCTTTGGCCAGCGACGCGTCGATCACCTTGCCGACATCGTCCAGCCGGCGAACCTCCGCCCGCACCGTGTTGCTCACCGTGTAACCCGTCACTTTGGGCGGCGTGGTGCCGTTCGGGAAATACTGCATCTCCGGGGACACGTTGTAATTAACCGTCGATAACTGCTCGCTCGCCAACCCGAGCGCACGCAAGGTATCGAGAATGGCGCGCTGACGACGCGCGTTGTCAGCGCCGGCTAACGCGGCCGTGGCCGCTCGCGTTTGCACACCAATAAAAATCGTCGCGCGGTCAGAAGAAATGCGAGACTCGCCCGATCCGGACGTAATGATCTGTGGCGTCGGCGTCGCCTCGGCCGAACTGCCGTTCTGCGCCCCCGCCAACCCAGGGGCAACGGAAAACGCGGCAACAATGACCGCTGTGCGAAGCATGAGGTTACGCATGGTGGATCTCCAAAAGTGCAGTGCGCCTGACAAGTGCGCCCAACAGGTGCCGGGCAGATAAGCGTTCGACGGGCAAGGGGCGTGCTCGCAGATTAAGTACCACTATGATACTAATTGTCGCAGCGAACGTTCCACTGCTTCGCGCCGCGAGTACCGCACGAGTACCCCGCGGGTCGCTGGCGACGGGCTGGCGACGGGCTAGCGAGGCGCCGCTACTCGACGGCAGCGGCGAGATTCGCCGATGCACGGCGGCGACGTTTCTCGATCTCCAATACGAGATTTTGAAGGTCCGTTGGGCTGACGCCGGGAATGCGCGCCGCCTGCGCCAGCGTCGATGGACGAATGACGGCCAGCTTCTGCCGCGACTCCAGTGACAGCGACTGCATCGCCGCATACGGCAACTCGGCGTCGAGCGCGAACTGTCCCATACGACGCATCTTCGCCGCCTGGTCGCGCTCGCGAACGAAATAGCCGGCGTACTTGAGCTCCAGCTCCGCAGTGACGACGGCGTCGCGTTGCAGTTCGGCGCCCACGTCCGCCGCGACGAACAAGTCGTGCAACGACACGTTCTGTCGTTTCGCCAGCTCGGCGATCTTCACCGAATGGACGAGCGCCGCGCTGCCCGCCCGCTCGAGGAGTGGGTCCGCCTGCCCCGGGACAATGCTCGTCGCCTCGGCGAGCGCAATGGCCGCGTCTTCGTCGCCGAGGCGCCGCGTAATGAGCGTTTGCTCATCGGTCGAATAGAGTCCGGCGTCGCGGCCGATTGGCGCGAGCCGCCGTATAGCATTGTCCTGTCGAACCGTGAGCCGGAATTCCGAGCGCGAGGTGAACAACCGATACGGCTCGTCCACGCCGCGTGTTACGAGATCATCCACCAGCACGCCGATGTACGAACTCTCGCGGCCCAGGATAATGCCCGGTTTGCCAAGGACTTGGCGCGCGGCGTTCAGTCCGGCGACCACGCCCTGTCCCGCCGCCTCTTCGTATCCGGTGGTGCCGTTGATCTGACCGGCAAAGAACAACCCGCGCAGCGCCTTGACCTGAAGCGTGGCGTCAAGCTGCGTCGGCGGATAATAGTCGTACTCAATGGCGTAGCCGGCCCGTGTCATGCGAGCCCCTTCGAGGCCGGGGATAGAGTGCAGAATCTCGAGCTGCACCGTCGATGGCAACGACGTCGACAATCCATTCACGTACAACTCTGACGTGTCGTGCCCTTCCGGTTCGAGAAAGAGCTGGTGGCGCTCCGCAGCGGGAAACTTCACAATCTTGTCTTCCACGGACGGACAGTACCGTGGGCCGCGTGAGGCGATCGCACCACCGTACATCGCAGATCGGCCGATATTCGTCTCGATTATCTGCTTGCCCGATTCACCGAGGAACGTGATCCAGCAGGGCATTTGCGCGGGATGCCGCGTCACGCCGTTCGCTTGCCGCGGCGACCCCCAAAAGTGCGACCAAGAGTAGTCGAACGCGTCGATCTCGCTGTCCTGACGCTCGAGATTGGCGTAATCCACCGACCGGCCGTCGATACGCGGTGGCGTACCAGTCTTGAAGCGCTCCACGACCAGGCCAACCTGCTCGAGCTGCTCAGCCAAGTGCGTGGCGGCCGACTCGCCCGCACGGCCGCCGGAGATCTTGGTCTCGGTGCCAATGTGGATTCGGCCGCGCAGAAACGTGCCCGTGGTAATCACGACGGCGCCGGCACCAAACCGGCGGCCCTCAAGCGTCTCGATGCCCACAACGCTGTTCGATGCCGCGTCGAGGAGCAGCCGCGCCACAGTACCCTGAATGGTTTGCAGCGACGCATGCTCCTCGAGCAAAGTGCGCACGGCCCGTCGGTACAGTCCGCGGTCGCACTGCGAACGCGGGGCCCACACGGCAGGACCCTTGCCGCGATTGAGCATACGAAACTGCAACGACGCGAGATCCGTCGCCCGGCCCATAATTCCGCCGAGCGCATCAACTTCGCGCACGACCGTGCCCTTTGCCACGCCGCCGATTGCCGGATTGCACGACATCTGGCCAATCGTCTCCAGCGCGCTCGTCACGATGGCAACGTTGGCGCCGGAACGCGCCGCGGCCACGGCGGCCTCGGTGCCGGCGTGGCCCGCGCCAACGACGATGACGTCGAACGTCGCTTCGAGGTTGTTGGGTACGGTGTTAGGGGCCATGCTCAAAGGTACGGACGAGGGCTCGAGGCGGGGAGCGCCAGCACGCACCGATATATTAGACCGTCAAACACGCCTTCACGGAGTCGAACCATGCCACTCACTGTCAGCACCGGAGCTCCAACGCTCTTTGTTCGGCGCGCCGCCTACGAAGCCAGCGGCTTGAGTCGTTCCGCCATTGACGAACGGCTTGGACTCACCGCCGACGAATTTTCGGTGGGCGGCGACCTCGTGGCCATTGGGCCGATCCACGGGGCGGCGGGCGACAACCTCGGCGATCTCATTTCGGAGCTGGAGCGGCTCGGGCTCGTCTACTTCGACGACTTTTTTGAGCTGAGCGGAAACTGGCCGGGCTGGCTAAAGCTGATGGTTTCAACCAGTCGCTAGCGCGCGTGTGCCGCGAGCTAATGGGGGCGCAGCTTGGTCATCTGTTGGCTGATCGGCGCGGGCGTTGTGGGCCCATTGCGGAGCATGCCGTGCCAGCCGCAGTCGTGGCACCAGCTCGTGCGAAAACGCGGCATCATGGCGTTCAGCCAACGTGACTGCACGCGAAGCGTAACGGCATTGCAGTTCGGGCAGCGATCGCCCTCGGGCAACAGATAAAAGAAGAGCACCGTGGCAAGGACGCCGCGAAGAACGAAGAATCCACCGATGATCGCAATGCACAGCACCGCCTCCAACATCGCGT
This sequence comes from Gemmatimonadaceae bacterium, assembly GCA_041690755.1. Lineage (GTDB taxonomy): Bacteria > Gemmatimonadota > Gemmatimonadetes > Gemmatimonadales > Gemmatimonadaceae > JAQBQB01. Next base: position 127,013 of record JBEPWA010000004.1, on the reverse strand, counting down.
AACACTCCTCGGGCGCTCACGCCGGCTACAGACGCTTCTCTACTTCCTGCCACGCTTCGACGTACGCAATCTCGTCTTCGACGCGCTCAATGACCACGTCGGTGCCGGCGGGAAGCGATCCGACATCGAAATTGCGCGCCCGAAGCAGGCGATGTACCGAGTCAACCTCGAACGCTACCTCGCCATCGACATCGGGCGCAATCGGCTTGGTCACCTGGGCCAGATGCCCCTGCAAGATATAACGCTCGTCATCGATTTCGTGTTCGGGGGTGACGGCCCACCATTGCCGCACGAGCCGGGCGGCGATGATGGCCGCCACGAGGCCGATGAGTGCCGCAATGGCCAGTGTCGTCGCGACGCCGGCAAAAGATTGGCGCGACAGGCTGTAACCCGCTACGCCGAACAGCACCGCAAACGTACCGATTGGCGCAGGCGACAGCCGGAAGGAGCGCTCGCCGGCGGGGTGCAGCTCTCGCGGGCGTTCTACGCCAAAAATCATTACTCCCACAATGAGCAGGAGCCCGCCGATGAAGCTGGCGAGGTAGAGAATCGTCATGGTCGCAATGTAATCGTCGATGTGGTTGTTCGACCCTCGAGAGCAGCGGCGAGAAACTCACAGGTGCGCCATTCGGCGTAATACGTCGGTCGCCACGGCCACCGACCAGCCACGAACCCGACGTGCCCACCGTGCGCCGGAAACTCGACAGTGAGGTTCGCGTTGCCGGCAGCGATCCCGCGAACCGCCTGGAGAACGTCAGCGGGAAGAAAGGGATCGTCCACCGCGTTGAGGAGCAAAGTTGGAACGGCGATTCGGCGGAGCCATCCAGCCGAGCTCGATTGGCTGTAGTAGTCGTGAGCATCCTCGAAACCGTGGACGGGCGCCGTTACGGCCTCGTCGAACTCAAAGATGGAATTGGCATCGTCCAGCCGAGCGCGGTCGAAGAGTCCGGGATAACGCTCCAGCTTGGCGAGTGCCTTGCCGCGCAACGTCCGAAGAAAATGGCGATCGTAGATCCGCGAGAAGCCGTGGGAAATGAATCGTGATCCGCGCTCGAGATCGAATGGCACTGACACCGCAGCTGCGGCTCTGACGCGATCTGGAACGCTCTCGCCCAATTCGCCGAGGAATTTGAGGAGCACGTTGCCGCCCAGGGAGACGCCGGCGAGAACCACCGGGCTACTGGTATGTTGCCGAAGGATTCGGTCAAGCACAAAACCCAAATCGCCGGTTTCGCCGGAGTGGTAGAAACGCGGTCCCCTGTTAGCCTCCTCGCCACAACCGCGAAAAAGCAGCAAATCGGCTGCCCATCCGCGATCTTTCGCCTGCTGGAAGAAGCCGGCGACGTAGTGCGACCGAATCGTCCCTTCGAGCCCGTGCAGTACTAGAAGATGGGGCGCACCGGGCGGACCGTCCAGCCGATGGAGATCCACGAAATCGCCGTCCGGCGTGTCCCACCGCTCGGTACGCGTTGGCAGGGATGGACGCGGGCGGAAAAACTTCCCCCAGAGCGTTTGGGCGTGCGCTCCAGGTACCCACCATGCGGGGCGGTAGATATACTCGCTTCGGCGATTCTGTGACACGAAACGATATGATGGGCGAAGGGTGAGCGAGCGGCTCGCGATCAATAACAGCCAGACATGATCGATGGAAGTTCAAATTTTTGGTGTGAAAAAAAGTTCTGACACGCGGAAGGCGCTGCGGTTCTTTGCCGAACGGCGCGTGAAGACACACTTCGTCGACATGAATGAGCGAGCGGCATCTCTTGGGGAGCTAAGGCGATTTGTGCAAAAGTTCGGGCTGGACCGACTGATCGATAAGGAATCGAAGCGGTACGAGGAGTTGGGTCTTCGACATGCGCGGCTGTCCGATGAGCGTTGGGTCGAGCGGCTGATCGATGAACCTTTACTTCTGCGCATGCCGTTGGTGCGCAACGGGAACGCGCTCACCGTGGGACTCGCGGAGCAGGACTGGAAAGACTGGACCGCCAAGTGACGCAGATCGCATTCTCGGGTGTGGGCGTGGACTTTGGCGCCACCAACCTGTTCAACGACATCACGTTTACCGTGGGCGTCGGCGACCGCTGGGGCATCGTGGGCCGGAACGGCACGGGCAAGACTACACTGTTTCGGCTGCTCACCGCTGAAATGACGCCAACACGCGGCCAGATTTCGCGTCAGCCGAACATTCGCGTATCGCTGCTTGAGCAGCATCGCGAATTCGCCGGCGCTACAACGGTCTGGGAAGCAGCCGCCGGCCAGTTCGCGGACCTGCTGGCGCTGGAGAAGTCGTTGGTGGAACAGGCTGCGCAGCTGGAGCATGACCACAGCGAAACGGCAATGAATCGCTACGGCCGCGACCTCGAGCGGTTCGAGCGCGAGGGCGGCTATACCATTGCGCCACGAGTTGACGCGGTGTTGCACGGCCTGGGCTTTGACCCGGCGGCAGCGCGCAACACGCCATTTCTCCAACTGAGCGGTGGCGAGCGCGGGCGCCTCGGGCTCGCGCGCCAGCTCGTGAGCCCGGCCGACGTGTTGCTGCTCGACGAACCCACGAACCACCTGGATCTCGAGACGACGCGCTGGCTGGAGGAGTATCTCTCGTCCGTCAGCGCCACAGTGTTGCTCGTGAGCCACGACCGAGCATTTCTCGCCGCGGTGGTCGATCACGTGCTCCACTTCGAAGGTGACAGTGCCACGCCGTACACCGGCACCTATGAAGCGTTCGTCGAGCAGCGGTCGCTGCGGCGGCTCACTCTGCAGCGCCAGTTCAACAAGCAGGAACGGAAAGTCGCGAGCGAGCAAGACTACATCGCGCGAAATCTGGCCGGCCAAAACACACGACAGGCCAAAGGGCGGCGCAAGCTCCTCGCCCGCATGCCTCGTCTGAGCGCGCCGATCGGCGGCGATGCGGTGATGTCGGTGCGCTTCGAGGTCGCCGAGCGCGGCGGGGATCGCGTGGTGTCGTCGGAGCACGCAAACGTGCAGGTGGAAGATCGGATTCTCATTAAAGATCTGAACGCCACGCTCATGCGTGGCGACACGCTGGCGCTGCTCGGGCCAAACGGCTCGGGGAAATCCACGTTGATCAAGACGCTCATGGGCGAGCATCCGATCTCCGGCGGTCAACTGCGGATCGGCGGCGGTATCACGGTTGGGTATTATCGGCAGGATCTCGCGCAGGTGCCGTTGGACCGCACGTTATTCGAAGTGATCAACGACCTGCGACCCACCTGGGATCGCCGGCAGGTGCAGGGGCATCTGGGCCGATTCGGGTTTTCGGGCGACGAGGCCCAACGCCGCGCAGAAACGTTGTCCGGCGGCGAGCGTGCCCGCGTCGCGTTGGCGATGCTGATGTTGAGCCGGGCCAATTTGCTGATCCTCGACGAGCCCACGAACCATCTGGACGTCGAGTCCATCGAGGCGCTCGAAGATGCGATTGAGCAGTACGACGGCACCGTGCTGCTCGTGAGCCACGATCGCGCGCTACTGCGGGCGCTGACCACGCGGCTCTGGGTGCTGCACGACCGGCACATCACCGACTTCGACGGCAATTTCGCCGAGTGGGAAGTGGTGTCATCGGAGCGAGAGCACGCCGCGGCGGTGCGCGCGTCGGAGGACGAAGCGCTGCGGCGCGTACAGGAAAAGAAGAAAACTCCGCGCCGGGAACCGTCGGGCAAGGATACGAGAAGCGCGCTCCGCGCCGCCGAGCGCCGTGTGACGGAGCTCGAGACACAGATACAAACACTCGAAACCCGCATCGACACGCTGACCGCCGAACTCGAGGATCCGGAGCTCTACACCAAGCCGAACGGCGTGACGCGCGCCAAGGCGCTCGGCGTCGATCTGGAGCGATTGAAGCCGCAGCTCGAGCGGGTGCTGGACGATTGGGGCAAGGCCACGGAAGCGGTCGACACGCTGGTGGCGGACGGGTCGTAAAGATCCCTCATTCGCATTTGGCTATGCTCAGTCTCATTCTCGCCGCGCAACTCGCGAGCGCAATGCCGGTGCGGGACTCGACCTACTCGACGGCCGCATTGCGCGACATGGTTGCGCGTGCGGCAATGGCCAATCACGTGCCGCCGGCGGCATTACGCGGCTACCGCAGCCACATTGAAAGTGAGCTTTCTCTCATTGTGCGCGACACACTGGGGCGCGAGCTCACGGCGCAGATCGAGGAGTTGGCGACCACAGCCAGTTGGGCGCGCGACGGACGATACGAGTTGCACGTTCAGGGATACAGGTCGCAGAGCATCGGAATTCCGTATTCGACGTTGAACACGGTGCACGCGTGGACGGTCCCGGTGCTCTACGGAGAGCGCTTGATGCTCGGCGCGTATCCGCAGGGTTCGCGCGACACTGTGGTTGGTGTGCATCCGTTCGCGCCGGACCGGGACGAGTACTACCGGTTTACCGGCGGAGACACTGTGGCCGTGCTGCGCATCGGAGCGCGCGCCATTCCTATGGTTCGCATTCGCGTCCACCCCAATTTCCACGGCGATTCTCGGCTCGCCGCGTTCGACGGGGAGATCGATCTGGATGCGCAGCGTTTTCAGATCATTCGCATGCGAGGCCGGTTTGTGGTGCTCGGCAAGCCCACTCGGCGCGAGGCCGGCCTTCGCTGGCTTGGCGTTGTTGGCGTGGCGTATGTGGAATTCGTCAACTCCGAGATCGACGGCAAATACTGGCTGCCGTCGTTCCAGCGCACCGAGTTTCAGGCCACACTGCCGTTCGTCGGAAAAACGCGCCCGGTATTTCGTCTAATGTCGTCCATCTCCCACATCGTGGTGAATGACACAGGACGTGTGGCGTCGGACTCACTGGGGAAGCCAAGAATCGTCGTGACGTGGGCGCCGACCGACAGCGTCAGTACGTATGCGGGGTGGGAGCGTGAGCTTGGAGCGCGGAGCGCATCGGTACACTCGGACGATTTTGACGATCTCGCGCCGGACATCTGGCGTGCCGACGGTCCGCCGCGGCTGAATCTGTTTCCCAACTCTACCGGCCGGATGCTGCGCTTCAACCGCGTGGAAGGCTTGTTCACCGGTGTGGCGCCGTCGGTGGACTTTCGTAGCGTCGCCCCCGGATTGAGCGCCAGTGTGTTTGCCGGCTGGGCGTGGACCGAGCACACCGTACGAGGCGGCGCGTCGGCTTCGTATCGTCGGGACGAATACATCTATGGCGCGCGTGCTGAACGTGCGCTCGCGTCCACTAACGATTTTGCTCCAGCGCTGGGGGGTGACCCCGGGATTGGCGCGTTGCTGACATCCGTCGACAACTTCGACTACGTCGACCGCCGAACCGCGCTTGCATCCATGACGCGCATCTTCGGAAACGTTGACCGCGGCCTGATGACGTTTCAAGTCGGCGCGGGCGATGATCGTGGCGAGCATACGCGACTGACCCAGGGAATCATTCGCGGTTCGGGCTTTCTCGCCAACCGTGGTGTTGCGGAGGGAGGCTACGCGATTGGCATGGCTGACGTGGAGCTGCACCCCGGTGTGCGCGGCGATTTCTTGCAACCCGGGATCGGCGTGCGTGCACACTACGAAGGCGCAGCGGGCACGGTCAGTTGGCAGCGCGTGGAGCTCGACGTCGCGGCGCGTCGGTACGCAGGACCAATCACGCTTACCGCGCGCGCGGACGGGGGCATGTTGTTCGGGGCCGATCTTCCGCCGCAACAACTGTTCGAGCTCGGCGGAAACGAATCGCTTCCCGGATACACGTACAAGCAATTTGCCGGCGACCGCGCGGCACTGTTCCAGACGTACGCAAGCTACCGCTTTCCGATGCTGCGGCGTCCGATGCGCGTGCGGCGATATCTCATCCCTGGACTTGGGCCTGGGCTTGCGGTGGGGGTCCAGGGCGGGTGGACGCAAATCTCTTCCGCGGCGGCTCGTCAATCGGTGCAGCTACTCGGAGCTGGATGGAGCACAACACCGGTGTCGGTGGCCACCGGTCGCGCGCGCGTCACCGTGGGAGGCGGCATCAGCCTCTTTTCCGATGTAATACACCTCGGTCTGTCGCGGCCGATCGATCATCCGGCGCCGTGGCGGTTCGTCGCCGGTTTTGGGACCGTGTTCTAGTGGAGCGACTTTAGAATTCTCCAATAAAACCGATTTCGGGCTCCAGGTGCACGCCGCAATTCTTCTCGACTGTGCTTTGCGCGATCGAGATCAGCTCGCGCACATCCTTCGCTGTCGCATGGCCTAGGTTAACCATGATATTGGCATGCATGTGCGAGATCTGCGCGTCGCCATGTCGGAAGCCTTTCAGGCCGCATTGATCGACCAATCTGCCGGCGCCGACGCCTTCCTTCTTCTTGAAAATCGACCCGGCGCTCGGATGCCATTCCAGCCAGGGATGCTTGCTGCCGCGCCAGCTCAGGTTCTCCTGAAGAATGCGCTGGAGCGCCGGCTGATCGCCGCGGGTGAGGCGAAAGGTTGCCGACAGCACGATGTCGCGCCGGTGATGGAAGACCGTGTCGTCGTAACCAAAGCCAACGTACGCGGCGTCGATCGTCTTGCGTTCGCTCTCTTCGGACAGGATCTCGCTCGACTCGAACAGCTCGGAAATGAACATCGTCCGCTCGCGTTCGGGCGCCGGCGACAGAAAGTGGAGATTCTGCCAGATTGCGCCGCCCACCGTGCTTGGGATACCGACGTAGTGCTCGAGGCCTGACCATCCGCGACCGACGGATTCCTGGATCAGGTCTTTGACAATGGCGCCGCTTTCAGTCCAAAGGTGGCACACCTTATCGCCCACCTCGCGGAACTCGTGTGCACGCGCGGTGTTTCGGATCACCAGTCCGCGAAACCCCTTGTCTCCAATCAGGACGTTGGCGCCCAGGCCTAGGACGAAGTAGGGTACGTCGTTCTGTCGCGCGGCCAGCACGGCATTCGCTAGCGCGTCGGCGGACCTCGCTTCGAACAAAAGATCGGCGGGTCCGCCGATCTTGAACGTCGTATAGGGAGCCAGCGGGTCGTTGCGGCGAAGATTGGCCGCGTCGAGCCTCGCGGCCACACGCTCGATTGCCTTTGGATCGGAACTGGACATGGTGAGGCTGAAAGAAACTATGGAAGATCTCGAGACGCTACCGCGCTCAGCCACGCGCTCTCGCACATTTCGAGCGCGCGCGCTCGCGGTGCTCCTACTTATTCCGTCAATTGGCCTAGCGCAGCGGGCCGAGCTGGAACAGCACATCCAGCGCACTACGCTGCCCAACGGCCTGGAAGTAATGGTCGTGCAGAATCGCGGCGTGCCTCTGGTGACTATCGAAGCTGACGTCAAGAACGGCTCGTTCACACAAGGACCGGCGTACGAAGGTCTGTCGCATCTGTATGAGCACATGTTTTTCAAGGCGAACGAGGCCTATCCCAATCCCGACGATTTCATCGCCCGCGCCGCGGAGCTCGGCGCCGAATTCAACGGCACGACCAGCGAAGAGCGCGTGAACTACTACCTCACCGTTCCGGCCGACAGCGCCGAGGGCGGATTGAAGTTTCTCGCGGCGGCGCTCATGACGCCGTTGTTTCGAAAGGACGAGCTGGAACGCGAACGCGAGGTAGTGATCGGCGAGTACGACCGAAACGAGTCGAGCCCGTTTTTTCAATTCACGACATCCATGGGCAAGGCGCTCTGGACCACGGCGTGGAGCCGAAAGAATCCGCTCGGCGAGCGTACCGTGATCAAGACCACTACGCCGGAAAAGATGCGTTTCATCCAGCAGCGGTACTACATCCCCAACAACACCGCAATCATCATCACCGGCGACATCGCACCCGAAAAGGCGTTCTTTCTAGCCCGCGCGCTCTTTGCCGGATGGAAAGCCGGACCAGACCCGGCCATCATCGATCCCGTTCCTCCCATTCCTCCGCTCGCGCACGACACGGCGCTCATCGTCGAACAGCCTATCGGCGGCGTCATGCTCATGCTGCAGTGGCAAGGACCCAGTGCGAAGCAAGATCCCGCATCGACATACGCGGCAGACGTTCTGTCCGATGTCCTCAATCAACCAGGCTCGCGCTTTCAGCGCCGACTGGTGGACAGCGGCCTGTTTCAAAGCATCACAGTCAACTATTACACGCTCAATCACGTTGGGCCGATCACGATCGAAGGCGAAACATCGCCCAATCAGTTGGCCGCGGCCCTTGCGGCACTCCGGGGCGAGATTCAAAAGCTCAATGACCCAGACTACTACTCGGCCGACGAGCTGAATGCCGTAAAGCAGCACCGTATAGTGGGAACGGAACTGAGCCTGGAGCGCGCCTCGGGATTCGCGCATCAACTCGGATTCTGGTGGGCCGTGACCAGTCTCGACTACTTCTTTGGTTACGTAGACACCATGGCCCAGCAGAAGCCGGCCAACCTACAGTCGTACGCAGCGAAGTACATCATCGGCAAGCCGCACGTCACCGGCGTGCTGCTTGCGCCCGAAGTCCGCCGCGCGCTGAACCTCACGCCAGCCATGTTGCTTGACGCGGGAGTGCGGCCATGAGCAAATCCGTTGTGCGACTGCGGTTGGCTGCGCGAGGAGTCGTGCTGTTTGTGGCGCTCGTCTTTGCACCGGTTTTACTACCGGCACAGACCGACACCGCAACGAGCACCTTCGACGTCAACGGTCTCAAAGTCATCCTTCGTCGCAACACGGCGAATGACGTCGTTGCCGCGAACGTGTATCTGCTGGGCGGAACGCAGCAGCTATCGCCAGCCACGCAAGGCATCGAGAATTTCCTGCTGCAGGCGTCGGAGCGCGGAACCAAGCTCTTTCCCCGCGAGCGCGCCCGGCTGGTCACGGCGCAGCTAGGCAGTGACATCAACGTTCAGCCGTCCGAAGACTGGACGCTCTTCGGATTTACCACGATCAAGAGCAACTTCGATTCGACGTTCGCCGTTCTCGCTGATCGATTGACTGAGCCGACGCTCGACTCGGCCGAGGTGGAGCTCGTGCGCTCGCGGCTCGTCGCAGCGGCACGTGAGGCCGCCAACGATCCCGACGAACTCGTGAGTCGGCTTGGCGACAGCCTGGCGTACGTCGGACATCCGTACGCCTTCTCGTCCACCGGCACCGAGTCCACGCTGGAGTCGATCACACTCGATGCGCTGCGGCACTATCAGGCGTCGCAAATGGTGTCGTCGCGCATGCTGCTCGTGGTCGTCGGCAACATCGACCGTGCGCACCTCGAGCCACTGGTCGGGCGCACGCTGGGCCAGCTTCCGCGCGGGAACTACAGCTGGTCGGCGCCGCACCCGGTACCGAAGCTGGGCCGCGCGCTGGTCGTGAAAGAGGCCGCACTCCCGACGAACTACCTGCTCGGGTATTACGCGGGGCCGTCGGTGCGGGAGCCGGATTACCAGGCGCTCCGTGTCGCGTCCGCGGTGCTCTCAGGGCGACTGTTCACTGAAGTGCGGTCGAAACGCAACCTGTCGTACGAGGTCGAGGCGCCGTTCGTCGACCGCGCAATTGCGAATGGCGGACTGTACGTGACAACCACAGATCCCAACCAGACGCTGCAGATCATGCGTGTGGAGATCGACCGGCTGCAGCGCGAGCTGATCGAGACACAAGGGCTGGAGCGATTGATCGGACAGTTCATCACCGACTACTTCCTGAAGAACGAGACGAACGGCGATCAGGCCACGTTCCTGGCGCGCGCGCAGATTTATCGCGGTGACTACCGGTTTGCCGGACAGTTCGTGGAGAGCCTTCGGAAGGTCAAGCCGGAAGACGTACGTCGCGTGGCGCGACAATACATGCACGACTTCCGGTTCGTATATCTGGGAAAGTCCGACGCCCTGTCACGCGCTCTGATTGCCGAGTTCTAAGCGCCGAATTCGTCGGCCACCAAGCGCGCATCCAGCTGGCCGTTGTCCAGCACGTTCCCGATCACGGCGGCAACAACTCCGCGATGCTCGAGTGCGCGCAAGTCGGGCATCGCCAACACACCGCCAAGCGTCATGACCGGGAAATCGCACGCTTGTACGAGATCTTCGATCAACGCGAGATCCATGGCCGAGCGGTGTCCGTTTCCGCCCACGGCCGACAGCAGGACGCCGCCAAGTGGCAGTCCCGTCAAATCGCCAATCAGGTCGAAAATGTCGAGGGGAACGCTGTGTACCCACCCGCGCGTGACGACGCGACGCTCGTGCACGTCCGTGCTGACCACGATCATGCCGGGAAAGAATTCCGCCACCGACGCCAGCCAGTCAGGCTCCTCGACTCCGCGAGCGCCGACCACCACCAGAGTTGCGCCAGCGTCAACGAAACGCTCGATCTGATCGGTGGACAGTACGCCACCAGACGTCTGAATCGCGAGTGCGCCGTCTCGGATAACGTCCTCCACGACGGCCGCGTTCGAACCAGTCCCGCCCTCAGCGTCGGCATCGATCACGTGCAACCGCTGAAAGCCCGCATGAGCCCAGGATCGCGCCACCATCACCGGACTGCCGAGGAGAAGCGACTCGTCGGCAGGCGGCGGGCCCGGCAGGACGCAAAGTCCATGGCGAAGGTCGATTGTCGGAATGACGATCATATGCCATGAACCTAGACGACTCGGGTGCACTTTGGGGCGGGACCGCGCTAGGCGCGAGGTTTGCACACCGGGCTACCGCGTTGCATTCGCCGGACTTTGTGAATAGTTTCACATTCTCCGCGGATTCGCGGCGAACCACTCAATTTTTCTAAAAGAAGCATTACTCGGAGGCCCTAAGAAATGCGTTTCAACGGACTGGCGCTCCTTGCCGGCGCGGTTGTTCTCGGCGCTTGCAGTGGCGGCGAAAAGAAGGCTGATACTACGGCTGCGACGCCCCCGGTGGCGGCAGCTCCTGCTGCCCCAGCGGCTGGCGCGCTTGCACTGATGCCCGCGACGGGCGCGACGCACGAAGTCAAGATGATCGGCGACGACAAGGGATACCGTTTTGAGCCAGCCAACTTGACGATCAAGTCGGGCGATGCCGTGAACTTCGTTATGGTCAGCGGCGGACCGCACGAGATCTCGTTCGATCCGACGACGATTCCGGCCGATTCCAAGGCTCAGCTCGATGCCAACATGCCCCAGAAGATGTCGGAGTTGTCGAGCCCGATGATGATGAACCCGAACGAGTCCTACGTCATCTCGTTCGCCGGCATCAAGCCGGGTGTCTACCCGTTCCATTGCACGCCGCACCTCGCGATGGGCATGAAGGGCGTCATCACGGTCGAGTAGTTCGGTAAGGCAGAATACACGCATATGAAAAGGGCGGCGCCTCACGGTGCCGCTCTTTTGCGTTGGCGCTCTGGCCGTGGAAACTACCGGCCGACGCGATGGCCCATGGCCTGCCTGTAGAGGACTCTGCAGCCGCAGTGCTTGCGGCGCATCCCCCGGGGTGAGAGAATCGCAGTATGGCTCAAATGACCGGCGAGTTTCCGCGACCAATCTCGCGGCCTGTTTGGCTGACTGCGCGCGCGCGGAATGCGATGCACCGGCCCGTGTTCATCGGTGCTGTGGGGCTGGGGACGTTCGTGGCCGCCTTGGTCGCGCTGGTGCTCGCGCCTCAACAGGTGAAGCGGGTGGGACAGTTGGCGCCGGTGGTTGTTGACGTTCGGCCCGACACCGCGCCGCTTCTCGCCGCTCTGACGCAGGCGCAGGCGCGCCTTTCGGCGGCCGACACCTCGTTGAGCAACGCGCGTGCGCACATGGCAACCGTCGTCAAGCCGGCCGTGGACACGCTCACGCCGCGGCTCACCAAGCAACGCGATTCGCTATCACTCGCCGTCAATGACTTGGGCGCGTTGCTGACTCGCGTTGAATCGGCGCCGCTCGTCGCGTCGTATCGTGCGCTTGCCGAGTCGCCGCAGCTGATGCCCATTCCCCGAGTCAAGTTGCTACTCGACTCGTTGGCCGAAGTGGAAAAGGAGCGCCAAAGTTTCGGCACCACGGGCGGCGCCGATCCGGCGTACCTCGCGCTCACCGCCCGAGCGACGGAAATCGGCCGCGCCATTGACCTCATTGGACAGGACCGCCGAGATACCCTGCGTCAGGAGATCGCCAAGATCGTGTTGCCCGACCTGTCGCAATCGGTTGCCAAATCGCCGGTTGCCGACACAGCCGGATGGGCCGCCGAGCGTGATTCGGCGCAATCGCTGGTGTCGCAGGCAGGCGCCGCGTTGGCCGCCGCGCGAACGCGAGCCACGGACTACGATCGGCAGGCGACTCGCGCCAAGGAAGAAGCGAAGCTCGATGCACCTCCTGTCGCACTGTTGGGGGCCGCGCTGGTATTTGGAGTGGCGCTGGGGTTCGGCGCGGCGTTTCTGGGCGAGATCAGGCACCCCCGGGTGAGCGACGAGCACGAGATCGAACGGCTGACCGGCGCCCGCGTACTTGCCACCGTGCGACCCCGGCCGCGGGTTCCGGATCGTAAACGCCGTTCGGCAGACCTCGAGGCGCCGCCGTACTTCGATCCCGGTGCTGACGGCTATCAGCTCACGTATCTCCACGTGGCGCGCGCCGGCGCCAGTCGCCTCATGCTCACGATTGCCGGTGAGGATACGGGCGTGGCGGCGATCATCGCCACAAATTTCGCCGCCATTGCGGCTGACGAAGCGCGCAGCACGATCATCATCGACACCGACTCGCGCACGTCGCCAGTGGCTGCTGCACTGCGCATTCACGCCGAACCAGGACTGACAGACATCCAGGACCGGCGCATCGACTGGCCTGAGGCTACCACGCAGGCCACCGTCGGGCGCGATCGCACGATCGATGTCATTCCGAGCGGCGTGTCGGCGACGATCCGCAATCCGGCCGAGGTGGCCGAGATGTTCCGCAAGGAAGCGGCGAGGCTGGCTCGTCATTACGAAGCGATAGTCATTGTTGCCACGGTGGCGCAGACCGCAGCGGGCCTGCCCGGTGCGCTGCCGATCCACGACACAATTCTCTGTGCACGCGTGGGTCACACCAGAATCGCGAATCTTCAAGCCGCGCTCGAGGCCGTGCGATCGACGGGCGGCAACGCGCTTGGCATTGTCCTCTGGGACGCGCCGGCGCCATCACTTCCGTCGCCCGAGCGAATCGGCCGCTCGCCGCGACCGCTGCGCACCGCGGAAATGCGCGCGCTCACCGGGGCGCCGTGAGTTCGTAGTTACGGCGAGACTGCGCGACGTCGCGCGAAGGCTCGCCTCATTGTGCGCTATTAGCTCGCCATACCCTGCACTCGGACCGCGGCCACTTCCTCGGCCGGTGCTGCGCGGCTAGGATCCGTCGCGTGTGGGCCGATACCCTTCTTCATGCTGAGCAGCAGCATCTGCTGCGGTTGTTATTCTGGGCAGCCCTGTCCGTCATTGGTGGCACCAGTGTCGCGACAATGATGACAGTGCGTCGCGTACGTTCCCCACTGCTTACCCACTTCGCGTTACAGATGGCGATCTGGGGGGTTGGCGTCGCGGCAATCGCCGGACTCGCGTGGCGCTCTGCGCAGCTTCGCGACGTGTCCGGCGCCGCGAGGCTGGAGCGACTTGTTTGGATGAACATTGGCCTGGATGCGGGTTACGTTGCGGTAGGTGCCGCGCTCGCACTCAGCGCATGGCTCATTGCCAAGCGCATGGCCGTGGTCGGCGCCGGGGTGGGCATCATGGTTCAAGGCCTCGCCCTGCTGCTCATCGAAATGCAATTCGCCTCAGTGATCTCGAGATAAGCATGGCCGAAGTCACACTCGACCTTCGTCACATTCCGAAAGACCGCGCATACGCGCAATTGCACGCCCATTTCATAGGTGTGCTCACTGGAATCGACGACGACATCACCGGCATGGCGACGTTGAGCGCGTTGATTCACAATGCCTTTCGCCACTTCTGGACCGGCTTCTATCGCGTGGCCGGCCCGAACCTTCTGCGCGTTGGACCGTATCAGGGAACGGTCGGCTGTCTGGAGATCGCGTTTGGCCGCGGGGTATGCGGCATGGCGGCGGCTGAGCGGCGCACAGTCGTGGTGCCCGATGTCGATCGGTTTCCGGGCCACATCTCCTGTGACGCGCACTCCAAGTCGGAGATCGTGGTACCGGTATTCGACAAACATGGCGCGCTGATGGCCGTGCTCGACATCGACTCCGAACGCCTAGCGACATTCGATCAGGAGGATGCGAAAGGGCTCGAACGCATCGTCCGTTGGTTTGCCGGCGAAGGCCGTGGTTGACGTGCGTACCAGTCACGTGTAGCCTGGTGTCCTGCCCATGACCACCGGCTACTCGGATCGTATCAACCACGCGCTGGCGTTCGCCGCCAAGCACCACGACCAGCAGGTGCGCAAGGGCACGCGGTTGCCGTACCTCACGCATCCGGCCAACGTGGCGATCATCCTCGCGCGGTACGGTCAGGACACGGACACCATCGTCGCTGGCATTCTGCACGACGTGATCGAGGATTGCGTTCGAGAAGCGTTCTCTCGCGAAACGCTGGAACAACGCATCGGCGACAAGTTCGGCTCGGACGTGCTCGACACCGTGCTTACGGTGACGTACCGGCTCGTTGACGACGACGGCGTGGAGCTGTCGCATGACGACCGCCGTGACGACTATCTCGAACGTCTCGCCGGCGCGAACGACGCAGCCCGTTGGGTCTGCGCCGCGGACAAGCTGCACAACGCGAGCAGCATCCTGGCCGATCTCCTTCGCACGATCGATCCGGACACCGTGTGGAGCCGGTTCAGCGGCGGCAAGGACGCCACGATCCGCTGGTACCGCAGCGTCTACGACCGGCTCGCCGACGTCGGTTTTGCTGGCGAGATCATGACCGAGCTCGGTGCGGTGGTGACGGCACTCGACGAGTGGGCCGACGCCGTAGCGTAGTGCGAGACCACGTAGTCCTCGAGAATATTTAGAAAATCGTGAACGATCGTCTCGCCCTTGAGCGTCGTGCGCAGTTTGCCATCGACGTACACGGGCGCCTTTGGCTCCTCGAACGTTCCCGGTAGCGAGATACCGATATTGGCATGCTTCGACTCGCCGGGACCGTTCACGACGCAGCCCATCACGGCCACCTTCATCTCCTCGACGCCGGGCCGCGCTTCACGCCACACCGGCATCCGCTCGCGAAGGTACGTCTGGATGTCTTCCGCCATGTGCTGGAAGAAGGTTGACGTTGTGCGACCGCAGCCGGGACACGCCGTTACCTGCGGCGCAAAGCTGCGCAGCCCCAGCGACTGCAGAATCTGCTGCGCAACGAGCACCTCTTCTGTCCGATCTCCATTCGGCTTGGGCGTGAGCGACACGCGGATGGTGTCGCCAATGCCCTCGGCCAGCAAAATGGACAGGCCCGCGGTGCTGGCAACCACGCCCTTGGTTCCCATGCCGGCTTCGGTGAGTCCGAGATGTAGCGGATAATCACAACGGCTCGCCAACCGACGGTAGACCTCAACGAGGTCCTGCACCCCAGACACCTTGGCCGAAATGATGATTTGGTCATGGCCCAGTCCAACTTCCTCGGCGAGTTCCGCAGACCGAAGCGCGCTGGCAAGCATCGCTTCAATGTAGACGTCCTTGGCGTCGGTGGGCGCTGCGGCAACGGCGTTCGCGTCCATCATCTGTGTGAGCAAATCCTGATCGAGCGAGCCCCAGTTCACGCCAATGCGCACCGGCTTGCCGTTGTCCACGGCAATCTGGACGATCGTACGAAAATTCTCATCACGCCGCTTGCCGCCAACGTTGCCGGGGTTGATGCGGTACTTGGCGAGCGTTTGCGCGCACTCGGGATACTTGGCAAGCAGCAGGTGTCCGTTGTAGTGAAAGTCGCCGACGATCGGCACGATCACGCCTGCTTCGCTCACGCGGCGAGCGATTTCGGGCACGGCCGCCGCCGCCTGCTCGTTGTTCACCGTCACGCGCACGAGCTGCGAACCCGCCTGCGCAAGGGCAATCACCTGAGCAGCCGTTCCGAAGGCGTCCGCCGTATCGGTGTTGGTCATGGATTGCACCACCACCGGCATGGACGATCCTACTGGCACGCCGCCCACCCAGGTGGTGACGGTATCTCGACGCTCGCCAAATGCCACGCTCATCATCCTCGATTGGGGGTCGAGCTGAAAGATATCTGACACCCGTAGGCGCCACGACGCGCTTGACCGAATTTCCAGGCGCCTGTAGTTTGGCCCACGCTCGAGACCGCAAGCCGGAGGTGCCGGCGCGGGTGACTCGGCAGCTGGTGTTCCGCACAACATGGTGTTGTGGCGGCGAGTTCTTTCAGGAGTTGGCCATGCGCACGAGCGGCAAAGTAAAGTGGTTCAACGACGCCAAGGGGTTTGGGTTCATCACCCCGGACGGGGACGACAAGGATTGCTTCGTCCACTACAGCTCCATCCAGGGGAACGGGTTCAAGACCCTCGCCGAGGGGGATCCGGTGGAGTTCGATCTCGTACAGGGCCAGAAAGGACTCGCGGCCGAAAACGTGAGCAAGTCGGTCGCGAGCTGACACGCTTTGCGGTCAGCTTTTACCACGCGCGGAGCCCCGGACATCGAGGCTCCGCGTTTTCGTTCCGGCGAGTCCGCAGCCGGACTGCTCAGCGGCGCGCCGGCGGCCGGCCGCGCCGAGCTGGCGCCACGGATTCAGCGGCATCTCTGGTGTCGTGGTCGACTTGGCGCTGAAAGGCCGCGCGGTCGAAACGGAGGCTGATGTGCTGGCCAACATCAACATGCGTCGCATCTGTCTCGAGCAGCTGTCCTGCGAGAGAGACAGCGGCGCCGGTGCTGACACCGAGCTCGGAGGCCAGCCGCCGAATGAGAACCACGTGGTAGATGCCGTGTTGGGAGATATGGCGGGCCATTCCCTGCCGTCCACCGGCCACGCCTGGGACGTTGAAGTGTGACAGCAAGTTGTCGATCCATTTGGCGTCAGCGTTGGCGACATGTCTTGCAATATCAGCGTGATAGCTACGCGCCATATTTATCCTCCATTGTTAGGATAAATACAACGCTGCTGCACGAAACATAATATCCTTGTGACAAATGATATTAACACTCGGCGCCGTAGTGGTGCGTAGAATTTTTAGCTTGCCCGGTGCGCGCTTTGGCATAAATCCGGCACGCCCGTGGTCCAACGACCATTCCGGAGAACCGTTATGCCTTCGACCATTCGAGCCTGGACACTGTCGGTGTTCCTCGCGGCAGCACCCTTTGCGCTTGCACCCATCGCTGCACAGGCGCAGATACACTACAACCTCGCTGCCGGGCTTTCTGAGCCGGCCAGCAACTTTGGCAACTTCTATGACGCCGGCTACAACGTGATCGTCGGCGCCGGAATCACCCCTCCGGGGTCATCGCTTGGCTTTCGGGCCGAAGGCATTTACAACGAGTTTGGGCAGAAGGGTGGCGGCAACAAAGCCTACGCCGGCGGCGTCAATGTAAACGGGGTCTACGAGCTGATGCGTCCGACGGCAGTTCAGGCCAACACGCTCTACGTAATCGGCGGCATTGGCTACTACAGCACCAAGGAACCGGACCGGTTCTTCGACGCCCAAAGCCAGAGCAACGTTGGCTACAACATTGGCGCAGGGTTCAAATTCCCGCTCAGCGGGTTCTCGGCCTACATCGAGGCGCGCTACCACACCGTACAAAACACGGACGTGAGGTTCGTACCCATTGCGTTCGGACTGATGTTCTGACGGTGGGCCTGCGCGCGTTCTCCACGTTTGCGGGCTCAAAACGAGTCAACCGGCGGCGAGTTCTGGCGGTCGCCGACAACAGATTCGTGGCGGCTGCGTAGGAGCGACGCGGCGGGCAGGCGGCCACGTTGCTTCCTCGCGGCAGCAGGTGTTGGATAGATTGCGTGCCATGAACCGTCCGAGTCGCCAAGTCGGACTCAAGGGCCTGCGTCAGGCTTTCGACGAAATCCGATTCGGCCCGCACCGAACGTTGAATCTTCGCGAGAGCTTTCCCACAGTCTCCGTTGCGGTCGCGCGGACTGAACCTTGGTTGCGCCAGCAACAGGTAGAGCGCGCCGAAGAGGTGCTAATCGTTACTGGGCGGGGCAATAACAGCGAAGGCGGTGTGTCTGTCGTTCGGCAGGCCGTCATCGCGTTGCTGCATACGCTCAAGCGGCGTGGTGTCGTGTCGGGCCACGAAGAGCACACTCAAGGCTCGTTCGTCGTGACGCTGGCACCGGTGTCGGCGCTTTGGGAATCACCCGTCCGGAATGCTGGGCGGGGCGTTGCGCCTCCCCCCGCGACGCCGCCATCTCTTGACGATCTCGACGCGGAGACCAAAGTGATGTTACGAAACCTCGCTGAACGGTCGCTCGAGGGACTTGGCGTGAAAGACACAGCGGCGTTTCTCCAGGGCGAAATGCTCAAACATTTCGGTGCGATCGCTGCGTCGCTGGGCGATGCGCCGGAGCGTGAGCGACGTTTGCGGGACGCAATTCGTGTTGCGCTCGATCAGTACGAATGACGGCTGATTCGCCGGCCGGTATTGGCGATCGATTGAATCACTTCTCACCGGGATCTTACGTGCACATTCGCATCGCAGCCGTATTGCTCGCGTGCGCCGGCGCAACCGCCGCGTCACAGCAACCGATGGTTGGGTATACGCCGGCCAACGCCGCGCGGGAGCGTGACGTGGAGGCGGCGGCGGTGAAGCGTCCTTCGCCGCAACTTGCCGCCGGCATGTCGAAGGATTTGTCGAAAGAGACGCACGTTGCCGGCACGCCGGCGCAGGCCAGAACGCGCGACTATGTGATTGCGCAGCTGAAGAAGTGGGGCATCGAGACCGATGTGAAGGCATACGACGTCTTCATGCCGCAGCCTACGTCGGTTCACGTGATGCGCGTGTCGCCGCAGCCCAAGGAGCTTTCGCTCGCCGAGCCGCCGGTGGCCGGCGATCCGACGTCGAAGCTGGCGCAGTACCCCACCGTGAACGGCTACAGCGGGCAGGGCGATGTCACGGCAGACGTGGTGTACGTCAACTACGGACTGATTGAAGATTACGCGCAGCTCGATTCGATTGGCATCTCGGTGAAGGGAAAGATCGCCATCGCGCGTTATGGCCGCTCCTTTCGCGGCATCAAGGCGCGCGAAGCGGAAAAGCATGGCGCCGTGGGGCTGCTCATCTATAGCGACCCGCAGGACGACGGCTTTGTTCAGGGAGATGTGTTTCCGAATGGCCCCATGCGCAACGGCAATGGCGTGCAGCGCGGAAGCATTCTCAACGCGGATGGCGACCCGTCAACACCCGGCTATCCCAGCACGGCCGGTGCTGTACGCCTGACCCCGGACAAGATGGAGATTCCGCATATTCCAGTCGTGCCGATTGGCTACAACAATGCCGGGGAGTTGCTCAAGTACATCGCCGGCACGGGGGTGCCGCGCGCGTGGCAAGGCGGACTGCCGTTTCACTATCACGTCGGCCCCGGTCCCGTGCGGGCGCGCATCGCCGTCACCGACGATCGCGCCACCAAACCGTACAAGCCGATCTATGACACTTTTGGCATCGTGCGTGGCAGCGAGTTTCCCGATGAGATGGTAATCATTGGCGGACACCGCGACGCCTGGGGCCCCGGCACCGGCGACAACGTGAGCGGAACCGTGAGCATTCTCGAAGCGGCGCACGCCGTAGCGGATCAGCTCAAGGCAGGGATGCGTCCAAAACGCACGCTCGTGTTTGCGACATGGGACGCCGAAGAGTGGGGACTGCTCGGCTCAACCGAGTACGTCGAAGATGATTCGCTTCGCCTGAGCCGAAACGCCGTGGCGTACTTCAATCAGGACGAATCCGCCCAGGGCCCCACGTTCAATGCCGGCGGTTCGCCGTCGCTGCGTGCAACGCTGCGTGACGTTGCCGGCATCGTTCCCGATCCGAACGGCAAGGGCAGCGTCTACAGCCAGTGGCGCACGGCGAGCAAGGTTGCGGCGGGTGACGAGCCGGCAATGGGTGATCCGGGCGGCGGTTCCGACTTCGCCGGCTTCTACAATCACCTCGGCATTCCCATTCTCGATTGGGGGTTCGGTGGGCCGAGCGGCATCTACCATTCGCAATACGACGACTACACGTGGATGACGAAGTTCGGAGACACCAACTTTCAGTACCACGCAGCCGCGGCCAGCATTGGAACGGCGATGATGTTGCGGCTCGCGAACGCCGACATCCTGCCATACGACTATGTCGAGTACGCCCGGACCATGCGTGGCTACGTGGCGCCGGTGGATCGTCTCGTGGCACAGCATCACTGGACCGCGCCGACCACGGCGTTGAGCGCAGCGATCGACCATCTCGAGCACGAAGGCGTGGCGTTTGCCGGCGCGCGCGATTCCCTGCTCGCCGGCTCGGTTCCAGCGGCGACGCTCGACAAGACAAACCGCGCGCTTCTGCAGGTTGAGCGATCGCTGACGCGACCAGAGGGACTCCGCAGCCGTCCGTGGTTCCGCAACCTCATCTACGTTGCCGACGAGAACAACGGCTATGCGAACATGGTCTTTCCGTCAGTGAATGAAGCAATCCGCGCCAATGATGAAACGCTTACGCGGAACGAGATCACCGATCTTGCGGCCCGGTTCGATCGTGCCGCGGACGCGCTGGCGAGTGCGCGGGCGGCCTTGCACGGACGCTAACGGCTGTCGCGTGGCTCAACGCGGCGTGGACGCGGCGGCCGGTGGAGTGCTGATCGATCGTTCGACGATCACCGCCACCGCCGCGCTCACGGCCACGACCACGGTGAGGACACCAACGAGCGCGTAGAGCACATGCCGACGCCGCAACGACCAACCGGTTGACGCACCAAGCCGCGCCGGCAGTTCACGGACGACCTGTCCAATGGTAGTTGACGCAAGGAGTTGCGCGCCCGTCCGCAGCGTTGGGATTGGCGCAGCGACAAGCGGTTGCTGGGCAACAATTGCCGGCAATCCGCGCGGCGACGATCGCCGGCGCGCAATGTAGGCGCGCGGTAGCGAGCGGCCGCCCACGTCGCGCGACACCGGCACGATACCCTGCACCGGTCTCGTCATGCCGGGATTACTGACGCGCGCTACACGGGGCTCCGGCAGCGTCGCCACTCCACGCACGGGGCTGATCCGATTGCCGAACGATGCATCGACGCCACGCGTCTGTGTGGCCGGCCCCACAAGCGCTGCACCCGAACGCACCGCCGCAATGTCAATTGGCGTGCGCGAGGCAGCGGGCACAGGAGAGTACAGCTCGATCGGGGCGTTCTCTTCAACCACAGGTGCCGCCGACCGCGGGGGCTCGACGGCCACCACGTTCGCGCGCGCATCGGCCGGCGCCACGCCATCAACGGCTCCGCTGCAGTAGCACCCCAATCGGACCGAGGCATCGATCAGCACGTTCCTCCCGCTGAGCAGGTGCTGCGCGAGATCGGCAACGAGATCTTCTCCGCCGACCTCGACGAGCGTTCGTGACCCGAACCCGTTCCACAACGCTTCAGCGGCGGGAAGACCGCCGGGCTGCGACTGGAAGCGTCGCCGGTCTGGCGGGATAACCGATTCGAACACCAGCGGCTGCTCCTCGAGCGCAATCTGGCGCTCGGCAAGCATGGCGAGGAGTGCGTCCGGCGTCATGCGGATGTCGATCGACTCGTCCACCGCGCCAGGGCAGGAGCCTATATACGTGACGCGAACGCGATTTGGGCGGGACATCGCGTGCAGATAGCGCGACACCGCCACCGGCGGCGGAACGAGCGCCACGAGCACGGGGCGCAGGTCTCCGCCCACGGTCAGGAGGCGGTGCGCAACGATCGGACAGCTGCAATGGATCGCCGGCCCGTCACCGAACAGGGAGAGCTGGCGCAGCGCGGCGCCTGCCACCAGCTCGTCGCCCCAGCTTGCCGGAATCACACTGGCGAAACCCGCCTGCAGGCAGGCATGCGCGAGCTGCACCGGGGTTGCGGGCAACGCGGCAAGCAGCGCATCAGTACCGAGAATCGCGACCGGCACGGTATGCGAGAGGGTCGTCTGCGTCGACGTGGGAGGGGCTACTTCGAGAGTCATTAGCGCGCGGGCCGGGACAGACGTGCCAACGCGGAGCGAGAGGCGGAGGAGCTCGTCTCGCCACTCCGACCATGCAACTGAGAGGCGGTTGACCGGACTGTCAAGAGCGGCCCAGACATTGCAACCTCCGCGGACTGTTGCGAGATGTGAGGATGTCGTGGCGGAAACAACGGTTGGGCCGGCACGTCTCACCGACGCCGAGCGAGATGCATTGGCAGCCTATGCGGCGCGCGCCGCATGGCCGTCCGGATTCGCGATCTATCAACGTAACGCGGCCGCGGACGGCGTGTTCATCGTTACGCAGGGACGCGTTGTGCTGCGCAGTCGTGTGCGCGCCGGCCGGGGCTTCGTCCCCTGGATTGCCACGCCGGGCGAAACGTTCGGCTCCGAAGGCCTGTCGCACAACGCGCGCTACACCACGGACGCTCGGGCCGATGAGGAAAGTGAGACGTTGTTCCTCAGTTCCTCGCGCTTCCGGTCCTTCGTGCGCGAACAGCCGCAGCGCTCCCTCACGCTGATTCACCAGCTGATGACGGAGCGCGCGACGCTCCTCGACAAGCTGCGCGAGCTCGCAACGCTGAGCGTTGAGCAGCGCATGATTACTACGCTCCTTCGCATGTCGTACAACGACACGTTCACGCAAGACGATGGGCGAATTGTGCTGTGCACATCGCGCTACCGTCTGCTCTGTGAGCTCGTGGGTGCGACACGCGAATCCGTGTCTCTCGTGCTGGCGCGGCTGACCGGCGAGGGACTGGTGGAGCGACAAGGCACGACGCTTATCATTGCGCCTCCGGCCAAGCTCGCCGAACGAATCGACATCGCGAGCATGGACAATGAGCTGCCGTTCCCCACCGTCACCGACGGGGCCGAACAAGCTGTCCAATAGCGGGTCCTTCGCTGAATAGTCCACGTCCGATTGAGTATCGGCTGGAGGTGTATATTCTTGGCGCCCTTGCGACACCTTGAATCAGCGCCCATCCGGCCAGCCATGCCCGTCGATACGATCGTTCCGAAGGACCTATCCCGCGCACTCGGCGACGGCGAGTCGATCGTCGTGATCGACGTCCGCGAACCGTTCGAGTGGAACATTGGGCGGATTCCGAGCGCGCGTCTCATGCCGTTGGGGACCATGCCAGCGGCGGCGGCAGCGCTCGATCGCGACGCCGAGATCGTGGTGTATTGCCATCATGGCGCGCGAAGCGAGGCCGCGGCGCATGCGCTGCTTGGCGCAGGATTCAGCCGCGTGCGCAATCTCACCGGCGGAATTGACCGCTGGAGTTCCGAGGTAGATCCGAGCGTTCCGCGATACTGATGTACGCGGGCGCCGTCGCCGGTGCGTTGGTTGTCTCGCTACTCGCCGCCGGTTGGCGGTGGCGCGCCGGACACATGCGCGCCATGACCGCGTTGACGCTCGCGAACCGGCGTCTGGGTGCCGACGGCATCGTGATTGGCGGAGAGGGATTCGTGCTCGCGCGCGCCGGCGCGCCAGCGGTACTGCTGCTACATGGCGGCGGGGACACACCGCAAACTCTACGCTACCTGGCGGTCGACCTCCATGCGCGCGGCTTTCACGTGTCTGTGCCGCTGCTGCCCGGTCACGGACGCAGTCTATCCGACTTCATGCGCGTTACCGCCGACGACCTCACGGCGGCTGCCGCGTCGGCGTACGACGACCTGAAGGCGGAACACGCGTGGGTGGGAATCATCGGCCTGTCGATGGGCGGGGCGCTCGCCGTGCAGCTGGCGGCAAACGATCGCGAGCTGTCGGCGCTCGGGCTGGTGGCTCCGTATCTTGCCATGCCGACAACAATAGAGTTTGCGGCGCGTCTGTCGTGGCTGTGGGGCTGGATGGTTCCGGCGCTTCGGTCGGGCGACGGCGCCTCGATTCTCGATCCCGCTGAGCAGACGCGAAGCCTGGCTTACGGAGTGTTCAGTACGGCGGCGCTACGCGCGCTGCGGCGGACCATGCACCGTGCCGCGGTGGCGCTGCCGCGCGTTGCTGCGCCGACGTTGATGATACAATCGCGCCAGGACAATCGCATCACCGTGGCCGCGGCAACGCACGCCTTCGCGCGGCTTGGCGCGCGCGACAAACGCCTCGAATGGGTGATCGGCGCCGGACACATCGTCACCGTGGACTACGGTTGGGAGAAGGTGAACGCCTCGCTGGTCGAGTGGATGTTGCGCCATGGAGCGGAGCGGGCGGAACTCGACTGACGACAGAACGGCCGACGAAATATTCGCCGGCCGTTCTTAGAGGTCCTTTAATCGCATCCGACTCTCGAACTTGGCTAGCGTCAGCCGGTCACGCGGTCAACCAGGCCCTCGCCGAGCTCTTTGAGTGATTCCACGCCGTCCGAGACGGCGGTGGTCGCCTGGTGCGCGACTTCCTTGGCAACACGGGTCACGCGAGATAGTGCCGAGCCGCCGGACTTCTTTACAGTTCTCTTAACTGTCTTCTTGACGGCCTTCTTTACCGTTTTTGTCACGGCTCGCTTTGCGCTCTTCTTTAGCGCCGGACCGCGCGTCGTCTTTTTCGCCGCTGACTTTTTCGCCGTCGGCTTACGGCTCGATGCCGCCTTGCGGGCCGGCGCGCGTTTGGCCTTTCCCTTCTTGGCCGACTTTGCTCCGCCACTGCGTGCAGTTGGTCCACCGCGCTTCTTTCCGGTGTTGCCGCCGGATTTCGTGCGAGACTTCTTGGCGCGTGTTGCCATGATCCTTGTCCTCGGAGTCGGTGTTGAAACTCAAGCTGGAGCATAGCAAGAACTGGACACAGCGGTAAGGCGGCGGGGGCTAGGAGCGGAGCCAAACAGGGAACCTGGGGACCGCGCCGGCGTATAAAGGGAGAGCGTAGATGTTCCACCGGTGGCAGGCCCAACAATATGGCCGCTGGGTGTGACAAATTCGCGCCTTTATTAGTCTTAGAGATTTAGAAGGTTATCCCGAATTAGAGGCGAATCGGCGCTGCCGTCGCCCGGGCTGTCAGTTGTCGAGGAGAGGTACATGCGCAAGCCACGCCCCGCTACGTATAACCCCGCGCAAGCCCTGAATCTCATTGCGCACGACCGAACGGGCACATCGTTGAGATGTCCGTCCTGCTCCGGTCCGATTGAGCGCACGCCGAACGAGGTGCCTGCGCCTCCGCGTAGTCACGTCACGTTGCGTTGCAGCGAGTGCGGTCGAATTGCGCGTTACATCGCCGGCGCCGCATGACGGTTCTTGGAACCTCTCACACGCGAGATAGGCGCGAAGCCCATCGCGGGATAACCGCCACAAGTTGCACAGAACTTGCCTCGACCCCCCTCTAAGCGGACTAGCCAATTGTGTCGGCGAGGCTGCGAGGCGAGGTGAGATCGCCTCTGCCCACCCGTGCCAGACACGGGGGTCAGAGGATCGAGATTCTGGGCTTCTTGCAAGAGGTACGTTCAATGGCTCGCATAACCGGCACCGTGAAGTGGTTTAACGACGCGAAGGGTTACGGCTTCCTGTCGCACGAAGGGGGACCGGACGTGTTCGTCCACTTCAGCGCCATCCAGGGAGACGGCTTCAAGTCCTTGGCCGAGGGTGATCGCGTGGAGTTCGAGATCGTTCAAGGTCAAAAAGGACCGCAAGCGGCCGACGTCACGAAAGTGTGATCCGCGCCTCAGTACAACCTCAAACGCTCCGGCATTCGCCGGAGCGTTCGTGTTTGTGCCAGCGCTACGGCGGCGTGGCTGTGCCGGCCGGTTCGTCGAGATCGACGCGAACCGCGGTGACGATCTGACGCGGCAAGCCGACCGCCATCAACTCGGCGCGCGTCATCACGCGCACGTCGTTCGGATACAGCCGCATCAGGTCGGCAAACGGTTGCTCGTGCGCTGCAATGTTCGCCCGGATCTTTGCGCACGCCCGTTCCAGTTGCACGACGTCCAGCGTGGCCGGCGTGGGGGCCGCGTTGGCGATTCCCGCCTGCCTGCACGCCGCTGGAAATGGTTGATCGTTGGCCAAGTACATGCTCAGCAGGCAAGCACAAAGTAGCAGTGTCCGCGACTCGGGATACCCAGATGACCCCTAAAGCCAGAAAGCAGACGACAATCATTCAGCAGCTGGTCGCGATCGAACACCAGGGCGGCAACGGAACGCTAGACTTCGGGCGCGGCCGCGAACTCCCCGTTTCGAGTTTGGGCAAGGTGTACTTCCCGGACGACGGATACACCAAGGGCGATGTCATGCGGTACTACTGCACGGTGTCTCCGGTGCTGTTGCCCGTTATCGCCGATCGTCCGTTGGTGCTGAAGCGCTATCCGGATGGCATTGACGGCCCGTCGTTCTTTCAACAGAACGCGGGAGCCCATGTGCCGGACGCGGTCCGAACCGCGTACGTGGCGACCGCCGCTGGCGACCGCGCGGAACGAATCATTGGCGGGGACTTATTGACGTTGTTGTATGCTGTGCAGATCGGAACTTTGGCCGTGCACACCTGGCAGGCCCGTATCGAAAGCCGCTCGGTGGCCGATTCCACGACGATAGATCTGGATCCGGCAGACGATGTTCCGTTTAGCGCTGTGGTCGCGCTCGCCAAGCGAATCAAGGTCGTGCTTGACAAGTACGAACTCCGCGCGACAATAAAGACCTCGGGCTCGAGTGGTCTGCACATCGCATTGCCGCTACCGCCGAAGACGGCGTTCGCCGATGCAGCGAAGATTGCCGAGCGAATCGCGGAGCGCGTGGTGGAGAAGGACCGTGCGCATGCAACGCTCGAACGGTCGATCAAGGCTCGTCCCGCGGGGACGATTTACGTCGATGCGCTGCAAAACGCCGAAGGCAAGAGCGTCGTGGCGGCCTATTCCGTGCGTGAAAGAACAGGGGCAACCGTGTCAGCGCCGCTCGACTGGCGAGAGCTTCGATCAACCCTGAGACTCGAGTCTTTTACCATAAAATCGATGCCCCGCCGTGTCGAGAAGGTTGGAGATCTGTGGGGGCAGGCAATGAAGCGCCGCAACACGCAACGCGCAGTCGGACGCGTCCTCGAGGACGCATGAGCACCAGAGGTGCAGCATGATTATGGAACAGTCATTGAGCGACGGTTTCGGTCCCGTGTATCGGCGCGATCTACCGGGTGGGGGCTACGTCGAGATTGACGTGAAGCGCGAGCGCGATCTGGCCCGCACTTGCGTCTCGGTCGAACGGCGCGCCAAGAATCAGCGGCGTGACGGCCATCGTCCGGTGGTGATCGCCGAAGCCGTCGGCGACGAGCGCTCGGCCGCCTTCGCCGACTTGTATCGGATTGCCGCGGACAACGCGGCGATTGCGCGGGCGATTCTGGAGTTAGAGGGGCCGGAGGAGTGAAAAAGCAGGGTCTAGGGGTCTAGGGTCTAGGGTCTAGAAGTTGTGAGCTGTGAGTAACTAGACCCTAGACCCCAGACCCTAGCTCCTAAAGCAGGTCAAACCGGATTCCCCGTCGCGCCCGTTTCCGCCGTGGCGGGGCGTAGCGGAAGAGTTGTGCCGGACGGCCACGGCCTTCGCTGCGCCATTCATCAGTGGCCTCGACAAGCGCCGAGGCGTGGAGCGAGCGCCGGAAGCTCGCCTTGTGCAGGCGCCGGCCCAAGAGCAGCTCGTAGACTGCCTGGAGCTCACTGAGCGTGAACGACGCCGGCAGCAAGCGGAACGCGATCGGCTGTTGGTCGACGCGCGCGCGCATGGCGCTCACGGCGACATCTATCTCCTCCGCGTGACGCTGGCTCAGTGCGGGCAGTGCGGAGAGACCAACCCACTCGCCCCGTCTGCTGGAGGCATTCGCCTCGGCATCGTCTGGCACGAGCCCGAAGTAACTGATCGTCACCTGTGCGGCGTTCGAGCCGGAATCCTGCGGCCGCCGTGCGCCGCCCACCGCCGCGGCTTGCTCGAGGAGCGATGGCGTGGCGCCGGCCGCATCTTGCGCGACTCGGCCCGCCGTGTCGTCCAGCAACTCGTCTGGACGCGGGGCGTCAGACGGAAGCACCCAACGGACGCGGTCGCGGGCGCGTGCGCCCCTTCCCGTTTCGCCCGGCACGAGCAGCACAGCGAGCTCGTTGCCGCGCGGCGTCAGGAGGACGACGTCAACGGCAAGCGTTACAGTACGAGGTGCAGAGCGTGCGGCAGGCAGTCGGTCAGGCATCGCACGCGAATTAGTATCAAATTGCTAATAAAGTCAAGACCGCCACCAGGTCTTTACGGGTGCGGGGGAGACGGCGGTCCAACCACTCGGTCGATTCCCGCACCGAATCGCAACAGTGGCGGAATGCTGATCGGAAGGCGTCCGGTAATTGGGGCGGCGCCAACGAGCGCCCGGCCCGCGGCCGTCTGTGACACGGGAAATCCACCCCACGCCACAAGGTAACTCGAAACCGCCGGGACCTGTTGCAGCAAATACGGATTACCAAATGCCACCAGCACGGTGCGCGGATGCCGCTGAGCAAGCGCGCGCACGAACTGGGCGATCGGCTCCGGTGCACTGGGGTTCGTGACCGTGGATCCGGTCGTCAGATACGATCCGACGATCGCCACGTCCACCGAGTCGGCGATGGCGAGCAGCCGGTCGAAATTTGGCGACGGATCCTCGACGTTGATCAACTCGGTGCGCAGCGTTGGCACAGCGCGGCGCAGCTCGGCGTTGAACTGCGCGCCGGCCGGCAGATCGGTGCGCGAAGCAATTGTGATCGAGAGCACACGAGTTGGAGCCGCGTCGTTCCGTCGCAGCGGAACGAGGCCCAATGAGTCCTTCGCCAGCGTGATCGATCGCTCGGCGGCCGTGGCGGCAACAGCGAGATGTGAACTGTCGGAGACAATGGCGCGCAGAGAATCCAGGTCGACGACGCGGTGCCGATCCAGACCCATGCCGCGCTTGATCTCCAGTACACGGCGCACCGACGAATCGACGCGCGCCTGCGTAAAGCGACCTTCCCGCACGCCCGCCACCACCGCATCGATTGCCCCGGGAATATCACTCGGCATGAGTAAAATGTCATTGCCGGCGGCAATTGCCAACTTCGATGCTTCGGCAATGCCAAGGCTGTTGGTCACGGCGGCACCGTAACTGCCGGCCGCCGGCTGTCCGCTCACCGCCGCCGTCTGCGCCGTGGTAACGCGGGACAGCACCCCGTTCATGTCCATGGCGTCGGTGATGAGCAAACCTTTAAAACCGAGCTGTTGGCGAAGTAGCCCCGTCATGATGGCGGGGTTCAGCGTCGCCGGAACCGGCGTGGTGTCGAGCGATGGAATGAGCCCGTGAAATGTCATGATGCCCTGCACGCCGGCGGCAATGGCGCGGCGAAACGGTACGAGCTCCACAGTGTCGATTCGCGCTCGGCTCGCATGGATGGTTGTGACGGCGAGATGAGAATTCTCATCCGTGTCACCATGCCCGGGAAAGTGCTTCCCGGTGGCCATCATGCCATGCTCCTGAATGCCGTGAATCAGGGCTGCGCCCATATCGGCAACCAGATGCGGATCTTCGCCGAACGACCGCACGCCAATGACCGGGTTGGCCGGATTGTTGTTGACATCGAGCACCGGCGCAAAGGCGATGTGCACGCCAATCGCGCGGCCCTCCAGCGCGGTGACGCGGCCCTCCTGGTACACGAGCGAGGTATCTCGCGTGGCGCCAAGTCCCATTTGCGGCGGAAACATCGTGGCGCCGCCAAGGTAGATGTTGTTCGGCAGAAAGTATCCGCCGCGCTGGCGAAATCCGGCGCCGGTCTCGTAGTCTGCGCCAACGATGAGGGGCAGCACGCTCAAACGTTGCAGCGCATTGAGCTTGACCGCGGTCTCGATGGGAGAGCCGATGGAGACGATGAATCCGCCCACGTGCTCGTGCGTCACCAATTGCTCAAGGCGCTGCCAGCCCGTGCTCGACTCGGCCATGTAATCGCCGAACAGTTGCGGCCACACGAGTTGGGCCGCCTTGTCGCGCGGCGACATGGTGGCCATCACGGAATCGACCCACGACCGTGAGTTCTGGTCGGCGCCTCGAGTGCTCGACGCCTGTGGTGCTGTGGACGCTCCTCCGCCGCTTGACACGGCAACGCAGGCGGCGAACGTGCCAACGAGCGCGATTGACGCCAGGCCACGGAGGCGCGCGACGCTCACCATTGAATCGTTCCCTTCTTCGTCGTATCGACATCCTCGTCAGCGCCCGTCTTGAAGAGGAACGATTCCATATTCTGCTTGAGAAAGGTCCGAGCCTGCGGATCCATCACATTGAGGCCGTAGTGATTGATCAGCATGGTCTGCTGCTTGAGCCACAGCCCCCAACAGTCCTGGCAAATATTCTCAACAACGCGCTGGCCGATCGCACCCGGAAAAGGAGGGCGCTCGAAGCCAGGCTTGGTCTGGCCGCATCTGGTGCAAGCAATGTCCATGAAAAGCTCCTGGTCGTTCTGAAAGCTACTGGTCGTACTGAAAGCTACCGGTGGGTGGCAGTAATGAAGCCAGACCGACGACTCGGTACTGTTGGTCGCTGGTCTGAGGTCTCGGGGGTCGCAAAAGGAAGGGGCCAACCGGCTGACGCCAGTTGGCCCACTGTATCCTCAGACCAGAGACCGAGAGTGCTCAGTGGTCAGCGGTTCGTATTAATGCGGACTAGTGCCCGCGAGCGTAATCCACTTTAGCAAGCCGTAACGCCTGCAACAGGCGGATATACATCCAGCCTACATCAAACTCGAACCACTTGGCCGCGAAGCGCGCGGACTTGGGGTCGGCGTGGTGGTTGTTGTGGAGCTCTTCGCCGCCAAGCCAAATGGCGATGGGAGAAATGTTGCGGCTCTCGTCCTTCACCTGAAAGTTGCGGTAGCCCAACGCATGGCCAACGCCGTTCACAATGCCGGCTGCCCAGAAGGGAATCCAGAGCATCTGAACGCCCCAGACCACAGGGCCAACGAAGAAGCCGAACAAATAGACGTCGATCAGGAACATGATCAGGATACCGACCCAGTTCAGGCGGCTCAGCACATGCCGCTCAATCCAGTCGGTGGGCGTGCCCTTTCCGTATTTCTCGAGCACACCTGGCTGACGAATAGCCTTTCTGTAATAAAACGCGCCCTTGAACACGATGTTGCGCAGTCCTTCCACGAGCGGGCTATGCGGATCACCTTCGCGGTCGGCAAAGGCATGATGCTTCCGGTGACAGGCAACCCATTCTTGCGTCACGATGGCCGTGGTCAACCAGAGCCAGAGACGCATGGGCATCGCGGCGAGATAGTGTAGCCGAACGCCGCGATGCGTTTGGGCACGATGCAGGAACAGCGTGACGCAGACGTTGGTGAAATGGCCCGCAATCACGATGAACAGGACGGGCATCCACCAATGGGAGGCCCACGCGCCAAATCCTGGCATTGCTCTACTCCACGATCGAAAGAAAAAGAAAGGCGTACAGGCTAAGAAATCTAACGGTCGGCCCGGCCCACTGCTATCTGGACGATTCCCTGACAGCCCGCGCCACTATTACGCCTACGGTTTGGTCGGGCTCGCTGGGCGCGCCGGCGTCGGCGAGATCGCGGGCGCCATTCCTCCGCTGGTGGACGGAGCAGCCGGTGGCGCGGCGGGCGCGTCGCCCCAGACATCGTTCGACGAATTCCAGTCGGGTACGCTTGCGTCGGGCCACAGTCGGACGCCTACTACGGGTCGGATCACCGGAATCGTGGCCGTGTATCGATCCGAATGCGTCCAGATCTGTACTGGCAAGTGAACGTCCTGGGTACTTCCGTCGTTCAGCTTAAGCCGCATCGTCACAGGGAACGGCACGCTGGTGACCCGGCGGAGGTGAATTTCGGCGAGCGTCTGGCCAGCGGACTGTCGCATCGACACGCCATCGACGGCGATGTCGAGCACGTCGGTTCCATAGAAGAACGCGTTCCAGAACCACGAGAGATCTTCGCCCGACACGTTTTCGACGGTGCGAAAGAAATCTGCCGGTGTGGGATGCTTGAACGCCCACCGGCGTGCGTATTCGCGCATGGCGCGATCCATGGCGTCGCGACCGATCACGTTGTCGCGGAGCGCCAGCATCACCGCACCCGGCTTGCGATACGCCACCGCGGCCAGCGCCGCGGCATCTATGCGATCCGGCGGCGTCATCAGTGGCGACTGATTGCCGGCGTCAACCGTCTGCTTCCAGTTCGCCACGTAGCCCGGAAAGGAGTTGGTGCCCGGCGTCCGTCGCTCGAGGGAAAAGGCGTTCTGGTAGGTGTTGAAGCCCTCGTCCATCCAGGCATACCGCCGTTCGTTCGAGCCCACCGTCATGGGGAACCACTCGTGCCCCTGTTCGTGATCGATCGTACCGAAAATCGACGCGGGGTCAGCAGTGCCGTAGCCAACCATCACGAACATGGGGTACTCCATGCCCGCGACGGGCCCGGCCACCGACGTGGCCTGCGGATACGGATAGTGCATCCACAGATCGGAGTATGTACGAATCGACCACTGCGTCTGCTCCGCGGCCGATTCCCACGAGCGCCCGGCTTTAGGGAATTGGTAATACGATTGTGTCAATACACCGTCCCAGCTCGTGGCGTCCCAGCGAAAGTCTGGTGCGGCAGCCCAGGCAACGTCGCGCACGTTCTGCGCGCGGAAGCGCCAGGTGCGGTTGCCCGGCACTGCCCTCTGCTTCGCGGCTGCGGCTTCGGAAGCCGAGATGATCTGTACTACCGTCGACGACTTGGCGGCGCGGGCCAGTCGGTCGCGCTGGGCAACCGTCAACAGCTCGTCGGGATTCTGGAGCACCCCGCTGCCGGCCACGACGTAGCCGGCCGGCACCGTCACCGAGTAGTCGATGTCGCCGTATTCGAGATAGAACTCACCCTGTCCCAGATACGGATCGGTATTCCAGCCGCGGACGTCATCGTACACCACCATGCGTGGATACCATTGAGCGATCTCATACAACGTGCTGTCGCGGCCCATGCGGTCTGACCCATGTTCCGGAATGGAGAAGCTGTACTGCATCCCGATGTTGATCGCGGCGCCGCCCGGCGGCAGCGGCGTGTCGAGATCGATGCGCATCATCGTGTCGTCGATCTTGCCGGTGGTTCCGCGGCCGTTCACCTGTAAGCCCGTGATCGCGTAACCGCCCTCGAACCCGCGCACGCCCCACCGCGAGTCGGCGGTGAACAAGGCAGCGCCTTTGCTGGCGGCGCGATACAGGTTCTGGTCGAGCTGCAACCAGACGAACCGAAGCGTGTCCGGCGAGTTGTTCGTGTAGCGAATGCCCACCGATCCGCGGATAGTCTTTGCCGCTGTATCGAGCGTGGCGGCGATCGTGTAGTCGGCCCGTTGCTGCCAGTACGCGGGGCCGGGAGTTCCGGCGGCGGTGCGATAGGAGTTGGGGCCGGGCCAATCCATGCGATCGATTCGTCGAAATGGATCGTCTGCCGTCGTCAGCGGGGAGTGCTCGACGGTCGGCACGGGCCCTGTTGTGTCCGGTGCGAACGCGACGACGCGGACCGGCGTCAGCACCTGTGGGGGATGCAGGCTACATCCCGACAGACAAGCGGCGGTGGCGACCACGACAGCCAATGTGACACGAGGCACGGCGACCCTCCTTAGTGTGACGAACCAGCGGATCAACACGGATAACCACCATCGATAGCTCGGGAACTTCGGCTAACTTTGGCGTCAGAAGCGCAGCCAGGGCGCTCGACATCGATGAGACTCTAGCGAACGCGAGTACCCTGATGCCGGGGCGAGAATTCGCTACAGATCCTTGATTGTGGCGGCGCTAAACTGTTATTCCTCAACGGATTACCGGTACGGCAGGCGGATCGACAAAAGCCCGCGTTACGGCAGGTAGCGGTTGCGTAACACCAGAATAATGCCCCACGCCTACAGTACGCGACATATGGATACCCCATCGAACAGCATCACCAATCGAGAGACAATGACTCAATCCTATCCGATGCGACGCCGCCACGGATTTACGCTCATCGAAACGATCGTGACGGTCGGTATTATCGCCGTACTCGCCGCGTTCGTTGTCCCGACCGTGATTCAAAAGGCCGGCGTTGGCGATCCAGTGAAAGTGCAAAACGACCTGAACACGGTCCGTACGGGGCTCGAAACCTACGCCACCGATTCCAAGGCCGGATTCCCTCACCTGTTGTTTGATCTGACCGCCAAACCGACTGCTGTCACCAGCACGTTGATCGACAGCACCGCGATGACGACCAACCAGGTCGCAAAGTGGAACGGACCATACATGAGCGCGACGATCACAAATGTTGCCGGCGACAGCATGGCGACGGGCTACACCGCGTACATGATGAACTTCCTTGACCGCTACGACATCACCGCGAACGTGCCCGAGCACAAGACGAACGGCCAGGATTCGACTGGCTTTTCGAAAACCAATACGCTGTTTGGGGCGATTCAGATCCACGGCCTCACGCTGGCGCAGGGCATTGCGCTTAACACCCTGATCGATGGGGCAAGCGACGCGAGCGCAGCCGATTCTTCGAACACAACAGGGCGGCTGCGGTACGGCCATCCGGCGCTCGGCCAGATCGCCAGCGCGTATTACCTCGCGTCGCCGATCACACCGTGATTCGCTCCAGTCGGCGCGGGTTCACGTTGATTGAGACCGTGGTGACGGTCGGCATTCTTGCCGTCCTCGCCTCGTTCATCATCCCGTCTGTAATGAAGAAGGCGGATGCCGCGGACCCCGTAAAGGTTGCGAACGACCTCAATTCGATCTCAACCGGCATTCAGCAGTTCGGCACCGACGTGAAGGGTGCCATGCCAGGCGACATCGAGGACCTCACCGAGCCGTTACTCACGAACGCGTCCTGCAACACGTCGAACCCGTGCGATTCGACACTGACGCACGTGGACATCTATTCAATTCAGCAGGTCCGGCAGTGGAAGGGACCGTACCTGGCCGCTTCGATGTCCGCCGATCCCAAGGCGACGCTGCGAAGCGGTTACGTCGCAGACATCCATAACATGTTGGTCCGGTTTGACGCGACGAGCGGCATCCCGGAGTTTTGCGATGGCGCCGGCGGAATGATGATCCCGTGTTCAGGGTTCATCGCCACGAACCAGCTCTATGTCGCCGTTCGCGTGGACAGCCTGAACTTGGCGCAGGCGTTGATCGTCAACGGCATCATCGACGGGCCGAATGAGGCCCTCCCAGGCCTGCAGGGACGGTTCAGGTTTCCCACTCCGACTTCGCCAAGTGCTTTAGCCACACCAGCTTACTTTCTTGCTTCTCCGGTACCGTAACAGTTCGCAGACCGGACTAAAGTTTTGTGACAAGGGGCCGATACTCGATCCGACGGCATCCTGCTTTAGGTACAAAACGATACAAAGTTTTCCTTGCGTGAAGCTGTCATTCGTGCGACACTATGTGCTTGGGGAACAGCGCTACTGCTAGCTCGAAACCCGTTTTTCGGGCACCGAATGCGGCGGGGCTGTAACCTGGATCGCGGCGCCGAGGTGCGGCCGATCCGACTTTAGCTGTTCCACCGGCAACCCTGCCGGACAATTCATTTTACTTTGGGACGAGACTTCGACGATGATCTCTCTCCGTTCGTTCGCTACCCTAACCACCGTTGTCGCCACCGCATGCGTTTTCGCGGCTTGCAGCGATAACTCGACGAGTCCGCTCAGCACCGGTCTTCATCCGGGCGACGCCGACCTCAAATCGTCCCACACATCCTCCAAGAGCGTCACCGGCGACATTGACGCGCGCGTCCTGCTCGACAAGGCAGGCAACGCCATTCTCGAGGTGCACACCGGGGCCTTCAATGACGCCACGAACACGGCGACGCCCAAGGGCACCTTCTCGTCGCTGACCTATACGGTCAAGGACGCCGGTAACAAGAACAAGACCATCGCCACGCGCACCGTCTCGTTCAGCAAGTCGGTGTCGAGCTACTTCTATCATCTCAATCTTTGTACGTCGCAGGGCGACGACGACGATGACGACGATGGCAGCAGCCGCTATTCGTCGTGCAGCAGTCGCTGGGGTAGCCAGTACGTTCTTACTGTCACGGCAAGCCTCAAGGGAATCGGCTCGGACGGAAAGTCCAACGGCACGGGCAGCGCCACCGCCACCGTCTTCAATCTTCCGGACATCGATCTTTCGCAGCAGCCGCTGTTCGTCGTGGCCGCGGGCGGAACCCAGACGCCGGCGACGAGCGTCAGCCCCTCGACGCCCACGACGTTCTCAGTACCGTTCCCGAACAACAAGCCGAT
This sequence comes from Gemmatimonadaceae bacterium, assembly GCA_041690755.1. GTDB lineage: Bacteria > Gemmatimonadota > Gemmatimonadetes > Gemmatimonadales > Gemmatimonadaceae > JAQBQB01. The sequence continues at coordinate 90,849 of JBEPWA010000004.1, read as the reverse complement.
CGGCGGCGTGGCAAACGCAGTGGGCGCCCAGGGCGTCGTATGCGTCGTCAGTGTGGACGGCTTCCCGCAGCTTCCGCTGCCGAACGGCGTCTATAACAAATATCTCAACCCCAACGCCTTCGGCTACGTCGGCTCGGCAGTTCAGAACATCAACGCCGGTGCAACGGGCTCGTGCGATTTCACGTTGAGCCTTCCGGCAGGCCCGCACAAGATCATCGTAACGGCCGGGTCGCTCTATCCGGGCGATTACGATTTCAGCAACAACAGCACGCAAGGCTTCACCGTGAACGCCGCCGTGACCGGACCGGCCGACGTCGCGGTAGGCCTCGTGACGGCTGATGCCGGCGGCACCGCCGGCAATGTGAAGTTCGAGTCGGCTGCGATCACCGCGGGCCAGACCGGAATCAAGTTGTACGTCGGTGCGAGCCTGAACGCCGGCGTGCCACCCACCAGTCCGGTGGCTTGCACGCTGACGATCACGCCGCCGACTGGCGCAGCCGTAGTGCTCAGTGGAACCATCGCATTGACGACGGCGAGCCCGATTGGCTCGTGCCTCGTGTCGCCGGCGTACGCGTTCCCTGTCGCGGGCCAGTACACCGCTGTTGGAACCGTGACCTCCGCGGGCGATCCGAACGCGGCGAACAACACGTCCGCTCCGGTGACTGTCACCGTTGCGGCGGCGGCGGCATCGGCAATCGTATCGGTTGGCTCGCTTTCGTTCACCAACGTCAATGAAGCGATCACCGGCCAGCGTTTCCAGCCGTCGGCCAATCCGGCCGCGGACACGGTGCACTCGCGCGATCCGGTCACGTACACAGCCACGATCAACGTGGGCTCGCTGCAGAACACCGCGAGCGTCCCGACCATCACCTGCTCTGCGACGGTAGACGGTGTGGCGGTGACAAGCGGATGGGTGAATCAGACGATCTCCGGAGCCACTGAGGGATCCACCCCGACGTGCAGCTTCAACAAGACGATCGTGGAGGCCAGCAACACGCTGAATCCGCACACCATCGCATTCTCGGTCAGCACCGGAACGCTCACCAACTATGCGGCGATCCCGGCCACGACGCTCGCCGGAACGATCAACGCCGTGCAGCGCGTCGATGTCTCTGTGGCGCCGCTGCAAGTGCTCGTGAACGGCGCGTGGACGGACCTCAGCAGTGCTGGCATCAAGCAGGGAACCACGGACACGGTGCGACTCGTGGCCACGAATAGCTCGCCAGTTGCGACCGCCGTGATTTGCGGGCTGCTCGGCCCGGCCACGGCCTCGGACGCGGCAGCAGCTGCCCAGCTTCTTCCGTCGTTGATTACGCCGAATACCGTCGCGGTGAACGCAAACGGCGGCACCGCCACTTGCCAGTACCAGGTGTCGGCCCCGGCACAGCTCGGCCTGATCTCGATCAACCTGATCGCCGGAGTCACGACCGCCGCGAATCAGCCGCTCGATCCAAACCCGGCGAACAACTCCGCATTGGGTGTGTTCACGATCAAGTCGAACGGCCAGTTTACCACGTTCCCGCCGGCCGGCGCCTCGCAGACCATCAGCGCTTATCAGGGCTGGTATTCACACGATATCAACACCGGCGCCCTCGACTCGCTCATGCAACAGGGCGTAGACGTAAAGGATCTCGCGCTGCTCGTGATCCCGACCCAGGACGTGCTCGGTTCGTTCTCGCTGCGCGGCACGGTAACGAGCGGTGCCACCGATCAGATTAGTTTCGGCACCGGCAGCGCGGGTACCGCGGGCGCGCCGCTCGTGCTGACGAAGGCCACCGCCGGCAATCGTTCGTGTTTGCCGTTGCAGCCGCTCAACCAGCCCATGCCCAACCCGATCGAACCGGGGCTGAGCTTTAGTGCCATTGTTTGCGCCATGGAGTCGCCCGGACAGCCGGGATATCAGCAGATCGTCATCAGCTATTCGCAGTCGATCTCGACCCCGATCACGGCCGCGCAACTACCAGTACTGTTTTCGAACCACCTGACGGTGAAGATTGCGCTGAACTTCACCCTGACGGGCTCGAGCACACCTGATGCTGTGACCGGTACGATCACGATTCCGGTTAAGCCGATCGGGTGCACGGCGAGCAGCAGCGACGTCGGTGCGCCTCTGCTTTGCAGCAACAACTTCGGCGGGTTCACCCTGACGACGCCGTAAGTTGATGGCTCGCTAACCGCCGCCCGGACGAAACGCGCTGCCTTTCAAATCGTCATATTGAAAGGCAGCGCGTTTCCCGGTTTTTGCAACCACGAAGTCGATGATCAGGACCCTGATGCGCCAACGTTTGCACGCCGGATTCACGCTCGTCGAAGTTGCGGTTGCGGCAATGCTCATCGCGCTGCTTGCTGCGGTGACGTCGCCGTATCTGGTGTCGTACATGGATCACCAACGGGCACAGACCACTGCGGATCAACTGGCCGATTTGGCACGAGGGATTGGCGCGTTCAACGCCGTGGTCAAAGAAGGCAACGCTGCCTCGACGCTGAACACGTATCCCGGCAGTCTGTGGCAGCTCGATTCGCTCGTCGTTGCCGCCAACATTGTATCTCACAACAGCTGTGGCTCCACGAACAACGCCACGTATCAATTCAACGCCACTGCGGTAACGGCGTGGAGCAACAATGGTCCGTTCGTATCGTATTACATCCCCCGAACAGGCCTCGTCACGCCGTTGGGTACTGTTGAAGATTCACTCGTGCGAAGCAACAATACGCCGGCGGTCGGAACGTTGTCGATGCAGATGATCGGTGTGGACGACGCCGACGCCCTAATGCTTGACCTGATCGTGGACGGAGGGGATGGTGGCACTTTGGGCACGCTCCGGTATACCGCTGCAGTTGCCGGCGTGAGGACTGTTTCCTACATCGTTCCGGTTGGCGCAAAATGCTGAACCATTCAATGGCCGCGCGGCGGGGCTTCACGCTCGCCGAAGTCCTGGTGGCCTTTGCACTCATTGCGGTGCTGGCGTCCGTTATCGTGCCCACGGTCTACGGTCGGATGCAGGACGGCTACGAGGACGCCATCGTCAGTGAATTCGACAACCTCGCGACGGCCGTGGCTGCCTATCGCCAAAATGTCGGGAAATATCCGCCCAAGCTGAGCTATCTCTCGGCATTGCCATCGTCCATTCAGTCCGGAGGCGGACCGTTCGACAAGTGCGGCAACGCGCTGAGCGCGACGGCGATTGCGAACTGGCATGGACCGTACGTGACACGCGTCATTCCCTACACGTCGGGCGCGATCGGCGGCTCAGCGTATACGTTCGCGTTCAAGGACACGGTACCGGACACCCTGGTGAGCACCACGAGCCCGAATGGAATCATCATCAGGATGGTCGGGCCGGATCTGCGCACGGCACAAAACCTCGATCAGAAAATCGATGGCTCGAATAATCCCGGCACGGGGGCGCTGCAATACACGGGAACGGCGCGCACCGACATGATTGTTTCATTCATCATTCCCACAGCCGCCGGCGCCTGCTAGTCCATCGTCGCGCCTGATCGTCGGCCGCGCCGCACCGTATCGTATCGTCGCAGCTCATCGCGGCGTCGCACGGCTGGCTAGATCCACCAAGACGTTCGACACTGCGACGCTCGGCCCCGTCGCGCGTCCCCCAATCCAGAGTTGCACTGGACTCCCCGCGCCCGCGCCGAGAAATGTGAGCGAAGACTGCCACCGCACGGCCCCGTCAACAGAGAACGTTACGGTGTCTGCCGAGATCGTGATCGCAATGACATGACTCGGTGAATCGCCAAGTGCCGCCGCCGATTCGGATGAGCTTTCTTGCCCCACTGAATAAATCAGATTGCCCGACGCGCCGTCCCATTGCGCACCCACCAAGGTGTTCAGCCGCGGCGCCGTGTGATCGATCATCGCGGGCGCCGCCGCGGTCACAAGGCCAATGTTCAGACGCGCGGCCGACGGCCGGCCGCTGAACGGAGCAAAGACACGTGCCTGCACGCGCACTCCGGCGCGCAATTGCAAAGCAGGCAACAGCAGCGCTCCGCTCTCCCATTCCATGTCGCCGTTCGGGAAAAGACCGCGTACGTTGCTCCCCGGCACCGGACCAACGAATGGCGCGGGCTCTCCAAGCGCCAGCCATCGGCTGTCGAGCGTCGTGCCGCGAAACTCGTCATCGAGGTGTAGCGGTTGCGACGAACTGACGAGCAACGTCAACGTGTCGTTGCGCCAACCGGGCACCGACGCGACCACGCGCCCGCTACCGACGGCGCGGCCGACGACTCGAAGTGCCGCGCCGTGGCCGGTGTCAACCGACGCAATGTTGCCGTCGAGCACCTTGAACTCCACACGCGGATCGCGCACTGATGCACCACTCGACGTGAGCGCCAGCAAGCCGAGCGACATCGTGTCGCCAACTTCGAGCGACGTGCCGCCCACCAGGCGCAGGCGGTCAAGGTACGCCGACGTCTCTCCGCGCCACGACGCGATCGACAGTTGGCGTCCGGCCGGCGTTAGCCGACGCGGGTTGCCACCGAGCGATGCGCGTTCGTAGATGGCGCGGTCGCCATCGCGCGTCGACTCGAATGCAATCGTGCGACCGTCGGGGGAGAAGCGCGCATCGTCTTCGTCGGCGCGATCGGAGATCGGCCACAAACGGCGATCATCGAAGTCATATACGTACAAACGCCTGCCGCCACCTCGCGTGCTTGTGAAAGCGAGCAGAGAGCCGTCGGGCGACCAATCGATGTTGTAGTCGTCCGATGGATTGGGGGCGATCACCTGGACGTTGGAACCATCGGGACGGCCGACGAACACGTCACGCTGGCGCGTTGGACCGGTGCGCGCGACCCACGCCACGCGTGTTCCGGTAGGCGACCATTTCGCTTCGACGATCGCGCGCGTCGCCGAGGTGTCAATTGGCACGGCTGTCGCAAAGGTTCCGGCGGTTCCGGTGGTTCCACCATTGCCAACCCATAAGACGTACAGATCCGAATCGAGGCTACCGTCGGGCAAAGTTCGCGCGCGCGCCACGAGCAACGCCCGCCCGTCTGGCGACCAGCCGAGTGCGAGGTTGTCCTGGCCCGGCGGCGTCACGAAGGCGGTGTCTCGCCGATCGGCGGATACAACCAGAAGCTCTCCGCCGCGCGATGTCACCCGCTCGAGCGCCACGCGCTTGCGATCCGGTGAAATGAGAGGATTTGTATATGGTGCCACCACCGAATCGACCCATGTCGGCCCCAGGGCCGCGGGATCGGTGGCGACTAGCGCTGTGTTCCGCCCCCGCACCGGATTGGCGATCGCCCGAAGCTGATTCTGGCCAGCCGCATCGCGTTCGACCAGAAACAGGGTATCCGGCGCGACGCGGCGTGAAAGTTTCGTCATGATCGCGCGCCGCGCTGCGACGCCGGCAAGAACGACGATCACAGAAATGGCAATCGACATCACCCACTGACTCGCAGTCGCGCTGCGCAACCGCGCCCTAGCCGGAGCCGCTGCGGTCGTTTGCTCGACCGGCGCAACGGGTTCGAGTGGTTCCACGATGACATCGGGCTCGCGAAGCTCTTCCGGCTCGACCGCCAGATCCGGCTCGACAACAATCCTTACGTCCACCGGCGGAGCGTCCTCGATCTCCGCGGCCGCCGCCGGCTCTGGCCCGGTCTCCGGCGTGTCAGCCGCCGCGCCTCCGGACGAGGGCAAGGTCAAACGATCGCGCCCAAATGCGCCGAGCAGCGAATCAATTTCGCGTCGCGAAGTTTCGTTCGGCGCAAACGTCAAGGCGATGCCGAGCAGTCGCACGACTTCGGCAGTCGCTCCAACAGCGGAAGCTGCAAACGCGGCCGCACGCGCCCGGACGAACGCGTCGCTGCCACGGCCGGCCATTGCGTACAGCGCCGCGAGCTCGCCATCCGCGCTCGGCTCGTGTTCCGCCAATGCGTCCGCCGCCCAGCCGGCGAGCAGCGCCCGGCCACCCAGACCGCTCGACTCAACGAGAAATGCCGCCGCCGAATGGTGCGCGAGCACGTAACCGTCCGCTGCCTCGGCGAGCAGTCCGACACGCACGAGCTCTTGCGATGCGTCCCACGCCGCGCTCTCCGGCAAGTGCGCGGCGGCGGCGAGCAACCGGAGTGACGCGCTGCGATCGAATAGTGCGCATGCAAAGAAGACGCGGCGCTGCGTGGGCGAGGCAGTTTGCAGACGCGCCCACAGAACATCGCGCAACGCGATTGGCGGGTCGTTCGCCAACGTACCCTGGGCAGCGCGCCGCGAAAGCTCGAGAGCCGCGAACGGCCGTCCCGCGGCCCGCGTGACGATTCGGTCAACATCCCGCAGGTTTCCGCCACCGACGCGACCCAGCTCCTCGCGGACGATGTCTGCCGTTTCGTTGGGCGATAGCGGGTCCAGCGAGATGCGATGATCGTCGCCGCGCTGTTCGCCGGTGATGAGTTCTCGAATGCGCTCGATGTTCTGCGACGCTGAACGATCCGGCCGATACGCCAGCACGAGGAGCACCGGCGACTCGCGGAGCCGCTGTGACAGGTAGGTTACGAGATCGAGAGTCGACGGCGACGCCTGCTGCATGTCGTCGAGCACGATGCACACCGACTTCTCGTACGCCGCGGCGTCGATCACGGCGGCGATGCCCTCGAACAGGCGCAGCCGTCCCGTTTCGTCCTCGATTGCCGACACGGGCGGCAGCTCGAACGAATCACGGAGCTCGGGGAGGAGGCGCGCCGCTTCCGCCAAGAGGTGGCGGCTTGCTCCCGACACTCCAGCGGCGCGAACGATCGGCCGTAGCGCCTCCACCACCGCGGCGTACGGGATAACGCCGCCAATACCAGCTTCTCGTCCGCGTAGAATCAGCACGCCACCGAGATTGCGCGTGCGATCCACGAACTCGTCGAGCAAGCGGGACTTCCCGATTCCGGCGTCGCCTTCGAGCAACACTGTGGCGCCCCGCCCGACTTTAAGCCGGTCGAGGGTGCCCATGAGCCGTGCGATCTCCAGGTTGCGGCCCACGAAGGTCGACGGCTTGGCGCGTTCGCGACCGGCGTTCGCCGCAACGTCCTGTGACTTTGGCGTCTCGCGGCGCTTCTCCAACCGGTCGAGCAGCGTCCGCACGGCCGGAGGTACCCGGATGTCGAGATCGTCATTGAGTCGGCCGGAAAACTGGCGGAGTGCCGCAATGGCCTGGCTTGGCCGGCCGGCCCCGACTAGCGTGTTGGCCTCGAAAAGAGCCGCCTCTTCGTCATACGGCGCTACTTCGGAGAGGCGCTCGGCAAAGGCGAGCGCCTCTTTAGTGTCTCCGTCGGCCGTGGCTTGGCGGCCGGCGGCGAGTAACGCTTCCTGAAAGCGGGACCGGAGCCTGACTCGTTCTCCGTCGGCCCATCGGTCAAAGCTGGGCTCGCCGGTCTCGAAACCCGCGAGGAATTCCCCGCGGTAGTTGGCAACCGCCACATCCCAGAAGCGGTTCTCGCACGCCATGAGAAAGACGTCCCGGTCTACCCGGATCAGGTTGCTGTCCGCAATGGCCACCTGATCGCGACTTTGAGGCAAAACGGCCTCGCCGAGCGCGGCTCGGAGGCGGTGTAACGACTGCCGGAACGCGTTACGCGCGTTGGATTCGGCGGTGTCGCCCCAGAGGATGCTGATCAGCTCGTCACGGCGAGCTCCGCCGCGGACGGACATGTAGGCGAGCATGGCAAGGGACTTTCCCGGGCCCAGTCCGGCGACGGGCAACCCCTCGCTGGACGTGATTCCGATGGGTCCCAGAAGCTGGAGTGCAAACTGTCGGCTGTCGCTCGGAGGGGATGCGGCCGGCTCGTCGTCGAGGGTCATCCTGGATCACGTAAATGGGTAGGTCAGCCTTCCCAACCACTATAATGACAGCCGATTAGGCCAACCGTAACACACCAAGCGACGGCAATAACGGCCGGGTAACGGGGCCCTGGTATTCTGCTCCTTGTTCAATGCAGATCCGCTGGCGTCGGGGGCGAAATGCTCCAGTTGCGATAGTTCAGCGGATGAGGGTTTCGGCCGAACATGATGTTGTGGGAGTCGCGTAACGCCGCGAGAACCAGCTGTAACGGCTCCGTAACCGACACCGCGTATTGTTCGTTCACGTTGGTTGATTAAATCAGACACGTTCATTTCCGGACTCAATAAATGACCATGCGCCTCGCACGACGCCGTCGCGGCACGAAGGGCTTCACGCTTCCCGAAATCATCGTAACGATCACCTTGATCGCCATTCTAGCGTCGGTGGTTGTCCCCACGGTGGTGAGCCAGGTCAAGAAGGGTGACCCCAACCGCCTCGGCAGTGATTTCCTCGCCGTGCGCGGAGCCAGCGAACAGTTTCTTTCCGATGTCCGCCGCTACCCGGCCTCAATGGCCCAGCTCACGACCCCGATCACCACGGCCATGAGCCCACTGCCGGGAACGTCAGTCGCGACTTACGGCGCAACGGAAGTGACGCGGTGGCGCGGCCCCTACCTGACCAAGGACGCCTCGGCTTCATTGGCGACCGGGTTTGCCCTCTCGTTCACGAACACGTTCGAGGTCGATTCTCTTTCGATCAGCGGCACGACCAACTCCGCGGCCGGCCAGAAGTACATGGTACTCTCAGTGGCTGGCACCATCGACACGGCCGGCATCAACGACTTCGATCGCCAGTTCGACGATGGCGCGCCGCTCACGGGATCTGTTCGCTCCACGACAACCAAAATTTGGCTGCTCCTGATGCCGATCTACTGAACCACCGCAGCTCTGCTGGTCTTGTTCAACTTGTTGTACTTCAGCATCCGACATTTCGCAGGTTTGACCGTTTTCCAATTCGACTCTCAGGAGACTACTTCAATGAAAAAGAACACTCGCAGTGGCTTCACCCTGCCGGAAATCCTCGTCACCGTGACGGTCATCGCGGTGCTCGCAGCCGTGGTCGTCCCGGCCGTGACGCAATTCACCACGAAGGGCGATGCACCGGCCACTGCCTCGGACGTCTCGCAGGTCCGCAACGCCATCTCGACCTACGTGTCCGATACGCGCCACTATCCCGCTGACTTCTCGGACCTCGTGACCAACCCGCCAACCGCGATCGCGAACTGGAAGGGTCCGTACTTCGCCGGTGCACTTTCAGGCGTCTCGGGTACGGGCGCCACGTTCATCAGCAATGGCGCGGGCGCCACGCTCGGACCGGCCATCACTTCGAGTGGCGGCTATCTTACCACCAACGTAACGCTCGGAACGGGCGCGACTTGCCAGGACCTGATCAACCTGGACAAGATCGTTGACGGTGGGGCCGGCGACGGAACCAGCGGCAACCTCCAGTGGACCGGCACCTGCACGACCGCGCTTACCACCGGCACCTTCACCGGCACCACGCTTCGTCTCATGACGATCGGCACCTGATTTCTGCCATGACTGGCTGAAGGAAAAAGACAGCGGCGGCCAATTGGCCGCCGCTGTTTTTTGCTAACCAGGCGTCAGTAGCGCGATCCGCGTGAAACCTGCGCGACCAAACGGGGCGCCCCCTGTGTCAGTCGGCCAAGCGTGTCAATTGAACAATCCGCAACCCAACTCGGATAGGCTTTACCCCAGCCCGAACGGCAAATCGGCGCGACCACGCGGGCGACGCTTGAGCGCGAACGAACGATGGACCGCCCAATCCAAACAAACGCCCCTAGGTTGCGATCGGCGATGTTGAAGATCGGACCGACAACCGCGGAACCCGAACAGAAATCGCTGCCGAGCTACGCCGGTCGGCGCCGCAGCTACTCGAGGCTGCAGCAACCCTCAGTACGGCTGAAGGCGAAATCCGCCTAGGTAGTAATCGCCGGCAGGGAAACCGTGAGCCTTGAGTTCGCCTGTGGTCAAGACCTTCACGTGCTTAGTGGAGTCTGCAAGCAACAGCGCCAAGTCGTTCCGCCCCATCTCCGACCGACTCAAGATCTTGGGCCGATTGCGAAGATACGGGTCATTGCGCACCAGCTGCCGCCCCCACTGAACGTTCTGGGTCGGATACACCACGGCGTCATACGGCAGTGTGGACATCCATTCGTAGCCCTGCCTAAACGGCGAGATGACGCTGTTCACTCCCCAGGCACGAAGCGGCAGTTGCACCACTACCGCAGCGAGGAAGGACGCCAGCACCAGGCCCATGGCACGCCGACCGCCAATCGCCCGCGCCAAAACTTCAGCTCCAACAGCCGACAGCAACGCAACGTCCGCAAGGCCGTCGTAGATGTAGCGATATCCCCAGCCTTCGCCCTGCGGTGTAACCATGAAGCCGCGCGCCACCACCATCAGAATGAGGCTGAACGCCGCGTCGCGAGAGAACTTGTCCAGCCGAGGCCACGCAAGCATCGCCGCAAGAACCAGCACTATCACAACGGGCGCATTCCAACTGGGCACCAACGCCAGGTGAAGTGCCGTTGTGAATCCATGCAATGCGGTGGGCATGCTGAACACGCCGGTCGCGACCGAAGCGGTTTGGCTCACGCTGGCAATCGAGGTGGCGCTTCCCTGCGCAATGTGCTGAAGAAACCCAAACCAGTACATCAGGCCCGCAGCGTATACCGCACCCAAATACCCGAGCAAAACAAAACGCTTGTCGCGCAGATAGCGCAGGAGGAACGGCGGAATGAACAAGAGGTGTGGAAACGGGCTGTGCACTCCAATCGCCAAGACGCCAACCCATGGAAGTAGCGCATTGGCCCAGCGGCGATCATCGACGTACAGCCACACCCACAGCAACGTGAACAGCAGGTGCGTCGGCATCGAGAACATGGTCATCGACATGATCAACACCTGTGTCGATGTCGCGAGCGTGAACGCCGCGATATAGGCCCGCGTTGGCCGTTCGGGCCACAGCTTGCGCGCAATGCTGGCCACGAGCCACACCGATGCTCCGGCAGTGAGTGGCACCCCCAGCCGATCCACGCCGAGCGCGATGAATGGCGCCTGCAGCATGGAGTGCAGCGGCAAGTAACTGAGCCGCCAGCTGCACGTGCTGTCGGAGTAGATCGACGTCGGAGTCAACGCACCGATCCAATGACACCAGTCCGCCGGCACCACCGGCGATCGTTGCCCCCGCGAAAACGCCAAGGCTTGGAACCACGCTGAGTATTCGTCATCGGCCAGCAAGTAGCGATGAAAGATCAGAACGATTCCAGCGTACGTCACAACAACCACACCAACCGACAACGCCGCGATGATCCAGGGCCGATAGGTACACACCGGAAGCTCGTACGACTTCGCATCCCGCGCGCGCGAAGCCGCAACGATCATCGCGGCAGTGAATACCGCCACGAGCAGCAACGGCCACATCTCAATGCGCGCGAACTGCTCGAAGAACAGACTGTATGCCACATACCGTGCAGATCCGGCGCGCGGAATCGCCAACAAACCGGCGGTCACGAGTCCCAGGACTCCCAACCCCGCCATGCGAACAGCGCGCCGAGCAGTCTCCTGCTCCGCGCGCGCATTCTCGACGGTCGTGGAATCCAACGGTGCGCTCTCGCCGCGCTCAAGCATGGCTCACGGCTTGCCCGCCCGCGTCTGGACGATCAGTTCCGCCGCCGTTCGTCCGACGCCAAAGCGCTTCATGATTGCTTCAACGGATAACGAGTCCACGTTCACGGGCAGCTGGTAGAAAACGACGGAGGAAGTCGGACCGGTGGTGGTGGGCGCGTTCATGTTTTCCAACGTCAGATTGGCGGAAGCGAGCACCGCCCGAAGTGCCTGCGAAACAGGAACATCATGCAGCTGCAGTCGCACCTTCTTGTTAATCTCAGGTGAAAACACGAGGCTGAGCTTGCCCTTGTCTGCCAGAAACGCGAGCGCTTGTCGAACATCAATTTCGGCGCCGTGCGTATCAATATCGACGCGAACCTCCGACGCCGTGTCGGTTACCAGCGGCGCGGACATCGCCGCGGACGTCGTCATTGGCTCGGCAGTCGGCTGCTGCAACGGCAGAGCCGGCGGCGACAACACGGCCGGGGGCGAGGCCTGATGACACGCCGCCAACACAACGAGTCCGGCGGCGGACACACCGACAGCAACAAATCGCACAACCGCCCGCTGGCGAGTGATCATGGCGCGTAGGGTCTGAGAGTGACGATGTACTGCCTGATGATCGCAATGTTCTCCGCCGAAAACTTGCCGGGCGCGAGATCGACGAACAGCTGATACTCGCGAATCGCGCCCCGGTAATCGCGCACGGCCTGGAGAAACTTTCCAAAATTGTAATGCACGTTCGGATCTTTCGGTGCCTGCTTCACGGCGTCGTCGTACATCCGACGCGCCCCACTCGTGTCGCCGATTGCCTGATATTCGGCAGCCATGCGAATCTTTACGCCGGCATTGGACCCGTCGAGCTGCGAAGCCCGGGCATACGCGCTGATCGCGTCAGCGTGATGGCCGATCGCATTGTATGAATCGCCGAGGTTCACCCACGCATCGACACTCCGATCGTCGCGCTGAAGTGCCTGTTTGAACATCTCGGAAGCGCCGAGCTGATTGCGATTCTGCAACAGCAGGACGCCGTAGTTGTTGAACGTCGCGGCGGACGCCTGCGGGAGTGCAATCGCCCGCTCGTACAGGTCGTGCGCCCGGTCAAAATCACCGCGAACCTGCGCGGCATACGCCTGCTTGAACAGTGAGTCGCCGGCGCGGGAACTGCCGGCGTCGATCACGACATGCACGCCGGTGCTCGGAGCGGTGCCGGGCGCCTGCGTCGGCGGCAGCGCCGGTGGCGCGGCCGTAGCGGCACCGCGCGCCGGCGCCGAGTCGGCAGCCGGCCGAGCTACGACCCCCGCCGCGGAGCCAGCAGCTTTCGGCGCCGTGACGACAGGGGAAACCGTTGGCTTGGCCGAAGCCGAATGCGCTGTTGCGCGCGCCCCGTTGCTTGCACCCGCTGCTACGACTGTTGCTACGACTGTCGCAGCGCCGGGCACTGGAGCGACAGCAGTCGGCACACTGCTCGGCACTTGCGCCGGCGCCGCGCCCGCCGGAGCCACCAACGGCGGCGCAGCATTGACGACGGGAAACGCCGGCGCAGACCGACCGCGAATCTTCACGACAACCGCGGCGGCGATGACCAGTACGGCCACCGCAATTCCCCCCACGAGAAGCGGGACCCTGGACGAACGCGGGGCCTTTCGACCCTCGGGATACGGGAAAATCATTTCGCCAGACGGCGTCTGGTTCTTGGGCGAGACACGCTGCGAGTGCGATCGTTGCGCTTCCTTCAGCGCTTCGCTGATCAAGCTCATGGCTTCACCGGTTTCGCAGTTTTCGGCCGAGTGACACTGTCGGCCGGCGCCGTCGAATCGGCCGGAGTTGCGCTGCCCGAGGCGGAATGCGCCGCGCAGGCTGCGGTTACCAACGCCAACTGTCGCGCCAACGCTGTGTCCGTGACGGCGGTCTGTGAGGGAGCAGGCGATGCCGACTGGCAGGCCGCGGTCGTATCGCCGGCGTCCAGCGCGGTGATCGATGTCAGCACCACGGCTCTGGTGTGCATCTCGCCGGCCGGCGCGTGCTGCGCCAGCTGGGCCAGGTGCTGCGTACCAGCGGCGCGATCACCGCGCGACAGCTCGAGCTGCGCGAGACGAAGCAACGCATCGTCAAAGCGCGGCGAGTTCGGATATGTTGCGACGAATTTCTGAAGGTCGCGTTCCGCGTCAGTCGCTGTGGCCTGGGTCGTGGCGCGCCAATAGAGCGCCTCGTCCGGAGACGTCGCGACGTGATGCGGCCAGAACGCCACTCCCCCAGACACCACTGCCACGACGAGCACCGCACCGATCACCGCAGCGCGGTAGCGCCATCTCGGCCGTCCCGCCTCGAGCACGTTCGCGCTGACTTCGGCGTCCTCGCCGCGCAGCGCGGCGATGGCCTTGCGCACGTGGTCCGGCTGGATGTCGCGCGTCTGCGCGGCGTACCCGGCGAGGAGCGCCCGGTCGCAAATGAGATTGATCAGGCGCGGCACGCCGTGCGAGCCGCGATAGATCTCGTTCACTGCCTTTGGGCTGAAGCGAATCTGACCGCGAGCCCCGGCGACGTTCAGCCGATGATGGATGTAGCGGTCTGTCTCCTGCTCGTCGAGATCGGTGAGCGTGCATCGGATGGAGACGCGCTGGTCCAACTGCGCCATTTGCGGCGTCCGAATCTTGTCGAGCAGCTCCGGCTGACCCACGAGCACGATCTGAATGAGCTTTTCCTGATCGGTCTCGAGATTCGACAGCACCCGGATCTGCTCGAGGAACTCGGCCGATAGGTGCTGCGCCTCGTCGAAAATGGCAACGCAACTCTTGCCGAGCGCCAGCTGTGCGAGCAGGAACTGGTTGAGACGATCGAGCAGATCCTTGCGCGACCCGCCCGACGGCACGCTGACGCCGAATTCCGTGAGCAGCGCGGCGAGCATCTCCACGCCATTGAGGAACGGATTGAAGATTAGTGCCGACTGCGATTTTTCGCGGTCGAGCTTCTCGATCAAGTCGCGGCACAATGTCGTCTTGCCCGTGCCCGGCTGGCCGGTCACGAGCATGAAGCCTTCGCGATTGTTAATGCCGTACAGAAGCTGCCCCTCCGCCTCACGATACTGCTGTGAGTAGAAGACGAACCGCGGATTGGGCGTGAGGGAGAACGGCTTGTCGCTCAGCCCGTAAAACTGTTCGTACATGCTAGCGGCTCCCTCCCCCACTCCCCGCCGGTGCACCGCTGATTACCGTGGGCGTCAGAAAGATCACAAGCTCGGAACGCGTTTCGGTGTTGTTGATGTGCGTAAACATTTTGCCGATGAAGGGAATATCCTTGAGAATCGGTATGCCGCTTTTCACGCTGTTCTTCGTCGTCTGCACCAGGCCGCCGATGATCATCGTTTCGCCGGCCCGCAACCGCGCGATGGTGTCGCCTTCGCGGCGCGCAATGACCGGGGCGCTCGCCGTAGTGCCGTCCGACAACGTGATCGTTTCCACGTGATCGACGTTCGTCACCGCGGGGCGGATATCCATCGTCAGGACGTTGTCTGCCGAGATCTGCGGCAACACATCGAGCACCACGCCGACCGAAATCTGCTGCGGATTGATCGAGCTCTGGAAAGAAATCACGCCGCCGTTGGAGTTGAGCAACGGAGTGCGCGTGACCGAGAAGTAGATTTGATCCGTGGTCACATTGAAGATCGCTCGCTGGTTGTTCAGCGCGCTGGTCTTCTCGTTCGACAAAACGCTCACATTGCCCTGCGTGCTCAGTGCGGTGAGCACCGCGTTAATCTGCGTCGAGCCGCCGGTGAGCTTGAACGTCACGTTGCCGGCGTTGCCAGTTGTCTGAACGCTCGGATCGTTGGCGATGTTGAGGCCGTACCGGCCGCCGCTGGAAATCACATTCCAATCGAGCCCATACTGAAACTTGTTGGACAGGCTCACCTCGACGATCTTCGCCTCGATGAGTACCTGTCTCAACACCGACGATTGAAAATCGTTGATGAACTTCTGAACCTGGGCAAGCTTTTCCGGCATGGCCGTCACGTTGATCAATCCGGAGATCGGACTGATAACGAGGCTGGACCCGTCGGCAAACCCAACACTCGACGCTCCGGTTCCGAACGATCCAACTTGCGCCTGATTTGGCGCAGCCTGTGTGCCGGATAATGACGCGGCGTCAGCCGACCCCGCAGTGCCCGTTCCACGCTGAATCGTGCCCGCCTGCATGATGCCGACCAGCGACACGCGGATTTCCTGCCAGATGTCGGCGATCGACTGGGCGGTCAGCACGTCGCCGCCGCCGCCGCTCGATGCGAGCGCGCTCAGGCCGGCCGTGGAGCCTACCTGCTGCGATCCCACGGAGTTCGACAAGCGACGCTGTACCACGGTGCTCATCGAACCCTGTCGCGACAACGCTACGTAGTCGAGTGTGAATGTCTTGGTCTCGAGCCGAATCGGCACGACGCGAAGCACGTTTCCGCTCAGCTGATATTGATATCCCTTATCCGTGACGAGCGTGCGCAGCGCCTCATCCACGGTGACGTTGCGAAGATTCGCGTGTGTGGTTCCGCGAACGTCTGGATCGACGCTCACGGTGAGCCCGAGCTTGGCGCCGAGCTGCGACACGGCAGTAGCGATCGACGTGCCCTCGGGCACATCCACGAGACTGATGCGCTGTTGCGGCGCCGCCGAAAGCGCGGGCTGCTGTGTGCCCGAAAACTGCGGCAAGGCAGGTGGCGCGGGCGGCTCGAGCGTGCCGGCTGCCGGCGCATTCGTCGGCGCAACGGCCGGCGCAGCGGCCGCAATGGGAAATTGAACCGGGTCAACGTGCACCGATGTCTGTACTTGGTGCCCCGGCGCCGCGCTGGCACACGCTGCCGCCATCGCGGCCAGCACGCCGAGCACCGCAACGCGAATCGCCGTACGCGATTGGGCGTGGTTGAACGGTTGGAACGTCATCAATTCTCTCCCTCTTTGACTGCAACTACGTGCGAAGTGCCTTTTGTATCGGTAACGACCACTCGGTCGCGCTCGACAGACGTGAGCTTGCCGCCGCCCGGCACCTGATCTCCGACATAAACCAACATGTCGTTGATCACGGCTGCCCGGCGGGCGCCACCGATCATCGTGGCCGTGACGTGGAGCGAGGCGCCCTCCCTGGGCGCGGACGCGGCAACCGCGCCGCCCGAGGAATGCGAACTCTGTGAAGATTGCGCAATCACCGCCGCGCCGAAGGGATCGCGCGCCAGCGACACCGCGACGCGTCCGGCCCGCGGAACTGCGACAGTGTCGGCCAACGGCTGGGTGTACGGCATGAGCGGTGTCAATTGCGGACTCGGTAGCGGCGCCTGGAGCGGAGCGCCACGGAGCGATTCCGTACCGCGTAAAGACCGCCAGCCGAGAAACGCGGTGAGAGCGATCGCAATGACCACGGCGGCCAGCGAGCGATGGAAGTTTTCACCCATGCTGTGCCGTCGTCGGCGCCTCGAATACCGCTAGCATTACGTGGAAATGCGATCCGAACTTGTCTCGCACGGCCGTGATGCGCTGCAATGCAACGGATGGCGGTAGCTGATTGACGAACGACAGTACCTGCGCGAAACTGCCAGAACAGTCCACAGACACGCCGTAGTCAGCGACCGCAACGGTAGCGGAAAACAGCGCTGGGTGTTCGGGCGCCGTTGCGCTGTCCGGCGCCGCAAAGCTCACTCGCACGCCCGATAGCCCAACGAGCTCAGCGCGCGACGCCAGGTCGCCGGCGAGCGAAACGCGATCGTCCCGCGGAACCGAGATCGCCAGCGAGTCGGGTAGCGACACGTTAGGGTTGTCTGCCGTGGGAGACGGCTTGAATGCGGCCCTGAAGCCCGTGATCTCGCGGTCGATGATCGACGCCGTGGCCAAGTCGGCCCGCACCGGGACCAGCTTGCGGCGCGCGCCGATTCCCAGCACCACGAACACCACGAACGCCAGCACCGCCACTGCGATGCACTCCGCCTGCACGCGATAACGCGTCGAAAACGTCCGGACGCTAGCCATGGTCATCGGCATCAGCGACCGCCTCCCGCCGCCGCAGCGGCGTCTCGGGCGAGCTGAAAGGTGATTCGAAAGGTGAGCTCCACCCCAGCACCGGCCACGTGCGTCGAGTCAGCGTCAGACGCCGGATAGCCGAAATCGAGACTGAGTGCAGACACGCCCTGCCGCGCCCGCACCGAATTAGAAAAGTTGTCCAGACTGCGTACCGATTGCCCGGCCGATGCACCGCTGGTACGCCCATTAATGGCAGCAGACCAACCGTCCACTGTGCGCGACACACGCAGCGAATCAAACCGCACGCCGAGTGGCGCTTCCTGTGCGATGGCTTCCAGCGCGGTGGTGAGCGACGAACGCTCGTCGTCCGACTGCTTCACGAACGCCACCTGACGTGAAAAATCGGCGCGCCGCTGTGCGACTTCGCGCATCGGTGCCACCGCGGTGATCCCGCTGCTCACCGACGCGCGCAGCCCATCGGATTCGCGTCGCGCCGATCCGAGCGCAGCGAACTGCGAGAGCGCCCAGATGCCGGCAATGGCGGCGGCGGCCACCGAGCAACTCACCGCGAGGTTAGGTCCGCGCGCGACCACCGACAGGCGGTCGGACAACGTTGGAGGGTGGGGATAGAGATCAAGCGGGGCCGGACTGCGCGCCTCGAGCACTGCGCCGACAGCCACGACCGCTTCAGGCGATGCGTTGCCGGAAAACAACGGACTCACCGGAATGCCCATCCGCGATTGAATCGCCGCCGCCAGCGCGTCGTATTCACCATGCCGCGCGGCGAGCAGTAACCGCGTGGCCGTGGCGCCGCGAAACTGCTGACGGAAGTACACAGATCCGCGCTCGATCTGGTCGAGCATCACCGGTATCGACGAACGATCGCCTTCGAGCGCGATGGGCGGATCGATCGCCAACTCCAAACGGCCGTCGAGGAAATACGAGAGGTGCGGTCCACCATCCAGACAGACCAACACCGCCGTAGGCTCGCTCCCGCCGCCGCACGCATGAAACAGGCTGTGAATTGCCTTGGGGACGACGGTGGCCGTCTCCACCGTGATGTGGCGCTCGGCGAACCCGTGGCTAAGCGCATCGATGGTCTCGCGCGGCGCGCCAGCCACGAAGAGCTGACGCGGCGCAGTGCGCGCGTCGGCTCGGCTGGGTCCCCGTGCTTCGTGCTGTGGACCGCGCGTGAACATGATCACCGGGTCGCTGACGCCGAACACGCGCTGCACTTCGCGCCGAACCACCGGACGCAGCACGTCGTCTGCCGCGCCGGGCAGCATCATGACATGGTGAAACACGCCGAACTGCTCGACGGCCAGCGCCAGCGTGGCATTCCGGACGTCGTTCGCCGCAAGCAGACCGCGCAGCCGCTCGAGGGCGTCATTGATCGACGCTGAGGGGCCGCTGTCCGTCCATTGTCCCACGACGCGAATGCCGGTCTTTTCGGCCGCGCACTCCACGAGGCAGACAACGTCGTGCGAGATGAGCGCACCGAAGGTTTTGCGTCCGCTGCTCATCGGTGGCCAATCGAGTTGTAGATGTTCAGAATCGGCAGCACGATAGCCAGCGCCACGGTGAGAATCACGCCGCCGATCATCGCGATGAGCGCCGGCTGGAGCAACGTGATCATTCGCCGTACTGAGGCGGGTATCTCGCGGCTGTAATAATCCTTCGTGCGCGCCAGCGCCTGGTCGAGGTTACCCGTCGCTTCGCCCAGCGCCACGGCACGCAGCACCACCGTGGGAAAAAGCGGCGACTGTCCGAGCGCCGCGGCAATCGACACACCCTGCGTCACCTGCTCGCGGGCTCGTCCCACAGCGAGTGACACGGCCCGGTTGCCGATGATCCGCTCGACGATCGTCAGCGAAAGCACGAGGTCCACGCCGGTGCGGTAGAACAGGCTCAAATACGTCACCACGCGCGCCATGTTCACGTCGCGAATGAGCGGACCGAAAATCGGCAGCTTGAGATTCATCGAATCGAAGAACAGCCGTCCGCGGTCCGTGCGCCGAATGAAGTACACCGCCAGCACGAGGGCGTTGAACGTTACGAGCGCAATGAGCCACTCGGCGCGCAGGAACTTGGACGCCGCGAGAATGACCCGCGTGGGTAGCGGCAGCTTTACCTTCTGGCTGTTCAGCAGCGGGAGAATTTTTGGAAATACAAATCCGATCAAGCCCAGCACGAGCAGGCCTACTGCTCCAACGACAATGATCGGATACGTGGTCGCCTGGCGCAGCTGCGAGGTAATCGACTCCTGCCAGTCCATGTACTCCACCAGCTGTCGCAACGCGTAACCCAACTCGCCGCTCGCTTCACCGGCGCGGATTGTTCCGATGCACAGCTCGGGAAAGGCCAGCGGGTGCTGCGCCATGGACGCGGACAGACTCATGCCCTGTTCGGACACCGCGTACCGAACCTCGACAACGATCTTGCTGAGCCGCTTGGAGTTCAAGCGCGTGGACACGTCGTCGAGCGCTTCGAGAATTGGAATGCCCACGTCGAACGCGCCGGCGATGTACTCGAGGAACGCCAACAGCTCTTTGCGATCGACCTTGCCGTCGGTGAGTTTGTGCACCACCGCTGGTTTTTCACGCAGCTCGGTGCGGATCAGAAACGCGCCTTTGTCGCGCAACTGATCTTCCAGCGCCAGCTCGTTGGAGGCGTTGAGAAAACCCTCCTTGATGGCACCGTCGTCGCTGAGCGCGCTATACCAATATTCTGGCACGGATCCTCAAATACTCTGAAACGACTTACGCTGTGACACGAAGGACCTCGTCCAGCGTGGTCGTTCCGTCCTGGACTTTGCGAAGCCCGTCGTCCAGAAGAGTGGGGCGGCGGGCAATGCGGCGGATGTCTTCCGACGACCGCCTATCATATATGGCGGAGACGATTTCCTCGGTAATTGGCAAAAACTCGAAAATGCCGATTCGACCGCGAAAACCGGTGTTCCGGCACATGTTGCAGCCCACACCGCGATAGGCTTGGCCGCCGGTCATGCGGAAACGCTCCAGAACCGCCTCCGGAAGCTCGGTGGGCACCTTGCACTCGGGGCAGAGCACGCGAACTAGACGCTGGGACGCGATCAACGAAATGGCAGACGCCACGATGAACGGCTCGGCGCCCATGTCGAGCAAACGGGGAATGGCGCCGGCCGCCGTGGTGGTGTGCAGCGTGGTCAGCACCAAGTGGCCGGTGAGCGCCGCGCTGAGCGCGATTTGCACAGTTTCCTGATCGCGCATTTCGCCAACAAGAATGACGTCCGGATCGTGCCGCAGCATGGAGCGAAGCCCGGACGCAAAGGTCAACCCGGCGCGCACGTTAATCTGCGACTGCCGGATCTTTTCCACCTCGTATTCCACCGGATCTTCGAGCGTGATCAGGCAGCGCTCGCCGGTATTCATCTCGAGCAACGCGGAGTAGAGCGTGGTGGTCTTTCCGGAGCCGGTCGGGCCGGTCACCGGCATGAGACCGAACGGTTTCTGCAGCGCCTCGCGCAGCAGCACCAGATCGTCCGCCTGAATGCCCAGCGTCTCGAGCTTGAGGTTGACCTTACCGCGGTCGAGCACGCGCAGCACGGTGTCTTCGCCGTGCAGTGTGGGAAACGTGGACACGCGAAGATCGATGAGCCGTCCGTCCACGCGGGTGCGTACGCGTCCGTCCTGCGGCAGCCGGCTCTCGGCGATGTCCAGGCTCGAGAGGATCTTGAGGCGGCTGAGGAGCGACGCCTGGAGCGCTTTGGGATAGCTCGGGCCGTCTTGAAGCAGGCCGTCCACCCGGTAGCGGATCTGCACCACATCTTCCATGGGCTCGATGTGGATGTCCGTGGCGCTCAACATGACGCCGCGGCGAATCACGTCGTCCGCCAACTCGGCGGCGGTCATGGTGTCGTCGACGGAGACATTCACCGCGCCACGCGCCGGGGCGGCGGGCGGCGCACTCGCGTTTTGCGACCAGCTGGAGCGAGCGCGGTTGGCGTTCTGCTGCCCGGTGGCCTGATTGGCGATCTGGCCGGCGCCATTGCCCGACATCCCGTAGACGGATTCCACGAGGTTGGCGATATCGGCTGGATCCGCGGCGGCAACGCGAATGTGCTTTCCCGTGGATCGCTCGAGCGATCGGATGACGCCGACGTCGAACGGATTCGCCATGGCAACGAGCAGCGCTTTGGCTTCGTGGCGAAGCGGGAGCACGTGTTGCGATCGGGCGACGGGAGCGGAGACGAGGCCGACGACCATGGGATCGACGACGAGCTCACGCGCTTCGAGGAAGGGAATGTCGGCGTCTTGCGCGAGCGTGCGCAGGAGGTCGCGCTCGCTGATGTACCCGAGCCCGACTAATGCTTCGCCAATCCGCTCCCCAGACGTGAGACGTCGCGTGAGGGCTTCATCCAGCTGGCCTTGCGTGATGAGGCCCGATTCGACGAGTGACTCGCCGAGTCGAATTCTGCGCGACATGGTACGTTACCGTTCCGGGATCTGCGGGGACGCGTCGAACGCGGTCGGCCGGCATCGGCCAACACCCGTGGATCGGACAGGGTGGGGAACACAAAGCAAAAGGGAGAGATTACAGAACGGTAATCTATCGAACAGACCCTGTCGTCGCCAACGAATACTCAAACGTTTACAGCCGAATTTACTTCCAATCGGCCATGAATAGGTTGAGCTCGCCTGGTTTTGACGCTCGTCCCGAGCCCCATACGAGCTTCTTCCCGTCCGGACTGAACATGGGAAACCCGTCGAATTCCGGGTGGTCGGTCACCTGCTCCAGGTTGGATCCATCGACATCGACCAAATACAAGTCGAAGTTCCGGCTTTTCGGATTCTTGTAATTCGACGAGAAAATGATCCGCCGGTCGTCCGGCGTGAAATACGGTGCGAAGTTCGCGCCGCCGAGATTCGTGATCTGGTGCTGGTTCGAACCATCGGCGTTCATGACCCAGATTTCCATGCGGTTGGGCCGCACGAGCCGCTGCTTGAGCAAATCCTGATAATTGGTGAGCGCCGTATCGCTTGGGTGCCATGCCCGGTAGACGATCTGTTTTCCGTCGTGTGACCAGAACGGCCCGCCGTCGTAACCGGGTTGAAACGTGAGTTGCTTCAGATTGGAGCCGTCGGTCTCCATGGTGTAGATGTCGAGATCTCCGCCCTTGAGCGACGTAAACACCATCGTGTGCCCATTGGGCGACAGCGTGCCCTCGGCTGTGTAGACGCCGTAGTGCGTGAGCGCCTTGAGATTCGTGCCGTCGGCGTTCGCCGTGTAGATGTCATACGGGTCCAATCCCCACACGTAGCCCTTGGACGGGTCGGGCTTGGTCGGGCAGGCAGAATCCGCGGCGTGCGTGGACCCGAAAAAGATCTTTTGGTCGGCGTCGAAGAAATAGCCGCAGGTCGTCTTCCCTAAGCCGGTGGACACCTTTTTCACGCCAGTGCCGTCCGCGTTCATGACGTACTGCTGATCGCAAGTGCGGCCGTCGCGCGTCGATTGGAAGATGAGGCGCTTTCCGTCGGCGCTGAAGTACGCTTCAGCGTTCTGGCCGCCGAACGTCAGCTGATGGATGTTGGCGAAATGGTGCTCGCCAGCTTCGGGCGGCACGAGGTGGGTTGCCGCGCTTGGGGCGCATGCCAAAACCGCCGCCACGATGGTGCACGCGGCGGCGGTGAGGGGGATTAGTCGCATTCCGGAAATTACGGCTTTTTCACCGCGGGCGAAACGGCTTCCGGGCCATTCGCCAGCGTCTCGCCGGCGCTGGTGAACAATTGGCGCTGGGTCGTGCTCTTGTCCAGCAGTTCGAGCGCCTTGCGCAGGGGTGCATCGTACGCCAGGTCGCGCTGCTTTGCCGCGGCATCGCCGAACGCATAATGCGCCACGCGCTGATCGAGCGCGCGCGTCACATATCGGCTGGCGGCGTCGTACGTGGCGCGATCCACCGGCACTGCCTTGGACTGGAGCCTGTTATAGAACTCATTCACCCAGGCCGGCTGCACCGTGAAGTTCGGCTTCACCGTCTTGGAGAGCTCGATGGCGTAATCCTGTAGCACCGTGAAGAAGTCCTGGCTCTTGGGGGCCACGGCGCGCGTGAACTTCTGCTCGGCCGTGGTGAGCGTGTCGTCCTGCACGATGACGTCTGGCGTGATGCCGCCGCCGCCATACACAACGCGGCCGCCGTCCGACTTGTAGACCGGGCGCGATTTTTTGCTAGCGTTCGTCTCGTTGGTGTCGGCTTTGATCTCGACGAACTGGCCATTCACGAACTTGCGTGGACGCTGAATTGAGCGGCCGCTGGGCGTGAACCATTTGCCGGTGGTCAGCTTGAGCGCATACCCACCGTCTAGGTTGTAGACGCCCTGTACCAGTCCCTTTCCAAAGCTCGTCTGTCCAACCACGAGCGCGCGATCATGGTCCTGCAATGCGCCGGTGACGATCTCCGACGCCGAGGCGCTATGGTCGTCCGTGAGAATGACGAGCGGAATGGTGGGCGCAATGGGCGTCACCTTGGCGTTCTCGATCTGCGGTGGCCCCTCGCGTCCGCGCACGCTGGCAAGCAGCTGGCCGGGCTGAAGGAACATGTTCGCGATTTCCAGGCTCTCCGTAAGGATGCCACCTGGGTCGCCGCGCAGGTCGATGATGATGCCGCGGGCGCCGTCCGATTGGAATTTCTTGACTGCCGCGGCGGTGTTCTCCGCGGCGTTTTCATTGAATTGATTGAGCGGCAAATAGCCGATCTTGTTGCCCATCGTCGCCGTGTACGGAACGGCTGGGATGTGAATTTCGCGTCGCACGAAATCGCCGACTATCGGCGCCGGCACGCCCGGGCGGGCGAACGTGACGTTGACCTTGGTGCCCGGCGTTCCCAGGAGCGAGTCGGATACCTGGGTGATGGTCCAACCATCGGTGGAGAGCGGCCCAACCTTCACAATGTGGTCATTTTCGCGGATGCCGTATTCTTCGGCCGGCGAATTCGGATACACCTGCACGACCTGAAGCGCCTTGGTCGTAGGATCCTGCTGGATCAACATGCCCAAACCGCCGTAGCGACCGTTGGTGCGCGTGTTGAACTGCTTGAGATCCTTGGGGGTGAGCAGCTCGCTGTAGGGATCATTGAGCTCCTTCACCAATCCGGTAGCGGCCTTTTCGTAGACGTCCGCTGCGGGCAGCGTGTCGACGTAACGATCGCCGACCAGAGACATGACCTGGTCCAGGAGTACGGCGCCTTCCTGCTGGCTTTTGGCCTGCAACAGAAAGCCGCCCGCGACGACGGGGATGAGGCACGCGCCGATCAGCGCGACAATGCGATTGCGTTTCATGCAGGTGTCCGGCGTGATGTGGTACGTGAACGATAACGCCGGTGGGAGCGAAGGCGAGATCCAAGCCGCATCTCGCGCAGGCTACCTGTCGGTCGTCGAATCGGACGGGTCCGTGAAGGAAACGTCTCCGTGCTGCCGAGTCCAGAGTGACTTCCACGACAACGCGACGCCCGAGCGGAACCGCTTTCGAGTCAAGCGGAACCCCTCAGGTGAGATCGTAATGGTGAATAGTTCACCGTCGATCTCGATCTCGCGTCGGATGGTTTTGTCGAGCTTGGTGGACATGGTCTGTGTGAGTGATACACGCCCAGCCGCCGACTGTTCGATAGCGGGCCCGCGCGGATCCGGACCGTGCCTCGGGTCCGTCAGGATTTCCCGTCGCCACGACCTGCCAACATGTAATCGACGAACCACTCCCGCTTCTGTTGACGAACGACGGCGTCGCGAATCACGCCGCTGGCCTTAAGCATGTCGTGCGCCGGCTGGAGCACTCGCTGCAAGTGCGACGGATACCGTTGCGCGAGTGGCAACTGGTCGCGCAGCCGGTCCAGCGACACACGCCAGGTGGCCGAGCCGCCAACGCGAGCCAGCTCGATCAGCCGAAAGAGCCGGCGCGCCACCGGCGACGGAAGGGACAGGTAGCGCTGGACGTCGAGCGGCACGGCGTAGCGCGCCGACAGGTTCTGGCAAATGGTCGGCGAAATGACGACGCGGGCCTGGCCCGGTTCGGCGGCAACGAGCGTAGGGAAGAGCGCCAGCTGGTCGCGTTCCGACGCGCGGCGCCGCTCCACCATCACGGAGCTCAGCACCGTGAAGTTGGCGTCTGCCGAGCACGCGAGCGTTGCGTCGAAATAGCACCGCTCGGATTGCAGGACAGTCCGCTCCAGGCGGGCCAGCGAGGCGCGGAGCTGTTCGTAGGTGCGGCCATCCGCTTGCCGGCCCATGGAGCGGAGAAAGGCGTGCAGTGTGAACGCGAGCGCGCCGTCCGCCGGCGAGCCCTGTTCGTGGTAGCGGTACATGAGCTCCACGTACACGTCTTGATCGAACGTGCCGGGCAGGCGATCGCCTGGGTTGGCGAGTACGCGCCAACGGCCGCCGTCGTCCGTGGTGTAGGAGATCGCCTGGTCTTCCGTCGTGTCGCTGAGCCGAAAGAGCGGAAGTCCCTCGAGCGCCCGGTCGAGCAATGCCGTGCGGGCGTGGGGACGACGCTTCACGGCCACGTTCACGATAGCGGAAGAACGCTGCCGGATACGGCGCTCGCGGCGCTCGAGCAAAGGAACGTCACCGCGGCGGCAACCTGGTCGCGCTCGATGTAGCGAGCGTCATTTC
Source organism: Gemmatimonadaceae bacterium (assembly GCA_041690755.1). GTDB lineage: Bacteria > Gemmatimonadota > Gemmatimonadetes > Gemmatimonadales > Gemmatimonadaceae > JAQBQB01. The sequence continues at coordinate 64,744 of JBEPWA010000004.1, read as the reverse complement.
CCATGGCAGCCACGTTCGCGGCGGTGCGAATGGAGATGGGCGCAACGGCGTTGGCGCGCACCCCGTGCGTACGCTCCTCCGCGGCGATCGCGCGCATCAATGTCACCACGCCGCTCTTGGCCACGGCGTACGCGGAGCGCTCGGCGTTGCTCGATCCGGGCAGCGCTGCTTCGGAGGCAAAGAGCACAATGGCGCCGCTGGCGGCGCGCAGCATGGGGATGAATGCGCGAGTAGTGAGAAACGCCGTGGTGAGATTGATCGCAAGCTGGCGGTTCCATACCTCCACGCTGCTCTCGGCTACCGGCCCGCTCATGGCAAACCCGCCGGCCATGTGCACCAGCGCGTGCAATGCGCCGCCATGGTTCGCGCGGACCTGCTCCACGAGTGCGGCGACGGCGTTGCCGTCCGTGAGGTCGCAAACATAGCCGCGCGCGTCATGTCCGCTCGCGACGATCGCCGCCGCCCGCGCCTCGACGTTCGACGCCGTGCGATCGACGAGCACCAGAGACGCGCCCAGGTCGGCGAACGCCTGTGCGACGATCTCGCCAACCTGGCCTTCGGCACCGACGCCGGTGAGTAGAACCGTAGAACCCGTGAACATATTAAAAAGTGGCTAAAGGCTTGGAGAAGCATGGCGGATTGAGCCCCCACAAACCAGAACCGAGCTCGTCGTGGCACGGACCGTGTTAGGAGAAGCATGCCTATGTCGCGACTTAAGCGGGTTGGTCTCGTGGTGCTCTCGTTCTTCGTGTTGGCGCTGGCGCTTATTGGCCTGCTCACGGTGACTCGGGGCACGCCAGTGGGCTCGGTGGTGACGCTCAACGCTACGGAGGCGCCGGCGATGACGGATTCGCTGTTCGAGCGCACCTTCGAGCTGTTCACCGGTACTCACGTGTTTGCCGGAAACATCGTCGATCAAGAGTTGAACGGCGACGCCTATCCAAAACTATGGGCGGATCTGCGGGCGGCGCAGCGCACGATCACCGTGCAGATGTACTACTCGCTGCCGGGAAAAGTTGCCGACACCATGGCGGTGGTCCTCAAAGAACGTGCACGGGCCAAGGTGCGCGTTCTTTTTCTGATCGATGCCTTTGGCTCGCAGCACCTGTCCAAGGAGTATCTGCAGGGGCTGCGCGACGCAGGCGTAGAGGTGGCCGAGTTGCGGCCGTTGCGCTGGTACACGATTCACAACGCTGCTGATCGCTCGCACGTGCGCGTGGTGGTGGTGGACGGACACGTAGCCTGGACTGGCGGGTTTGGACTTGCAGACTACTGGCTGGGTGACGGACATCACGACGACCAGTGGCGGGAGTCCAACGTTCGCTTTCAGGGGCCGGCAGTGATGCAGCTACAAGCTGCCTTTTCCGCGGCATGGGCCGAAGCGACGGGCGAGCTGATCACCGGCCGATTGTTTTTTCCGAACTCGGGCTTCGAGCCCGTGGGTCCGACCCATGCCGGCGTGTTGTTCACGGCGCCCACCACCGGCAGCACGCCGGCCGAGCGATTCATTGTGCTGACGATTGCCAGTGCGCGAAAGACGCTCTACATCACCAACTCCTACTTCGTGCCCGACACCGACTTTCGTGGGCTGCTGGAGGACGCGGTGAAGCGCGGCGTCGATGTTCGAGTTCTCACGGTGGGCGCGAAAACGGACGTGAAGACCACCTGGTACGCCGGCCGGCATTGGTACGAGGAGCTCTTGGGCGCGGGCATTCGCATTTACGAATATCAGCCCACGATGATCCACTCCAAGACGATCGTCGCCGACGGGGTGTGGAGCTCCGTGGGGTCGATGAATTTCGACAACCGGTCCATGGCGTTCAACAACGAATCGAATCTGGTGGTGCTCGACAGCACGTTCGGCAAGCGGATGGATTCGGTGTTCATGGACGACCTGCGCTACTCCAAGGAACTCAAGCTCGACACCTTCAAGCGCCGCTCGGTGTGGTCCAAGATGATGGAGTCTGCCGCGTCGGCGGTGGCGCGGCTACTCTAGCGAATATCCTCGCGCCCGAGCGCCGCGCGCACGGCCTCGCGCATTGCCATAAGGGCTTCGTCGCGCGCCGACGGGGAGTCGTCGCGCACGTGGATTTCCACGCCGTCGGCCACGGGCAAGCGGCGCCAGCTCGCGGACGGTTCGTCGTCCGTCGCCTGCTTTCGCGTTTCGACGGTGGCGCCGAGTGCGGCGGCGAGTGACGACGCCACGCGCCGCTCGAGCGCGTCGCCGGTGAACTCCTTCATTTCCTTTTTGATCGTGTCGAGCGTGACGCCTTCGCGCTGACGGATCTTGATGGCGAGCAGCTGCAGGAAATGACGATAGTTGTACGTGGCGGCGGTGCCGGTTCCATCCGGGCGCTCGAGCAAGCCGTTCGCCACGTAGAAGCGAATCGAGCGCGCACTCGGCGCGGCGCGCGCCGACGCATTCGTCGGGCGCACGCCGGCGGCGTCGACCAGGGCGGTGACGTGCGCGGCCAAGCCGCGTGCGTTCCACGGAGCCTGTCGCGAGTGCGCGCGAAGAAGAGCGAGTGGCGAATCAGACATGGACAGCGCAGAACCGTTTCTAGAGATGGACCCCGAACAATAACTCGGACCGTCCGGAACGATCAGGGTTGACGCGCGAGCGGGAGCGTAAACGTCAGCGTTGTGCCCAGCACGTCGCTGCTGTCGAGGTGCAGCGTGCCGCCGTGATCGGTCACGATGCGGTGCGCCGTGGCGAGGCCAATGCCGGCGTGGCCGGGCTTGGTCGTGACGAGCGGTTCAAAGGCGCGGTCGAGCGCACTTGAGGCTACGACGTCGCCGCGATTGGTGATTCGCGACTGCCACGAATCGTCGTTCGCGATGGTCGAGACGATCGACAGGTCGCTGCCTTCCGGGGCCGCCTCGATGGCGTTGATGAGCACATTGCCGCACGCTTCGGCGAGTTGCTGCGCGTCGATGCGGCAAGTTGCGCGCGGTTCGACGGGAGTATGCTGCACGAGCAGCGCCTTGCTCTCCAGCGCACCGCGATGCGTCTGCAGGACGGTGGTCCAGATCTCGTCCGGGTCCGCGGGCACGAGTTGCACCGGCTCCGGTCGGCCGTACTCCGTGAGTGCGGTGATAAGCGAGTTGAGTCGTTCGGTTTCGCGAAGAATTCGACCGATGTTCTTCTCCATCACCGGGTCGTCGCCAATGCGATACCGGATCAACTGCGCCGCTGATGCGATGCCAAATACCGGAGTGCGCAGTTCGTGCGCAATTCCGGCGGCGACATTCTGAGCGACTTTGACGCCCTCGCGATTCATGACTGGATATTAGCGAAAAAGCGGCAACGGAGCGCGCATGCCGACGCCCCGTTGCCGCTTTCCAATTGCGATTTGCTAACGACGACCGGACTTCTTTGCACCTTTCTTGGCGCCGCCGTTTGAAGCGGAGCCTTTCTTGGCCGGACTCTTCTTGGCGCTGCCCTTCTTGGCTGGAGCCTTTTTGCTGCCGCCCTTAGGGGCGCTGCTCTTTTTCGCCGAGCCGGTTTTTGCGCTGCTCTTTTTGACGATCCCCTTCTTGGCAGGTGCGCCTTTCTTGGCCGCGGCCTTTCCGGCGCTCTTTTTCGCCGCGCTCTTCGTGGTCGCAGCCTTCTTGGCCGGTGACTTTGCAGGCGCGGATTTGACGGGTGCGGATCTGACAGGTGCGGCCTTGGCAGGTGCGGCCTTGGCAGGTGCCTGCTTGACGGGTGCTGGCTTTACCGGCGCCGTTTTGGCCGCAGGTGGCTTGCTGCTGGTCTTGGCAACCGGCGGCTTCTCGGCAGCCGAATTCGCCGCGGCGGGCTTGTTCGTCGATCCGGCCGATGCGCTGCTGGACGAAGCCGACTTGGAACCTGGCGGACGGCCAGGACGCCCCGGCCGGCGTGGTGCACCAAACGCGTCCTCTTCCTCCTCCTCCTCGACGACTTCTACAACTGTCGCTTCCTCGTCCTCGTCGTCGTCGGAATCATCGGTGCTGTCCCAGAGATCGTCGCTGTCGTCCTTGTGGGTCGTCCAGCCGCCGTCCTCCTCATCGTCGTCATCGTACGACGCGCCGCCGCCTCCGCCACTTCCGTAGCCAAGATCGTCAACGTCGTCATCTCGATCGGAGAACTGATACTGTTCGCGCAACTCGTCACCTCGCGGCATGCCCGCCTCCTGAGGGGTTGTTTTATCAAGCAAAAAAACGAACGACACACGGTCGCCGTGCGGCTGCACTTCGTATGCCGAGCACCAGTGCGGAGCGTGTGTGTCACGCACCGGCTCTTTTCAACGCCTTAGTATACTGAGCAAACGGCTTCGTCAAGAAGCGACGCGACAAGTCGCAACGAATTATTGGAGATCGACACTGTGCCGAAATTGATCGTGCTGTTTCATACGGGTGACGAAGCGGCGACATCGCTGGCGGAAAGCGCGGCGACGGGAGCAAAGGAAGTTCGATTCACAGAAGTCGAGATCCGGTCCGTCGGCCAGGCTGGTGCGCACAAAGGTCTCGAGTCAGCGGACCATCTGCGCGAGTACGATGGCGTGCTGTTGGCGCATTCCGGCGAGACGTTGCCGGCCGCATTCCTGCCCGTACTCGGCGAACTGACGTCCAGCGGTCAACTACCGAACGCCGTCTTCGGTCTTACGGGGGTGGACGCCAATGCGCTGCACCTGGTTGCACGGAGTGGCGGAATAATCGTGTCGGAGCAGGCGGGCGCGGACGCGAACGAGCGTGCGCGAAAGCTCGGCGCGCGGATGGCGAAGGTGGTGGGATGGGTGCGTCACGCCCTGGGTCATGAAGCGGAGCACCACAAACACTAGGATGATCTGACGATGTTCGCCAAGATGGTAGGAACTGCCGCGTTAATGGCGTGATGATAACCTATTTACTATGACGGCAAGCTTCGATTTTGCGGTGTGTTTTGCGGCCGCGCTCGAGGGCGACGGGTTGCCGGCCAGCGTCGGCGGCCGGTCGGTGGCGCGCCTCAGGACGGGCGTTGGGCCGGTGAATGCGGCGTACGCGGTCACGCGGTTTCTGATGGAGAACACCGTCGGGGCGTTGATCGTGTGCGGCGTGGGCGGCGCATATCCCGGGTCCGACTTGAGCATCGGTTCCGTGGTCTGCGCCGAGAGCGAGACGTACGGGGACTTGGGGGCGGATTCGCCTGAGGGGTTCCTGGACATGCAGGCGCTCGGCTTTCCAGTGATCGAAGGAATCACTCCCGTCTTCAATCGGTTGCCGCTCGACCTGTTTCCCGTCGCGAGGCGGGTGCCGTTCGTCACCTGCGCCACGTGCACGGGAACCGCGGAGAAAGCGGCGTCGCTCACGCGGCGCACGGGCGGCGCTGTGGAGTCCATGGAAGGCGCGGCGGTGGTGCATGTCGCCCGGCTCATGGGCGTGAAAGTGGGAGAGGTGCGCGGAATCTCAAACATCGTTGGTAATCGCGATCGCGCCGGCTGGAAACTGATCGAATCTGCCGCCGCGGCACGCGCCGCGGTAATCAACTGGATCGAAGAAACCGGAGACCTTGCGGGATGTTGAGTCTGGCGATTTCCCCCTGTCCGAACGACACGTTCATTTTTTGCGCGATGGTCAACAGCTATCGCCTCGAGCTGGACGACGTGGAGTCATTGAACCTGCGGGCAGAGCGCGGTGAATTTGACGTGACCAAGATTTCAGTGGCGGCGTACGGCAGAATCCGTGAGAGGTATGCGTTGCTCCGCGCCGGCGGGGCGGCCGGGTTTGGTGTTGGCCCTCTGCTCGTGAGCCGCGTGCCGCGCGACGTGGGGGGACGCATAGCGATTCCCGGCGAGCGCACCACGGCCGCGCTGTTGCTTCAACTGCTCGGCGACTTCGAGACTGTTCCAATGCGCTTCGATTTGATCGAGGACGCAGTGTTGACCGGCGCTGTGGACTGCGGCGTTCTGATTCACGAGGGACGGTTTACCTACGCGCAAAAGGGGCTCGTGAAGCTGGCCGACCTGGGCGAGGTGTGGGAGTCGCGCATGCATTGTCCGATTCCGCTCGGCGCGATTGCGATCAGGCGCGAGCTTGGTCCGGAAGTGGCGCGGCGCGTGGACGCGGAAATTCGCGACAGCCTGAGACGGTCATGGGCGCATCCCAGCGAATGCGCCGAATTCGTCAAGCGAAATGCGCAGGAGATGGCGCCCGACGTGATCCAGAGTCACATCGATTTGTACGTCAATGACTATTCGATCGAACCGGACGTGAGCGCCGTGGAGCGTCTTGTGACGCTTGGAGAAGAGCGCGGCCTGTACCCGGCGTCGAATCAGCCGATCTTCGCGGTCTGAGCTTGGAGCGTCGTAGCCAAGGGCTACGGCGCTTTTGCGCTCAGCGCGGCCGTGATGTCGTTCTCGTGGGTGATGTATTCCGGCAACTGGGTGGCGCGTTCGGAAGGAGCCGCGGCAACCAGTTTCGCATGCAACGCGCGCTCGCCGGCGACGTCCTTTTGCATGTGCGCTACGGTCGCGGCGAGAATGAGGCCGAGTAGGTGGTTGGGGTGCTGGGCGAGAATGGTGTCGGCTTCCGCCTTGGCCGCCGCCACATCGCCGGCCAGTGATGCCAGGCGCCCGACGTCGTAGTGCTGGTCAAGATTCAGGGGGCCGATCATCTGGTACGCCTGCATGGCCATGGGCGTAAAGATCGCTACGGTGTCGGCCTGGCCGCGCTCGTGCGCACCCATCACGCGATCATAGAGCCGGTCCGCGGCTTCGGCGGGCGACATCTGGCTGATGTCCGGTGCCGCACCGTTCCCCGTAGCGCCGGCGAACGGAGCCGCGCCGCCCGTGCCCGCGCCGGAGTCCACCGCAGACGCGAACGCCGGCGGAGCTGGGGGGCGACCGAAGCGCTGTCCGGCGATGAGCGCAATCAGCGCAACGAGAGCGATGGCCGCCACAGCCCACGGGAGCGCCGAGGAGAAAGTGCGCTGGTCCACGGCGGCCTCCGCGCCGGCTGGCGTGCCGCATCGATGGCAGAACTTGGCGCCGAGGGTGAGCGGCGCTCCGCAGCCGCCGCATGTGGCACCGGCGAGTGATCCGCCACAGTTCGAACAGAATTTACCTGACGCTTGTGTCCGGCAATTCGGACACGTTTGCGGGGCGTCGGCGGAGGGCGTGGCGGGCGGTATAGGAGAGCTCATCGCGTTCAAAGTTACACGGCGCGGGTCGCTGGTGCAGTGTCGGCGCGGCGCGTCGGCATCTTTTTTCGCCGCACCGGCGGGTTATCCGGTTGCGGCGGCTCGCGGTAAATGCTCGCGAATGCGCTCCGGCTGTGCCACATTGCGCAAGTCGTCAGACGCGTGACGTCCCGAGGCGAAAGCATGTCATTTTGCGGCGCACGGCGCGTCGCGCTCACTGTGCTGGCGAGCAGCGTCCTGTTGCGCAGCCCGAAACCACCCGTTGCCATCGTACCGACATAGCGTGCCGGTCCAACCCCACCACCACCTCGCGCCCAACACGGCCGCGGACCCGCTGCAGGGTCCGTCGGGGTGGTCGCGCGCGAACGATGGGTTTCGGTGGCGGCGCGCCATGGACGTGGTGCGGCGGCGCTGGTGGATAGTTGTGGGGTTCGGCGCCGCGGGCGTCATTGTCGGATGGGCTGCCGGGCGGCGCGCTGCGCCGCAGTTTCAGGAGCGCATCACGGTCTGGATTGCGCGCGGCGATCGCGGGCTGCAGGGCACGACGCCATCCGCGGCACGCGCGCTCGATCCAGCGGGTTGGGCGCAGCTTGCCACGAGCTACGCGGTGCTCGACCGGGTGGTGGCCGAGACGGGGCTTGCCGCCGGATCGTCGGTCGCGTCGTCCCGGCAAGCCGCACGCGCACTTCGCGACCGGCTGGCCGTTCGCGCCGCAGATTCCAGCTTCATCATTGCGGAGCTCAGCGGATCGAATCCACAGACCGATGCGAATATTCTCAATTCGCTTGGCCGTGAGGTGATCGCTGCCGCCGCCGGACTCGGACAGGCGAGCGGCGCGCAGACACTCACAACGCTGGAAGCGCAGTTGACCGCGGCGACCGGCTCGCTCGAAGCCGCGGAAGATGCACTCAACCGATTCCGCACGCGAGCGATCACGCAGCCGAGTGCGCGGTCGGTGAGCATGACCATGGACAATCCCACGGCGGGCACGTACTTCGCCTTGACGGCGGCGCACGACAGCGTGCGCGCTGAGCGCAATGCGCTCGAGCGGGTGGTGGCGAACGCCAGACGCCGCCGCATCGACGCGGGCGCGCTGATGGCAATTCCTTCGGCGCGTGTCACGCCGGAACTATCGGCGGCGGTCGGCGAATTGAATGTCGCCGATTCGACGTACGAGGCGTTGCGTCTTCAGAGTCCGGTGGATTCCGTGCGGACTAAACTCGCCGGCGCGCGCGTCAAGCAACTGGCCGGCAAAATTGTTCCGCAGCAGGCGAGTCGCGTGTTGAGCCGGCTGCGCACGTCGCAGCGCCGTCTCGCCACGCGGGTGACCACCGCGCGCCGCGCTCTGGAGGCAATTCCAAAGCGTACGTTGGAAGAGGCGCGGCTGCGTCGTGACGTGTCCACGAAGGAAAGCCTTTATAATATGCTCAAGGCGCGTGTCGATGCGTTACGAATCACGCAGCAGAGTGCAATCGCCCAGGCGACGGTTCTCGACAGCGCCGTGGCGTCCGTCCAACCAACAGCCGACGCGCGGGCATACCTGTTCTTTGGCAGCGTGCTGGCGGCGTTGGGGCTGGGAATTGGCACCGCGCTGCTCGTCGATCGGTTTGATCCCACGCTTCGATATCCGGAACAGGTAGGCGAGCTTGGCCTGCACGTGCTGGCAGCGGTGCCGCACTTGGCGCGCGGTACGGAGCTCGATCACTCCAGCGAGCACGCGGCGCACGCCGTAGAAGCATTTCGGTTGTTACGGTTGAACTTGCGTCATGGACAGCCGGCGGCCGACGCGGTGCAGCTCACGATCACCAGCCCCGGCGCCTCGGAGGGCAAGTCGCTGCTCGCGGCAAACCTGGCGCTATCGTTCGCCGAAGCGGGGTATCGGACCTTGCTCATCGACGGCGACATCCGGCGCGGCAAACTGCACGAGACATTTGGGACCACGGCACAACCGGGCCTCACGGATTTTCTTGCGGGAACCGCCAGGGCGGACGCAATCGCCCGCCGGTCCACCCATCCCAATTTGCTGATCATTCCGGCCGGCACGAGAATTGGCGGCGGTCCGGAGTTATTGATGTCGCCGCAGCTGCCGAGACTTCTTGCAGCAGTGCGTCCGTTGTTCAATGCCATCATCGTCGATAGCGCCCCCCTTGGCGCTGGCGCCGACGCTCTGGCGTTGGGCGCCGCGACGGGCAACATCTTGCTTGTACTTCGTACCGGCGCAACCGAGCGCCGCATGGCGCGATCGCGGCTTGCGTTGCTGCGCCACGCTCCGACTCGGGTTTTGGGGGCGGTGCTCAACGATATCGGTTCCACCGCCGTGTACGACGAATACGGCACGATGGACGGCTACTACATTCCCGTAACGCGTACGCCGGACACAGGCGAGAATTTGCCGGCGCACGTCCAGGTTCAAACGCAGGGCGATTAGACAATGACAAAAAAGCGGCGTCGGCCCCTGGTGGAAGAGGACACACCGGTAGCGTTCTCTCACGGCCCCCCGTTCGCGGGGGGGTCTGAGGCGGCCCCGGATTTGTATGGCGCGTGGAAGGGCCAGGTGCGCGTTCTCGACGACGAGCCGCCCGCTGAGCCCGCGGACCCTGCCGGCGAAATGCTCGCTCAGTTGCGAGCGGTGGCGGATGAGCTCGCGCAGCCGGCGCCGCGATTCGCCGCGCCGAAATTGCTGTCGTCTACCGATCGCGAAGAACAGGCGACGGAGAAAGGGAAGCCGGACGCTTCTGCGATCGGGCCGCAGGCCATTCGGGCCGACGCGCCGCGTATGGCCGATACGGCAGCCGTGCAGCAATCGATCGAGTCTGTGGCGGTGCGTCTCGAAGCGATGGTCGCGAAGAGTTACGACCAGATTGCATCGAGAGTGACCCAGGCCGTAGCCGCTGTGGGCGATCGCAACGGGCTCGTGCCCACCTCCGTGGTTGCGGAAGTACAGGGGCAGCTCGAGGCGGTGCAGCGCCAGTTCGATCAGGTGAACGCGCAGCTCGATGACACGCGAAGCCAGCTGGAACGGTCGCGCGTTCAACAGAGTGATACGGTGGCGCGGCTCGTGGAACGGACAACGCAGGTGGCCCAGGCCCACGCCGAGCAGGACGCGACGCGTGAGGCAGAATGGGAGGGCGCGCTTCAACGCGCGATCGGCATGTTGTCGGTGCTGGAATCGTTGGACGACGTGATCGCGACCCTTCGCATCAAGCCGGATCGACGGTCCGTTTCGCGGTTGCAGCATTTCGAGCGCGAAGCGCGCGAGATGGCGCGACTGGTCGAGCTCGAGGAGATCGCCACAATTGGTTGCGTGGATCCGGATCAGCACGAGATCGTTTCGACGGTGGGTGGAACGGTGCGAACTGGCACGATTGTCGAGCTGCGGCAGCGTGGGTACATGTTTCGCGGCCGGATCCTGAGGCGGGCGCAGGTTGTGGTTTCGGCGCGCGACTGAGCGCCCGCCCGTAGTGGCGACGCCGCTTTGCAACAATCCCGGCAGCGCCTTAGCGTATAGCCATCTTCAGCCCTGAGGGTCTTCTGGCCGCGCGTTCACGCTCGCTCACGCCTGACACCACCGGCGCATCAAAAAAGGACATTCTCGAGCTGACGGAAAAGCTCAACGTCCGATTCATGCGCCTGCAGTTTACGGACATCCTTGGCATCAACAAGAATGTCGAGATTCCATCGTCTCAATTCGAGAAGGCGCTGGCCGGCGACATCATGTTCGATGGGTCGTCGATCGAAGGCTTCGTGCGCATTGAAGAGTCGGACATGCTGTTGGCGCCCGACCTGGACACGTTTCTCGTGTATCCGTGGGGTGATCCCGACAGTCGCATTTGCCGCCTGATCTGCGACATCTCCAGCCCGGGCGGCGAGCCGTTTGCCGGCGACCCGCGCGGTATGCTGAAGTCGGTGCTGGCTCGCGCCAAGGCGATGGGCTACTCGATGAACGCCGGCATGGAGGCGGAGTTCTTTCTCTTCAAGCCGGACGCCGCGGGCCAGGCGAGCACCACCACTCACGATGTGGGCGGCTATTTCGATCTCGCGCCGGCGGATCTGGGCGAGGACGCGCGCCGAGCCATGGTGGACATGCTCGAGCGCATGGGCTTTGAAGTTGAGGCGGCGCACCACGAAGTGGCGCACGGCCAGCATGAAATTGATTTCCGCTACGCTGATGCACTGAAGACCGCGGACAACATCGCCACATTCCGCTTCGTGGTGAAGCACGTCGCCACGCAGTTCGGATTGCTCGCGTCGTTCATGCCGAAACCCATATTCGGACAGAACGGCAGCGGCATGCACACGCATCAATCCCTGTTCAAGGGCAAGGACAACGCATTCTGGGAACCGAAGGCGGAGTGGGAGTTGTCCAAGACGGCGCTCCACTACATCGGTGGATTGTTGCGGCATGCGCGCGGTATGTGCGCGATCACCAATCCGTTGGTGAACTCGTACAAGCGTCTCGTGCCGGGCTATGAAGCGCCAGTGAACGTAGCGTGGTCAATGCGCAATCGTTCGCCGCTCATCCGCGTACCCGACCGCCGCGGGCTTGGCACCCGCGTCGAACTGCGATCGCCCGACCCCGCGGCAAATCCGTATCTGGCGCTCGCGGTCATGCTTGCCGCTGGGCTGGACGGAATTGAGACAAAAGCTGACTATCGCGAGCCCGTGAATGAGAATATCTGGGAAATGAGCTTTCGTGAAAAGCGCCGGCTACGCATCGACGATTTGCCGCATGATCTGAACGAGTCGCTGGACGAACTGGAAAAAGACGACGTGATCACTGGTGCGCTCGGCAAGCACATCACGGCGAACTTTATCGAGGCCAAGCGGCAGGAATGGCGAGAGTACATCACTCAGGTGAGCGCATGGGAACTCGACAGCTACCTGGCGAAATATTGATCGCGGGAGCGCGATGACTGCGATCACCGTGCGCGTTGCGCGGCCGGCCGACGCCGACGCGCTCGCGCGCCTCTCTACCCAACTCGGCTATCCGGCGAACGCCGCCGCAATGCCGGCCAGGCTGCAGCGGCTTGAGCGCGACGCCAACGCCCGAGCATTCGTCGCACTGAGCAGCGAGGCAGTCGTTGGCATGGCGACCGTCCACGTTCGCGACACGATGAATCACGAATCCCCGATTGCGCAGCTCACGTTGCTCGTAGTGGACGAATCAATTCGGACGCGCGGAGTTGGACGCGCGCTTGTGCAGGCCGCTGAACAATTCGCCAGCGAGCGCGGTGCGAAACGAATCAATGTCACCACAGCCCTGCAGCGATCCGACGCCCACGCTTTTTACGAACGCATTGGCTACGCGCTCACCGGCCGCCGCTACGGCAGGACTTTCTGAGCACAGCGTGTCATTTCGAGGGGCGATGCGACGGGGAATCTTTCGTCCCCCATGGGGGACAGAAGATTCCATGCTTTGCTCGGAATGACAGACCGTCTAGACCCTAAACAGCATACTGCTCCCGCTGATCCACCGGCCGCGGGAGATTCTGTCGCTGTATGTGATCGAGGTTGAACGCCGTGCTGATCAAGGCGATGTGCGAGAACGCCTGCGGAAAATTTCCCAACTGACGTTGTAGCTCGGGCTCATAACCTTCGGCCAGCAAGCCAACGTCGTTGCGCAGCGAGAGCAGCCGTTCGAACATCGCTCGCGCTTCGTCGCACCGGTCAAGCAGCACGTAGTTGTCGGCGAGCCAGAAGCTGCAGGCCAGGAATGCGCCTTCGCCCGGCGGCAAACCGTCATCCGTCTGCTCGCTGTCGTAGCGAAGGACGAATCCGTTGACGAGCAGCGTTCGCTCGATGTAATCGATGGTGCCGCGTACCCGGGGGTCGGTGGCTGGGAGAAATCCCACGAGCGGAAGGACGAGGAGGCTTGCGTCGGCGAGCGTCGATCCGTACGCCTGCACAAACGAATTCAGCTTTTCGTCGAAGGCATTGTTGCAGACGTCGGCGTGAATTTCGTCGCGCAACGCGCGCCATTCGTCGAGCGGGCCGTCCAAACCGAACTGCTCGGCGCTCTTCACAGCGCGATCGATTGCCACCCAGGCCATGACCTTGGAGTGGGTGAACTGCTGCGGCTTGCCGCGCACTTCCCAGATGCCCTGATCCGGTTGTCGCCAGATTTTGGCGAGATGTCCGGCGAGAGCTTTTTGAAGTTCCCACGCTTCGACGCTTTCAGCGATGCCGCCAAGTCGCGCCTGATGCAACGCGTCCATCACCTCGCCAAAGACGTCGAGCTGCAACTGTCCGTGCGCGGCATTGCCCACGCGCACCGGCTTGGAGTCGGCGTACCCCGCGAGCCAGGGCACCTCCCACTCGCGCAACATGCGCTCGCCGGCGAGCCCGTACATGATTTGAACTTGCCCCGGGCTGCCGGCGGCGGCACGGAGCAGCCAATCGCGCCACGACGCCGCTTCGCGATAATAGCCGGCGTCCATGAGCGCGAGCAGCGATAGTGTGGCGTCGCGCAGCCAGCAATAACGGTAGTCCCAATTGCGCGAGCCACCGAGTCGTTCCGGAAGCGACGTCGTAAGAGCGGCGACCAGGCCGCCTGTCTGATAGTGCGTGAGCGCCTTGAGCGTGAGAAGGGAGCGCATGACTGCGTCACGCCACTCGCCGCCGTAGGTGCAGTGGCTGGCCCACGACGTCCAGAACTGCTCAGTGATCTGGAGTGCCTCTGCAGGGTCGATCGGCTCGGGTGGCTCGAGATGCGACGGCGCCCAGCTCATGACGAACGACACGCGTTCCCCCTCGGAAACCGTGAACTCGCCGGCAGTCGTCAAATTTTCACCGTGCAGCGGCACGTCGCCGCGGACCACGATCATATCGGGGCCGGCGATGGCGCGCAGGGTTCCGTCGTCGAGGCAGCTGACCCACGGCACGATCGACCCATAGTCGAAGCGAAATGCGATGTCGGTGCGCATGCCGACGCGCCCGCGCAAGCCAATCACCGTTCGGACGATGTCCGAGCGCCCGTCGCGCAGCGGCATGAAATCGACAACGAGCACGCTGCCAGATTCTGTTTGGTGCTGCGTTTCGAGAATCATCGTGTCACGGCGATAGCTCCGCGTGGACCGCACGTCGCGGTCGGTGGGGCACAGCGACCAGCAGCCATTGCCCTCGTCGCCGAGCAACGCGGCGAAGCAGGCGCCAGAGTCGAAGCGCGGCCAGCAAAGCCAGTCGATCGAGCCGGCCCGCGACACCAGCGCCGCGGTTTCGCAGTCGCCGATCATGGCGTAGTCTTCAATCAGGAGGGACATGTAGTAGCGGTAAAGGCTCAGGTCGGGCAAGCAGTGATCGCGCTGAACTCGATTACAGTTTTCACATCGTCTGGATGTTGCACAAAGGCGTCACGCCAATTCGCAAGCGGAACGCGCCGCGTGATCAGCTGCCGCAGCCAACCGGGATCTGCCGCGGCGAGCGCGTGCATGGCTGCCTCGTAATGGCGGCGATTCGCATTGACCGACCCAAAGACGACGCGATCGCCGAGCACGATGGCACGGTTCAACTTGCCGACGTCAATGCCGGTCTCCACGCCGGCAGCCGACACGCCAACCAGACAGACGATGCCATCGGGCGCCGTGCGCGCCACCACGTCCAGCGGAAGCGTCGTGGCGCCGGTGCATTCCATGACGACGTCAAAAGCGCCGGGCACGTCGTTCAAGCTGCCAAAGTGGAACGTGGCTCCGAGTGCGCGCACCAGTGCGGACTTGTTGGCATCGTCCGTGAGATTTAGGACATGCACCTCCAGCTTTCGTTGCGCACCGAGCAATGCCGCGAGCAATCCAACGGGACCAGCCCCGGTCACGAGAACGCGGCGCGGTTCCCAGAGCGCTCGCAGTCCAATACGCTCGGTGTGCTCCCACGCCTTGGCAACGACACTTGCCGGCTCAACGAGCAAGCCGAGGTCACCGAGCGTGGGCTCGAGCCGAATGACGAACTCAGGATCGAGGCGGTACCACTCGGAGCCGAAGCCGTCGAGCGCATTGATGCCATGCTCTGTATACTGACCGTTGCGACACATGTCCCACTCGCCCGCGGCGCAATTCGCGCAGGGAACGGGGTCGGGGTGCCGAACGATGCCCATGGCAAGATCGCCACGTGTCAATCCGCAGCCGGCGGGCGCGTCTTCCACGACCGCGAGCGACTCGTGCCCGATGATCAATCGCTGATGGCCTGGTGGAGCCGTGCCGTACTTCGCGGCGATGATCTCGCGGTCGGTTCCACATACGCCGAGGGCAACCGCTCGAAGCAGTACCGCTCCACGGTCCGGACCGGGAACGCGAAATTCTTCGAGCTGGAGCGAATTTGCCACTCCTGGCTGCACGGTCAACGCGCGCATCTTTTCCATGACATCCCACAGGGTACGCAGAAATCGCACCTTTCCCGCAACGGCAAGGATACACGGTAGCTCGTGACCAGCGCATCCAGGACGGATCTCTGCGTGATCGTGGTGATGGGAGTGTCAGGCGCCGGCAAGACAACCGTTGGTCGCGCGCTTGCACAGGCGCTCGGCTGGGAATTTTACGATGCCGACGACTATCACACCCCGGAGCATGTTGCAAAGATGCACCGTGGCGAAGGACTCACCGACGAGGACCGCCGGCCATGGCTCGCGGCGTTGTGCGACATGATTGCCGGTATCGCGCACGGCCATCGGCATGCGGTGCTCGCCTGTTCAGCCCTTAAGCAATGGTATCGGACTGCGCTGATTCCGGCGGACGTCGAGCCCGGCGCAGTGCGGTTCGTTTACCTCGATGTACCAATCGAAGTCCTGCGCGACAGACTGTCCGATCGCGCGGATCACTATGCCACACCGGCGTTGCTTCCCAGCCAGCTCGCGACGCTCGAGCCGCCGCGTGACGCACTGTGTGTGGATGGCACGCTGCCAGTCACCGAGATCGTGCGGGTCATTCGCGACGCTGATTGAATGCGCAAGAAAAGGCGAGCGAATTCCTTCGCTCGCCTGTCCTTCGCACGTCCGGAAAAACAGAATCGAGATGACGCCCGCTACGGGGCTGACCGTCCGGTCTTGGGCCCGACTTCGTAGTTCTTGGGCGGCTCGGCGCCGAGGAGGTTTCTTACGAAGTAATCCCAACGGCGGCGGGTCATGTAGTTGGCGTCTGGCCCATAGCCGTGCTGCTGATTGGGCAGCAACAGCAGATCGAAATCCTTGTTCGCCTTGATGAGCGCGTCCACCACCAACATGGTGTTCACGGGTGGCACGTTGTTGTCCATGGTGCCGTGCGCCAGGAGCAGCTTGCCTTTGAGATTCTTGGCAAAATTCTCATTGGCCGTGGAGTCGTAGTTCGACCCGGTTGCCGTTTTGTGGTCGAGGCCCTGATAGCGCTCGCCCCAATCGTCCTCATACACGCGGTTGTCGTGGTTGCCGGATTCGGCGATGCCCACCTTGAAGAAATCGGGATATCGGAACATGGCGTCGGCCGTGGCGAAGCCGCCGCCGGAGTGGCCGTAAATCGCGGCTCTATCGATGTCGACCCATTTGTAGCGCGCGGCCAGCTGCTTCATGCCGGTGACTTGATCGGGCAGCGTGTTGTCGCCCATGTCGCCGTAATACGCATCGTGGAACGCCTTGGACCGCCAGGGCGTGCCCATGCCGTCCAGCTCCATGACGACGAATCCGAGTTCGGCCAGCGCCTGGCCGTCGCCGCGCGCGGCGGAGAAGGAACGGCTCCCCACCGAGCCCGTCTGCGGACCGGGATAGATGTGATTGATCAGCGGGTACTTCTTGGTCGAATCGAGATTGGTGGGGACGTACAACAATCCATACAGGTCCGTCTTGCCGTCGCGTGCCTTGACGGTGAACGGCATGGGCGGCTTCCAGCCCGTTGCGACAAGGCGCGAAATGTCGGCTTTCTCCACCGTCACCAGCAGCTTGCCGTTCAAGTCGCGGACCACGCTGGTCTGCGGCATGGTCGGGGTGGAATACGTGTCGGTGAAAATCTGGCCGGATGGTGAGAGCGCCACATCGTGATCGGCGTTCTCCGGCGTGAGCAGAGTCAGACCCTTGCCGTCCATTCCAATTTTGTAGAATTGACGGAAGTATGGATCGCGCCCCTTCTCCTTGCCGACGCCCTGGAAATAGAGCGTGCGAGTTTTCTCATCGATGCGTAGCAGCTGGGTGACGTTGCCTTCACCGGTGGTGATCTGCGACTTGAGCTTGCCGGTGGTGAGATCATACAGGTAGAGCTGGCCCCAGTTGTCGCGTTCGGAGAACCAGATCAACTCGTTGGACGCCGGCAGCACGTGCCAGTTCACCCGACCGTTGCCGGACTCGAACTGAGTGGGAGCGGTTTCCTGCATTACGTCGCGGATCTCTCCGGTGGCGGCGTCTGCCACGCGCATCGCCTCGTGCTTATGGTCGCGCGACGTGGACACGAAGGCCAGGTGCGAGCCGTCCGGATACCACTCCACGTCAGCCCATTGGCCGCCGCAGAAGATGTGATCGCACAACGTGGAGCGGTGTTCGTCGGGGGGCATGCGGAAGCGCACCATGTGGGGTGCGCCGGTGCTCACGTCAATGATCACGCGCTGAATCATTGTCACAATGCTGTCGCCGGGGAGCGGATACTTGGCGACGTTCAGCACCGGATGGCCGAGCTGGGTCCGAACGAGATAGAGCTCGCCGACGCCGCGCTGGTCCTGCTGGAAGGTGGCAATCTTCTTTGAATCCGGCGACCACGTGACAATCGCCCGGTCGCTGCTCGACCAGCCGGCGTTGTCGGTGCCGTAGCCAAAGTCCTTGAGACCGTCGGTGGTGAGTTGGACTTCGCGGTTCGTGGCCACATCGCGCATCCAGAGATTCCAGTCGCGAATGAACACGCCGTGCTTGCCATCGGGAGACATCGTCTCGGGCGCGCCTGTGGCGCCGGTCGCGCCGCGTCCGCCCCGACCAGCGGCGACACCGCCACCGCCTCGACCACCGCGTCCACCGCGGCCGCCGCCACTCGCCCGCTCGCCGTCATCGACTGCGGCGCCGCACCGGGTCGTTTCGACGTCGCACGAAACGCTGCGTCCGGCAAGATTGACCGTGACCATGCGCCCGTCAGTCGAGAACTCAGATGTGGCGGACGACTGGCGAAGCGCCGCTGCGTCCGCGCCAAGCGCGGCCGCCGCCGCCGCTGAGAGCTTGGGTTCGTCGAACACCCGAGTCCGGGTGCCGCGCGCCGGATCAACAAGGATCAGATCCGAGCCCGTTGGTGTGACGCTCCGATACCAGAAACGGTCATTTGGGAGCCATGTCGGTCGCACCGAGGTACCGAACACGAGCGGAGTGGTATTGTAATTCATGAATCGCTCGGCCCGACCGTAGTCGGCGGCGGTGAACGCTCGCTGTTGAGCGAACGCTGGCGCAGCAAATAGCAGGGTGGAAGCGACGGTTGTCGCTGCAAGGCGGAATCTCATCGTGATCCTCGGAACGGGGCGCTGGAAAATTGGTGGAACGGTTGAACGGTGGTAAGGTGTACTACGACGATGCCGCGCGGATCGCGCGCTTTCATTATTCCGGGCCGGCCGTTTCAGGCCCCTCTCTAGCAGCCATCATAATGAACAAGGTCTTCCGGATCGCTCTATCGGCGCTGGCATTGCCGCTCGGCGCCATTGGCGCCCAGGGCGCCACGCGCGCGACGAGCGCCAAGAGTGCCAAACCTGCCGCTCCGGCTGGAGCGCCCGCCCTCAATACGCCGCTTCCCGTCGATCCCAAAGTGCGGATTGGCACGTTGCCCAATGGCATCCGCTACTACATCCGCAAGAACGCCAAACCGGAAAAGCGCGCCGAGCTCCGGCTCGTGGTGAATGCGGGGTCGATTCTCGAGAACGAGAATCAGCTCGGGTTGGCGCACTTCACCGAGCACACCGCGTTCAACGGCACCACGCACTTTGCCAAAAACGACCTCATCAAGTATCTGGAGTCGATCGGCGTTCGGTTCGGCGCCGATCTCAATGCGTCCACGGGATTCGACGAGACCGTGTACATCCTGCCGATTCCCACAGATACCGCGCGCATCGTTGACCAGGCTTTCACAATTCTCGAAGACTGGGCCCACGGCCAGACGTTCGACTCCTCCGAGGTCACGAACGAGCGCGGAGTGGTGCGCGAAGAGTGGCGGCTCGGCAAGGGCGCCGGCGACCGCATGCTGCATCAGTGGCTGCCGATCGCGTTGAAGGGGTCGCTTTACGCTGACCGCCTGCCGATCGGCAATGAGCAGAGCATAATGACCGCGACCCCGGCGCGATTGCGGTCCTTCTATAAGACGTGGTACCGCCCCGATCTCGAAGCGGTCGTTGCCGTGGGTGACTTCGATCCCGCTGTGATCGAGGCCCAGATCAAGAAACATTTTTCCGGCATTCCCAAGCCGGTGAATCCGCAACCGCGTCCGTTGGCCGGCGTGCCGAACAACAAGGAACCGCTCATCGCGATCGCGACGGACAAGGAAGCCACCGGTTCCGACATCGAATTGATCTTCAAGCTCCCGGTGGAAAAGACCAAGACCGTGGGCGACTATCGCCGCGATTTGATGGAGCGAATGTACCTGGGCATGCTCAACAACCGGCTCGAGGAAATCTCCCAGAAGCCCGATGCTCCGTTCCTTGGCGCCGGCGCGTCGAAGGGCAACTTCATTGGACGGTCCACGGACGCATTCACGCTCGCCGCCAACGTGAAGGACGGCGCCATTGACCGCGGACTGGAGGCGCTGTTGATCGAAGCGAAACGTGTGGATCAGTTCGGGTTTTTGCAGTCTGAGCTCGATCGCGCCAAGGAAGCGATGCTTCGCGGCTACGAGCGCGCGTACGCGGAGCGCGACAAATCGAGTTCAGCGTCGTTCGTGGACGAGTACGTGAACAACTATCTGCAGGGCGATGCGATTCCGGGAATTGACTACGAGTACAAGCTCGCACAGCAGCTTGTACCCACGGTCACGTTGGCCGACGTGAACAAGCTGGCCAGCAAATGGATCAGTCCAGACAACCGCATCATTCTGGCCGAATCCCCGATTAAGGACGGCGTGGCGGTACCGACCCGCGACGAGTTGCTGTCGGTATTCTCCCGCGCGGCAACGACTCAGGTTGCTGCCTATACAGAAACTCTCTCCAGCGGTGCACTCGTCGCCACGGCACCTACCGCCGGTACGATCGTGAGCGAACGCGGATTCCCCACGGCCGGCGCCACGGAATGGACGTTGTCCAACGGCGTTCGCGTCATCGTGAAGCCCACGGACTTCAAGGCCGACGAAGTGTTGTTCAGCGCAACGAGCCTGGGCGGAACGTCGCTGGCGCCGGACGCCGACTTTATGTCGGCCGGACTCGCGTCGCAGATTGTTGGGCTGGGGGGCTTGGGGAACTTCAACGCCATTGACCTGCGCAAGAAGCTGACGGGCAAGGTGGCATCTGCGTCGGCATCGATCGGTGAGACGACCGAAGGCCTGAGCGGCCGCGCATCGCCGAAAGATCTCGAGACGATGTTCCAGTTGATCTATCTCGACTTCACCGCGCCGCGACTCGACACGTCGGCGTTCCAGGCGTTCAAGAACCAGGTGGGGCCGTTCCTCGCCAATCGCGGCGCAGACCCAGACCAGGTGTTTTCGGATTCGGTGTCATGGACTATGGCGCAGCACAATGTTCGCGCCCGTCCCCTCTCGCCGGCCACGTTCGCCGAAGTCAATCCACAAAAGGCATTTGAGTTCTATAAAAACCGCTTCGCCGACGCGAGCGACTTCACCTTCGTGTTCGTGGGCAACGTGGACACACTGGCGCTCAAGCCGCTCGTGGAGAAATACCTTGGTGGCCTGCCGTCGATCCACCGAAAGGAAAGCTTCAGGGACGTGGGGATCGAGCCGCCCACCGGAATCGTTGACAAGCTGGTGCGAAAGGGCGTGGAGCAAAAAGCCAATACGCTGATCGATTTCACCGGGGTGTGCTCCTACACGCCCGAAAGCCGGTTCGCGCTTCGCGCCATGGTCGAGCTCTTTCAGATCAAGCTGAACGAGACGTTGCGTGAGCAGCTCGGCGGCGCGTACAGCCCGAGCGTGGGCGGCTGGTGCAGCCGGCTGCCGCGTCCGGAGTACTCATTGGAGGTGCAGTTCAACTCGTCGCCCGAGAACGTCGAGCTCTTGTCGAAGAGCGTCTTTGCGCTGATCGATAGCCTGCAGACGAACGGCCCGGCGCAGTCGTACGTCGACAAGGTGAAGGAGCAGTTGCTGCGCGCCCACGAAATCGAGGTCAAGCAGAACGCCTACTGGCTGGGCAACATCCTGGCGCGGGACGCAGCGGGCGAGGACATTGGCGGCCTGTCCACCGCATACGGGCAGATGATCACGAACCTGACTGCGGCGCAGATTCAGGCGGCGGCGAAGCTGTACTTCAACACGAAGAACTATGCGCGATTCGTGTTGCTGCCCGAGGCGCCAAAGACTGTTCCGTAATCGTTCGTCCGTGCCAGCCGCGCTGCGTCAGGGGGCTTTGGGAATCTGACGCACCGCGGCGGCCTTCTCGACCAAGCGGCGCATTTCCGCGATTGGATCGGGGCTGTCGTCCACTTGCAGATGCAGGACGGTGTCGTTGTGTAACCACACGCCACCGTCCTTTTTCACGATGATCAGCGCGGCGGACTCCATGCCGCGCTGGTCGCCGCCGGCAGACTGTCCGCCTTCCAGTGCCGCAACCAGCCGATATGCCAAGTGGCCCGGCGTGCGCTCGAATCGCGCCACCATGCTGTCCACCACGCCCGCGCCGGCAAGAATGTTTCCCTGCGCGGTGCAATGGGTATTGGGCGCCGAACAGGCCTTGTTGCCCGCCCACGGCGTCGCCTTAGGGCCCGTGTACGCGTAGACGTTACCTTGCGCGTCGATCACGGCAAACTGACGACCCTCTTTGGACCAATCGGTTGGGCGCGGGTCGGGATCGCTCTCCCAAATTGATTTGACGACTTGTTCAGGAGTGATTCCAGCGCGCAGCAACGCGAGGGCTTTCGGGCCGTAGCCAACGTCAACCACCGCTTGCGTTGCCACCGCCCCAACGCCGGCCTCGGCGGACAGCACACCGTTGCCCACGGAGAAGACGCGCGACTGCACTGCGGCGCCGATCTCGCCGGTTGCGGAATCGTAGGCGAGAATCGAGAAGGTCCCGGTGGGCCAGGGCAGATCGGTGGAGTCCACAGGCGCCGCAGCGTGCTGCTGGGCCCCGACCGAAACAACCGTGAGGCTCGTGAGGAGAACAGAAATCAGAATGCGGCGCATGGGGCCTGCTGTGCGGTGAGAGTCTGCTGCGTCGTGGGGCTAAGCCAATGGCGTTACAAACATTACGGGCCCTGCTGGCGAAACACGAGATGGCGACGTAAGTCAAAGGAAGCATTGGTGATGCGCCAGTGTGTAACTTCAACGGGCTGGCAGCCGTTGTATTCAGCGTAGTTGTTCGATCTCAAAACCACGATTCTCCGATGGAACTCTATATCTCGAGTCTGTTGCTTGGCGCCACGGGTCTTGGTGTCATGGCGGTGAGCGGACTCGGGCATCATGGCCACGGCGGCCACGCGGCACCCGCTAGCGGAACTGCGCATGGGGGCCACGCAGGCCACTCAGCCCACGCAGGCCATGTTCACGGCCCCGCGGGCCACGTGCACGCGCCAGCGGCTCCGGGTGGCATTCGCAGCGCCACGACGAGCGTGTTGTGGGCGGCCGCCTCACCACGGCACTTCTTCAGCTTCTTTCTGGGCTTCGGCGCCATCGGCGATCTTTTGCGGCCCGTGCTTGGCGGACCCGTTCTCCTGGCAGTCGCTATTGTCGGCGCGCTGCTGTTCGACCGTGTCGTGGTGTCGCCCCTCTGGAACCTGTCCATGCGATTCGCGTCAACACCGGCATCGATGCTCGAGAGCGCGGTGACCGACGACGCCACGGCTGTCACCGCATTTGACGCGAACGGCCAGGGGATTGTCGCGATCGAAGTCGATGGCCAGATCGTGCAGATCCTCGCCACGTTGCGACAGGATGACCGGGCGCTCGGCGGCGCTCGGGTTCGCGCGGGACAACAGGTTCGTGTCGAAGATGTGGACGCGGAACGGAACCGTTGCACGGTTTCACTGATCTAGCATCAAAAAACTCTCTCCTTAAGGAGTGTTGGTATGTCAGGCATGCTGTCGGGCGGCGTCATGATCGCGATTATCGTTGGGTTCGTCGTGATCGTGGTTCCCATGATCGTCGCGAGCTTTCTGAGGAATGTTGAAGCGGGAACGATTCGCCTCGTGAGTTGGATGGGCGGCGGTACGGTCACGTATCGCGGCCCCGGCAAGTCGAAGGAGATTCCGTTGCTCACCACGGGCACAACGATCTCCAGCAAGGTCATCAACATCGATCTCGACATCACGGACCAAACGGCGGACATCGACGAGAACGGTACGCCGCGGCCAATCAAGGTTCGCGTGCTGGCCAGCGCCATCGTCTCCGTTGGCGACTCCGACGCATTGATCAAGACGGCGGCAAATCGCTTCTTCTCCAAGAGCGACGCCGACCAATTGAGCACGTTGACCGATTTGCTCTCGAGCTCCGGCCGCCGCGCCATGAATTTGTTGACACACGACCAACTGTTCTCAGCCAAGACCGCCCCGAACTCGCGCGCCCTGCTGCCCGCCGGCACGGGCGGCACCTTGCCGGCGCGCATCCAACCGGCCGCTCTCGCGGCAGCGAGTGCGGAGCCGATGTCGCTGGAGGACGAAGACGATCCGCTCGCCGTGATCATCCGCAAGGCGTGCTCGCGCGAACTGACCGACCTCGGCCTCATTTTCAATTCGTTGAACATCAAGGTCGTGCAATCGGAAGTCGCCGAAGCACGACGCCGGCAATCGGCCGCCGAAGCGCAGGCCAACGCCGACATTGTCGCCGCCACGCAGTCGCGGCGCGCCAAGGAGGCGCAGCTCGATGCGGAGCGAGCCATTTCCGACAAGCAGCGCGAACTCGAGCAGACGAAGGCGTCGAACGCCGCGCTGGTGGCGCAAGCCGAGGCCAAGCGGCAGGAAGCGCAAGGACTCATGCGCACCGCCGAGCTGGATGCAACGCAAATCGCCCAGGCCCGGGCCGACGCCGCTCGCGTGCGTCTCGCGGCAGAAGCGTCTGCCGACGCCGAGGCCGTTCGCATTCGCAAGATCGCCGACGCCACCGCGGAGAGCATCCAGAAGGTGAACGACGCCATTAAGGCTGGTGGCGAGTCGTACTTCCGCTATCGCCAAATTGAAATGTTGCCGCAGATCGCGCCCGCCATTGCCGAAGCGCTAGCGCAGGCCAAGATGGTGACGATCAGCAACGGCGGCGATCAGGGAGCGCCGGAGGCAACGACCAACAACATCACGAGCGTGATCCAGACGGTGCTCGCCGCGCAACTCGTGTCGCGCGGGCTGCTCGACGGTCAGAATGGCGCCGGTGCGAATGGAGCGAATCCCGCTCCGAACGCCGCCGACGCCAAGCTTCCGAACTCGGCCGGCGCGCTGCCGGCGCCGAGGCGCTAACCGTTACGGGTTCGGCACCTTTGGCAGAACGTACGTCTTGCGGAGATCGTCGAGATACTGGGCGTGCGCCCCGCGGATGGTGTCGAACTCGCGCTTGACCGTGGCCCGATAGTCGGCGTGCGTGGCGAAGTCGAATAGCACCGCCGACATCGCCTGCGCGTCAACGAGGAAACCATCGTGGCCGACGCTGGTGAGCGCGTCGGCCTCCATTTCGTATGTGTGGTTTGGCGCATTGGACGACTTGGCGGTAAAGCCCACGCCCGGAATTGCGCTCGAGACGCTGCCAGTTTCCTCATAGCCCTGCGGCTTGCCCGGTTGCGCCGCGATGCCTGTCGCTCCGTACTTCTTCATATAGGCGAACGCGAGCTCGTTGAGCGAGCCAATGCCGACGCCGTCACGATTGGCGCCGTAGTGGTCGATCTTCACCTTGGTGCCGGTGGCGAGCGCGGCGGCGCGCGCCGCGTCGTCCACTATCTGTGAAAGCTGGGCAAGATAGACCTCGTCCGGGTACCGGATGTAGAAGTCAGCCGCCGCCTTGTCGGGCACCACGTTCGGCGCGGCGCCGCCTTCCGTGATGACACCCTGAATGCGCGCCTCGGGGCGCATGTTGCTGCGCATGCCGTCGATGTTATCGAACAGATGGATGACAGCGGTGAGCGCATTCCGGCCGTTCCAGGCCGTGAGCTGATGCGACGGTGCGCCACTGAAGGTGTACTTCACGCCGTCGATATTCATGCAGCAGGTTCCGAAGCCCGCCGCCGGCCGGCTGGTTGCACTGGTGGAATGGCTGCGCACAAGAATATCCATACCATCAAAGATCTTTGATTGGAACATGACTGTTTTTGCGTTCGGCGGCATCATCTCTTCGCCGGGCGTACCAAATACCGTCACGGTGCCCGGCGTGCTCGCCTTGGAGAGAAACTCCGCCATGGCAATGGCCGCGGCGAGACCGACGGGCCCTTGC
Organism: Gemmatimonadaceae bacterium; assembly: GCA_041690755.1. Taxonomy (GTDB): domain Bacteria; phylum Gemmatimonadota; class Gemmatimonadetes; order Gemmatimonadales; family Gemmatimonadaceae; genus JAQBQB01. Next base: position 39,130 of record JBEPWA010000004.1, on the reverse strand, counting down.
GCGCTGTGCTGGTCACCGTGAAATGCGCCCTTGGTTCCGCGCAACGCGTCGTACTCCACGATCACGCCAAGGGCCGGACCGCCGCTGCTCTTGGTGTAGCGAGCCACGAACGCCGTGGGCAGCCCGGGTGTGCCCATGGTGACGGCAAAGTCATGCTTGGCGAGATAGTCCGTAATGAGCTTGACGGACCGTGTCTCCTCGAATCCGATCTCCGGGTGCCGCGTAATGTCGTCCGCCACGGCGAGGAGATCCGTGTCCATCAATTGCTTGGCGCGCGCCACGACTTGATCGCGCCTAACATCCGGACCGGTGAGCTTTGCGACGAGCGACGGGAGTGCGAGCGACGTTTCCAGAGAATCGAGCCGCCGCACGACGGCAGGAGAGGCGTCACGTTCGGTGGGTGTCTCCTGCGCAGCGAGGGCAGCAGGAATAAGTGCGGCGATGGAGCCGGCGGTGAGCAGCGAGAGAAGGCGCATGAGTCGGCGGTGAGAGGAACGGACTCATGATAATCCTCACTGTTCCGCCGCGGCGCCAGAGGCTTTTGACGCCAGTTCTAGTCGGAGCGCAGCGCAGTCAGAGGGTCGATGCGTGTGGCGCGGCGCGCTGGGAGATAGCTGGCGAGAAGCGCAACGCAGCATAGCACGGCAGTTACCACGACGAACGTGAGCAAGTCGGCGGCGGCCACGCCATAGAGCAATCCCTTCATGAGACGCGTTAACGCAAACGCCACCGCGAGACCGGCCGCCGCGCCAACGAGCGCCAACGACATTCCCTGCCGCACGATGAATCGAAGCACCGTGCCGGGCTCGGCACCGAGCGCCATCCTGATGCCGATCTCGTGCGATCGAAGGGATACCGAATAGCTCATGACGCCGTAGATGCCGACCGCTGCCAACAAGAGCGCGATCGACGCAAAGGCGCCGAGTAGTACCAGATAGAAGCGGGACTCGGCCGTGGTGAGATCCACGACCGCAGACATCGACTGAACCGCTGATATCGCCACTCGGCGATCGACGCCGCGTATCGCCGAGACAATTGGTGCGGCGACCCGCGCGGCGTCGCACCGCACAGATGCTCTGCAATCGATCCTTGCCACAAGAGTCAGGTACTCGAAGGGAGACTGTGCCGCCGTTCGGAGGTCCGACTGCGCGTACGGCAAAAACAATTCTTCGGAGGCCGGTGCCGACCACTCGTGTGTGGAGTTCTTCGACACACCGACAACTCTGATCCAGGTGGAATCGCCCAACGCAATGCGTTTGCCCACGGCGTTTTCACCGGGCCAATATTTCGTTGCCATGAATTCGTTGATCACCACCACCGGCTCCGATCCGGCACGGTCGGCGTCGGACACGTCGCGGCCACCGAGCAGGGGAATGCGCATAGTTCGGAAATAGCCGGGATACACGACGCGGTACACGGCGTTCGGTGCGTCGCCGGGCTTCGGCGTAGCGCGGCCTTCCACGTAAAACGATCGTCCCCAAACGTCGCCGGCAATCGGTAGGTGATTGATGTAACTCGCCGTGTGAACGCCGGGCACGGCTCGGACGCGCGCCAGCACGTCGGAGAAATACGCTTGCCGCACCGTGGAGTCGGCCTCCTTTGTTCCGGCCGCGGAGATCGTCATGGTAATGACGTTCGCGGGGTCGAAGCCGGGATCGAAGTGTCGAAGCGCGGTGAAGGTGCGCATCATCAAGCCGGCACCCACGAGCAGCACCAACGCCAGCGCGAACTCCGATGTGACGAGCGCGCTGCGCAGCCGATGTCGTTCGCGTCCCGCGGTCGATGCGCGGTCTCCGTCTTTGAACGACCCGGCGAGATCGACACGCGCTGCTCGCAGTGCGGGGAGCAGTCCGAACAGCACAGCTGTTGCCGCGGTGATTGCGAGCGTCATGAGAAGCACGCGTCCGTCGACTGTTACGGTGGATACACGCGGAATCGCCGCCGGACTGGCGGCGACCAGCGCACGCACGCCGTAGAAGGAGATGAGCAAGCCGCCCGCGCCGCCGAGCAGCGCGAGCACGCCACTCTCTGTGAGCAGCTGTGCGACGATCCGGCCGCGGCTAGCGCCGAGTGCCGCGCGGATCGCCAACTCCTTTTGCCGCGACGAGGCCCGGGCGAGCAGCATGTGCGCAACGTTCGCGCAGGCGATCATGAGCACGAATGCGACGGCAACGAGAAGCACCAACAACGCCGTCTCAATGTTGCCCACCACTTTGTGCTTGAGGCTCTGCAGCGTGACGTTGCGATTGGTACCGGGGAACTGCTGCTCGAGGCGTGACGTGACGGCCGCGAGATCGGCGCGTGCCTGCTGCTCAGTGACGCCCGGCCGCAATCGCCCGAACACGCGCAGACTGTTCCCGGACCGCTTCGCGCTGCTCTTGTCTATCGCCAGAGGCGCCCAAAGCTCTGCGTGGGTTGCCCAGAAGGGGGCGAACTGAAATGACGCCGGCATGACGCCTACAATGGTGTATGGCGCACCGCTGAGGGAAATCGTGCGACCGACGATCGAAGAGTCCCCGGCAAACTGTCGCTGCCACAAGCCATAGCCCATCACCGCGACATGCGCGGCGCCGACGACGTCTTCCGATGCGGTGAACACGCGGCCGAGGAGCGGGCGCACGCCAAGCATCGGCAGCATGCCGGCCGTGAGATGCAGCGCGTTGATTTGCTCGGGGTCGTCGCTGCCGGTGAGGTTTGGCGTCCAATACTCCGCGGCGGCGAGATCGGTGAAGCTCCGCGTTTGCCCGCGCCAATCGAGAAAGTTGGCCGCCGAAACGGGATTGTCATTGCCGTTCAGAATGACCATCAATCGATCGCTATCCGTATACGGAAGCGGCCGAAGCAGCACTCCGTTCACGACGCTGAGAATGGCTGTGGTTGCGCCGATGCCGAGTGCCAGCGCCAGCGCGGCGGCCAGAGTAAACGCCGGTGTTCGGGACAACGAACGCACGGCGAATTGGATGTCACGCAGAACGACATTGGCGCGGGCGGCGATGAAACTTCGAGCGGCGAGCGGCATGGGCGGTTGGTTGGGGGTGCATTGCTACAGACATTCGATATGAGAAAAGCGTTGGCTCCATCTATCGAATCCCTGCCGAATCCCTGCCGAATCCCCAATCGAGCGACCCGTCCTAGCGGCGCTCCATGAGCACCATGCCGTTCATGCGACGAAACTGCTCCTGGACGCGTTGCGGATAGAGCTTCCCTACCAAACGCCAAAACGCCATGCCCCTCATCTCGCGGTGCAATCGCCGAGCTTCGTCCATTCCAGAGCGGTAAGACAGCTCGCGCCAACCGTGCGGCTCAAAGAACTTCGTGCTCTCCGCCGGCGCGAACTGGAACGGCGCGTTGCCGGCACTTACACTCTTGCCCCACGACCGCTGCATGATCGCCAGCAGGCGGGGGCTCGCGAGGTCAATGACCCACCAGGCGAAGTTGGACGGCGAATGGAGATCGTCCGCGAGCTCGGCGACCTGCACAGCGTTCAGGTAGATCAACAGGCCTTCCGTCACCACGAGCACGCGCGACGACCGCGCGCCAACCTGCGAGAAAAGGGATCGCCGCTTTGCGCCGTTCGTGAGATCGAGACGCACCGCTTCATAATTGCAGACGGGCTTTTCGTCGTGGAGCACGTCGAGTTTGTAGTCGAGAATCCCGGGTAGATCGACGTCGATCCAATTGAGATCACGCGGCAACTTCATGCGCCACGGCCGCGCGTCGAGACCGGCGGCGAGATTGAGCACCGTGTCAATGCCGCCGTTACGAACGCGGTCGAGGATGATCTCGTCGAACACCGCGGTGCGCACGATCATCGCCCATGCCATGCGTCGCCCGTCCTTCATCGTGTCAACGATTTCCTTACCGCGCTCTCCGGCAAGGCGAGCGGCGAATGGATCGCGGAAGATCGCGTCGGGGCGTGCGGTTTCCATGGCGCGGTAGAAGGCGACCCATCGCGCGGTGTCGGAGATGTTTTCGATCTGCACCATTGGGAAGCTCCGGCCGAAGTGGTGTGTGAACGCTCGGGGCGTTCGCGCGGTTTATCGAATAGCACGGATCTAGCGGCGCGCGACGCCTGGCGCAATCAACACTCGGTGGAGAGGCGTGGCGGATCCCTACAAAAGGGCGCCCAGTTTGAAGCGGCCGCGCTTTGCGAGCAACGGCTTCCACAAATCTCCGAGTTGTGCAATGCGCGCCGGCACGTTGTCGATTCGGAAGTCATCGAGCGCGAAACCCTGTTCAACCTCCAACCACGTGACTGGAGTAGAAACAGTGGCGTTGGGCTTTGGCCGGGGCGAATACACCGAAGCAAGCGTGCGACCCCAGGCGTTTTGATTGTAGTCCACGAGTACTCGTCCGCGTGGCCGCTTGGCAATTCGATACTCGGCCGTGAGCAATTTGGGATGTTCCGCCGCGAGGTGCTGCGCCATTGCTTTGGCAAAAGTCCAGACCTGCTTTTGCGTAGGACCGCGAGCGATCGGAACATAGACGTGAACACCGGACGACCCCGTGGTCTTTACCAACGGGGACATGTGCAAGCCGTCGAGCGCGTCGTGGATGACGAGTGCCGCGGCGAGCACCTTGGCGAACGACGCACCGGGTACGGGGTCGAGATCAAAGTGCACGTAATCCGGCCGATCCACGTCGTCACACGTGGCGTACCACTGATTGAGATCGATACAGCCGAGATTCACAATCCACAACAGCGACGCCAGATCCTGTACCATGGGGAAATCAATCACGCTGCCTGATGCATGTTCGATGGCGCACGTCTCAATCCATTCCGGCCGTGGCGACGGCGCCCGCTTCATGAAGAAGCACTTTCCATCCGCGCCATTCGGATAGCGTTTCATCACCATTCCGCGATCGTGAAGGTGCGGCAGCAATACGGGCGAGACGTCGGCGTAGTACTGCAGCAGATCGCGCTTGGTGATGCCACGCGATTTCCAGAACGGCTTTTCCAAATTGGTGAGTTTTACGCGCTTCCCGGCAATCGACAGCTCGACGTCACGCTGTCCGTCGGGAATCACAATGCTCTGCCCCGGTCCCTTTCGTACGATCATCGGCTTCATCCTCCCCGATTGATTGCTGAACGTGTGCGGCCTGCTGACGCCGGTTCATTGCCAATCGAGCGCCCGTAGACGAAAATCATATACCAGCGCAGCGGGCTCGGTGCTGCTCTCGTCGCATTCATCTTCCACCGACATCATATGTTGCCCCCGCTCGCCGTCCTCGCCCTCGTCTCGAGCATAAACATGACTCCGCCGATCGATACCCTCACGCTCAAGACCCCAACGGGAAACATCGAAGGAACACTGCTCGTTCCGTCAGGCGGCGGCCAATTTCCGCTCGTCGTGATCATTGCGGGCTCCGGTCCCACCGATCGTGACGGCAACTCGCCGCTCCTGCCAGGCGCCAACAACAGCCTGAAGATGCTGGCCGAAGGCCTGGCTGCGCATGGAATCGCATCGCTGCGCTACGACAAGCGAGGCATTGGCGCGAGCCGCGCGGCCATGACCAGCGAAGCGGACCTGCGCTTTGATACCGGCGCGGACGACGCAGCCGGCTGGGTGAAAATGCTCCGTCCGGATAAGCGCTTTTCCACGGTGACCATCGTGGGTCACAGCGAAGGTTCGCTGCTTGGCATGCTCGCCGCACGCGAAACGGGGGCGGACGGTTACGTGTCAGTGGAAGGTGCCGGCCGTGCGGCCGACTTGGTGCTGCGCGAGCAGCTCGCCCGTCAACTGCCGCCCCCGTTGCTCGCCGAGGCCGACGCGGGCCTCGATACGCTGCTGGCAGGGCACACGATTGCCGCACCACCGGCGGCGCTAATGGCGTTGTTTCGGCCAAGCGTGCAACCGTACATGATCTCCTGGCTCAAGGTAAATCCGCAGGTCGAAATTGCCCGCCTCACCATGCCCGTGTTGATCGTGCAGGGCACGCTGGACGGACAGGTTCCGGTAGGCGACGCCCATCTCCTGGCCAACGCACAACCCAAGGCGAAGCTGCTGATGATCGACGGCATGAATCACGTGATGAAGAACGTTCCGCCCGATGTGGCGTCGCAACAAAAGTCATACAGCGACCCAACGATTCCCGACAACCCGGCGCTCATTTCCGGCATTGCGGATTTCGTGAAGTCTGTCGTGCGCCGCTAACCGCCGTGGCGCTCTCGTCTACCATTTACAACTTCGACATCGAGTTGTCCGACGTCGATCGAAACGTCTACGAAACGTTGTCGTTGCGTGTGGCGCGCCATCCGTCGGAGACGGAGGAGTATCTCGTCACGCGGCTGCTCGCCTATTGCCTGGAGTATGTCGAGGGCATCGCGTTCTCCAAGGGACTATCGCAAGCCGACGAGCCGGCCGTGGTGGTGCGCGATCTCACTGGCACGCTGCAAGCGTGGATCGAAGTTGGAGCGCCCGACGCGGATCGCCTGCACAAAGCCAGCAAGGCCGCGCCACGCGTGGCAGTCTACATCATCAAGGAGCCGCGTATCTACCTGAGCCAACTGGCCGGTGCCCGCATCCACCGCGCGGAGTCGATCGACATTTTCTCTATTGAGCGGACACTCCTCGATGCGCTCGTGGCGCGGCTCGATCGCCGGACCAAGCTCGCGCTGGCAATTACGGATAGACACATCTACGCCACGATTGGTTCGGAGACGATTGATGGGGGTGTGGAGAAAATTGTGCTCGAGGGCTGACGGCGGTGACTGAGGGTGTTTCCGGGGAAAGCTGGAATGACGGGGTCGGGTTGACCGCGGTCTTGGGTCGAGGGTTTTGTGTGAGTGACCCGCAACTCTCAAACTCCAAACCGAAGTCAACCCAGCCCCGTCATTTCAACCGTACCCCGCAACACCGCCTACGGCTCGTACAAGTTCCTAAATTCAATATCAAGCAACACAAATAAAACGAGGGCCTGCGCGATCAGCGCAGGCCCTCGTTCCGATTCCAAACCCAGCTCAATCACTCACACGGGAAACAACATCTCCCTGTACTTGGGCAACGGCCAGCACTCATCCGCGATCGACGACTCGATCGCGTCCGACGATTTCCGCACTTCCGCCATGGCGAACGCGCCGGCCGACGTCAACAACACCGCCTGCTTGGCTGGATCCTCATGCAACCCTTCAGCCTTGTCGATGACCTTGCCAAGCTCGGCGCGATGCTTCTGCAGATCCACGATCAACTCGCCGATCGCATTCGCCGCGTCAACGGCCGGAATAAACTTGATTCCCGCCGCTTTCGCCTGCGCCGCACTCTGCGCCAGCGAACCGGAATACTCGAACGCCGCCGGCAACACCAGCGTGTCGATCATTTCCCGCAGCGTGTGCATCTCGATGAGCATGTCCTTGATGTAGCGCTCGAGCCGGATGTGGTAGCGCGAGTGCAGCTCTTCTTCCGTAAGAATGCCGAGCGACGTGAACAGCTTGTGTGACTGTTTCGTCATCAGCTGCTCAAGTGCTTCCGGCGTGCGACGCAGGTTGAGCAACCCGCGCTTTGCCGCTTCCGTCACCCACTCTTCGGAGTAGTTGTTGCCCTCGAAGCGTACTGCCGCAGTGTCCTTGAAGATCGGACGCACCACCTTGAGCACGGCGTCGTCCACCTTCTTGGTGGTCTTCAACTCGGCCTTGAGGGCCTTGGTGATCTCGCCGATCGCTTCGGCGACGGCGGCATTGAGCAGCATGACCGGGAACGCGATGGACTGTGAGGACCCCACGGCGCGGAACTCGAACTTGTTGCCGGTAAAGGCGAACGGCGACGTCCGGTTGCGATCCGTGTTGTCCTTCTCGATCTCCGGCAGGCGCGCCACGCCGAGCTTGATCAATTCCTGCTCGGCGTTCGCCGACGTCTTTCCGGCGGCGATGGCGTCGATGACCTTCGTCAACATCCCGCCCATGAACACCGAGATGATCGCCGGCGGCGCTTCGTTCGCGCCGAGCCGATGTTCATTGCCCGATGTGCCGATACCGGCGCGCAGCAGGCCGGCGTGCTTGTGCACGGCCTGGAGTACCGCGGCGAGAAACACCAGGAACCGAATGTTCTGGTGCGGCGTCTGGCCCGGCTTGAGCAGATTGGTGCCGTCGATCTCCGGATTGTCCGCGGCCACGCTCATCGCCCAGTTGCAGTGCTTGCCGGAACCGTTGATGCCGGCGAACGGCTTCTCGTGCAGAATCGCCTGCAGGCCGTGGCGCAGCGCAACGCGGCGCAGCGTCGCCATAACGAGCTGATTGTGATCGGACGCCACGTCCGTCTCTTCAAAGCGCGGCGCCATTTCGAACTGGCAGGGCGCAACTTCGTTGTGGCGCGTGATGATCGGTACACCGAGCCGATAGAGTTCGTATTCCACTTCGGCAATGCACGCCTGAATGCGCTCGGGAATACCGCCGAAGTAGTGATCCTCCAGCTGCTGCCCACGCGCCGGCGGTGCGCCGAGCAGCGTGCGGCCGGCCATTACCAGATCGGGGCGAAGCGCAAAGTGCGCGCGGTCAATGAGAAAATACTCCTGCTCAGCGCCGAGCGTGGTGTAGACGCGGTACACGCCCTTGTCGCCCAGCAACTCGAGCAACTCGATGGAGCGAGTCGAGAGCACATCGGAGCTGCGCAGCAGCGGCGTCGTCTCGTCGAGCGCTTCGCCGTTGTAGCCGACGAACACCGACGGAACGCACAATGTCTTGACCCCCGCCCACTCGGCGATGAACACCGGGCTGGCCGGATTCCAGGCGGTGTACCCGCGCGCTTCCCACGTGGCGCGGAGCCCGCCGGATGGAAAGCTCGAGGCGTCAGGTTCGCTCTGAATGAGCTGTGACGCGCCGAACTCCTCCAACGCCTGCCCGTCGTCGAACGACAGAAAGGCATCGTGCTTTTCAGCGGTGAGTCCTGTCTGCGGCTGGAACCAGTGCGTGAAGTGCGTGGCGCCGTGTGACAGCGCCCACTCCTTGATCGCCTGCGCGACACGCGGCGCAACGTCTACATCGAGCTTCTTTCCGTGCTTCACCGCATCGACGAGCTTCGCGTAGGTGTCGCGCGGCAGCTTGTCGCGCATCTGACGCACGCCAAAGGTGTTGATGCCGAAGTATGCCGAGGTGGGACCGTGTCCTCCCGAGGCATCGGACCCCGGCAAGGTGCGGACTTCACGTTCGGTAATTTCCCGAATGACCGCTTCGCGCGGTGACAGGGACGATGCGGCCATTGAAACGGACCTCAGGCTATGGTTTGATGGGCGACTTACGATTCGCGAAATGTACTCCATTTCGTGCAAAATATGCAAAGTTTACCGCACGTTCCGCACAAAACAGCCTGATTCAGCATGGAGTGAACTGGCTTATCTGCAGCACGCGCGTATTGTGACTCTTTCCGCAAGTCGTTGTGGAACAGCGTTTTAGGTTCCGAAAACTGCGCTGCCTTGCTATGTCGCGCCTGTGTCCGGGCTGAGATTGTCGATCCGTCCAAGCTGCCGCAGTCGCGGCACTTTCACGGCGATCGTGCCCACCACCCCGAGCGACGCCAGCCCGCCGAGCACCACGGAGGCCACGGTGCCAATGAGCCGCGCGGCGACGCCCGACTCGAACGCGCCCAACTCGTTCGACGATCCAACGAAGATTGCGCTCACCGAGCCGACGCGGCCGAGCAGGTGCTCAGGCGTCAACACCTGCAGCAGCGTGGACCTCACCAGCACGCTCACGTTGTCTGCCATGCCGCTGATGCCGAGCAAAACGAGCGACAGCGTGAAACTGCGTGAGAAGCCAAACCCAATGATGCACACCGCGAACGCGGCCACGGCATAAAGAAGTGTCTTGCCCGATTTCCTGAACGGCGCCCGGTGGGCGAGATAGATCGATGCAATCACGGCACCCACCGCAGGTGCCGCACGCAGAATCCCGAGGCCCTGCGGTCCAACATGCAGTATGGTGTCGGCGAACACCGGAAGCAGTGCTTCCGCTCCACCGAGCAACACGGAGAACAGGTCCAGCGTCATCGCCGCGAGCAGCACGGATTCCTTGAACACGAACCGCAGTCCCACGCGGAGACTCTCGCGAATCGACTCGCCGCGTTCGACCACCGCGCGCCGCTCGTAGGCGATCCACCAGAACGACGCGAGGGAAACGACCATCATAATGGCGTCGGCCACGTACGCCACGCGCGGCGATGCGTAGCCGTAGATCAGACCACCGACGGCAGGTCCAACCACTGCCGCGGTTTGCCACGTCGAGCTACGCCAGGCCACGGCGTTGGCGTAGAGCGACCGATCCACCAACTCGGCGCCCAGGGCGTTGCGCGCCGGCTGGAGAAAGCTTCGCGCCAGGCCGCTTACGAAGATCACGGCGTAGAAGGGTCCCGCGCCGTGGGTGTGGAGAAACCCCGGGATCAGATTGAACGAGAGCAGCGTGAGCGAGCAGCAGAGCAACACACCCAGCGCGGCGATCGACACGCGGTGCCGGTTGAGCCGGTCAGCAATGTGTCCCGCGTACAAGGCGACGGCGATGAATGGAAGCGCCTCGGCGAGGCCCATGAGGCCGAGCGAGAGCGGATCGTGTGTGATGTCGTAGATCTGCCAGGCGACGACCACGCCTTGGATCTGTGAGGAGATGGTCATCGTCATGAGCGAGACGATGAACCAGCGATAGTTCTTGACGCGTAACGCGGCGTACGGATCGTGGGTCACGGAGGGGGAAATGTACACCCGTTAAACCCCTCGTCCGGCCGATCAAGGAGACTCCAATCAGGTGAGTAAATGACGTGCTCCCCCGACTGGAGTGCGCTTGGCGTGACGGACCTACGAAGCCTTCTTACGTGTGGTCTTCTTGCGCGTGGCCTTCTTGCCCGCGGCCTTCTTCGCACCACCCTTCTTTACGGACTTCTTGCGCGGAACCTTGGCGCCCTTTGCGCGAGCTTCCGACAGCCCAATGGCGATGGCCTGCTTGCGGCTCTTCACTTTGCCGCCCTTACCGCCTTTGCCGCTTTTGAGTGTGCCATTTTTGCGGCGCTTCATTGCGCTTTCCACGCGCTTGCTCGCCGCCTTGCCGTATTTGCGTCCGCTGGACTTTTTGCGTGCTGCCATGTGTGGCTCCTGCTGGAAGAGGTCGCATCCGGCGTGTCGATCCCCGGTGACCACGCGCTCGCCGGCCTCGTATCAAGAGCTGTTCCGCGGCGCGGGTATTACGACGACGGCGATGCCCCGCTTGGCGCGGGGCGCTCGGCTTCGAGCATCTGCGGCGCGTTGAATCTCGCGTAGAGTTGCGCCGCCTCGAGCACCGCCATGCAGAAACCCGCCCACGCCAATCCGATTACGACGCCGGCCAACACGTCTGACGGATAATGCACGCCGAGGTAGAGGCGACTAAAACAGATAGCGGCAATCATGATCGCCGCAACGAGCATTGTGAGAATGCGAGACGCCAATCGTCGCTGCAGGCGCGCGGCCAGATAGGCAACCGTTCCGTACACGATCACAGAACTCATGGCGTGCCCGGACGGGAACGAGGAGCTCATGGCGTAGGTGCCCCACTGAAAGATCTGCGGGCGCGGACGGTTGAAGCCGATTTTCAACAAGTTGTCGAGTACGATTCCGCCCCCCGTGGCGGCAATCAATAGAATGGTTGAATGCTTGTGGTGGTTGAGCCAGAGGAACATGCCTGCCACGAGCACGATCATGCCCACCACGACCCCGGTGCCCAGGGACGTGATTTCAACCATCACGGCCTCGATCGGTTTGGACTGGTGGGCGGCCATCCAGCGCATGACCGCATCGTCGAACTGCTGGGTATGCCCTTGGCGCACGTTTCCGGCGATCTTTGCGAATGCCCAGGTGCAGGCGACGGCGATTGCCGCGCCGCCGAGCAAAAAGATGCCGAACACGGCGTAGGCGTTGCGCACGTGCCTGCGGATGAGCCGCAGGCCGCCGAAGATGACGTCCCAGAGCAGGCGGAGGTGTCCGCGGGTCTGGTCCACTTCCCGGTCGCGCCGTTCGTTGTTGGGGGGGGTAGCCACAGATGAATGCTATACAAGACACGCGCCGTACGGCTGGCGGGCGCTTGGGGGGTCGTCTGGTTGGGGGTCGTCTTGAGGAAGTCGCTACATCTGAATAGCTTGAGGGCTTCGGTGCGGTAGCCAAGTGGTAAGGCAGCGGTCTGCAAAACCGCTATTCGCGAGTTCGATTCTCGCCCGCACCTCTGAAGACAGCGTTCGTGCACCAAACGTCCGGCCCGAGGCGAGCCCTTATGGCCATGCTGTGCGGTAGTTGCGGAGAAACCTTGGGGATGGGGGACTTGAACTGCCCCGCCTGCGGCGCGACTCAGCGGCCGATCAAGACGTGGTACATGATCGCAACCGTGCTGGTCGTTGCAGCGGTCGCCACCATCAAGCTGCTCCGCAACTAGCGGGACCTACGCTCCGATGCCCGCGAACAATTCGTGCAGCGGGATCGTCAACGGTTCTGGCACGTTCGCTGGAGACCAGACGAGCGTGTCGGTCTGAAGAACGTCGGGCGCGCCAGGCCGCACCACCAGCACGGATTTCGCCCAGCCATCGACAATCCAGTACTCGGCCACCGCTGCGTCCATGTAGAGCTTGCGCTTCTGGACGTGGTCGCGTCGCTTCGTCGTACCTGAAAGAATCTCGACGACCAGTACCGGCACCGGCGCGTTCTCCCAAGAACCGGCGCGACGAATGCGCTCGAGGCGGACCATCAGATCCGGCTCGACTTCCGAATGTCGATAGCGCATGATTGCGCGCGGACGGTAGACGGCGCCGAGCTGGTGCGCGGCGACGTAGGGATCGAGACGTCGTGTGAGTCGGGCGGCCAGCGTCTCATGCTCCTCGTTCGGCGCCGGCGTCACAAACAACTCGCCGTTGACCAGCTCGTACTTGTTCCCGTCGTCCGGAAGCCGGTGCAACTCCTCGAGAGTCCACGAATTGGCGGTGCTGGGCATCGACATGACTCACCTTTCCTCGATCGGAACCGTTGCGGCAGGCGCATGCTCGAGGATTGCACGCTACCTGGTTCACACCGTCACCAAAAAAGCGCGCACAGCATGATTCTCCTCGCCGTCCTCTGATGCCGAGCGTACGCTCGGCGGCGGTGGCTAGTCAAGAGCCCGACGCAGGTTACCCGTATGTCATGTCGATGAGCTGGATGACCGACTGTTGGCCCGGCACTACGGGCATGCGCTGTTTGGGGCCGTTGTCCGTGAACGACGTGTGGCCTTGAATCCACCATGACCAGATGTTCTGGACGCGTTTGCCGACGATGGTGTAGTGGCGCCCGCGATTCTGCGAGTCGAACGCAATGCCGGGCGCAGCGCCCAAGCGCTCGGTAGCAATGGCCCGCATGCGCGCCGTGTTCGGCTCGTTGATCTCGATGTCGCCGGCGATGTGGACCGCCTGTCCGTTACCGACTCCGAAGTAGCAGCCGTCGAGCATTGGCGTGATTAGATAGTTGGCCTGGTTTCCAAGCACGACTCGCTTGGCTACGCCCGCACCATAGGGTAGCCAGAAAGCGGTGATCGGCCGCTGCGTCCCCATGAGCGTCGTTTTCGGGTGATCGCGCCACGGCACGATCTCGGCACCGTATGGGCGCCGGCAGAGATCGAAGCGGGCGACAGCGTTCGGAAGATTTGGCGCGAGACCATCCATCGGATTGGGATCGTTTTCGTCGTTCTCGCCCTCGTTCCGAATTCGGAGCAAGTAGTCGCGTAGGAATGCTGCGGGGTCCGCCAGGAAGGTCTTGTTGAGGCCGTGCATGCGGTATGAGCTCGCGTGGAAAGGGATGAGTGTGGCGCGTGATCGTGCTCATCGGCACAGATTGCGAGGCCGTCCTCGCGGCGATATCGGCCATCGCGGTTAGGCGTCGGTAGCGCCGGCCAAGATCAGGAATCCTCTGCCGCGCGCGCGGCCCCGAGCGGTTGGCCCACGCCAATGAAGAACTGCGCGTCGGCTTCGGTCGCCCTATGTGGTACCTCGCTCGCCTGCTCGGATGCTTTGAGACATCCAGCAACCGCGTCGATGGTGCCTCCGAAGCGCTTGCACCCCCACACGCGCTTGCCGGTGTAGCCCTCGTTGATGAGGTGTAGTGCAAGCAGTTGGGCGAAGCCGCCAACGATGCCGGCGTGGCAGCTCCACACCACGATCTCGTTCCCTGCGCCCGTCGGAAACGCGGCGGCCTTGATCGCTTTGGCGACGTCGGGCGCGCTCTTGAAGGTGGCTCGACCGGCATAGAGCCGATGCCGGTAGCCAACTTCGTCCGAGCCGTGCGCGTAGATGATGAGACGACCGGCCGCACCCCAGTCGTGCGCCGCCGAATCCGTGGCGATGTCGTCCAGATCCCAAACGTTGAGGTCACGATGACGATAGGCGGCAGCCTCACCTTGCATGTCGCCAAGGTCGCCGTACGCGAAGGGAAAGAAGACGACGTCCTTATCCTTATCGATGTCCGCGTTCACGACACCCTCGGGCGTTCAGGAAAACTGCCGGGCAAACTCGTCAAATCGTGTACGAAGGTCGGCCAACTCGCGACGGAGCTCGCTGACCGTGGCCTCGAGTGCGGCAACGCGGCCCGCGTCTTCCGCTGCTGCGACGTTCGGCGCATCATGGCGCACGCCAACGGGCGGGGACGCGGGCTGCCCGGAGAGTAGATGCGCGTAACGCACCTCCTTTTGTCCGGGTTGACGTGCCAGTTCGGCGACGAGCTCGCGCGCTGCGAGCGCGGCGATGGTTGCGTCAACGTCCGCAAGGCTCGCGAACTCGGCGAGGCGGCCGGTTCTGCCCTTGATCTCACCGGCGGTTTGCGGGCCGCGGAGCATCAGCACGCACATCACGGCCAGCGCCGGCGCGTCGAGGTTCATGGACTCGGCCATGAGATGCTGGTACTTCATGACGCGGGAGTCGCTGCGCTGAATGGCGCGCACGAGGGACTGCTGTCGGAGATTGTTGATCGCCCAGCGGACCGCGTCGTCGCCGAGGTCCATGACCGGGTCGCGGTTGGACGACTGATTGCAGGCGGTGACCAGCGCGTTCAGCGACAGCGGATAGGTGTCCGGTGTCGTCGTCTCCTTTTCGACGAGAGAGCCGAGGATGCGGACCTCGATCTCGGTGAGTTGCATGGGGTGGAAGCTACTCGCCTAACTCCCCTAGGCCAGCCTCACCACGGCTGAGGCCCACAGAGCGGCATCGGTGTCTTGCTGGTAGAACTTATCCAGGTCGACCTGCAGCCCATCACCCACGCGCGTGATGGCGAATCGATCCATGTTTCGCGTCGCTCGTCCGCTGTTCGGGATGTACGCGCCGTCGGGCTGGAAACGGGAATGGTGCTTGGGGCACTGAAAGTCGCGATCGCGATCATCCCACTTGAGCGCTGTGTTCTGGTGCGGGCACGACAGATTGAACGCGTACACCGCGCCCTGCCAGCGCACCAGAATCACGTCGTTCGACTTGTCGATCTGCGCGCCGTCCGCCGCCGGAATGGCGTAGCTCAGCAGCTTGCCGGATGCGTGGGTCGCGTCTGTAAAGGCGAGCGGCATGGCGAACGCGGTCGCCTTGGTCATACCTACGGCCACGAGCGCGGCGGTGACCTTGAGAAATCCGTCACGGAGAAAATTGCGCCGGCTCGTGTCCACCGGACAGGCGTGCGAGGCACACGAGTCACTCGGCACGCCGCCGTGCTGCGCCGCGGCGTCGCTTGCGCTGCTGTTATACATCTATAATTCCAGCGAAGAAAGTCAGGAAATCGATAGCATGCCGCTCGCGGCGTCGAACGACGTCGTATACGAGTGGAGACTGCTCGTCCGCTGCCCGCCGGTCCACTGGCCGGTCAACGAGAACTGCGCACCGTGGACCGGACACTGAAATCCGCTGCCCGATTGCTGCACCGTGCCGCCCTGGTGCGGGCACACGCGTGACAGCGCAACGAACGACGTCGCGCTCGTCCGCACAATCGCCAACTGGGCGCCGCTCACGGTAACCATGGCGATTCCGCCCACATTGGCCAGCGCCGGATACCCGTTCACGTCCACTGTGTTTGGCGTGGACGACGTGAACACGGGCGCCGTAGCCTCGCCTCCGCCACTGCAGGCCGCCAGCGCCGCGGCGGCGGCAAGGAGGGCGCTCTGCACGATGAACGTGCGTCGTCCCAATGCGCTTTGCTGGCTATTTGCGGCAGCACCAGCCAGGCCATCGAGTTGGCACACGCCTGCGCACACGCCCGGGTCTTGTGATGCTTTGCTCATCGACTGCTTCCTCACGATGCGTTCGCCAAGATGGATCCTGCGACGAACGTCGCGATCCAGAGTGTGATGCTCATCACAGTGAAGACGCGCATGCGCCCCCATCGAGTGGGAACCGCGTCATCGCCTTGCGCGGAACCGGCGCGGAGCGCCGACTCCGTGCGCTGAAGGAACAGTCCATTGATCAGCAACAGCGCGACGAGTGTGAGCTTTATCCAGAACACCACCGAGCCCAAAAAGTTCTCGAGATCAGCGAGGGCCATTGCAACTCCGCTAATGAACAGCAACACCAGCGCAATCAAAACCGGCCGGTGCACGTCGTGCACTTCAGCCAGTTGCCGCGCGCGATCGTCGGGTCGTTCCGCAGCGACGCGCAGCGTGGCGCGGTCCGCCGCAACGGCCAGTCCGCCGCCAAGGAACAGGGCACCTATATGAACGGTGATGACCGTCGTAGAGACGAGCTTGGAATGGCTGTAGAGATCGTTCCATCCCTGGAACGGCTGCGCCAGCGCGTGAAGATCGATCATGAGAGATTCGTTGTCAGTTTTTCCAAAACCACATCAGCGCGGTTCCGGCAGTACTCAGTGCGATGGAACCAAGCGCGATGTCGCGGTGCCGGCGCGCCGTTTGATAGTTGTGATGCGCGTCACCCCCGATCGCGCCCGCCCACGCGAAGCCCGCGTCGGAGGCGAGCATCAAACCGGTGTGGAGGTAGCGTCGTGTGCGCCCTGCCGGATCGCTGCGCGAGTCCCAGAGGTTCCACACACCGGTGATGGTGTTGACGGTGAACAGGACACCCAGCGCGCCGGCGACCCCGGCGTGCGCCGGCTTCATCCAGCTTGGCGGATTCACGCCATTGAGGAGTCGGTCGCCGAGATACCATTCGCCGGCAAACAGCGGCAGCATGGTGTAGCTGCCAATGCGATGAATGGTGAGCCTGGTGTTGTACTCGTCGCTGTACTCGATGGCGCGGGGCCGCGGCCGCACGTGCGGGGTGTCGGCTGGGGTGGCGAGTGAAGCTGTCGGCAAGCTGTCCGTCGGCTGCTGGGCGGCGACGCGCGAACCCGTAACGCCGAGTGCGAACAGCGCGCACAGCGCAAACGATGCAATTGAAGACATGCGTATCTGGGCGCTCACTGCCACTCCCGGTGAAGGACGTCCCGAAGGAATCAGCTTGTCGATGTGCAGAACACGCACCACGGCAAAGGAAAGCTTACCGGGATGACATGAACACACGATGAACAGACTATGCGACTGGACGCAGGTCACGACGCTGGCGCTATACTTCCGCCATGCGAGTGCTACTCGTCGAGGACGACAAGCGGACGGCGGAAACCGCGCAGGCCTTTCTGCGATCATCCGGATTCGTTGTCGATCATGTGGAAACCGGCGCGCGCGCGCTCACCGACTGCGCGAACATCGCTTATGACGCCGTGGTTCTCGATCTCGGATTGCCCGACCTCGACGGCGTAACGGTTTGCACGCAGCTGCACAGCATGCCTGCGGCGCCGCGCATTCTGATCGCTACGGCGCGCGACAGCGTCGATGCGCGCGTGCACGGTCTGGAAAGCGGCGCGGACGACTACATCGTCAAGCCCTATGCGTTGTCGGAATTGGTCGCCAGACTCCGCGCGCTCATGCGGCGGCCGTCCGAAACGATTCAGCCCAGTCTCACGGTCGGCACGTTGGTCCTGGACTCGGCAACGCGTCACGCCGCGCGCGGAACGCGGCGAATCGAGTTGACGACCAAGGAGTTTGTCGTCCTCCAGTACCTCATGCGAAACGCGGGGCGCGTGTTGACGCGCGAGCAAATCACGGAACACGCATGGGACGCGAATTACGATCCATTCAGTAACGTGGTAGACGTCTACATTGCGCGGCTGCGAAAAAAGATCGACAGTCGCGACGACGTTCCGCTCATCGAAACGATTCGCGGGGCCGGCTATCGCCTGGGCGGGCGGAGCAATCCATGATCAAACGCGAATTTTCAATTCGCCGGCGACTCGCCCTCTGGTATGGCTGCTCCATGCTCCTGGTGTTTCTCGCCGGCGGCCTGGTGCTACGCCTCGCCGTCCGTCGCGTGCTCCTCGCGGAGTTCGACAATGACGCGCTCGATTCGTCCACCCTCGTGGGACACTTCTTCCACGTCGAGGCGGCCGAATACCCTACGGTGCAACAGGCGGTCACCGACCTTGTCGGCGAAATCGTCTTTGCCGATCGCAAGATCGAGTTCATCCGCCCCGACGGCCGTGTCCTTACGCCGTTAGCGGCCGCACCGGACACGAACCTGCGGCTCGCGCCGCCGCTGCGAACGCTCACGGTGGTTTTGGATTCCAGCCGCGCTCCGGGTTGGTCGATGCGCATCATCTCGAGCGCCGCCGATCTCGAGCAGACATTGCACGCGGTAGATGAGTGGTTTCTCCTCGGCGTACCCTTCATCGCCGGGTTGGCCGTGATTTTAGGATGGACACTCGCCGGCCGGCTGCTCCGGCCGGTAGAATCGATGGCACTTGCCGCCGAACAAATCACGGCGGAAGACGCATCGGCGCGGCTGCCGGTGCTGAACGCCAATGACGAGATCGGCCGGCTCGGCGGCAGCTTCAACGATTTGTTGGAACGTCTGGAAGGCGCACTCGGCCAGCAGCGCCGCTTTCTCGCCGACGCTGCGCACGAACTGCGTACGCCCATTGCGCGAATGGCCAGCCTCACGGAGTTGACGCTGGCATCATCGAACCACGCAGCCAACCCGACGGAGACGCTCAGGCTGATCGCCGGAGACTTGCAACGGGCCGGGAAGCTTGTGGACGAGCTGCTGCAACTCGCCCGGGCGGACGCAGGGGAGCGCATGCAGCGCACGGAGCGGATCTTTCTCGATGACCTCGTGATGGACGCAATCGCCGGTTGGCGCACGCTCGCTGATCGCAACGGGCTGGCGATAGGTCTCGGTGAAGTGGAGGAGTCGCCGATCCGCGTCGATCCTCTGTTGGCGCGGCGTCTGCTCGATATTCTCATCGAGAACGCGGTGCGATACACGCCGCGCGGCGGCCGCATTGAGTTCGACGTGCGACAAAGGCCGGGGCAATGTGTGCTCGCCATCTCCGACTCGGGCATTGGCATCGCAGCCGACGAAGTACCGCGGATTTTCGAGCGGTTCTACCGCGGAGCGGAGTCGCGCGCCCTGGCGCCGGAGGGCAGCGGCCTGGGGCTGCCCATTGCGGCGTGGATTGTCGAGCAGTGCGGCGGAACTATCGAGCTGACCGCGTCCCCGCTGGGCGGCACTTCCGCCCTTGTCATTCTCCCGCTGGATGTTGTAACTGTGCCTGCTGGTCGCAATACAGTTCCCTTGCTGGTCACCTGACCCTCTACGATGAGCAAACAATGAAACTGGGCCGCATAATCAACGCATTAGGGACATTGACAATTCTGTCGTGTACTCACGCGTCTGCCACGCCAGCTACCCCGGCACCGTCGCGACCCCCCGCCGCAAATGCGGCACCGGCGCGGCCGGCGCCGCCCAATCGCGACAGCCTGTCCAAGTTACGCGCGGTGTACGTCGCCCAGGTGATGGCGCAAATTGCCGGACGCGAAGAGCAACCGGCCGAGCAGGTGTTCACGAATGTGCAAGTACTCAAGGGCATCACCGCGGGGCAGCTCGTGCAAAAGATGGACAAGGAATACTCGACGGCGTTGAGCTGGAACTGCACGAACTGTCACCGGCTCGCACCACAGGGCAACTACGCGAGCGACACGTCAACCGACAAAAAGCGTGCGCGCTTCATGCAGCAGATGGTGAACGAGATCAATCTCGCGCAACTGCCCAAGCTCTATCCGCAGCGCACACCGAGCATCAGTTGTGGCAGCTGCCATCGCGGCTACAACAATCCTCCCGCGCCCTCCGTGCTCATTCCCGAACGGGGACAGCCTGGTGGACCACCGGCGATTGTGCGTGGCGGTCGCCCAGGGTACTGAGCGGTCGGGTCTTACTCGTGCGGGGGGAGCGTGAAAGTAAATGGCATCTGAACGAGCTGCCGAACCTTCACGCCTCCAATCTCCGCCGGTGAGAATAGCATGTTCGGCAGGGCAAGGTGCACGGCGTTGCTGAACAGATCGTGAGGCGACTTGAGGATCTTGAACGTCGAGAGCTCCACCGCGCCTGTGGTGTCGACGACGAATTGCGCGAGCACCCGGCCCTCGATCCGCGCCGAGCGAAGCATGTCAGGATAGGTGGGCGGAGCGTTCTGCGGGTTGGGTCGCGCCGGCTTCTCGACCTGAAATTCAAAGTATACGCGTATGCCCGGTTGAAGCGCCGGCGCGCGAATTGGGCTCGCGAATCCTTTGGCGCTGAGCATCAATGAATCGGAGAAGTCCGCGGCTCGCGCAACGTATTGCAGCAGCAGATCGAGCTGTGCGCTCGTGAGGGCTATGCGAATGGGTTGATGGCTGATAAAATCGGGCGAAATGATTTCGTGTGCCGCGGCGTCGCTTACTCCCAGCACGCGCGAATACGACAGCCCTCCGCGCGGCGCGGTCATTTCAATCGGGTCGGAGCGAAATACCGCGCCCGGGTTGGCCGGTACGACGTGGGCAACGCTGTCCGCCCTTCGAGCCCACGTTCGAGCATTGGCCGTGGTTGCGACGGTTACCGCATGCATTCGGCCGCTGGACGTAACCGTAGATATCAGTCCGAGGCGCGATGCATCGACGGCAATGCTGTCGCTGCCGCTTACAACGACTCCGATGCGCGGCATTACGGCTTGAGCGCCGGCGATCGATCTCCCCGCCACAATCGAGGCAGCGAGTGCGGCGGTGGCGAGTAGACCTGAGGTTCGATTCATTGTTGGCTCCTCGGCCACGGGGTGCGCGTCAGCAGCCTCCATGATCGGTGAGGATTCCCGAAATGGGAATAGTGAATGTCCAAACTTTGTGGTGCGGTTGCAGCGGGGTTCTCTTGACGCATCAAGAAAACTCGTTATATATTCGTCCATGCCTTCTGCTGTTCGCTCAGACACCGCTCGTGCCGCCGAGCTATTCCACGCGCTGTCAGACGAGATCCGCCTCGCCGTAGTCAACCGTCTGCTCGACGGCGAGCATTGCGTATGCGACCTGATGGACGAACTGGACATGGCGCAATCGCGACTGTCCTGGCACCTCAAAACCCTGAGCGACGCTGGCATCATTGTCGGCCGGCGCGAGGGCCGATGGAACTACTACTCTCTCAACGCCGCCGCTTTCGCCGAGGCACGCGGCATTCTCGAGTCACTCAAACCGTCACGTCGCTTGACGGTACGTGGTGCCTGTTGTGATTGAACGGATTCGTTTTGTCTAACACATCAATAAATCTCGATGGAGGGTGTATGACCGACCACACCGCACGCGCAGAACACACGACCACAGAGGATCTCAAGGCCCAGGTGCGCGAGAAATACGGGCAGGCCGCGCAACGGGTGGCGGCCGGCGAGACGAGTTCGTGCTGCACCGGGTCGAGTGCCTGCTGCGGCGGAACGACGGAAGCGTGGGATCCGATCACCTCGGATCTCTACGAAGAAGGGCAACGGGCCGGTGTGCCCGCCGAGGCGCTGCTCGCGTCGCTCGGCTGCGGAAATCCCACCGCGCTCGCCGCGCTGCACGAGGGCGAAACGGTGCTCGATCTTGGCTCCGGCGGTGGAATCGATGTGCTGCTGTCTGCCAAGCGCGTGGGCGCGACGGGGAAAGTCTACGGCCTCGACATGACCGACCAAATGCTTGCGCTCGCCGAGGAAAACAAGCGACGGGCGGGCGTGACGAACGTGGAGTTCCTGAAAGGCGAAATCGAGCACATCCCGTTACCCGACAATTCGGTAGACGTCATCATCTCCAACTGCGTTATCAATCTGTCGGCGGACAAGGCACGCGTGCTTCGGGAAGCGTTTCGCGTGCTGAAGCCGGGCGGACGGTTTGCGGTGTCGGACGTGGTGGTTCGCGGCGAGACGCCCGAGGCGGTTCGACGGAACATGGAGCTGTGGATTGGATGTGTCGCCGGCGCGCTGGAGGAGATGGAGTATCGCGATCTGCTGGCCGATGCCGGGTTTAGGCGCATCGATGTCGAGCCGACTCGCATCTATAAGAGTGAAGACGCCGCCGCGTTCCTCGTCGGTAGCGGTCTCGATCCGGCGACGTTCGCCGCCCAGATCGATGGAAAGTTCATGAGCGCTTTCATTCGTGCAACCAAGCCTGCGGCGTTTGCGACGCTACCCGCCGCGCTGCCCAGTGCCGCGTCGTGCTGCGGGCCTGACTGCTGCAGCTGATTAGTCGCGGCGACTGAATCCACTCAGGGATCCCCCGACCTGGGCGAGCCGAACTCACCCATAAATGTTGGCGCTCCTCCCGACAGCGGCACGCGTTCTCCCGTCCCATCTTCACAGAAGTTCGATGGACCTGCGGCGCCGGATGGCGCGGTGGACATCGAAATCCGGGGAGGACGCATGACCAGAGCTCAAATCGCAGCCGTCGCGCTGCTCGCATTGATAGGAACGGCCGCCGGCGCGCAGGAAACTACCCGAGTTGCGGTATCGCCAGACAGCAAGCTCTCGATCGAGGGCACCTCCAATCTTCACGGTTGGTCATGCAAAGCCGAGAAGTTTGACGCAGCGGTGGATCTCGATGCGGCATCGGCTTCGCAGCTGAGCGCGGCGCGCCCCACGTCGCTGAAGCACGTGAAGGTGACCGTGCCCGTGAAGTCGCTCAAGTGCGGCCACGACGCGATGGACAACATCATGTACAAGTCGCTCAAGGCCGACGACTCGCCGAACATCAGTTACGTGCTCGCCAGCTTCGACGCCGTGCCGGATGACAATGCGACGTCGTTCACGCTGCACGCCAAGGGCACGCTGACCATTGCCGGCACTGAAAAGCCGCTGGTCATGGACGTGACCGCCACGCGCTTGTCTGACGGCAGCATCAAGGCGAACGGCACCGTGCCGCTCAAAATGACGGACTACGGCATCAAGCCACCAAAAGCGCTCCTCGGAACGCTGCGCACGGGCGACGAGGTGAACATCAAGTTCGAGCTCATCGTTGGTGCAAAGGCGATCGCGACCGCATCCAGCCCGAAATAACCCGGCGCTGCCCCCTCGGGGAATCCCTGACATGTGGCTCAGGCATTCCCCGTCGGGTTTTCCTCCAAGGCCCGACACAGCCTTCCTCGTCAGCGCCTTACACTAACTCACAACAATCCTTATCCCACTGCAATGTCAGACACATTGTCCACTGACGCTGTTGACAAAAACACTTCGCGCCGCCGTTTCCTTCGGGACGGCGGCATCGCTGCGATCGCCATGGGCGTCGGTACCGCTTGTAAGCCCGCCGCCAAGGCACCGGCTGCAGTGATCCAGCAGGCGACAGCGGTTCCCGTCTCCACGGCGGCGACGATTCGCGCCAGCGCCGATGCGATGGACGCGATGCATGAAAAGGGCATGAAGGCTTTTCCGGCCAAGACAGCCGGCGCGGGCAATCAGGTACTCACGCCCGTTATGGACAAGGGCGTCAAAGTCTTCGAGCTCACCGCGAAAAAGATTCAGTGGGAGACTGAGCCCGGACATATGGTGGAAGCGTGGTCGTACAACGAGCAGGTACCGGGACCGCAATTCCGCGTCAAGGAAGGCGATCGCGTGCGGGTAGTCTTGCACAACGAACTTCCTGAATCGACAGCGGTGCACTTTCACGGATTGGAACTGCCCAACGAGATGGATGGCGTTCCGTTCATGACACAACCGCCGGTGAAGCCGGGCGAGAGTTTCACCTACGAGTTCACTGCGCCGAACCCGGGCTCGCACATGTATCACTCGCACCACGATTCCACCAAGCAGGTGAGCCTCGGACTACTTGGCGCGTTCATCATCGAGCCGAAAGACCCGATGCCGATCGAACACGTGTCGCAGGACTACGTCATGATCCTGAACGACGGCAGCCATGGCTACACGCTTAACGGCAAGAGCTTTCCCGCCACACAGCCGCTCACGGCCAAGCTTGGCGAAAAAATTCGTATTCGCTTCATGAACGAAGGCATGATGATTCACCCCATGCATCTGCACGGAATGCACATGACGGTGATCACCAAGGATGGCTGGCCGCTGCCGGCGCCTTATCGATGTGACACGCTCAACATCGCGCCGGGGGAACGTTGGGACGTGATTGTGAACTGCAACAACCCCGGCACATGGGCGTTTCACTGTCACATTCTGCCCCACGCCGAGTCGGAGCATGGCATGTTCGGCATGGTGACCGCGCTCGTGGTGGACAAGGGCACCGCAACCCGCGCGTAGTATCGATTCAACTGAAGGTCGATGATGACACCGGCAAACCACCAATCGAGGTTGGACAGCGGATTGCGCCTTCGGGAGCCTGGGCAGGACGCAGCGTCGAGACGGAGTATCCGTCTTGCCGCTCTGCGGGTGCCGCTTGCCGCAAAGTTGATGGGAGCAAACGCGCTAGTGATTGCGGTAATGCTCGCAGCGTACACGGCGTCCGGTGCCGGCCGAACGCTCAATTCCGGGGCGCTGCTGCTGGTGATCGTCGTGGTAGGGCTGCATCTCGCGCTGGTAATCGTTGCGCTCCGGCCAATTCGCGATTTGGAGATTGCCGCGGCACGGGTGTGGTACGGGGACTTTGGGGCGCGCGTCGAACCGTCCAGCGTGGCAGATCACGAAGTGTTGCGTGTGGGGTCGATGTTCAACATTCTGCTCGACGGGCTCGCCTCGGATCGCGCGCGTATGCATGCGTTGGCCACGGAAGTGATCGCCGCTGGCGACCGGGAGCGCGCAGCCATTGCCCAGGAACTGCACAATTCCACGGCGCAGAACGTGGCGGCACTACTGCTCCAGCTATCGACGACGGCTCGCGACGTCAGCGATCCGGTGCTCGTCGAACGCTTGCAAGCCGCGCGCGATTCGGCGGAAGCGATCCTCGAGGAAGTTCGGCTGCTGTCGGATACGATGCATCCGGGCGTGCTCGACGACCTCGGGCTCGAAGCGGCCTTGCGGAAACTGGCTCGTGACTCGTCGCACGGAAACGGCATCGACATTGATGTCAGCGTTAGCGAGCGCATCGGTCGGTTTTCCCGGAAGCTGGAATCAGCGCTCTATCAGGTCGGTCGCGAGGCGGTACGCAACGCGGTGCGCCATGCCGCTCCGCGGCGGATCCGAATCAGCCTCACCCGCCAACCCTCGATGGCTACATTGGAAGTGTACGATGACGGACGCGGTTTCGACCTTGTCGAGGTCGAACGCCGCCGCCCCGCTGCCGGACTACTCTCCATGCGTGAACGCGTCGCGCTCGTTGACGGCTCGCTCGATATCAAGACGGCCCCAGGGAACGGCACCACGGTGCGCGCCACCGTGCCGCTCGATCCTGCGGCCGGTGTCCCACAATTGGAGATCGCATGACTGGTGATGTGATTCGGGTCGTCCTCGCCGACGACCATAACGTGGTTCGCGCCGGACTGCGCGCCTTGCTCGGTGTCGCCAAGGACATCGAAGTGATAGGCGAAGCGAAGACGGGCCGCGAAGCCGTGGCCATGGCCGAACGATTCAAGCCCGACGTGGTCGTGATGGACCTCGACATGCCGGAGCTGGATGGCACCGGGGCGACGAAAGAGATTGTTGCCAAGGAGCTGTCGGCGCGTGTGCTCATTTTGACGATGCACACGGAAGAGGACTATCTCGTTCCGCTCATGGAAATTGGGGCGGCAGGCTATCTCGTGAAAAGCGCGGCCGATCGCGAGCTGGTGGATGCCGTTCGTGCCGTGGCGCATGGCGACGTCTACGTCCGGCCGGCCGCGGCGCGCATCCTGGCGAGGAATCTGTCGAAAAAGGATCCCGCGGCAACGGAGCGCGAACGATTCGAAAAGCTCACCAACCGCGAGCGCGACGTGCTGCGCTTCGTCGCCCAGGGCTATTCGGCACCGGAGATTGGTGAGAAATTGTTCATCAGCCCCAAGACGGTTGATACCTACAAGCAGCGCATTCAGGAGAAGCTCGGGCTCGCGCATCGGTCCGACTATGTACAGCTCGCGCTCAAGCTGGGAATCCTCTCGGAGGTTTGAACCTGCACACCGCGACGATTATCGCCGTAGGAGCGTTCGTACTGCTGGTCGCGCAACAGGCGTATCTCCAGCTGCGTCTCCGCGAGCAACGGCGGGTGTACGACGCGCTGCGTGCGTCGGAGGCAAAATTCTCCGGTATTCTGGCGATCGCCGCCGACGCCATCGTCACGGTTGATCAGAGCCAGCGCATCGTGCACTTCAATCGGGGCGCCGAGGAGATTTTCGGATACAGCGCGGCTGATATGATCGGGCGACACCTCGCGGTGCTCCTGCCGGCTCGCTTTCGGAACGCTCACGACGCGCATCTGGAGCGCTTTGCGCGCGCGCCGGAGACCTCGCGGCGAATGGGTGAGCGACGAGAGATCTTCGCGCTGCGCTCGAACGGCACCGAATTCCCGGCTGAGGCGTCGATCTCCAAACTCGTGGCGGCGGACGGCATTCTCTTCACCGTCGTGCTGCGGGACATCACGCGCCAGAAGCGAGCCGAGGAAGACGATCGATTCCTTGCCACGGCCGCGAGCGAATTGGCGCAGACGCTCGCTGTGGAAGCCACCCTTCGGGCGATCGTCGATCTACCCATTCCGCGCCTCGCGGATGCCTGCATTCTCGATCTCGTAACCTCCGGCGGCGAATTCCGGCGCATGGCGAGTACGCGCCAGCGTGGCGAGTTGACGGCCGGCATCGCGGGCCTGGCAGCGCAGCGACTGACCGCCGACTCGCCGTCGCCGATCATCGATGCAATACGACGGAATCGTCGCGAGACGGTGGATGGCATCGACGAGGACTGGCTCGAAGCCAACGCCGACGCTGATGCCATTCCGCACTGGCGGGTGCTGGGCGCGCGTTCCCTCTTGATCGTGCCGCTCCATGCCGGGGGTGAAACGCTCGGCGCGTTGACACTCATTCGCACGCGTGAGGATGTTTTCGACGCCGAACAACGCGTGCTGGTGGAGAAGTTCGCAATCAACGCGTCGGCGACGCTGGCAAACGGCCGCCTTTACGACGACGCGCGCAACGCCAATCGTGCCCGTGACGAAGTACTCGGCATTGTCTCGCACGATTTGCGGAACCCAATTAGCGCCATCGCCATGTGTGCGCACGTGTTGCGAGACAATCCACCGGCCGACTCGGCGAAACGCGCCGAACTGCTGACGACGATCAGCGAGTCCACCGAATGGGTCAATCGACTGATTCAGGATCTGATCGACGTGGCCAGCATCGAACGCGGACGGCTATCACTGACGGTGCAGCCGGAGGAGCCGTCGCAACTTGCATTGCAAGCACTGCACATGTTCGAGCTCGACGCGGCGGAGAACGGACTGTCGCTTGACGCCCGGTTGCCGACGAATCTCCCGCTTGCTGCGGCGGATGCAGGACGGATCGTGCAGGTGCTGGCCAACCTTCTGCGGAACGCGATCAAGTTTACGCCGCGAGGCGGGCGGGTAGTGGTGGCGGTGGAAGTCTGCGATGGCGACCTCACGTTTTCCGTCACAGATACGGGGCCGGGGCTGAGCGGCGATAACCAGCGCCGCGTGTTCGACCGCTATTGGCAGGCACCTCACGGTAGCCGGGGTGGTGGCAGTGGCCTCGGGCTTTCGATTGCCAAAGGCATTGTTGACGCCCACGGCGGACGTATTTGGGTGGAGAGCGAACTCGGACAGGGAAGCCGGTTCGCGTTCACCGTACCTCGAGTCTCGATGCCAGACGGTCGAAGGAAGGAGCTATGAACAAACGCACCGTACCGATGTTCTCCGAACTGCCCCGAGACGAGGCGCTCGCCCTGATCGAACGCAACCATATCGGGCGGATCGCATTTACGTTCCACGACCGTGTGGACATTGAGCCGATCTCGTATGTGTATTCCGACGAGTGGCTCTACGCGAGAACGTCCGAGGGCACCAAGCTCACCACGGTGAAGCATCACCCATGGGTGGCGTTCGAGGTAGACGAGGTGACGAGCCGGCTCGAATGGCAGAGCGTGGTGGCCCGTGGCACGATGTACATTCTCGATCCCGAGCGCGACGACAGCAAACTGTACGAGCACGCTATCGACGTGCTTCGCTCCGTCGATCCTGATGCGTTCACCGACGCCGACACCACGCCGTTTCGCCGGGCCGTGTTTCGCATTCACATCGACGACATTACGGGTCGGCGGTCGTCAACGAGTTAGGACGCCGTGGCAGCCGTTGTGAGGGTTTCCCTGGACCTTGGCGGGGCGAACGCTCACGATTATCAGGCAAAGCCCGACACTACCGGCGCGCCGCGTAGGGCAGCTTTCAGTAGCGACTGCAGGGAGCTGCGATGCAACACGCGCACAAGGCCCGCGTACACAACCGGGCCAAGAGCGACCGCCCCGCCACCCACGCGCGGCAAATGATGGCGGTGGCCCAACGGGTCGGCCGTCTCGCGAAATATCTCGTCCAGGATGGCATTGCCGCGGTGAAAGACGCGGGCTTTGCTGTTCGCGTCGCGATGAACCGCCACAAGCCATGACGGGCATTCGCTGACACCGTCGTAAAAGAACCGGGAAGGAATTTCCGGCATTTACCGACGGTCTGAGCGTCCGAGGCGAGCCATTCTTGAAAGTGGGCTCCACGCATTCGTGGCTGATCGGTTTTGCCGACGCTGAACACTGCGCTGTCGGAATCATTCAGGTGGGAACGCCAAAGCACTTCGCAACAATGGCACACTGACCGAGGAAGGCGCACAATGATTACGAAAATCCTCGTCCCACTCGACACGTCAGAGCTGGCGGAACAAGCGCTGCTTACGGCCGCGGCGATTGCCCAGGCATCGTCCGCAGAACTGTGGCTCGCGCTGGTTCACCCCATGGCTCCGGTTGCCGGGTATCCCGATGCGCCATGGAACGCGGCTCGGACGTCAATGAAGGGCGGCTATGTTGACGACAAGGCGAGAGAAATCGAGCAGCAGTTCGGTGTACGCGTCGTCACCAAGCTTCTTCGCGGTGATGTCACGAAGGAGCTCGCCGAGCTCGTCCAAGCGCAGCACATCGATTTGATCGTGATGACCACCCACGGGCGCACCGGGTTGAGCCGGTCCTGGATGGGGAGTGTCGCGGACTCGATCATGCGCTCGGTCGATATACCGGTACTCATGCTGCGAGAGTGCAAGCCGGGATCCGAACACTGGCAAAAGCCGCAGGCCTTTTCCCGGGTCCTGATTCCGCTTGACGGGTCGTTGCGCGCCGAGCGCATCATCGATTCTGCAGTGACCGTGGCCGGCAGCAATGCGTCATTTGTCCTTGCACGCGCAGTCGCGCCGGTGCCGTCGGTGCCGGCGTACGCGGATCCGTACGCGATAACCACCAGCACCGTGGATCCGGCTGCCACGGACTGCATGGTTACCGAAGCGGCCGACTATGTGGGGCGCGTGGCGACGATGCTCGCCGACAGAGGCGTGACGTCGGTTGAGCAGGCGACGACCGTGTCCGACCATGCCGGGAGCATGCTGCTCGAGGTGGCACGCGCGCACGGCGTCGATCTGATCGCGCTTGGGTCGCATGGGCGCGGAGCATCACGCTTCATCTTTGGAAGCGTTGCCGATTCGATTCTGGGCGACAGCATGCTTCCGATCCTGGTATGCCGGGGCGGGGCTGTCTGAACGCAATGCTCTGCGAGGAGCGGCGAACTCACCGAAAGACTGCGTGACAGTTGCAACGCGCCAGCGCTTCGAGCCCAGCGGATCAATGAATTTTACCGAGCATCAAATGAGCACAATGAATGAGAAAGATGCCGAGCTCGCACACCGAATTCAAAACGTGCTAGGGCTCGATGCCCGCGGGGTTGCACCGAAAATCAGCGTGGCGATTCATGGTGCATGCGCCACGCTCAAGGGGGACGTGCATACTTGGGCTGAGCACGAGGCCGCGGAGCGCGCCGCGCTGGCCATGCCAGGCGTCACCACGGTTGATAACCAGCTCAGCCTGTACGTCTGCGGCAAGCTGTCGACCATACACGAGTAGCAGCAGTTCGGTGCGTTGACGCATTGCGGAGACGCATCGCGGAAACGCCGATCTGGCGGGCGGAATCCAGGCGGTTCCATAAAACACCCGACAGCGCCCCGGCACTTCGCTGACGCTCACCGTCATGGCGCGGCTGCAACATTCACGGGTTCACGCGTCAGCTTGCGCAGTGCGGCATTATAGGGAGGGAACGCCCATGGATACGCTCAATGCAACACCGGCCACGCCCGAGCTCGGAGTGCGAGCATCGCGTGCGTCACCGGTCGTGATTGCCACGGATGGCCGGGCCCAATCGGATTCGGCGCTCGTTGTCGGACGATTGTTCGCCGGCAGCCTCGATGCCGCGCGAGTCGTGACGGTGATGAAGTCGATGCCCATCCTTCCCGACTCGCAGATCACGGTGTCCGCCGACATCCACGCCGCGCGCCGCGCCGACGCCAGGCGCGTCGCCATGGAACAGCTCGCGCGCGCATGGGGCGGCGAATCGGACGTGGAGTTGGGCGAAGGAGATCCCGCGACGGTAATCGCCCGCCTCGCGCACGAGACCGGAGCGACAATGATCGTTGCCGGCCTTGGGCGGCACCGCGTTGCGGACCGGATTTTTGGCGACGAGACCGCGCTGCGCCTCATTCGGGTGAGCGACGTGCCGGTGTTCTCGACGGCATCAGGTATGAATCACGCCCCGCGCCGTATCGTGGTCGCAATCGACTTTAGCGAGACCGGTCTTCGTGCAGCACGCATGGCACTCGATCTGGCGGCGTCGGGCGCAACTATCTATCTGACGCACGTCGCGCCGCGCGATAGCTCGCTGTACGACTGGAAGGGCGGCGCGCCGGCGTACAAACAGGACGCCAGCCGTGCCCTGCAGAAAACCCGCGAGCAACTTCACGTGCCGTCGGACATCGTAGTGCAGCGGGCGTTGCTCCAAGGCGACCCGGCTACCGAACTCCTCGCCTTTGCGGCCAGCGTCAACGCCGACCTCATCGCCACCGGAAGTCATGGACATGGCTTCGTCGCGCGAATGTTGATCGGCAGCGTCACCACGCGCATTGTCCGTTGTTCCACGTGCAGCGTACTGACAGTGCCGTACGCCGCGATCATGACTGACGCTCGTACCACGGTGGAACCAACGGTGGTGGCGTCGCTGCCGCGCCCCGAGTGGCAAGAAACGCTCGACGTCTTTTCAAAGCGCAACGCAGGCCGTCGGTGCACGGTGGAGGTAGACGATCCGGAGATCGGCGCCCAGCAACAAGCGTCCGATGTTCCGTTTCTCGGCACCACATTCGATCCGCACGATCAACGGGTCGAGTTGATGTTGGGCGACAACGGTGACGGAACTCGACACTTGACGCGCGACATCAGCGGTGTCACTGCGATTGATGTGATGCGCGAGGAGGGTGGCCGCGACGTAGGCCTGCGAATCGCGCACGGTACGGGCCAGACGATGTTGACACTCTACTCATAGGCGCCGTGAGCTAGCGGTACAGACGGTATGCGGCGTCGGGCGTTCCACCACAAAAAAAACAACCATCCCACCACCAAAGTCCGGCGGTTCCCGGACGGATTGTCACTCTGGCGCTTCGTAGCTTCGATCCAGTTCGAACGGCTCCGCTGAGGCGCTCGTCACACACCGTTCGAGAAGTGAAGAACCCGATCGGAGAGTTCGTATGAAACAGTTCAGAACCACTGGCGTGACTGCCTTGATGGTTTTCGCCGTCGCCGGCTCAGTCGCAGCACAGCAGGCCAACGACGCAAGCTCCGATTCGACGAAGACTGCGCCCGCTGCTCGTACGGATTCTGGAGCAACGAAGCAAGGGCCAAGGCCGTTCAGCCTGTACCGCCCGCTCGACATCGACCACGTTCGGCCCGCCGACCAGCGCGGCGTCAACATGTTCGAGGCGCCGAAGGAAAGCACAGTTCCGTTCACTGGATTCGCGCTCTCGATCGGCGGCGGGTTCACGCAGGAGTTCCAAGGCCTGGCCCATCAAAATGCCGCCAGCCCGGTCATGGTGAGCGGCGTGAACCAAAATCAGCTCATCGTGATCGGTCACGGCTTCAACAACGCCGTAGCCAATCTGAACATCAACGCGCAGATCGCCCCGGGAATTCGCCTTGCGATGACGTCCTATTTGTCGTCGCGGCACCACCAGGAGACATGGGTCAAGGACGGATATCTGCTCGTTGACGCGTCGCCGATCGACAACGCGCTACTCAACAAAATCATGAAGTACGCCACCGTTAAGGTCGGTCACTTCGAGATCAACTACGGCGACTCGCACTTTCGCCGCAGCGACAACGGGAACTCAATCGACAACCCGTTCGTCGGAAACTACATCCTGGATGCATTCACCACCGAGATCGGCGCCGAAGTCTACGCGCGCTCAAACGGCATGCTCGCCATGCTGAGCACCACCGGCGGCGAAGTGCACGGCCAGGTGACCGCGCCACAATCGCGGTCCATGAGCGTCATCGGCAAGCTCGGGTTCGACAAGCAACTCGATCAGGCGGTGCGCGTTCGGCTCACCGGCTCGTTCTACGCCAACAACAAGTCGGCCAGCAATACGCTCTACACCGGCGACCGCGGCGGCTCGCCGTACTACGATGTGCTGGAAAATTCTGCCTCAACCGAACAAAACAACGCCTGGTCCGGCCAGATCCGTCCGGGCTTCTCCAACAAGATCAACGCCGAAGTTATCAACCCATTCATCAAGGTTGGCGGCGCCGAGTTCTTCGGCAACTTCGAGACGGCAACCGGCGGGTCGTTCACCGAGCCAAAGCTTCGCACCATCCACCAGAACGTCTACGAAGGCCTCTATCGGTTCGCGAATGATCAGTTCTATCTCGGCGGCCGGTACAACACCGTCACTGGCGAAATGATCTCCAAGAGCTCGGCCGATCAAAAGGTCGAACGCTATCAGCTGGGCGGTGGCTGGTTCGTAACACCGAATGTGCTCGCCAAAATCGAGTGGGTGAACCAGAAGTATCTCGATTTCCCGACCACGGACATCCGCTATGCGGGCCAGTTCAAAGGATTCATGATCCAGGGCGCCATCGGCTTCTGACCTGACGGCGCGACGGCTTGCCGGTGTGTGCTGGCAAGTCGGCCGCGCGGGCAGTCCGTCAGCTTCGGTCGTAGAACGCCGGCGGTTCGACGCCAAGCGACCGCAGATATACGTATCCCTGCCCGCGATGATGCACCTCGTTGTCGATCGCGTAGAGGATCATCCAGATACCCGTGCCCTTCCATTGGTCAAATGCCGTGTCTTCTTCCTGGAAGCGGTGCGGCGGAATGGTGCTCCAGACCTGGTCGAGCGCCACGGTGCTCTCGTCCCACAGCCGCAGCAGCTCGACGCGTGTCTTGGGCTCGACTTCGTCGCCTACCCACGAACCCGTGGCAACGCCGCGCGCGATAGGCACCGCCATGCGGAGCAATTCGCCGGCAAGCGCGCCGAACGGGCGCATGCCGCCGATGGAATAATCGAACAATTCCTTCTCGGGAAATACGTCGATCAACCGCCGCGTAATGCGACGATGCCCTTGCCAGTGCTCTAATAGCTGTTCAGGCGAAATGACCACAGTCTGGTTCATATGACAATCCTCGAAACGGGGAAACGTCTCAACGAACTCGTCGGGCATCTACCGGGAAAGCGGGCTGTCGCTCATCCATCGATCGATCGCATCGTGCAACATACGGAGCTGGCGGGCAAGCCTGTTCACCCTGATGCGCACGGCCACCGCGACGCCAACATCCGGCATAGCGACCACGCCAATCGATGGAAAGGGCGCCGGTGAACGGCCGGCGGCCACCGCATCCGCCAGGTCGTCGAGAATGCGATTCGCTTCGGTGGCGAAGGATTCCAACGCAGCTGGCGCCGTGGCACCGGACGCGGTCGAGGCCAGCGCCAGCGCCGCCGTGGAGGACGCGAACCGCCGGGTGTACACCAGAAACGCCATGATGGGCTCGAGGCGGTCCGGCGGCCCGCCGTGCTCACCGGTCAAGCGCTGAAACGACTCCTCGGCGTTGCTCGCGGCGAGTGCCAAGCGCCGCCGGGCGTCGCGCAGCTGCGTCGGCATGGGGCCCGGCGCCTGCGTCGCCAGTCCAACGGCCACCCGCAGGAAATCCCTGTTGGCGCGCAACGCATCGGCCGCGTACTCCGGGGTGCGGTTCCGCTCCTGCGACGGCCAGAGCACGCGCGCGCCGAACAGCGCCAGCGCGCCGCCAATGAGCGTATTGATAATTCGAAGTCCGGCAAGGTGCCAATCGCCGACGCTCGACTCGGCGAGCAACACGAACGCCGGCGTGCCGAACACTGCGTATGCGCCATAGTTGAGGGGGAGAAGCGCAACACACAGTGTCGTAAAAATTGCGACGAGCACGGCGACCGCCACAAAACTCTGAAATAGCGCGCTGAGACCGGCCGCAACCACGCCGCCCAGCACTGTGCCCACCACGCGCTGGAGCGCCTTCTGTCGCGTCGCGCCGCTGTAAGGCTGCAGAATGACCACGGCGGTGAGCGTTACCCAATAGTCATGGTTGAGATGCAACAGTCGCGTGAGCAGCACCGCGGCACTCGTAACGATCGCCAAGCGCAACGCGTGATGCAGCACCACGGATTCCGGGTTGACCACAGCCGCAAGCGAGAACAGGGGCGATCGCGGCACTCCCACTTCGCCAATGTCCAGCACACCCACGTGTTCCGCCGACTCGGCGCCACTGTTCAACGTGGCGACGGTGGCGCTGGCCGCCGTGGCGTAGTCGGCCATGCGATCGAGGAGCGCCGCGACCGGTTCGTAGCCGGGATCGCCCGCGTCGCGCATCGCGGATCCACCCCATGTCACCGGCAGCCGAGCCACGTCGGCGCCCTCTGATTCGATGTCGCCGGCCAGGTGCCGGACAAAGGCGGCCAGCGATTCCAGGGCATTGGTGAGTGCGTGCCGCGACGGCGCGTCCCCGTCGGTTGCCGGCAACGAATCCGCCACGTCCGTGAGGGCGATGATGTGGGCGTACAACTGGTCCGAAAGTTCGTGGAGGATGAGCAGCCGCTCGCCGCGGCCGGTTTCCACCGAGCGTCCGCGTCGCGACACCGCTACCGCGGTGCGCCCCGCTTCGATGGCCGTTCGCACCGTGACGAGATGCTGCTTGAGCTCCCAGCTGTCCGGACGCTCCCCCCGAGCACTCTTGGCGACTATGGCATCCAGGTAATCAGCAATCGTCCGATAGCAGGCTGACACGGCAATCCGCACCGGCCGGTACGGCTGCAACGGCCAAACGACCATGGCGAGCACCAGCGCCCAGAATCCGCCGATGATGATAAAGGCGGCGCGCAAAAAGATCGCGGACGTGTTTGGTACCGGTACGGACAGCGCGATGGCGAACGTCACCAGCACTGTCACGCCAAAGCCAGGGCCCACTTCGGGCCAGGCGCGCATCATTCCACAGGCGAATGCCACGACAAACGCCACGGGCACCGCGATCCAAGGATGCCCGGCGGCAGCGGTGGCGATCAACGCCGTGGTAGCGCTGGCCAAGGCGAGCATCGACATAGTTGCGGCGCGCATCCGGTACGGCCCGCCGCGATCGATAAGCGCCCCATTGAATCCGGCTAGGCTCATCCAGGCGCCGCCGCCCGTGCCGAATGCCCGGTCCACGGCGAGCGGAACAACCGTCGCCAATGCGGCGCGGAACCCGGCGGCATATGCCGGTCGCGCCTTGGCGACTTCAGAAGCCACGCGTGCGTCGTGGAGGGTGCGGCGGGTGAAGTTCGTTCGGAACATGTGTATTGGGCGCTCAACCCTCACAGCCAAACGGCCTTACAACGCTCCAACGGCCACCCGCGTAAACTTTATGGATGAACGTGGCGGCGCCTTCCGTTCGGAGGCGCCGTTTTGCTTCTCAGCCATTGCAGCTTCACTTCGACCGATCCTGCCGCAAGCAAACGTCCTCGAAGCCATGGACGTACCTCCTATAGTAATGAAGACCTCCCTCGAGGCTGACCGTACAGCTACGGTCCAGGCGCCGGCGCCTGCGCGCGAATTCCTCCGCCCCGTCCTGGTTTCGGACGCGGTGCTGGACGAGCAGCGTCTTATCGAGTCGGTTCGGTCTGGCGACAGCGCGGCGTTTGGCGCGCTGGTCACGCAATATCTGCCCCGCAGCCTCGCGCTGGCCATGCGGATTCTGCGCCATCGTGAGGATGCCGAGGATCTGGTCCAGGATGCGTTCCTGTCGGCACTCAAGCACATCGACAACTTCGACCCGCGCCGGCCGTTCTGGCCCTGGCTGTCACGCATCATCGTGAATCGGGGCCTCGATCTGTCGGCGTCTCGAGCCGTTCGCAAATCCGAGACGTTGAGCGACTACGTGGCCGATCGCGGCAGCTCGCCTGCCGCCGACGCCGAGCGGTCCGATTTCTACGCGCACGTGCGCGAGGCGCTGCTCGGCTTGCCGCCGCGCCGCCGTCTGGTCATCGAGCTCTTTGAGCTGGAAGGCTTTTCCATTGTGGAGATCGCGGACTTTCTCGAGTCGGCGCCGTCCACCATTCGCTGGCATTTGCACATTGGCCGCCGGCAGTTGCGCGGCGCATTGGCGCATGTGCGCGGAGTGAGCGCGTGAACGAGCGCGATGCCGAACTGAGTGCGTTGCTCAGGGACGCGGACGGGCTGCCGCCGGCGTCCGGACCGCAGCTCCGTGCACTCAGCGCGCGCATTCTCACCGCGGCCGGCCCGGCGCTCGATGCGCGCGCCGCCGGCGGGCGCACTATCTGGGATTACGCCGAGCGTTGGTCCTCGGTGCTCCTGCCGGTGGGCGCGTTCACCACGCTCGCGGCAGGATTGTGTCTGTTCGTGCTCGCCGGTTCAAGTGAGCCGGCGGTGTCGCGCGCGTCGACTACGCGTGTCGCGTTGATGGGAGCGGCCACGAACAACGTATCGTCGCAAAGTCTAATCGATCTGCTCGTGGCAGCCGATGCCGGCGCGCCGACGGCGCGTGGCGAGCGATGAGCGAGCGCGGCGTCGGCGGGTTGGGCGTGACGTCTCCCAAGTCGCGCGCCATTGTGGTGATGACGGCGCTCGTGTTGGGCAGTGGCGTGGCCGGGGCGGCTATCGATCGCGCCGTGGTTCACAGCCAGCGCGCCGGCACGTTGTTCGACACGACATTCCATCCCCTGTCGTCCATTCTCCGGTCTCCAACCGCGGCCGACAGGCAGTTCTATCGCGATCAGTTGAAGCGTGCGCTCGATCTCACGGCGAGCCAGGACAGTGCGATCGACCGCGTGTTGTCGGACCGTGCCGGCGAGTTCAGCACGTTGCGCGACGAAATGCGTCCACGCGTCGATCGACTCGTGACCGACGAGCGGGCTGATATTGAGAAAGTTCTGAACGACCACCAACGCGAGGAGTTTCGCCGTCTCCAGCAGCGCGGACGCGAACAACTCGTTACGAACGGGCAAGTTCCCTAACATCACCCACCCCCCATGTCTTCTCGCGCCATTCCGCTAATTCTCATCGCGACCAGTCTCGTCGCGTGTCAGGCCAAGTCGACAACTGTGTCGTCGCTTCCGACTACGACCGTGACCCGCGGCAACGTGAACGTGCGCGTTGCGGCCACCGGCGTCGTCGAGCCGATCAATCCGGTGGACGTCAAATCGAAAGCTTCGGGGATGATCATTCAGCTGCCGGTGGAAGTCGGTTCGTTGGTGAAGCGCTCCGATCTGCTCGCGCAGGTAGACCCGCGCGATGTGAAGAACGAATACGATCAAGCTATGGCCGACGACGTCGTATCGAACGCATCGCTGCAGGCCGCGCTGCGCGATCGCGCGCGCAAAGACTCGCTGTTTTCGCGGCACGTCATCACGGCGTCCGAGCACGACAGCACCGCGTCAACGATGAGCTCCGCAAGGTCCGACATGGTGAGCTCGAGCGCCAATCTCGATCTCGCCAAGCAGAAGCTGGAAGACGCCACTGTGCACGCGCCCATCGACGGCACGATCGTGAGTCGGCCGATTGTCAACGGCACGCTCATCACGTCTGCGACGTCGCCCAACGGCGGCACCACGCTCATGACGATTGCCGATCTGAGTCACGTGCGTATGCGCGTGACGATCGACGAAGTGGAAATGGCGAACGTGCGGGCCGGTGAGTCGGCGAGCGTCGCCGTGGATGCGTTCCCCGAACGGACGTTCGAGGGCACGGTGGAAAAGATCGAGCCGCAGGCGGTGGTGCAGCAGGGCGTCACGTTCTTCCCGGTGCTCGTCAACATCAGCAACAAGGACGGGCTGCTGATGCCCGGTATGAACGGCGAAGTCACGATTCACGCCGCGGACCTCATCAACGTGGTGCAGATTCCGATCGACGCCATGCGCCCCACGAACGAACTGGCGCCGGTGTCACGGATGTTCAGAATTCCTGTGGATACGCTGATCAGCCAGCTGCGCGCCGATCTCGTGGGTGACTCCGGCACGAACGGTATTCCGGGCCGCTACGTGGTGGTGGCGTTGGCGAACGGCACCTATGAAATGCGTCTGATCAAAGTCGGGCCTACCGACCTGCGAACCATCCAGGTGTTGGGCGGCCTCAAGGAAGGCGACAACGTCGTGATGCTCGGATCAATCATGCTCACGAAGCCGGACGTTCCCCCGACGCTGCAAATCGCGGCGGAGATGAAACGCGGTGCGCCCGCCACACGGGAGGCGGCAAAACCGTGAGGCGTTCGCACCTCGCAGTTTTGGCGCTGGCCGGGGGGGGGGGGGCCCCCCCCCCCCCCCCCCAACCCCAAAACCCCCCCCCACCCCCCCCCCCCCCCAGGACACGCGGGCCCCCCCCCCCCCCGGGGGGGGGGGGGCGCCCCCCGAACACC
>JBEPWA010000003.1:0-159218 GCA_041690755.1 Gemmatimonadaceae bacterium | reverse complement strand
TGGGGGGAAGATTGGGGTGAGTAGTGAGGTGGGGGTGGGGACGAGGTTTTGGTTTGACTTAAAAGCATTCCCCCGCAATTTTTGCTGACGTTTGGCCCTAACTACGACGCGATAGTTTATTGAAGACGTATGATGTAATTGGCAGTTTTTACTTGCCGCCTTCCTGCTAGGCGTGTACAATCACCGCGTTGCCTTGCGACTCGCTGCCACCGTCGGGCACGTCGCTTTTGGTGCAGCGATTGAGCGGTGATGCAAGATGACTCGTATGTGGTGCGCTCCTCTCCTTCCGCCGAGGTAGTCATGCAACGCCAGTCTCTTTCAGCGCGACGAGGTTTGTTGATTGCACTGATGGTCCCGTCGCTCAGCGTGTTGATCAGCGGCTGTGTCGAACGAGAGGCTGAAGCCGCAAGTACACGTCGCCAAGTAGTCGCCAATTCCGCTACGCCGCTGCCGCCTGAGCCAATGACGAATGCACCCGGTCGGCCGCCGTGTGATTTCAGCGTGGCAGGGACCAACTGCCCGGGACTGCTGGCAAGCACAACCCCGACAGTCGCGGAATTGAACACGGCATATTCGAATGCCCTCGCCCGAGGTGACGGCTCTTATCGTAAAGTGTTCGAACTCTGTAGACCGTTCGAACCGTGCCACTATGCGGACACCGACGTAAACATGGACATGCGTGGCGTCGACTTCGCACACCTTCCGACGAACAGAGGTATTGTGGTTGGTGACATGCGCTGGAGCGCGGAGGTGGCGTTCGACGATCGCACCTACAAGGTTGGCAGCAATCTCGCCAACACCCAGATGACGCGTCGGACGTTTTTTGTAATGATCCCACTGGACGGAAAGACCCCGCTCGATCCTGGTTACGGAACGATTACGGCGCGGTGGAGACTGTATGGAGTTCAAATGAACTCTGACGTTCCCACTCTCGTCGACACTGGATACGTTGTCAAATGCAAATACCCTCATCCAGATGCGGCCGTAGCACGGTCGGGGTTTCGGGGGTGCCTACCACTCAAACGCATACACGAGGAGGCGGCCAGACTGGGCCTTTCCTTTCAGGACGTGCTCAACATTGACCAGTGCGAACCAGGGTTAATAAGAAATTCAGGCATTGAATTTGAGACGGCGTGCGCTAAACAGCGGGAATCGAAGGTCGCCGCATTGCGCCTGAAGTTAAAGGCGCAAGGCAAGTCCATTGCGCCACTTTCGACTCTAACCGCGCTCGGTGATCCCACACTCGATACTTATTGGTTTTCGTGCGCGAACGGCTGTTGCACGGCGGACATGCCAGAGCAAATTAGGAAGGCGGCGCGTTAGGGAAGACATATTCGTCTTTCTTGACGGAGACGGACGAACTGACGTCGAATCGTGCTTCGCTACCGCGCCAAATCATGGGCGACTCGCCTGGTAAGGATCGCGGTAGCGATGTTCGTGTCCGTTAGGGCCATAACAGCCCGTGCCCAAAGACGTGCCGTGGCTTTGTCCCCCTGATCGGCGCTCAATTGTGCGCGCAGCGACATCGCCTGGAGCAGCGACCCAGCATCAACGGCGTTGAAGAACTCAGATGCCTGTACTGACCGAAGGATATCGAGTGTTGGAGAAAGCGTTAGAAGCGCGCCAGATGTATCACCAATCGCGGCGTGTAGCCACGCTTCGGGGTAAAGAGCGTCGAACGTACGGTCGGCCGACCTGACGTTCGCTCGTCCGCGGGAGGAGTAGGCAAGAATTTTGCGAACCGCTGGAATGTCACCTCGCAAGTAGGCCGACTCTGCTCGAATCAATTCGCCGGTGCCTCCGAGTTGATTCACTAGTTGTGATCGGTTTACGGGGAACGCAAGTGCAACCGCCCGACTCAAATACATCGCACGGGCCAGCGCGCGCTTCGGCTCGGCGGTGTTGTCGATTTCGCTTTCCAGCCGGCGAGTGAATGTTCGCAAGCTGTCGATGGGACCGCCCACTGCGGCATAGGCAAGCAATCCGTTCGCCGTACTCACGATGTCCGGGGCAATGCCGTCATCATTCAGCTTCGCGGACGTGGCGACCGAGAATCTGGCCGCGCCGTGAGCGTCGCCCACCAGGGCTGCAAGCCCAGCGACCAATCCATGATCGGTTCCGGCTGAGGTGTGCGTCATCAGCGACTCAGCAAGAATGCGAATCGATCGCAATTCGGGAAGGTTTCCGGGCACCGCCATTTTAAGGCGGAGGCATGCCTCATACACTGCGAACCGTAAAGCCTGATTCGGAGTGGACGCGAGGGCGCGCGCTCGATGAACGGTGTCGACAGCGGTTGGGTAGCCGAGCAACTCCATTGCCTCACCGAGTTCCGCGAGCGCATCGCCATTGTTTGGGACCTGAGCGACGCGCTTTGTGGCGATCGTAAAGAACTCCCGCTGTTGTAGCTGGACTGCCGCGAGATTTGTTTTTGGAGGCGGGCCCTCCAACTCGGTGATTGGGCGCGGGACAAACGCTACCGTGTCCGCGATGAGTTCGGGATAGGCACCGTACAGGGTAGTGTCGCCGGACAGCAGGTGGCCGAACAGGACTTTCCCTGTACCAACGAACAACACACGCCGCATCGCCTCGTCCGCGCGCATTTCGCAACAAGGGTCAAGATGTGGCAATAGCGTGAATGCGCGAGCGAACGCCGCCGCAGCCCGATGATAGCTACCGCGAAAGCTGAACCCCGACGGCGACCTTGAATTAGCCAACACAGCGCGATCCCGTCGATTGCACTCGCCGATCCCGTACCACGCGTCGAAGTCAAGCGAATCTCGCCGGAGCAACGAGTCGTATCTAGCGCACGCCTGAGGAAATCGTTCCGACACCAAATCGGCTAGTGCGGCAACGTGCGTCCGCTCCCGCGGCGAAAGCGCCGCAGATCCGTCGCGCGCGCGAGCAATTAGCCCGTCGATTTCTGGCGGATCGTCGGACATCCATCCGCGCACCGTTGCCAAAGCGAGGGATGCCTGTGGAAAGTGCCCGTCGGATCGAAGCGAGCTGCTTAATTCCGAGTCGGCTCGGACGAGATTCCAGTCGCGCATCGCCGCCCGCGCGAGCAGATACGACGCGAACGCCGGCCGACTATTCGTTCCGCTTGCCGCACCCTCGTCCTTCCGCGCCTCGTCACCGTCGTACAGAAGTTGATACGCGAGATGCGCAACAACGGAGTCTGAAACGGCCGTCCCGGTTGGAATCGACACCGTCGCACTCTTGGCTGTCACGCGTCCGCTCGCGTCGAACACCTCGGCTCTAATCTTCTGCTGCGCACCGTCGATCGTCACCTCACCCATCACATACCGCCCTGCCCCGACCGCCCGCGCAATCGCACGCCCATCGGTCGTCGAAAGTACCGCACCGCTCTTGCCGCTGACTACCAATCGAAGCTCGGCCGCGCCCGCCGCCGACACGCCCGTCCAAGCCGTCAATGCGTCGCGCAGTTTTTCGTCAAGTCCGACCCCGACGGAGTTCGGCGGCCCCGCAAACGCCAGCACCGCGTAGCGGCTCGTATCCAACGACCTATTCGTCAACCACCGAAACCCATTGTCCAACGGATCGTTCAACCGAACCACCGCCGCCCCAATCATTCCCACCAACGCGACGCACAACACCGCCAACGCCATCACAGACGGCACCCCAAGCCGCCTTGCCCGCCGATGCGCCACAACGGCACCAGCACTCGCCGCGCTCACCACCGGCGCCCGCAACGCCGCCGCAAACTCCCGCACACTCCCAAACCGATCCGCCGGCACCTTCTCCAGCGCCCGCGCCACCGCACCTTCCACATTCGCGGGCGCAGTCCGCCGCCGCTTTCCCAACAGCGCCGGCACCTCCGAGATGTGCCGCATCGCCACCGCCGTCGCCGTCGGCCCGGTGAACGGCGGCTCCCCCGCGAGCATCTCGTACAACACGCACGCGAGCCCGTACTGATCCGCCCGCGGCCCGACCTCCTTCTCCGCCGATGCCTGCTCAGGACTGAGATACTGCGGCGTACCAACCGACAGCCCGCTCGCGGTCAATCGCTCGCTGTCAACGTCGCCGAGCGCCCTTGCCAATCCGAAATCGACGACGCGTGCCCGGCCATCGGAGAGCAGAACGTTCTCCGGCTTGACGTCGCGATGCACCACACCGCGGTCGTGCGCGAACTGGAGCCCTTCGGCAATCTGCTCGACGATTAAAAGCGCGTCGTCAACCGACAGCTGCTTCTCTCGCTGAATTCGCGAGCGAAGAGTCTCGCCGTCCAGATAGTCCATGACGTAGAACAGCCGCCCGTCCGCTTCGCCGGAGTCGTGCACGCTCACGATGTTCGGATGGTGCAGGCTAGCCGCGATCCGGATCTCGGACTGGAAACGGGCTACGCCAAGCTCGTTCGTCAGCGTGGCGTGCAGCATCTTGATCGCCACGGCGCGGTCGAGACGCACATCTCTGGCGCGATAGACGGTCCCCATCGCGCCGCGACCGAGCTCGGCGTCGAAGCGATAGCGCTCCGCGAGCGGGTACTCGAACGTTCCGAATTTGGCGATCAACGAACGTGGCCTCGCGCGTGAGCAAACGCCATGCGGTCGTGGCTGGATCGTAGGGCCGAACTGGGCGAGTATATATCCCAGGGAGTCTCGCCGCCAGACGGCACCGGCAGGACGCAATGGCCCCGCTCCGCGCCGTCCCCTTTAAGAGACGTAAATGAGAGATCTGGTCTTCGAGCAGCTCACGGTAGCCCTGGTGGGCCGGTACGTTCCGGACCGGGCGCTGGGGCACGGGGCCATGGCCAGTGTCTACCTCGCCACCGACGTCAAACACGGGCGGCACGTGGCCATCAAAGCGCTCCGCCAATCCCACGAGGACCCGGCGGCTCGCGAGCGCTTTCTCCGCGAAATCCGGTATCTCGGTCAACTTCAGCATCCGCTCATCGTGCCGCTGTTCGACTCGGGCGACGCGCTGGGAATGCTCTACTACATCACGGCTTACCTTGAGGGAGAAACGCTCCGCCGCTTTCTCGACACGGCGCCGAACAAGCGGCTGTCCGTGGCCGAGACGGCGCGAATCGCCAACGAGATCGCCGACGGTCTCGATTACGCCCATGCGCGCAATGTTCTCCACCGCGACGTGAAACCGGAAAACATCCTCCTGCACGATGGACACGCGCTGCTGGCCGATTTTGGAATTGCGCGGGCCATTCAACTGGCGGGCGAGACAGCGCTGACCGACACCGGCGTCGCCATCGGAACACCGATGTAC
This sequence comes from Gemmatimonadaceae bacterium, assembly GCA_041690755.1. Classification (GTDB taxonomy): domain Bacteria; phylum Gemmatimonadota; class Gemmatimonadetes; order Gemmatimonadales; family Gemmatimonadaceae; genus JAQBQB01. The sequence goes on along the minus strand of JBEPWA010000003.1, from coordinate 153,980 downwards.
ATGAGTCCGGAGCAACTGACCGCCGATCGTGGGCTCGACGCGCGAAGCGACGTTTATGGTTTGGCCTGTGTCGTGTACGAGATGCTCGCCGGCGCTCCGCCGTTCATTGGGAATCGCGGCGTGGTAGACAACGCGCTCAAGTTCACCAGCGCCCCCACTCCGCTCAGTACCATTCGCCGGGATGTCAAAAGTCACGTCGACGAGGTGCTGACACGGGCGCTCGCTGCAGATCCGGATCTACGTTACGCCACGGCCGGCCACTTCGCGGCGGCGCTCGATCGGGCGCGGCAGATCGAGAGCGGCTGAAGCAAACGCGGCGCGATATATTCGATCGAGTCGATTGCAGCCTGGGAGCATATCATGATTTGGTTGGTAGTTCGCGCGGCGCTGCTGTTGGCGGCAACGGGCTGCGCCGCCGCAGGGCAAGACGCCGCCGGCCCGCTGCTGGTGATGAATGCCGCGTCGGTCACCCGCCCAATGAGGGCGGTGCTCGACTCCTTCGCGGCGCGCGCCGGCGTGAAGTACGCGCTCGAGCCGGGTGCCAGCCTCGAGATCGCGCGCCGAATCACCGAGTTACGGCGAGAACCGGACGTCGTAGTGCTGGCGGACCCGGAAGTGTTCCCCAACTTGCTGATTCCTGAATTCACGAATTGGTATGCGTTATTCGGACGCAACCGCATCGTGCTCGCCTACACCAGCAAGTCGCGCGGCGCCCGCGAGATCACGCCGGAGAATTGGCGGCAGGTGATTCAACGCGCCGGCGTGGAGACCGGACGCGCCGACCCGAACACCGATCCGTCCGGGTACCGCACGCTGCTCACGTTCCAGTTGGCCGAGCAGTACTACCGCGAGCCTGGGCTGGCGAAACTGCTGTTGGCGGCGGCGCCAACGCGGAACGTGCGGCCGCGCGAAGCCGACCAGGTCGCGCTCCTTCAAACTCAGGAGCTGGACTACATCTGGACCTACCAGAACCTGGCCGTCAACGACGGCCTTCAGTACATCAAACTGCCCGACGCCATCGACCTTGGCGAGATGCGTGATTCGGCGACGTACGCGCGTGCGTCAACGCGAGTCATCGGCAAACGACCGGGCGACACGATCACGGTGCGCGGCGCACCGATCCTGTTCGCAGTGTCGGCTGGACTGCACGCGCCGCACGCCGTCGCCGCCCAGCGGTTCATCACGTTCATGCTGTCGGCAGACGGCCAGCGAATACTTCGCTCGCAGCACTTCGACGCGCTCGACACGCCGATCGTGGTGGGAGCTAGACCGTAGCCGGTTCGGCGGCGGAGGCCGGCAAGTACACAGTGAACACCGTGCCCACGCCCGGCTCGCTCACCACTTCGACGCTGCCGCCGAACTGCTTCACAATGCCGTACACGGTTGACAATCCGAGTCCGGTGCCGCGCCCGGCTTCCTTAGTGGTAAAGAACGGTTCGAAAATCTGCGCCGCGGTCTGCTCGTCCATGCCGTGGCCAGTGTCCGTCACCCGGATCGTGGCGTATTCGCCGGCCGCGAGGTCGCGATCGTGCGCCGAGGACGGTGCGCCGAGTGTCGTGACGGCCGTCTCGATGCGTAGGTGGCCGCCTTCGGGCATGGCGTCCGCGGCATTGATTGCCAGGTTCATCACCACCTGTTCCAGCTGTCCCGGATCGACATTCACGAGCGGCGTATCGGACGACAGCTCGGTGATGATCTCGACGTTGCCGACAACGAGCTGCCGCAGCAGCGTCTCGACGCCGCGCAGCACGTCGTTCGGATTGACGACGCGAACCTCCATGGTTTGTCGGCGGCTGAACGCGAGCAGCTGTCTCGTGAGGCGCGCCGCACGCAGCGCCGCGGCGCGAATCTCCTCCACCTCTTGGTAGCCATTGGACAGTGCGGGGTCGTCGAGCATCAGCTCCGCGTAGCTGTTGATGACGGTGAGGAGATTGTTGAAGTCGTGCGCTACGCCGCCGGCGAGCCGGCCCACGGCTTCCATTTTTTGCGCTTGGAGTAGTTGCTCCTCGAGGCGCTTGAGTTCGGAAACGTCGGTAACAACAACGCCCACGCCAAATAGCTCGCCATCCGCGGTGACGATGGGATAGAAGCTCGTTAGCCAGTGGTGCACCTCGCCGCCGCTGCCCGGCGTGCGGCCGCGCGTTTCCACGTTGGCCAGGGGCTCTCGTGTTTCGAGCACACGGCGCAGCGTGCCGCCCACCCGTTCGGCTAACTCCGGATCGAAATCGCTCAGCGCTGCGCCAATGTGGTCCTCGGTCGCGCGGCCGTTGATCCGGGCAAGCGTTTCGTTCACGCGCAGGTAACGCAGGTCGCGATCAAAAAATCCGAATCCCACGGGCGAACTCGCCAACGCTGCATCGAGCAGCGCGACGACCCGCGCTTTTTGCCGGGTTTCCGCTTCGGCGCGGCTTCGCGCCTCGAGCGCCTCAACGGCGGCGGTGCCAAGCTCGGCGGCCTGCGCGCTGAGCATCGACTGCTGGTCGTCGAGCGTGGCAGCGTGGCGCATGATCTCGCGCGTGAGCCGCGACATGCCGAGTAGCACCATCGCAATTTCCACGCAGATGACGAGCGCGCCAATTCGGTGGCCTCGTGCTCCGACGTCTGAAAGCGCAAGGAGTGCAACCGTCACCGCAATGGCAATAAGTGCGACGGCGCTCAACCATGCAGCGCGACGCAGCTCCGCGGCAATTCCTTGCTTATCCCATCCTGGCAGAACTGGTCTCTCGGCCGGTTGATCCATTGCCACCATTTTAATACATCGCTCGGAGATTGATACGAGCCGGCGGCAATGGCTACGGTTGTTTCTCTTGCGGTATGCCCCATCGCTTTCGGTGGCCGCATGGAACCGGCGCCGAAAATAAACAACCCCACGACGAGGAGCCGCGGGGTTGTGGTGCAAAGAGAGTGCTGGTTCGTGGTCACGGTTCCAATCGGTACCCGGCTTTCCACACCGTCAGAATGTGGCGTGGCTCGGCGGGATCTGCTTCCAGTTTTCGGCGCAGCTCGGCGATGTGAATGTCCACCGTGCGCGTCATAACCTCCACGCGGTGCCCCCACACTTCGCGAAGCAGCTCGACGCGGGAGACTACGGCACCCCGCCGCCTGACCAGCGCCAGCAACAGGTCGAACTCCTTTGGACTCAGCGCAACTGGAATGCCCTCACGGGTCACCGTGCGCGACGCGGGGTTTATCTCCACCGACCCAAACCGCTCCATGCCGTCGGTGTTTCCCGGCCGTTGCTCGGAGATCCTCGAGCGACGGAGCAGCGCTCCCACGCGGGCAAGGAGCTCGAGCACACCACACGGCTTGGTGACGTAATCGTCGGCACCGAGCCGGAAACCGAGAACCTTGTCCGCTTCCTGCCCACGCGCGGTGAGGATCAGCACAGGAACGTCCGATCCACCTTCCCGAAGCGCCTTCAGCACCCGGTAGCCATCCATGCCGGGCAGCATCAAGTCGAGCATGATGAGATCGGGCGTCCAGCCGCGAGCTCGGTCGAGGCCGGTTTCTCCGTCTTCGGCCACCTGCACCTCGTAGCCCTCGATTTCCAGCCCGGTGCGCAGGCCGTACGCGAGATCGGGGTTGTCTTCGACGATGAGGATTCGAGGCATGGCGGCAGGAAGGGATTCCGAAGTCGATTGGCGATTGTCTACGATTGTTGAGTACGTCATGGAACCGCCTTGAGTTGCACGTTGGAGACAGGAGATGCACCGGAGTCGGCCGGGGATACGCCGGAGAACGGCTGATCCGCGGCGTCGGCGTGGCTCAATGGCAGTTCGATGACGAGTCGCGCGCCGCCGCCCGGTGCGTCTTCGGCACGGGTGCGGCCGCCATGCAACACCGCCAGTTCGCGAACGACGGACAGCCCAATGCCGCTCCCGCCGGTTGCCGACTCGACTTCGCGATTGAGCCGCACATACGGCTCCCACACGCGTTGCCGAGCGTCGCGGGGAATGCCTGGGCCCTGGTCCTCGACCCAGATTCGCGCCCGGTCGCCGGCGAGCTCGGACCCCACGGCGATAGTCTGCCCGGGCGGGCCATACTTCACGGCGTTGTCGAGGAGATTGAGCAGCATTTGTCGCAGCGCGTCGCGGTCGAGCGGCACTACGACGTTCGCGTCGAGCGACAATTCAATTGACATTTTGCGCGCCCGGGCGAGGGGCGTGAACAGCTCGACCGCGTCGGCGATCTCGGCGTCGAGATCGGCTGGCGCAATCGACACGCGATTGACACCCTTTTCGGCGCGCGAAAAATTTAGAACATTCTCAACGAGGTACGTGAGACGCCGTGCTTCCTGATCGATGATGCCGGCCGAACGCTCGCGTTCTTCTTCTGAGCGCAGCTTCCCCATGTGCAGCAATTCGGCGAACCAGCGGATCTGGGCGAGTGGCGTGCGGAGCTCGTGCGACACACCGGACACGAACTCCGTGCGCAGCCGCGCCAGCTCCTGCTGCCGGCGGAGTTGTACCAACGCCACGGTGAGGAGGCCGGCGGCAATGACGAACAACGCAATGAGCATTGGCACGCGCGACTGCGGCAGGCCGCCCACCACGAGCATGTTGGCGAACTGGCTGTTGAGACTCACACGCATGATGAGCCGCCCAAAGCTCGGCTCCACGGTATCCGCTGCGCTGTAGGTGGGCGCGGCCCAGCCGGGCGACTTATAGACCTCGTCGCCGGCGAGCGTCGTTACAGAAATGGAGAGGATCGAGTCGATCGGCAGCTTGCCAACGAGCGACTCCGGCAGCAGCGAACTCGGTTCGTTGGCACTGCCGCGGATGTTGGCAAAGGCCGGGCTGAGGAACGGATGCGGATCGGTGACGTAACCGTAGACTTCCACTGGCAGGCCGCGCACCGGATCCCGCGCCACCACGAACACCACCAGCGCCGGCTTGTCATTGCGCTTGCCGAACAGCATGGCGTATGAATCGTTCGTGAGGATCACGTCGAGTTGCTTGAGCGGATCGGACGTGCCGTCTGCCGAACCAAAGCCGAGCACCTGCCTCTCGCGCGCCGGCCCGAGTTCCCTGGCGTAGGCCACCATGGTGTCTCGCGCCCAGGCCAGATCGGCGTCGGGCAAATCCGTTTCAGTGGTACGAAAGGTCCCTTCCTTCCAGTCGTAACTGAAGAAGTAGTGCACACCACTCAGGCAGTCGCACCATTTCACCATATTCCGCGCGGCGTCTTCAACCTCGGCCGGACCCATCACCGTCTTGGCGAGATTGTTCGGCTGAAGGTTGGACGCCGGCGAAATCAGCGATAGCACCACCTGGCGCAGCAGCGTGTTCTTGGATTGCTGCGCAAGCTGCCAGTCGGCAATCTTGGCGTAGTCGTGCAGCGTGCCTTCGGCCGTTCGCCTTTGTGAGCGCGCGGCATCCAGGGCCTGGTAGGCGAGCACGGCGGCCACCACCAGTGCGAGGATCAGCAGGGCAACGGTGCCAATCAGGCGGGGAGAGCGACGCATGGGCATTCAATACAAAGGGTTGTGACGCGTCCAGGCCAGAGCTTTATCGTGCGTTTACTGAATCCTTGCAGGCTCACCGACTGGATACAGTCCCTGACCACGTAGCCGATAGGTTTAGCCCATGGCCTCATTCGTTCGCGGGATTTTTTCCGGCGCAATGCACGACACGCTGCTCTTTCCTTTCCCCGAATCGCTCGATGTCAGCGATCCGCGCGAAGCAAAGGTGGTCCGGCGACTCATCGATGCCCTACGGCAAATGCAGGCCGATGGTCTCATCAACTCGGAGCAGTTCGACGAAGACGAGACCATTCCCGAACCGACGATCCAGGCCCTCGCGCAGCACGGACTGCTCGGGCTGACCATCCCAACGGAGTACGGGGGGGCCGGATTGTCAGCCACCGGCTACGCGCGCGTGTTCGGCGAAGTGTCGCGCACCGACGCGTCGCTCGCCGTGCTGATCGGCGTGCACTGCGGGCTTGGGTCCAAGGCCATCGTCCTCTTTGGGTCGCCAGAGCAGAAGGAGCGATATCTGCCGATGCTGGCGCGCGGAGAAACGCTCGCGGCCTACGCGCTCACGGAACCGGACATCGGCTCCGACGCGCAGAACATCAAGACCGCGGCAACGCTGAGCGCCGACGGCAGTCACTGGATTCTGAACGGACGCAAACAATGGATCGGCAACGGACAGCGGGCCGGCGTGATCGCGACGTTTGCGCAGACGCCAACCGAGCGCCGCGGCGAGCAGGTCCAACGACCAACGGCGTTCATCATTCGACCGGACATGCCGGGCTTCAAGGTCACCGGCACCTTTAGAAAAATGGGAATTCGCGGTTCCACCCAAGCCGCGTTGACCTACGAAAATCTCGAAGTGCCCGTGGACCACGTACTCGGCATGGTTGGTAAAGGCTTTGCGGTCGCCGTACACGTGCTGAACGGCGGGCGGTTGACGCTGGCTGCGGGATGCACCTCCGGCACCAAGAGCATTCTGAACGAGATGGCCACGTTCACCGAATCACGCGTGCAGTTCGGCAAGCCAATCGCGGATTTCGAGATCACCCAGCGCAAGCTGGCGCGCACGGCGTCGGACATCTATGCCGCCGACGCAATGCTCGGCGAGCTGGCGAGATTTGCGTCCACGCCGGACGCCGACTGGGCGCTCGAGGCCGCGTGCTGCAAGGTGTTCGCGAGCGAAATGCTCTGGCGCGCCGCGGACGAAATGGTGCAGCTCGCCGGCGGACGCGGATTCGTGAAGCCCTTTCCATACGAACGCATGCTGCGCGATTCGCGCATCAATCGGATCTTTGAAGGGACGAATGAAATTCTGCGGTTGTTCATCGCCCTGAACGGCATTCAGGGGCCCGCCGAGCAGTTGAAGGAAGTGGGCACGGCACTGAGGCGTCCACTCAAGAATCTGGGTTTGATCAGCGGCTTTGCGGCCTCGCGTTTGCGAAGTGCATTGGGAGCGACGCCAACGCTGGACGTGGAGTTGCACGAGCGGTTGATCAAGCACAAGGAATTTCTGGAAAAGCATGTGGCGGAGTTGACCTCGGCCACGGAGCGGGTAATTCGGTATTACGGGCGCGAGATCGTGGACCGGCAGCAGGAACTGGAGCGGCTGTCGGACATGGCCGTGGAGGTGTTTGCCACGGCCTGCACGATTGCGCGGACCCAGCGATTGATCGAGCAGCGTGGAGTGGAACAATGCGCGCGCGAGCTTGATCTTTGCGGTTTGTTTGCGGTCGAGTCCGGCCGGCGGTTCCGAGCCATTCGACTCACACTGCAGTCGGCGCAGGACGAGCTTCGACGTGAAGTGGCGCGCCGGGTTCGTGAGGATGCAGGTTACGGAGTGACAGACGCACTTCTGGAATTAGAGTAGGCGTTGTCATCCTGAGAGAGCGCAGCGACCGAAGGATCTTCTCTCGCGCCAATTATCACGCGGCGGGAGAGAAGATCCCTCGCTGCGCTCGGGATGACACTGCTGCGCTCGGGATGACATTGCAGACACATACACCGACATAAATGCCGCGCATCTACGACATCTCGCTTCCGATCGTCAACAACGGGCTGGTCTACCCTGGCAATCCCCCGATCAGCATCACGCCGCAGCAGGAAGTCTCGAAGGGAGCGAGCGCCAACGTGTCGATGCTCTCCTTCGGGTCGCACACTGCTACACACGTTGATGCACCCAAGCACTTCTTCGACAACGGCATAGGCGTGGACGCGCTTCCGCTCGAGGTGCTGATGGGCCCCGCCGTGGTGATCTGCGTGGAAGACACCGTGAACGCGGTCGGCGAAGCCGAGTTGCGGCTGCACGAGTTGAAGAACCACACCCGGGTGCTGATCAAGACGCGCAACTCGAGCTACAATCGCGAGCCCGAGTTCCGGAAGGACTACACCTACCTCGCACCGGACGGCGCGGCGTATCTCGTGTCACTCGGCGTAAAGCTGGTGGGGGTGGACTATCTGTCGGTCGAGCAGTTTCACTCCGGGCATCACCAGACCCATCGCACGTTACTGGAAAACGGGGTCATCATCGTTGAAGGGCTCGACCTCTCCGCACCGGCCATGGGACCGTATGAGCTACGGGTTTTGCCCTTGCAGCTCGTGGGCCTCGACGGCGCTCCGGCGCGGGCCGTGCTCGTCGGATGACGGCGGCGGTCGAGCTGGTGCTGTTCGACATTGGCGGTGTGCTCGGCAGCAACGGGTGGGATCATGAGCAACGCTCCGCGGCCGTGGAGCGGTTTCACCTCGACGCCGACGATTTTCAGTACCGGCACGAAGAAACCGTGGGAGCGTTCGAGTCGGGGCAGATTTCGCTCGATGAGTATCTCGATCTCACAGCGATGTGCGACACGCCGGCATTCACTCGCGAGGAGTTCAAGTCGTTCATGTTCGCGCAGAGCATCGCGTGGCCCGACAGCATTGCGGTGGCGCGCGAGTTGGCGGCGACCGGCGTCCGCATGGCGACATTGAACAACGAGAGCGCGGAATTGAACGAGCATCGCATTCAGTCCTTTGGCCTGCGCGATGTATTTCCAACGTTCTTTTCATCGTGCTGGCTCGGCGTGCGCAAGCCGACGCTGGCGATCTACACGCGCGTGGTGGGAATGACTCAGGCCGATCCGAGCCGGACGCTGTTCGTGGATGACAGGACTCAGAACCTCACCCCGGCTATCGCGCTCGGCATGCGGACGATTCACTTTCGGAGTGCCGAGCAGTTGCGGGGCGAGCTGAAGAAGCACGGAGTTTTGAGTTGAAAACGGATGTCATTCCGAGCGAAGCGAGGAATCTTCTGTCGCTGCAATTATCGCGTCGGGAGAAGGAAGATCCCTCGTCGCTCCGCTCCGTCGGGATGACAACGGGCTCCGCTCCGTCGGGATGACAACGGGCAATGAAACATCAACCAGAATTGAGAGATTGAAATGCAGCTCGCGGTGAAGCATTCATGAGTGGCGGCGGAACGACCGTCTCGCCGCGGCCCGCGCTTGCGGCGCACGCGTCGGCGCCGCGCGACCGCGCCGACCCTTGCACGATGGTGATCTTTGGCGCGCTGGGCGACTTGAGCCGGCGCAAGCTGTTGCCGGCGATCTACCAGCTGATGAAGGAACACCTCGTTGCCGAAGATTTCTCCGTGCTCGGCGTCAGCCGCGACGAAGGTCAGACCGACGACACCTTTCGCGCCGAGATGCGCAAGGCGCTTGCGGCGTCAGACGAAATCAAAGGGCTGGACGACGAACTCTGGAATCAGCTCTGCAAGCGGTTGTCGTTCGTCTCGGCGGATCTGACGAATTCCGACGATTACAAAATTGTTGGCGAGCGCCTGGAGCAGATCGAAAAGGGCCGAGCGCCCGAACACTGCAATCGGCTGTTCTACCTCGCCGTGCCGCCGAGTGTCTTCGAGCCGATCGTGATCCATCTTTCGCGGAGCGGATTGGCGCCGCGCACGAAGGTGGCCGACGCGCGGCCGTGGGTCCGGATCGTGATCGAGAAGCCGTTCGGCCACAGCCTGGAAAGCGCGCAGCATCTGAACGATCTCGTGCTGGGATTGTTCGCCGAGCATCAGACGTATCGCATTGATCACTACCTCGGCAAGGAAACCGTCCAGAATCTGCTGGTGCTCCGGTTCGCCAACTCGATCTTCGAACCGCTGTGGAACCGGCAGTGGGTGCATCACGTGCAGATCACGGCGGCGGAGAGCGTGGGCGTGGAGGAACGCGGTAAGTACTACGAGGAAGCGGGCGTGATCCGCGACATGTTCCAGAATCATCTCCTGCAACTGCTCAGTCTCACGGCCATGGAGCCGCCGCCGCAGATGTCGGCGAACGCGGTGCGCGACGAGAAGGTGAAAGTGCTGAGGTCGATCCGCTGGCTCACGCCGGAGACGATTGCCGAGAACACGGTGCGCGCGCAGTACACCGGCGGGGTGGTGGGCGGCCAGCACGTGCGCGGCTACACCGAAGAACCAAACGTCGATCCGGACTCGCACGTGCCGACGTTTGCCGGCGTGCGGTTGTTCATCGACAACTGGCGGTGGAACGGGGTGCCGTTCTACCTGCGCTCGGGAAAGCGACTCAAGCAGCGCGTATCGGAGATTGCCGTGCAGTTTCGCACGCCGCCGCATCTGATGTTCGGCGAGACGAATCAGGGCATGCGTCCCAACACATTGGTGCTGCGCGTTCAGCCGAACGAAGGTATCTCGTTGAACTTCGAGGTGAAAGTTCCTGGGGCCGCGGTGGCGATGACGTCGAACGTCGAGATAGCGCCGGTGGACATGGAGTTCAACTACGCCGAGGCGTTCGGCGAGGTGGCGGCGCCGGCGTACGAAACGCTATTGCTCGATGTGATGATCGGCGAGGCGACGCTATTCACACGCAGCGATGAAGTCGATGCGGCGTGGCGGGTGGTCGATCCGCTGCTGCAGTACTGGGAAGGCCACAAGCCAAAGCGCATGCCGACGTACGCGGCCGGCAGTTGGGGGCCGCGCGAAGCCGATGAATTGATCGAGCAGGACGGGGTGGAATGGCGAGAGCCAACGACGTGACGGTGCCACCGGACTTTCCTGGGGCCGATCTCGTCGACGCAGGGCTCCGCGATCTCGCGCTCGGCGTGGAGAGTAAAGCCGCGTTGCTTGTGTCGATCGGGGCACCGCGGCTCATTGGGCTCGGCTACTCGCTACCGCAACCGCTCCCGCCGCCTGAGCATCGGCTGTATGAGTTATTGCATGATCAATCTCCGGACGCGGCGCATTCGCGGTACAATGCACTGGTGCGGCGGCTGGTGAGCTTCGAGCGGGCGGCGGCGTGCGTCCAGCGGTAGATCGGGAGCGGCGCGGGATGGCGTTTTACTACTTCGGTGGAGCAGATTGTTGGCGGCGCAGAGTAAGAGCCAGCACACCTATCGAGCATATTGTCATCCTGAGGAGCTAAGCGACCGAAGGGTCTTCTTGCCGGCAAGTTATCGCGCACATCGAGGGACGATCCTTCTCGCTCGCCTTGAATCACCCAGGACTACCGCAACACGGACGACAGTCTCCGTCCCTCGGGCTCAGTCGGTCCAGCTCACAGCTCGGACGAGGGGCATCCTTCGCGTTCGCTCAGGATGACACAGCATTACCGCCGATCTTTCGCCTTCGCCCAGGACGACAACGTGTTACCGCTCTCCCTGCCCCTGAAAATCGATGAATCCCTTAGTGGGATCCGCCGACACGAGCTTGACGCGCACCCGATCACCCACGTCGAACCCTTCATGGTTACTCACGACCATGCCTTCTGCCGGCGGCTTAATCGTGCGCACGAACGTCCCCTTCTGGTTCGCCCCCGTCACGATCCCGTCGAACGACTGGCCGATCTTGTCCTGTAGCAGCAGCGCCGCGATGATCTTTCGCACATTGCGCTCGACCTTGTTCTCCGCGTCTTCGCGCTCGGTGCAGTGCTTGGCGATCGCGTCGAGCTCGTCGTTCGTATAGGGCGCCGGCGCATTCGATAGCGTCGCCTTCACGAGCCGCTGCGTCACGAGATCGGCGTACCGGCGGTTGGGCGCCGTGGCGTGCGAATAGTCGTGCGTCGCCAAACCGAAATGACCGCCCGGATCCTTGCCCGGCAGATCAAGCACGTAGATGCCAGGACCGAGTAGTTTAATAATCGATAATGAGAGATCCGGAAAATGGTCCGGGTCCGCCTTCCGCCGCGCAGCCAGAAAGTGCGCGAGAGCCAGCGAGTCCGGCTCGGCGGGAAGGTTCGTACCCAACCGCCCGGCCAGCTCGACGATGCGCGCCCACCGTTCGGGCTCGCGCACCACACGGCGGATTCCCGAGCGGCCGTGCGCCTCGAGGAATTTGGCGATCGCAACGTTGCTGGCGATCATGAAGTCCTCGATCAGGTCGCGCGCCTGGTTGCGGTGCACGAGCTTGAGATCAACGATCTTGCCGTCCTGCGAGACCGGTGTGGCCTCGAGCGAATCAAACTCCAGCGCGCCATTGCGCGCGCGCTCGGCCTTCAACCGTTGCGACGCGTCGCGCTGCAGCTTGAGCTGGTCCATGAGTGCGGCGTTGCCGGCAACCTTTTCCGGTGGCGTGCCGCCGCCGAGCCAATCGCCCACGGCGTCATACGCCAGCTGCGCCTTGTTACGCACCACGGCGCGGAATACGTCGTACGACGTCACGTTCCCGTCCTTGTCCACCACCGTCTCGATCGCGATCGCCACGCGGTCCTCGTTCTCGTTGAGCGACGTCATGTTCGTGGACAGCTTTTCGGGCAGCATCGAAAAGACGTCGACGCCGGTGTAGACAGACGCACAGTTGGCGAAGGCGTGCACGTCGATCGGCGAGCCTTTTGGCACGAGCGAGTCTACGTCGGCAATCGCCACGGTGAGACGCACGCTGCCGTCCGGCATCGATTCGGCAATCTCGATCTGGTCGAGGTCGCGCGACTCGTTGTTGTCGATCGACGACCACGGACGATCGCGCATGTCCTTGATGCCGGATGGCACGGGCGCGGGGCCGGTGATGCCATCCAGCTGCGCTTGGGCATCGGGACTGAGGTCGGGCTCGAAGCCGGCCGTGATGACGACGCGGCGCGCTGCCGCATGCAGATCGAAGTTCGCGTGGGTGTGCTGCGACTGGTGACCGTGACTCATGTCGGTCCTGGCAAAGGTGGACAGGAGACTAGCCGCAGACGCCAACCTCGTCAAACGATCTTGTTTTTTCTTGGTGCGGGGGCGTTCGTTGATGGCATGTCAGCCTGTCATACGAAGCCGTTCGTTCTGCCGGGGGTCGTGGTTAACGGTGCTCCGGTGTCGCACGAGCAATCAGCGGAGAGCTGCGACTACTGCGGGTCGGTGAGACTCGAGTGGAGGAAGTGCAAGTTGATTTGCGTGGACTGCAGGCAGATCAACAAGAGTTGTGCGGACCTGTAGCGAGCTGTGAGCCTGGCTACGCGGACGGGGTGTGCGTGGGGCTGGGTTGGTGTGACGGGGTCGGGTTGACCACGGTTTTGGGTGTGAGGGTCTTGAGCAAACCCAAAACCCTTAAGCCCACAATCGTGCGCGACCGGACCCCGTTCAAGTCCGTCCCGTCAATCAAAGTCCAGGGCGAGGTCCATCGACGGCGCCGAGTGCGTCAATGCGCCGACGGATATCCAGTCCACCCCCGTCTCGGCAATCGCTCGCACCGTGCCGAGACTCACTCCGCCTGACGCCTCGAGAATGGCCCGGCCGTGCACCATCTGCACGCAGGCAGCCATGTTCTCGACTGACATGTTGTCGAGCAAGATGATGTCCGCACCGGCGTCCACGGCGCGGCGCACCTGATCGGCGTTGTCGCACTCGACTTCGATCTTCACGCCCTTGGGCGCGAGCTCGCGGGCGCGCGTCACGGCCTTGGTCACGTCGCCGTCGAGCGCCGAGAGGTGATTGTCCTTGATCAACACACCCGTGGACAGGTCCATGCGGTGATTCGTGCCGCCTCCTGCGCGCACGGCGTACTTCTCCAGCGCGCGCCAGCCAGGGGTCATCTTGCGCGTGTCGAGAATCTTGGCGTTCGTGCCGGCAACGGCATCTACGTACTTTGCAGTAATTGTCGCGATCGCCGACAGCCGCTGCATGTAGTTGAGCGCCACGCGTTCGGCCGAGAGAATTCCGCGCGCGTGCCCGGTGACGAACAGCACCGGGTCGCCGGGGCGCACGGGCGAACCGTCTTCGCAATCAACGCGAATAGTTACCTTGGGATCGAGCGTGCGAAACGCTTCGACAGCCAGCGGCACACCGCAGATCACGCCGGCGTCGCGGGCCACGAGATTCGCGCGCGCGTGCCGGTCGGAGACGACAGTGGCGAGCGTCGTCAGATCGTTGAATGCGCCGTCCTCGTCGAGGGCCGAACGCATAAGTGCGGTGAGCGCTTCCTGTCGCAACGGAAAGCGGAGCATGCCCAACCCATCCACCGCTGGTGTGGACAGCGGCGTAATCGTGCGCGGCACCGGTGTGCGCTCATGCGGCAGCTCAGGCGTCTCCATGCAATGCCCTCCGTCGTACATGTGGGTGCTCGCTATTCGCCAGGATCCACGCCGTCCGGCACCGGCGACAGTGGCTGCTGTGCGCCACCGCCAATCGCCACCATGCGCTCGATAGCCAAGCGCGCACGCCTCGCGATTTCGGGGGGCACGGTGATGCGATGCTGATTGTAGAGCAACGCGTCGCGCACCTTGGGCAGCGTCGTGACCTTCATGTACGTACACGACGCGCGCTCGTTCGCGGCGAAAAAGCGCTTGCTCGGATTGTCGCGCCGGAGCCGGTGCAGAATTCCCACCTCGGTGGCGACGATGAATTCGTCAGCGCTCGACTGGGCGGGACGCCGGATCATTCCTTCAGTGGAGAGAATCTGCACCCCTTCCGGATCGACATCGCCGGCGGACATGGCCTCGAGCACGCTCGTGGAACACCCGCACTCGGGATGAATCAGAAACTCTGCCTCGGGATGCAGGCTGCGCTGCAGCCGAATATTCTCGGGGTCTATGCCGGCGTGCACGTGGCACTCCCCCATCCACACGTGAATGTTCTCCCGGCCGCTGAGGCGCCGAACGTGCGCACCGAGGAACATGTCGGGCAGAAAGAGAATTTCCTGATCGGCGGGAATGGAGTTGACCACTTCCACCGCGTTGCCCGACGTACAGCAATAGTCGCTCTCCGCCTTCACCTCGGCGCTGGTGTTGACGTACGAAACGACCACGGCGCCGGGATGCTCCCCCTTCCACCGCCGGAGTTCGTCGGCGTTGATCGTGGACGCGAGCGAGCAGCCCGCGGCGAGATCCGGCAGCAGCACCGTTTTCTGTGGCGAAAGGATCGCTGCCGTTTCGGCCATGAAGTGCACGCCGCAAAAGACTATCACGTCGGCGCTGGTGTTCGCGGCTTCGCGCGAGAGGCCGAGTGAATCGCCAACGAAATCAGCGACGTCCTGGACTTCAGGGCGCTGATAATTATGGGCGAGAACGACCGCATTTCGGTCGCGGGCGATCTGCTTGATCTCGGCTTGCAGGCTCGAGATAGCAGCTTCGCGCGTCTGCGACATGTTGCTGGTTGCCATAGGCCAAAGTTAACGCTGCTTTAGAGCTCGATGTGCCGCCCGGTCCACGTGCGATTGGCGCGCGGAAAATCGGCGCGGTAGTGGCCGCCGCGCGATTCCTTCCGGATCAACGCCCCTTCCACAACGAGCTGAGCGGTCTGCAGCATGTTCTGCTCTTCCGTCGCGCCGTCCGGCAGACGCGTGGCAATCTCGTCCAGCCGGTCGAGCGCCACGCGGAGGCCGCGTGCCGTACGCGCAATGCCGGCGTAACTCCACATGACGTCGCGAATGTCGTCCGCCGCCACCTGCGCTGCGCCGCGATCGGCCAGCGGCGGCACCTTCCACTTGCCCAGCACGGGCACCTTGGTGTGCACCTTGCTCGACTCCAGGTCGCGCGCCACGCGTTCGGCAAACACCAGCCCTTCGAGCAAGGAGTTGGACGCGAGCCGATTCGCTCCATGCACGCCCGTGCGAGCCAACTCGCCAACGGCATACAGCCGTCGCACGCTCGACCGGCCGTACAGATCGGTGACGACGCCGCCCATCATGTAGTGAGCGGCTGGTGTGACAGGAATGAGATCCTTTCGCGGGTCGATGCCGCGCGCGGCACAGAGAGCAAATATCCCGGGAAATCGCTTGGAGAACCCCTTGCCGAGCTTGCGCGCGTCGAGAAACACCGTGCCCTTGCGCTGTTCGCGAAAAATCGCGCGGGCCACCACGTCGCGCGGCGCCAGCTCGGCCAAGCGGTGGCGCTTTTTCATGAACCGTTCGCCCTTGGCGTTCACCAGGATCGCACCTTCACCGCGCACCGCTTCCGAAATGAGCGCGAGCGGATTTTCCGGGGTGTCCAACGCCGTTGGATGGAATTGCACGAACTCCATGTCGGCTAGCGTGACGCCGGCGCGATGCGCAATGGCAAAGCCGTCGCCGGTGGCAACGACAGGATTGGTGGTATAGTGATAGATCTGCCCACACCCGCCGGTGGCGAGCACGGTGGCGTCGGCAACGATCTCCGTGGCGCGGCCGGCGATACTGGCGCGAACGCCATACGCCACGCCGCGCTTGACAATGAGCTCGAGCACCCGCGCCCGTTCCAGCACCTTGATGCGCGGCGTCTCCCGCACCCGCGCCACCAGCGTGCGCGCTACTTCGGCGCCCGTTTGATCGCCGTGCGCATGGACGATGCGATTCTTGGAGTGCGCGGCTTCGCGGCCGAGGTCGAGCCGGCCGGCGGGGTCGAGATCGAAGTGCGCGCCGGCGGTCTGGAGCTCGCGAACCCGAGCTGGTCCCTCCTCCACGAGCACCTGGACGGCCGCTGCATCGCACAGTGCGGCACCCGCCGCAAGGGTGTCCTGGCGGTGCAGTGCGGGGGAGTCGCCCGCGCCGAGCGCCGCGGCAATACCGCCCTGCGCGTAGGCGGTGGCGCTGTCGAACAGCGATCGCTTTGTCAACAGGAGCACGTCGCCGTGCTCAGACGCGCGCCACGCGGTGTGCAGACCGGCAACGCCACTGCCGACGACGAGGAATCGCGTTCGAATTCGATCGGGCATGCCGAAAGCTAATGGCACCTTAAGTCTGGCCAGTCTCCCTTGCCGCGGCCGCGGTCAAAGACGAAACTTTGGCATGCGTAAGTTGCTCATCCTCGTGGGCGTGCTGGTTGCGGTCCATGTGGCCCTCTTGTTCGTGCGCGTTTCCGGCGCCGCACAGACGCCGAACCCCGACGCCGTGAACGTCGGCATCGTGCTCGACGTGGGCGGCTTGGGCGACAAGTCGTTCAACGACGGCGCATATCGCGGCGCCATGCTCGCCGAGAAGGAACTCGGCGCGCATATCAGGCTCATCGAACCCGGTGAAGGTGCCGATCGCGAGGCGGGACTTCGGCTCCTTGCCGCGGAGGGCATGGATCTCGTGATCGGCGTGGGTTTCATCTTCACCGACGACATCACGCAGCTCGCCAAGGAATATCCGAAAACGAATTTCGCCGGCGTGGATTACTCGCTGACCACCGACAAGGCCGGCAATCCTATTTCGCCGCCGCCGAACGTGGCGGCGTTGAAGTTCAAGGAGGAGGAAGGATCGTTTCTCGTTGGCGCACTGGCGGCGTTGGTCGGCAACTCGAAAAAGGTTGGCTTCGTGGGCGGCATGGACGTGCCGCTCATTCAGAAATTCGAAATGGGCTACAAGGCCGGCGTAAAGGCGGTGTGCCCGGATTGCACGGTGATCTCGCAATACGCCGGCGTCACACCGGACGCGTTCCGTAATCCCGGCAAGGGCAAGGAACTGGCGCTCAATCAGTACCAGCAGGGCGTCAATGTCATCTTCCACGCGTCCGGTTCCACTGGGCTCGGCGTGTTCGAGGCGGCGCGACAGACGGGCAAGTACGCCATTGGCGTAGACGCCGATCAGTACAGCGAAGCGCCAGGTCGGATCCTCACGTCGATGGTGAAAGGGGTGGACATCGCCGTGTTCGACATGATCAAGCGCGTGCACGATCACACCTTCAAGGGTGGCATCTACACCTTTGGCCTGGCACAGAACGGCGTGGGGTACGTGTACGACGAACACAATCGCGCGCTGATTCCCGATAGCGTTCGCGCGCGGTTGGAGCAGCTCAAAGCCGAGATCATCGCCGGCAAAATCGTTGTCCCCAGCACAAGATGAGCATGGCCGATTCGCCGGCATCGCCGCTCGCTGTTCGACTCACCGACATTCACAAATCCTTCGGACTCGTTCAGGCCAATCGCGGCGCGTCGCTCGAGGTGGCCAGCGGCGAGATTCACGCGCTGGTGGGAGAGAACGGCGCGGGCAAGTCGACGTTGATGCGTGTGCTCAGCGGTATGTACTCGCCCGACTCCGGCACCATGGAAGTGTTGGGACGTGACGTCACCGGCTGGTCCACCGCACAAGCAATCAACGCCGGCGTGGGTATGGTGCATCAGCATTTCATGCTCGTGCCAACGCTCACGGTTGCCGAGAACGTGGTGCTCGGACGCGAGCTCACCAAGCACGGACAGCTCGATCGCGCGCGGGCCGAACGCGAAGTGACCGAGCTGAGTCGCGCCACCGGATTGGCAGTGCGTGCGGACGCCAAAGTCGCCGACCTCTCGGTGGGTGAGGCGCAGCGCGTCGAAATTCTCAAGACACTCTATCGCGGCGCCAAGATTCTGATCCTCGACGAGCCCACGGCGGTGTTATCGCCGCCGGAGATCAATGAGCTGTGGCAAGTGTTGCGACAGATGCGTGCCCGCGGCGATACAATCGTTCTCATCACGCACAAGCTCGACGAAGTGATCGAGATTTCCGATACGATCACCGTGATGCGCCACGGCCACACCATTACGCGGCTGCGCACGGCAGACACCACGCCGAGTGAAGTGGCCCGCGCCATGGTGGGACGAGACGTGCAGCTGGCCGCGAACTACGTGAACGCGCCGTCCCCGAGCGCCGCGGCAAGTCACTTGCCGCCGGTGGCGCCATTGCTCGCCGTTCGCGATCTCGTGGTGGACGACGCGCGTCGGCTCACGGCGGTGAACGGCGTATCGTTCTCCGTGGCGCCGGGAGAGATACTCGGCATTGCCGGTGTGGAGGGTAACGGACAGACGGAGCTTCTCGAAGCGCTTGCCGGCCTGCGGGCTGTGCGTAGCGGACGCATCGAGATTGCGCACCGGGACGCCACGAGCTTGTCGGTCAAGGCGCGCGGCGATGCCGGCCTGTCGCACATTCCCGAAGACCGCCACGTTCGCGGCTTGATTCTCGACTATTCCGTCGCTGAGAATCTCATCCTTGGCCAGCAACATCGCTTCACTCGCGGCGTTCGCCTGGACCACGACAAAGTTCTCGCCAACGCGCAGCGTGCGATCGCCGCATACGACATCCGGCCGGCCGATCCGTTGCTCGCGGCTCGCGCCCTGTCGGGCGGCAATCAGCAAAAGGTCGTTATCGCTCGCGAGATGGCGCGCTCGTTTCAGGTATTACTCGCCGCTCAGCCGACGCGCGGCGTAGACGTTGGCGCCATTGAGTTCATTCACGCGCGGCTTCGCGAGGCACGCAATGCCGGCAAGGCAATTCTGCTCGTGTCGGCGGATCTGTCGGAAATTCTGGCCCTCTCCGATCGCATCGCCGTGATGTACGAGGGCAAGATCGTCACGATTTTGCCGCGACGCGACGCGAGCAAGGAAGTGCTCGGTCCGTTCATGACCGGCGTTGTCGCGGAGGATGCAGCATGACGCTGCCTGCCGCCGAGCATCCGCCGGCGACATCGCTCATCGCGCCGCCGGTGGTGCGCTCGTCGCGCCGCGCCGAGCTCGAGGAAGCGATTCTTCCGGGTATTGTCGCGCTTCTCGTAGCGGCAATCGTCGGCGATGTGCTGATTCTGTCGTTCGGACAGAATCCGGGCACGGTGTACCGGCTGCTCATCGAAGGCACGTGGGGCAATGCATACGGATTGGGCCAGGTGTTGTACAAGGCCACAACGCTCACGTTCACCGGGCTCGCGGTGGCCGTGGGGCTGCGCGCCGGGCTGTTCAACATTGGGGCTGAGGGACAATTGGCGGCTGGCGGTTTTGCCGCCGCGTTAATCGGCATGATCCTGCCGCCCGGATTGCCGTCGTTGTTGACGCTTCCGGTGTACTTTGTCGCCGCTGCATTGGGCGGCGGAATCGTCGGCGGCATTCCCGGCGTATTGAAGGCGCGGTTTGGTGCGCACGAAGTCATCACCACGATCATGTTCAATTTCGTGGTGCTGGCGCTGCTGAACTATTTGACGGCGGCACATTTTCGCGTCGAAGCCACGCTGCACACCCCGGAGATTCACGCCGGCGCACTGCCGCGGCTGTCGAACTATGCTGCGGCGTTCCACGGCTCGGCGGCAAACGTCGTGATCGTGCTTGCCGTAGTCGTGGCGTGGGCCACCTGGTGGTATCTGTTTCGCACGCGCCGTGGATTCGAGCTACGCGCCACGGGGCTGCAGGCGCCGGCGGCGGAATATGGCGGCGTGAATGTGCCTGGTGTGTGGTGGCGCGCTATGGCGCTGTCTGGCGCACTGGCCGGCATTGGCGGACTGAATTATGTGCTGGGCTACAAGCATTACTACGAGGAAGCGTTCGCGTCCGGATATGGGTACCTGGGCATTGCCGTGGCGATCGTTGGACGTAACAACCCCATTGGCGTCGTGATCGCGGCGCTGCTGTTCGCCACGATTTCGCAGGGCGGACTCGCCGTGAACGCCGTGGTGCCCAAGCAGATGGTAGACGTGCTGCAGGCGGTGGTGATCATTGCGGTGGCGGCGTCCGTGCCGGAAGTGCGGCGCATGCTGCGGAGAGGCCGATGATATTCTTCGTCTTTCTCGCGCAGACGCTACGCATCGCCGTTCCGTATCTCTTTGCGGCGGGCGGCGGTGTGATCTCGGAGCGTTCTGGCCTGATCGGCCTCGGGCTGGAGGGCTACATGCTCACGGGCGCATTCTGCGGCGCCTTGGCTAGCTACTACAGCGGGAGCCCGTGGATCGGCCTGCTCGGCGCCATGGCTGGCGGCGTGGCCATGGCGCTGCTGTATGCGGTGACCGTGATTCGGTTCCGCGCCGATCAGGTCGTGGTAGGCATTGCAATCAACCTGCTGGCAATCGGCGGCACCCGATTTTTCCTGCGATTGGCATTTCACAGCTCGGCCAACTCACCGCGCGTACCGGGATTTGGAGCGGAGCAGGCAGGCACCGGCGTCGCCGCACTCGCCGGCAGTCCGCTGATCTGGATGGCGGTGCTCAGCGTGGGAGCATTAGCGTGGCTCCTCTATCGGACCCCGTTCGGGCTCCGCGTGCGCGCGGTGGGGGAGCACCCTGCCGCCGCCGTGTCGGTGGGAATCAGCGTGGCGCGGATCCGCTATCTTGCAGCGGCACTTTCAGGACTGCTGGCATCGCTCGGCGGTGCTTACTTGGCCTTGGACCAGCATCAGTTCAGTTCAGAGATGACGGCGGGCCGCGGGTTCATCGCACTGGCAGCAGTGATTTTTGGGCGATGGGATCCGGTTCGTGCTGCGCTCGCCTGCCTGCTATTTGCGGCGGCGGAAACGTTACAGATCCAGCTCCAGGGTGCACAGCTCATTCCGTCGCAGTTTGTTGAGATGATTCCGTATGTGCTGACAATCGTGGCGCTGGCCGGCGTGGTGGGACGCGCCACGCCACCTGCGGCGCTCGGGCAGGTGGCCGAGTGAGACTTGAGGCGTTCAGAATTCGTCAGCACTGACGAAAGCGGCGCTACTGCGAAGTATTATGTGTAGTGGCGGATTGTTGGCACGCCGCTGCGTGACCACCCCTCCGCCAACAACGACCGACCGCTCGTTTCCCCGCCACTCGCCACCCGCCAAACACGCATGGGCAAGCTCGCAGTCCTGATGGTCACGGCGTTCGTGGACATGGTGGGGTTGCTGATGATCGTGCCCCTGCTGCCTTTCTATGCCAAGGCGTTCGGGGCGAGCGGGTTGATGGTGGGATTGCTGTTTTCGTCGTTTGCAATTGCGCAGCTCATCAGCGCGCCCATGTGGGGTCGGTTTTCGGACAAGTACGGCCGGCGTCCCGCGCTGCTCGTTGGCCTTGCGGCTTCAGCAATCTCATACGTCGTGTTTGCCTACGCCAACTCGCTGGAACTGCTGTTCGTCTCGCGCCTGGTGCAGGGCGCCGGTGGCGGCACGGTGAGCGTGATCCAGGCTTATGTGGCCGATGCGCTCGAGCCCGAGGACCGAGCCAAGGGATTGGGGTGGTTGTCGGCAGCAACAAATCTCGGCGTGGCGCTGGGACCCGTGCTGGGCAGCCTGATGCTCGGCTTCGGGACGCATGCGCCCGGACTATTTGCCGCGGGGCTGTGCGTGGTGAACATGGGCTTCGCCTGGAAGTTTCTCGTCGAGTCTCGGGACATGGCGGAAGCGAAATCCAGCACACACAGGCCCGGCCGCTCGCGTGATGCGATCCTTCACGTCATCACGCACTCGAACGAGCCGGCGCCACGACTCATATGGATTTACTCAATTGCCATGGGCGCGTTCTCCGGCGTGAACGCAATCCTGGCGCTATTTCTCGCCGATCGGTTTGGGGTGACGCAAAAAACGATCGGCTTTTTCTTCATGTACATCGGCGGCATTGCGGTCGTGACGCGTTTCTTCGTGCTCGGGTGGGCGGTTGATCGCTTTGGTGAAGCGCGGCTGTCGCGGTTCGGTTCGACACTGCTGGCAATCGGCCTGGCCGCGCTTCCGTTCATGCATCGCCTCGCCGATCCGGCCGCTCTCGCCGCGCGGTTCGGCGGCGTACCGGTCGCGATCGTCGCGATCATCCCTTATTTGCCGCTCGCACTGGCCGTTGCGTTGATTCCACTCGGAACGGCATTCACGTTCCCGTGTGTGACCGCACTGTTGTCGCGCGTCATACCGAGCAGCGAGCGCGGGATGTACATGGGGGTGCAACAAACCTTTGGGGGCGCAGCGCGCGTACTTTTCCCGGCGGTGGCTGGTTGGGCGTTCGACCGGTCGCTGCATCTGCCCTTCTTAGTGTGTGCGGCGCTGGTGGCTGGCACGATTCTGCTAGGGCTGGGTATGGAAGAATACACACGTCCGAAGCGTGAACCCGAAGCCGCGCCTGCGGCTTAATCTCTCGTCGCCGGTCAAAGTTCTGGAGGTTTTATGATCGCTCCTCGCCTTCGCGGAGCGTTGTTTGTTTGGCTGGCGGCCAGCTCGGCGGCGTGTGGTAGCGGCACGGAGCCCAATGGAGGAAACGGCGGTACCACCACGCCGCTAACACCATTGACGTCGGTGCGCCTCGATACGGTGGGGAACGGCCAGCTCGGCGTTCCAGGAACGGCGCTGCCCACTCCATTGGCGCTGTACGTGCTGAAGAATCAGGCGGCCGTTCCGAAAGCCATAGTGACGTTCGCGGTCGCCAGTGGCAGCGCGACGGTATCACCGGTCACTGTCACCACCGACACGAGCGGACGCGCAGCGACCAACGTGACGTTGGGCGCCACGCCGGGGCCCGTTGTCATTACCGCAACGGTGGCGGGCACAGACCTCACCGCCGTGTTCACAGTCGGGAACGGAATGACGTCCGGCACCGCGAACAGCGCGTGCCAGAGCGCGACGCCCACCACTCCCGCTGCCGGCGGTGTGATCACCGACCTCACCGGAACGGGCATCTGTCTCGGCGGTGGAACGAGCGGAGCGCAGTACGCGCTCGTGGCGTTCTACGGAAATCCGGACAGCTCGCAAACGGCCAACCTGACGGTCCGCAGCACGGGCGGCGTGACACAAATTGCCACGGCGTCGCACGCGCCGGCGTTCAACGCCGGGCCAACGATCGCCAACGCGCGGTTGCTGGCGACGCGCACGCAGTCATCGTTCAGCGCACATCTGCGCGACATGGCACGCCGAGAGCTGACGCCGAAAATTCGCGCCGCGCGCCTCGCCGCGCAGCGCGGCGCGTCGTTCACTGCCATACCGGCGAATCCGACAATCGGCGCACTCGTGTCGTTGAATGCGCAGGGCAATGATCCGTGCGCCAACCCAATCATGGTGACCGCGCGCGTGGCCGCAGTCTCGAACACCGCCATCGTTGTGGCCGATACGGCGAATCCGACCGGCGGGTTTACGAATGCCGAGTACACGGGCTTCGCCACGATGTTCGACACGCTGATTGGCCCACTCGACATTCAGACTTTTGGAACTCCGTCGGACATCGACAAGAACGGCAAGACTATCATTTTCTTCACCAAAGAAGTGAACAAGCTCACGCCGCGCGGAAGCAACGGCGTCGTGGGCGGATTCTTCTTCGAGCGCGATCTCTTTCCCACCACGAGCACCTCGATGCTCGACGGCTGCCCGGGAAGCAATTACGCCGAGATGTACTACTCGCTCGTGCCCGACCCCAACGCGGTGTACAGCGATGCGCGATCAAAAGCATCGGTACAACAGCTCACGCCGGGCACACTGGTGCACGAGTTTCAGCATCTGATCAATGCCAGCCGCCGGATCTACGTTAACAATGCCGATCACTTTGAGGACACCTGGCTGAACGAAGGACTCAGCCACATTGCTGAAGAGCTGTTGTACTACCGAGTCTCGGGATTGACGCCGCGCCAGAACATCACCGCAAGCGTTCTGGGCCGGAGCCCGGCCGCGGTTGACGCGTTCAACAACTATCAGAGCGACAACACCGGGCGCTACGAAGCGTTCCTCGGCAAACCGAATCAGACTTCGGTGTACGCGGACAACGACTCCCTCGAGACTCGCGGCGCGACATGGAATCTGCTCCGCTACCTGGCGGATCATCGCGGCAGCGCCGACGCCGACACGTGGTCCCGGCTCGTGAACACGGCGCTCACCGGCCAGCAGAACGTGGCCAACGTGTTCGGCAGCACGTACCTGACACAGATTCGCGACTGGGCAACGTCGGTATTCGCCGATGATCTGCCCGGCCAAACGGATGCGCGCTTCTCGCAGCCGAGCTGGGACTACCGTGACATCTTTCCGCAGCTTGTCGACGGCAACATGCAGGGACTCCTCTCGTACCCACTCGAGGTCTTCCCGTTGTCCGACACGTCGCCCGTCACTACGTCGGTATTCGCGGGGGGAGCGGCGTACATTCGATTCTCGGTGCCGGCCGGCGCCACCGCGTCGATCGACTGGAGTGGAGGCGTCGGGGTGGGGCTGCCGACGCTGATGCGGTTTACAGTTGTGAGAAGTAAATAGTTGTTAGTACTCGATAATTAGACCGAGACTCGGGAACGACAGTTACGGAGACCATCGGTCGGATCGCGACGTCGCGATCCCAGCGGCACCGGAACCAACTGTCGTCACAACCATCTGACAACTCGAAAACGAAAGAGCCCCGAGCGGTATTCCGCTCGGGGCTCTTCTCATCTGGCAACTCGGTATTTCCCTATCATCCTGCTCCCAGATAACACCCCACAAAATTCATTCAACGCACATCAATCGAGATTAGTGCGATACCAACTCTAAGCCTCGCACAGCCTCAAGTCTTTTCCTTCGCTGCCTCCTGAAACCCCGGCTCGCTCGCCAGCACCGCGCGCGCGATCTCGACCATGGGCACCGAGCGATCCTGGCTCGTGCGCTGCAGGATGCGATACGCCTCCTGCTCCGACGATCCGGTGCGGCGCATGAGAATTCCCTTGGCACGCTCGATCGTCTTGCGATTCTCCAGCGCCTGACGCGCCGACTCGGCGTCTTGCCGCGCCGACATCAATTCCTTGGCGCGTGTCGCTGCCAGGCGAATCGTCGAGTCGAGCACGCGCGGCGGCGCCGGCTTGGGAAGAAACGCGATCGCTGCCGTTGCCGTCACGTCGCGGTCGCTGAGTGTCAGCGTGTGATCGCCGCTGAACAACACCACGGCCACGCCTGGAATACTTTGGGTGATGCGCTCGGCAGCTTCGATTCCCGAACCATCAGGCATATGTACGTCGAGCAGCACGACGTCAGGCACCACGTCCATCGCGCGCTCAAAGGCCTCACGGCCCGTCGAGACTTCTGCGACGACCGTGTGGCCGAGCGTACCGAGAAGATCGATGAGCAACGAGCGCGCGTTGTCATCGTCCTCGGCAATCAGGACGCGGATTCGATTACTTGTTTCTGTCATCATACGAAACTTGGCCCCACACGCGTGCGGACGCCAGCGGAAAGACGCGGTCAACCTTCGCCGGCGACCTGCGCGAGCAACTCAGATGTGCGGACGGGCTTCCGGAGAATGAAATCTCCTTCCTTCCCGGCACCTGCCTTCGGTTCCCACCCCGTTACCACGCCGATCCGCATCGACGGCCACCTTTCGCGTGCGAAGGTGATGAGGTCCCACCCACTCCCGTCCGAGAGCCCAATGTCCGTTACAAGCACTTGGTAGGCCGGATCGGCCTTCTCGAGACACTCCATCGCCTCCTGTACCCCCATCGCCGAATCGACCGTATGGCCGTCCGATTCCAGCAGCGCCTGCATGAACTCCCGGCTATCCGGATGATCTTCCACCAATAGCACTCGGCGCGCAACCCGCGTCCGAGGCGCTTCGGTGACAATATCGGCCGCAACTGCCGTCGCCTTGGGGAAGATGAGACGAATTGTTGTCCCATGGCCCGGCGCCGAATCGATCTCGGCCTGCCCACGGTGTCGCTTCACGATCCCGTACACCTCGGCCAGGCCGAGTCCGGTGCCCATCCGACCCTTTGTCGTGAAAAACGGCTCGAACGCGCGTTCGCGAACTTCGGCCGACATGCCGATTCCCGAGTCGCGAATCTCCAGGCGCACCTCGTTGTCGACGACGACTGTGCGCATGCCGAGCGTTCCGCCGCCAGCCATCGCGTCGAGGGCGTTCTGCACCAGGTTGAGCAACGCCTCGCGGAGCTCGCCGGTGATACCGCGAATCATTGCGCCCTCTGCCAGCTCGCGATCCAGCTGGATAGTTCCCCCACGCGCCCGTTCCGCCCACAGCGGCCGCGTCATGGCCACCACTTCGTCGCACACCAACGACAGGTCGATAAGCTCCTCGCGTTCCGCCTGCAACGGCTCCTGACGAATGAACCGCCCTACCCGCGCGGCCGTGGCGGCGCCGGTTTCCGCAGCCTTGGCGATGCGGACAGCATAGTCGCGGACGGCCACCGGATTGTCGGCGTTTGCCTCGAGCAGGAACGCCGCGGCCATGATCGGGTTCAGGGCATTGTTGACGTCGTGCATCACGCCGGCGGCGAGCTGGCCAACCGCGGCAAGCCGGCGTTCGCGCGACCGCGCTTCCTGGAGCGCCAACAACTCTTGGGTGCGCTCCTGGACCATGCGCTCCAACCGCTCGGCTTCGGTCGACACACGCTCATAGAGTTCGGCCGTGCGACGCGCCTCTTCTTCGAGCGCCTTGGCGAGCTGCGTCTTGATGCTCACGTCTCGTTCGACCGTTACGGCACCGCGAATCTTTCCGTGCTCGTCGTACAGCGGGTTCGAGTTAACCTCAATGATCACCGGATTGCCGTCCACGCCGCGGCGCACGGCGAGCGTCTCGCCGCGCACCCGCTCGCCGCGCAGCGCGCGTGCGGTTGGGTGTTCGTGCATGAACAGGCTCGTGCCTTCTACCGTGCGCGGACGGTCGAGTTGCCACAGCTCGCGCAGTGTCGACGGCTGGCCCGACGGGTGGTCCTGCATGGCCTGTGTGTTCGACCGGACCGTGCGTCCTTCCGTGTCGAACACGCGCACCGAATCCGGAATAACGTCGAAGATGGATTCGAGCTGGGCGACGCTTCGGCTGAGGGTTTCACGGAGGTCCTCGCGCTCGCTGACGTCGCTGCCGGCAAAGAGAATTCCCCGATTGCCCGACTCTTCGGTGAGCGGCGCAAAAGTCGTTTCGATCAGCCGCCGGCCGGCGCGGTTCTGGAACGGCACCCGCGCGGTGTTGGCGGCCGTACCGCGCAAGGCAAAATCGATTTGATCGGTGAGATCGGCGAGCGCGTTGGGGAACGCGTCGTAGATCGAGACCTTGGCCGTGGCCGGAAGGTCGGTGAGCTCACGATATCTATCGTTCGCCCGGATGAGGCGCAGATCGCCATCGAAGATCGCAATGGCGAGCGGCACTGCATCAAACAACGCCTCGAGCCGCACACCGGTAATGCCGATGCGCGCAAAGTCGAGACCTGACGAAGGCTGCGTCACAAAATGGGCGAGGGAAAAGCGTGCGGGAAATCAAGCGACAACAGGGGCAAACCAGCCCTCCTGCGGACTGCTCTGGAGCCGACGGCGCAACATGAGCTGAAATGCACCTGCGGCAGCTAAAGGTACAGACGATGTCGTGGGTCGCTATGGTGCCGGCGGCATTGCCGGCCGATTCGGGGAGCCTGGAGTTTCCGCGGTGATCAGTCGCGCGCCGCGCTCATAAGTAAAGAATGAATATCCCCACTCGAGCAGCACGCTGAGCCGATTTCGAAAGCCGGCCAGGTACATGATGTGTACCATGAGCCACGTCCACCAGGCCAGCGCCCCCGTCAAGTGCCTGCCGGCCAGAACGCCGACGGCCTTGTACCGGCCGATCGTCGCCAGATCACCCTTGTTGCGATAGCGAAACACCTCGCGCCCTTCCCCGCGAATGGTGTGGATGATGTTGCGCGCCGCCGTTTTTCCGCTCTGCATGGCCGCGGGCGCCACGCCAGGCACCGGTTGTCCGCGGCTGCGCAACACCGCCAGATCGCCCACGACGAAGATTTCAGGATGGCCGGCGATGCTCAGGTCATCCTGCACTTCGACCCGGCCCGCTCGGTCGCGCGGCACGCCAAGCGACGCGCCTATGGGCGCCGCGGCGTTGCCCGCCGCCCAGAATATCGTATTAGCCACGATCTTCTGGCCGCCCACGTCAACGAAGTCGCGTCCCACGTCCACCACACGGGTGTCCGTAAGCACTTCGACCCCAAGTTCGATCAGGTCGGCCCGCGCGTGAGCCGACAAATCCTCGGGAAACGCCGGCAGCAGCCGCGGTCCGCCCTCAATGAGAATGATCCGCGCCGACGCCGTGTCGATATGCCGAAAGTCCTTGGGCAAGGCGAAATGCGCAATGGTCGGCAGCATGCCGGCCAACTCAACACCGGTGGGTCCACCGCCAATGATCACAAACGTCAGATTCGCCAGACGATCAGCCTCGTTGGTAGCCGACTCGGCGCGCTCGAACGCCGACAACCACCGGCGACGCAACTCGAGGGCGTCCTCCACACTTTTCAATCCGGGCGCCAGTGATTCCCATTCGGGATGACCGAAGTACGAGTGCCGCGCCCCCGCCGCCACGATCGCATAATCGAACGGCAATTCCCGGCCGTCCGACAGCTTCGCAACGTGGCGATCGGGCACGATCTCGGTCACCTCGCCAAGGGTGACTTCGGTGTTCTTCTGCGAGCGAAGCAGCCAGCGAATGGGCGCGGCGATGTCTGTTGGCGCCAGCGTCGCCGTGGCCACCTGATACAACAGCGGTTGGAAGACGTGATGGTTAGTGCGATCCACAACCATGACGCTAACCGGCGCCTGACGCAGCGCGCGCGCCGCATACAGCCCGCCGAACCCGCTGCCAATGATCAGAACCCGTGGTCGAGTCATGCTCGAAAGATCGCGTGGTACCATGGCGCCAGGCTAGCCACGTTCACTCCGCGTTCGGCGCCTTGATTCCCTTTCGAGGATGCTCATAGCGTCCGTCATGCATGAGCTTGTCGGACCCCGCAACTTCGTCAGCGGTGGTGCGAAGCTCTTCCTGCCTCTCGGCCTCTCGACGAAGTGGAAGGGAAAAGGCGAATACCGAGCCGTCGTCGGGAAATTCTGCCCAGGCCTGGCCGCCTACTGCTTTGACAGTGTCTCGCACGATGCTCAATCCCAGTCCGGTGCCTTCGGCTCGCGTCACGGTCTCGTGGGCTCTAAAGAACCGCTGAAACAACTGTTCCCGCAAATGCGCCGGCACTCCGAGGCCATTGTCGCGAACGCGAATCACGAGTGCCGACGCGTCGTCGTGAACTTCCACGCTGCCGTCGATCTGAACCCAACGCGCCGGTTTGGCTTTATCGCTGTACTTGATCGCGTTCGAGATCAAGTTATTCAGCACCAGTTCCACGACCGCTGCGTTGACTTCGACATCCGGCATCTCGGCGATCTTCACCTCGACGTCGGCGGACTGCGCGCGCTCGCGGAGCTGGCGCACCGACTCGGCCGCTGCTTCCTGCAGCCGAACGTGCCGGTGTTGGCGCGGATCCTTCTCCAGCCGAGACAGCGCAACGAGATTCTCGATCGTGCCGCGCATGATGCGCGCGTTATTGGAAATGATCTCCAGGAATTTCCGCCGCTCGGCTATGGACAGCGTCTCGCCAACGTCGCGCAGCACTTCGCTGGCGCCGAGAATGGTTCCGATCTGATTCTTGATCTCGTGCGACACCGTACGATTGAACGCGCGCAACCGATCTTCGCGCTCGGCAACCTGCTCATCCGCCAGGCGAAGAAAGTGTCCGGTGGTCGTTTCCTGGATGATCGACACGGCGCGGAACACCCGATGTCCGCACACGAGCAGCTCGCCATTCTCGCACGGCTCCTCGATTTCGTCGGCGACGCGCGCGAGATACGCGAAGAGGATGCCGCCCAGGATCTCGTATTCCTTGAGGATTTCGTATGCGTCGAAGCCCTGCTCGTGACGCAACGCGCCGAGTTCGACGGCCTTCCCGATTACCGGCGTGTCGCTGCCGATCTCTGCGCTAGGATCCTCGAGATAGTCGGCGATACCGTCGATGAGCAATGGAACGTGATCGAGCAGCTGCTCCGACGGGAAAATCCGGTTCGGCTCGGTCGAGACCCGTGCCGCAATCCGCTCGAGCCAGCGCGCGGTGAGCTCAGTCCGCGCGTCGCGCAGCCGCGCGGCGAGAGTTCGCGCGAGCGGACAGTAGGCGTTCTGAAAAGCGAGCGGATCAGGCGAAGTCATCGATACAGGCGCAAGGGTCGTGCAGCGAATCTGGACCGTGCACGGAACGCGCCCGCTGCGAAGCGATTACTGCAATCGCGTCGGCTCACGCAACGTTTCGGGCGTTACGACCGCATCGACCGTGGAATCGTTACTCTCGCTCACGCCGCGCTTGAACTCACGAATGCCCTTTCCAATTGACGAGCCCATCTCCGGTATCCGCTTGGCGCCAAACAGCACGATGACGATAAGCAGGATGATGGAGAGCTCGGTGACGCCGAGGTTGGCGAACATGGGTACTCCGGGGTGTGAATTTGGAGGCAAGACAATGGCGGCGGCCGAACTGCTCGGCCGCCGCCGGTGTCCCGCATGATGCCGCGATGTTACGCCGGGATCGTCGGAATGAAGAAGCCCTGCACGATGGCGATGACCTGCGTCTTCGTCAGCGGTTCGTCGAACGCCTCGCTCGCGGCATTCGCGCCGAAGTTCGTGGTCGGGAGGTTCGGCAATCCGGTGACGTTCACTCCGCCCTGCGTCGTGTTGTCTTCGCCGGCGTAGATAAGGCCCAGAGCTGCCACTGCCCCGGCCGACGGATTCGACACGTTGTCAGCGCCAGCCGCGGCCGCGCCGCCGCCGGACACCGTGCCGCTGTACCGCACAGACGTCGGACCACCGGTCTGCCGGCGAATCCGACGGATTTTCGAAGCGTGGCGCGCTTCCACAGAGTGGATGCGGAGGGCGGCTTCGAGCACTGCGCTGTTCGACATCAGGTTCCCGGCTTGGCCCTTGTAGGCCCGCACGCCGGTGTCCTCTGCGCCCTGTGCGGTGAGCAGCAGGAAGTTGAGGTCCGTGGTAGCGGCGAGGAACGGCCCGTTGCCTGAGCCGCGCGCTCCTGTGAAGTCGAAGCTTGCCGCGGTGAGGTTGAGCACGTTCACGGCGCCAGCCGCCGTGAGCGTAGCCACGTGCGCGGTTTCGTGCTTCTGGATCTGGCCAATCGCCGCCGCCGCACTGGCCGGGACCTTGGCGCGGACAGTGGCAAACGCTGCGTTCTGCGCGGCCACTGCGCTCGTGTTGAGCACGGCCTTGTAGAACTCATTCTCGAAGATCTCGAGCATGAGCGCAAAGTTGAGGACGTCCTGGACGCTGCCGGCCGTCTGGCCGAACGCATCCTTCGACAGCGCGGCGAGCGCAATCGGAACCGAGCCCATGGCCAGCGCGGCGGTAACCCACGAGCTCGTCGAACGGCCCTGGGCGATCTCGTCGCTGCTCTTGATTAGCCGATCGGCAATGTCCGGATCGATCGACTCGAGAATTGTGTCATTTGAATTCATGGTATTTATCTCTGTAGTGAGTCGTCGAGGTCAGGGCGTGGGCGACGGCGGGCCGGCGTCCGGCGTGCTCGCCTTGGTCGGCGCGGTCCCGATGGAGATGGCGTTGCTGACCAGCTTGGTCGAGGCCACGCGACCGAGCACTGAGCTGGGCTCGAGCTTGACGTCCAGGCCTGCCGAGTTGACGACGGAATCGCCGGCAAACCGGGTGTTGGCGGCGTCGCCACCGGTAATGCCCATGGCGTCGCGGATGTCGCGAATGGCCGCGGCGTGGCGTGCTTCCACCGACACTATCTTGCCGGCGAGCAGGAGATAGTCGGCGCTTGCCAGATACTTGCCTGCGCCGTTGTAGGCCGACACGCCGAGGTCCTCAAACGCTTCAGCATTCTGGAGAATGACCGGAATGCTCGTGAGCGTAGACGCCACTGCGGCGCCGTTCAACGTGAGCGCCGGGATTGCGTTCGTGCCCAGTGCCGCCTTCAAGAACTCGCGGTGAATCACTTCGTGGTTACGCAGGTCGAGCATCACTTCCTGCTGCTCGGCGTTCATCGTCGAGAACACCGACGAGCCAACGACGGCCGTGTAGAACGCCGCCTCGAGCTGCTCCAGGGCATAGGCGTAATTCAGAATGCCAAGATCGCCCGACAGGTTTAGGCTGACCGCAGCGGCCGTGGTGCCGCCGCCGAGCCCGGTGGGCGTGCTATCCTTGCCGCTATCGGCGCACGCGGCAAATACGGATGGCATCAATACGATGGTACCGCCAACTCCGAGCAGCTTCAAAAAGCTTCGACGAGTCGAGGCTTTGAACAGCAGCTCGGGTTGGTCGATGACGAGTGTCTTGCTCTTCTCGGGCATCTTCCCTTTCTCCTCCGGTTAGGCCGGCTTCCTACAGGCGCGCATTCTGGCCACGACGAATGCACGGCACACGCAGAGTCCAACGTGGGTCTCGACGGTTTTCCGGTCACTTTTGCAGATTACGGGCCAGTCTGCTCATTTATTACGTAGCAGACGCTCTTTTTATAGCACTCTGACAATTTAACAAAGCACAGATGTGGCGGGTTGGCGCGGTCGCTGCGTATTGGTGTCCGATCCCGCAGGCCGATCACGGCTGGTGCCGAGCACGCCAGCTGGTTCTTATTCGGGGCCGCCGCACGTGCGGTCGCGACGCCGCGAACACTTCGATCCTGGACCCTGTGACTGAACCCCGAACCAGCATTGCTGAGACGCTCCGCGGGCGGGTGCTCCGCGGGTTGCAGGCGGGCACGCTGCAGCCGGGCGACCGGTTGCCGAGCGCGCGCGAGCTCGTTGCCGAGTTCGGGGTGGATCACCGACTGATCCTGGCGGCGTACCGTCAGCTCGTTGACGAGGAGCTGGTGGACGTGCGCGAGCGGGGCGGCGTGTACGTGTCCTCCAGCAACGCCACCCGCACCGGTTTTCCCGCGTTGCCCGTGAAGTGGTTCGTCGAGATGCTCACCGAAGGTTTCGCGCACGAAATCCCCGCGCCCGAACTCCATGAGTGGCTGCGCCGCTCGATCGAAACGCTGCGTTTGCGGGCAGTTGTGCTCACGACAACGTCCGATCAGGCGGCCGGATTGGCGCGCGAGCTGCGCGACGACTTCGGTCTCGTCGCCGATGGCCTGGTAGCCGCCGCCGTCTCTGCCGCCGGTGTACTGCCCGCGGTGCTGCGGCATGCAGACCTGATCGTGGTGACGAGCGCCCACGTCGAGCTTGGCCGGCGGTTGGCCTCCGATCTCACAAAGCAATTGGTGGTGATCGACGTGCGCCCTGATCTCGTGGTGGGCGAATGGGCGCTGCTGCTTCGCCAGCCGGTGTACGCGGTGGTGGCGACGCCGGAGTTTGGAGCGATGCTGCGAAAGTTCTTCGAGGGCGTACGCGGCATCGAGAATCTGCACGTGCTGGTGTTCGGCAGCGACGATCTCTCGACGATTCCCGACGGCGCCCCCACGTACGTAACGCACCGGGTGCGCGAGTCGCTTGCCGGTGTGCCGATCCGCGGCCGGCTACTGCCCGCGGCGCGTACCATCTCCACGGTATCTGCACGTGAGATCTTTAATTTCATAGTGCTCGCGAATTTGCAGGCGTCGCACGCCGTGCGACCGCGCACCGCCGACGACTCGGACACAACGCGCTCGGCCGGCTGACCGCCGCGGCCGCAACGCCGCCGCCGAGTGTTTACGCCTCGAGCCAGCGGCCGGCGCGGGTGCCCAGGAAGTTCAGCAGCTCCGTTTCGCTCGGCGGCATGGTACGCAGCCGATGATCGAAGTGACAGATCATGCCCCATGACGTGCCGTCCGCGCCGAACAGGGGCGCCCGGAGGCAGGACGACGCCGGATAGCAGTTCGTCGGGCCGCCGCTGGGTGGCGCGTGATCGCTGAGCTGATCGATGCCGGCGCAGACGCGTTGCAGCTCGCGCAGGTCCGTGGCGCCAACCGCAGGCGTTTCACGATCGAACAGATACGCGTGCCGGGACGCAGCACCGCCCGTGCCCCGCGCGGCCGGGTAGACGCCGGTGAACCGATACCGCGTCCGTGCATTCAGATACGCCAACACCCCGTGAATCCCCCCCATGCCTGCGGCAACGAGCACATCGGACTCGATCGTGCCAAGAAAGGCGCGGGCGACGATATCGGGGCGCGAGCGCTTGGGGTGAGGTGGCGTAAAGCCACTTGCGAGTTGCATGGCATCCTGACGGTTTGGTGTGGCGCGGAAGTCGCCTTCTCATATGGCATACGGCAGGCCCATCGACCACGAACCGACGGCACTTCCATGACAGCCACCGCTGCGCGTCCCACGAGTCCGGCCACTCTCAACGACGTGCTCCTGCGCGGCGAGCTCGCGCGCCGGCCTGGGCGGGCGCCGAATCTTCAGGATGAGAACGCGGCGTACATCGCCCTGTCACAGCAACTGGCCTCCGGGCCAACGGCCGTGCTCCAGTCGTTGATCGACGCCGCGCTATCGCTCTGCGATGCGGGAACGGCCGGGGTGAGCCTGCTCGAAACCGGCGCCGGCGGCGTGTCGCACTTTCGCTGGACGGTGCTGTCCGGCCGGCTCGCCGCCAATGTAGATGGCACCACTCCGCGGGACTTCAGCCCGTGCGGCGTCTGCATGGATTGTGACGCGCCGGTCCATCTCGTTCATCCGGAGCGGTATTTCACGTATTTTCAAAGCGCTGGCGTCCCATTTTGCGAAGCGCTGGTGTTGCCGTTCCGCGTAAACGGCACACCGGGCGGAACGATCTGGATCATCACGCACGACGACAGCCGCCGGTTCGATATGGAAGACGTGCGCATCATGACGCGTCTCGCCACATTTACCGGCGCCGCATACAGCGCAATCAGTCGAACACTTTCGTCGTGACTTCGTGAGATCGTGGAAGGATTGGCGCACGTGGAGGATGAAAGACGCGTTAATCCGGAATCACGCCGCGGTTGACGAATTCATGCTCGTGGTCGAGAGCGTTCCTGCAAGCGGGTGGGCCACGAAGGCCGCGCCCGAACGCTGGACCGCCGCGCAGCAAGTGAACCACATTGTGCTCTCCTACCGCGCGATTGTGCATGACGTGCGGGATGGGCGACACGCACACCTCATTGGCACACCGGCGCAGCGCCGACGCTGGCGGTGGCTTGGGCTCAGCCAGGTGCTATACCTGGGGCACCTGCCGCACGGAGCGCCGGCGCCCCGCGAGATCCGCCCGCCCGACTACTCGCCCGATCGCGTGACGCTGCTGCGCGAACTGCGCTCCGCCCTCGACGACTTCGAGCGGACGATGCGCGGCGCGGCCCGCGACCGTGCCGGACACCGCGTGGCACATCCGTATTTCGGCTGGATCTCGCTGCGCCAGGCCGTGCGCGTCTGCGAAGTGCACACCCGCCATCACACGGCGGCGTTGGCTCGCGGTGCGGATCGCGGTGCGGCCGGCGGCACACCCGCCGGCGCGTCAGCCCCCGATGGGATTCCGGCGCTTGAGCCAGTGCAGCACTTCGGCCACGATCGTGCCGGCCGCAACGGGCTTGATTAGATAATTCGCACAACCAGCCGCCATGGCATCATGCCGCTGGCGATCGCCCATGCCACCGCTCAGGGCAATGATCGGAATACCAGCCGTGCGCGCGTCGCGCTTGAGCATTCGCGTGGCCACAATGCCGTCCATCACAGGCATGTTGATGTCCATGACGATCGCGTCGACCGGTGTGGCGCGAGCCATGTCGAGCGCATCCGCCCCAGTCGCTGCCTCGAGCGTACGACACCCCATGTGCTCGAAGCTACGGGCCAGGAATGCTCGGCTGTCCGGCTCATCGTCGGCCAACAATATCGTGAACATCTCCTTCATGCCGCGCGTCTCGTCTTGCCCATGCTGCTGATCAGACCTCCAATCGCGACCACCGTGACGGCGCCGATCACGTTGTGCCAGAGAAACGATACCGATGGCGCGCCGAAGTTGACCGCACCCACGGCAACCATGCCGCAGATGAGCCCAACGAACGCCCCCGTGGCTTTCGCCCGCGGCATCATCGCCAGGAGGAATACGCCAAGAATCGATCCGTAAAAGAACGAGCCGAATCGATTCACCACCTCGATCAGCGACCCGAGGTTCACCGCGTACGTGGCAATGACGCAGGCGAACACGCCCCAAATCCCCGTTGCCACACGCGACACAACGAGTAAGTGCTCGTCGGTGGAGTCGCTGCGGACCCAGCGACGATAGAAGTCTATCACCGAGGTGGTGGAAAGCGAATTGAGCTCGCCGGAGATGGCGTTCATGGCCGCGGCAATGACCGCCGCAATGAACAACCCGGCGAGGCCCAACGGCAGGTGATCGATGACAAACCTTGGAATTATGTAATTCACGTCTTTTGACGGCTGACCTGTGACCTTGGCGGCGAGGTCGAGCGCCTGGGTGCGCACCGCCGACACGCTATCGTCAGCCATCGCGAGACTCTGCCGCGCCGTGGCGGTGGCCGGCGCGTCGTGCGCATCCTCGGCTCCGGCCAATGCCCGTGCCGCAGCAGTTCGAGCGCCGAGCCCGGTGGTAAAGCGCGCCTGCAGCGCGCTAAACGCCGCGGGTTGCGCGGCGCGCACACGATGCTCGTGATCGGGATTGAACAGCAACGGCGGCGGCGAGAACTGGTAGAACACGAACACCAACACGCCAATCAACAGCACGAGCGCCTGCAGCGGAATTTTCCAGTAGGCGCTAATGAGCAGCGAGCTGCGCGCCTCGTCTACCGATTTCGCCGTCAGGTAGCGCTGCACCTGGCTCTGATCGGTTCCGAAATACGACATCATCAGGAACGTTCCGCCAATCACGCCGGACCAGAACGTATACGTATTCGTGAGGCTGAATGAGAAGTCGAACACTTTGAGACGGCCGGCCGCACCGGCAATGTGCAGTGCGTCGGAAGGCGACACCGGCATCTGCACGAGCAGCGTGATGACCACGGCGAGCATGGCCGCCACGATGAGGAACATCTGCTTCACGTCCACCCACGTCACCGCCGTGACGCCGCCGACCATGGTGTAGAGAATGGCCGGCACGCCGATCACTGCCACGGACAGACTCACCGACCAGCCGAAGATGGCCGAGAAGACCACAGCGGGTGCGGCGAGGATGGTGCCGCACGACATGGCACGCGAGATCAAGAACAGAAAAGCAGTGAGCGATCGGGTTTTGGCGTCGAAGCGCCGCTCGAGATACTCATACGCCGTGTAGACACGCGCGCGGTGCAGGAACGGCACGAGCGTTACGCCAAGGATCACCATGGCCAGCGGCAGCCCAAAGTAGAACTGCACGAAGCGCATGCCGTCCGTGGCGCCCTGACCGGTAGTGCCGATCATCGTCACGGCAGACAGTTGCGTCGCCATGACCGAGAGCCCTACCGCCCACCACGGAATGTTCCGGTTGGCGAGAATGTACGCGTCAATGCCTTTTTGGCCGCGCGACCGCCGGATGCCGTGGATCACGACATACCCGAGCCACCCAAACACTATCACCCAGTTGAGCGGATTCACTTAAACGGAATACCGCTGCTGGAGAAGCCACAACAACACGAGCGTCACAACCTGCACGCCCATCACCATCGCCAGGGTGCGGCGGAATCGTTTTCCCGTATCGGGCCGCGGCGCCGGCGCTTCGAGCGACGGATCGCTCACGGGCGAACCGGCGCGGACGTCGTTGGCGGGCGCTTGGCGGCGCGTTGGTCGGCCGACAACAGATTGATGAACAGCCGCGCCGCGCCGGGATTGCCTGCCGGCAGCTGCCGGAAAAATGAGAACGTGGTGAACACGTAGGTGCCCTTGCCCAGTGGCGCCACGAGCACAGCGGCATCGTTCGGCGCCTCGTCCTTGTCGTTCATCGAGAACACGGCGCGATACTGCTTATCGAACGTGTGCGGCATGTACGACGCGCGTTCCTGGACCCAGTTGGCGAAATCGGCGTCGTCGATCTTGTTCGGCAACGAGACCAGCGGCGAGCCTGGATCGAGCACGCGCACGGCGGCGTGTTCGTCCGTAACTCGATCCACGGCGCGCGACACGGGGAACGGCAGAATGCCCGGCTGCGACATGTTCTGGCCGTACTGCGTTACCACCGTGCCGCCGTCGCGCACGAAGCGCATCAACACCGGCGTGTTCGCGAGCAGCACGGCGGCGCTCGGCCCGTCGTACGCCCGACTGCCAATGACGATCGTCGTCAATCCGGTGAGCTTGGTCTGCGGTAGCGTGGCGGGATCGAGCTCGGTGATCGGCAACCCAAGCTCCTCGAGCATTGGCATCACGTTGTCGCCCACGCCGCGAATGTAGCCCACGCGCAGGTTGGCGAACGTGGCGTTCACGGCCTCAAGCTGCACACTGGACTCGCGGTAATAGCGCTGCGGCCGAATGTGATCGTACTCAACCGGCACAAAGCCGACGGAGAAATGCTCGCCGTGACTCGTGGCCGTGGCCGTGATCTTCTGTCGTCCGGCGGCGAGACGGCCGGTGAGATGGAAGTAAACGTTGGCGTCGCCGAACGCGGGGATCGTCACGTGGCGAACCGCGGTGTCTGCCTTCAGTCCCGCGGGCAAGGCAAGCGTGACGTCAACTTCGCGCGGGCTCGTGGCGGCCGAATGCATGTAGACGAGCATCTTGCGATCGAACGGCACGTTGGCGCGCGCGTACTCCACCTCATGCTCGAGCAGCACGGAGATTTCCGGAATCGTCGCCACAGGGCGGCGCACTTCGCCAACGGCGCGATCGCCATAGCGATACTCCACGGGACCCGTGCGCACCGGAATGGTCACGCCGTCCATGCGGAGCACAACGTTGGCACCGGAGCTTTCGATCCGGTCGTCGCCCACCACCATGTCGGCAGACGACTGGTTGAACATGTCGCCCTGCTGCTTGCGTCGCAGCCACCAGGGTACGGTGGGCATGTCGCCGCCGTGATACATCAACGTCGCTTTCGTTGTACTGTCGGGCAGAATGGGGCGCGCCTGCTTGGTCACCATCGCCAGCTGGTTGATGAGCGACGCGCTCTCCATCGCCACGGTCGTTGAGCCCTGATTGTAGACCGAGATGGTCACCGGCATGGAGTCGTGCTCGGCGATGAATTCGCGCGGCGCGGTGGCGTCCACGCGAATGCCGGCGGCATCGAGCAGCGCATCTGTCGCGCGGCGGCGCGTGGACTGGAGCGCCAGGGAGAGATCGCCCATGGCCGCGCTACACGTGACTGTCTGTGGCGTAGACGCCTCGAGCGTAGCGCAGGTGACGCCGTTCGCTGCGCGCGACGCGAGGCGCACGTAGCGCAGCAACGGCGCAACCATCCGTGCTGGATGCAACAGATCCGTGGCGCGGTCTACATCGGCCTCCGTGACGGCCAGCGAATCCACGGCGCTGCGCACCGAATCGGCGAGTGTGAGATTCTTGAAACGCGTCCAGCTCGAATCCACGCCGTCGAACAGGCCACGCTCGGGGGCACCCACCGTGGACACACGCGACACCTCGAGCTTTACCGCGTCGAATCGCGGACCAGCTTGCGGCAGCGAGCCCTGTCCCTGCGACCGATGCTGCGAACGGCTCACCGTGGCGATCTCGGAGTACGTCTGGCCAACGAGCGCGTCGTACTCACCAATGTTGAATCCGAGCGCTCCACTCGTTCCGCCGCGGCGCGCGCTGCGATAGAACTTGGCGGTGGTCCACGGCTGCAGCCCATTCACGCTCGACGCGGGGTATTTTGCGGCGTCGGCGGCGGCGTCGAACACTTCGCGCGACAACACGCCGGCGTACTGGTGATGACCATGCCCGTCGGCGGGCGTGCCGGACCACACGGCAATGATCACCTGCGGCCGAAAGGCGCGCACGATCTCGACCATGTCCTTGAGGATGGAATCCTTGGGCCAGTGGTCGTACGTCTCGTCGATGTTCTTGGAAAAGCCAAAGTCGAAGGCGCGCGTGAAATACTGGCGTCCGCCGTCGATGCGGCGCGCGGCGAGCAGCTCTTCGGTGCGGATCATTCCCAGCGCCGGTCCGAGCTCGTTGCCGATCAGGTTCTGTCCGCCGTCACCGCGTGTTAGCGACAGATACGCCGTCTCGATGTGGTGCGCCTTGGCGAGGTACGCAATGAGTTGCGTGTCCTCGTCGTCTGGATGCGCGCCGATCATCAGCACGCGCGTGGTGGTGCCGAGTCCTTCCACCGCCTCGCCCAAAGCAGCAGCGCCGCGCTCCTGTGCAGAGAGGCGCGGCGCGACAGCCAACAACAGTCCACATACGAAAAGAGATGCTCGCTTCAACACTCGGGTTCCTCGATGGAAGGAGCGGAGGGCCGGCTCAGCGCGCGGCCCCGGCCTTCTTCTTGGTGGGTGCGGGCGCGTAGGTGAGAACATCCTTGACGATGCGCGCCTGTTCTGCGTCGTGCGACGACTTGTATCCTTCCGCGGGGCTCGACCGTTCCGGACGCCCAAAATACCGAAGTGTGGTGACCGTGCCGATCGAGGCGCGCAGCCGCGGCTGCACGTAGGTCCATGCGCCCATGTTCTTCGGCTCTTCCTGCGCCCACACGACTTCTTCCACGTTCGGATAGAGGTCAACCAGTTCGCCGACCTCGCGCGGCCACGGCGCGAGCTCTTCTACGCGCACCAGCGCCACGTTCGCCGGACGATCGCCGACGCTGAGGTCGTAATAGAGCTTGCCCGTGCAGAACACCAGCCGCTGCACGGCGTCACGATTCTTTGACGCAATGGGATCGTCGATTACCGGCTGGAACGTGCCGGTGGTGAGATCCTCGAGCTTGGAGGCCGCGGCGGGCATGCGCAGCAACTGCTTGGGTTGCATTAGCACCAACGGCCGCAGCGGACGCCGCTTGGCCTGACGCCGAAGCACGTGGAAATACTGGGCCGGCGTGGACGGATACGCCACGACCATGTTGTCCTCCGCCGACATCTGCAGGTACCGCTCGAGACGCGCGCTCGAATGCTCCGGCCCCTGGCCTTCGTAGCCGTGCGGCAGGAGCATGACGAGTCCCGACTCCTGCTTCCACTTTGCGCGGCCGGCCGAAATGAACTGGTCGATGATCGGCTGGGCGACGTTGGCGAAATCGCCGTACTGTGCCTCCCAGAGCACCAGCTCGTCCGGCGCAGCGACGCTGAATCCGTACTCGAATCCGAGCACCGCCGTCTCCGATAGCGGGCTATTATAGATCTCAAATGCCCCGGAGAGCTGCGGAAGATTCTTCAGGGGCGTGAACGTCTCGCCGGTATTGACGTCGTGCAGCACGGCTTGGCGGTGCGAGAACGTGCCGCGCTCCGCGTCCTGGCCGGTGATGCGAATGCTCGTCCCTTCGGTGAGCAGCGACCCGAACGCCAGCGACTCGGCGTGTCCCCAATCGATGGCGCCCGTGTTGATCGCGTCGCGGCGTTTGGGCAGCGTGCGCGCCATGGTCGGGTGCAGCTTGAACGTGGACGGCCAGCTGAGGAGCTGTTCGTTGAGCGCCACGAGCTTTTCGGCCCGCACCGCCGTTTCGACAGCCACGGGGGTCGTCACTGCCGGCTTCGCCTCGGCCTTCGAGTCGTCGCCCGCTTTTTTCATTTCCTGGTAGATGGCATTGAGCCGCACGGACAGCGCCGTGTCCAAGGCCTTCACGGCTTCGTCGGTCATCACCCGCTCGCGCACGAGCCGCGCGCCGAACACTTCGCGCGGCGTGGGATGCTCGGTAACGATCTTGTACATCATGGGCTGCGTGAACGCCGGCTGGTCGGCCTCGTTGTGGCCGTGACGACGGTAGCCCACCAGGTCAATGAGGAAATCCTTATTGAAGCGCTGGCGATAGGCGATACCCAAGCGCACCGCCTGCAGACAGGCCTCAGCGTCGTCCGCATTGATGTGGACGATGGGAATCTCGAAACCCTTGGCCGGATCGCTGGCGTAGTGCGTGGAGCGCGCGTCGATCGGGTCGGTGGTGAAACCAACCTGATTATTGGCGATGATGTGCAGCGTTCCGCCCACGCGATATCCGCGCAGCAACGACAGGTTGAGCGTTTCCGGAACGATGCCTTCACCCGGGAACGACGAATCGCCATGCACCACAATCGGCAGCACACTGGGCTCGTCGCGCGTTCCGGGCGCCGCTCCAGCCACACGCTGGCGGGCGCGCGTCACGCCGGCCACCACGGGATTTACCACTTCGAGATGGCTCGGATTGGGAATCAACTCAATGGCCACCGTGCCCGCACCCGGTATGTCGCGGGTACCGCAGTACCCCTTGTGATACTTCACGTCGCCTGTGGGGCTGTCGGCGTCCGTGGTCGGATGATGCCCTTCGAATTCGCCGAGCAGGGCGCGGTACGGCTTGCCCATGACGTGCGTGAGCACGTTGAGGCGGCCACGGTGGGCCATGCCGATGATCGCCTGGCGCATGCCCTTTTCGGCGCCGCGGGCAATCGCCTCGTCGAGCATTGGCACGAGCGCGTCCACGCCTTCGATCGAAAAGCGCTTGACGCTCACATAGGCGAGACCGAGAAAGCGCTCGAGACCATCAACTTCGGTGAGACGCTGCAGCAGCGCGCGCTTCTCATTATCGGTGAGCGGTGTCGTCGCTTCGCCCGACTCGATCGTTTGCCGCAGCCATTCGCGCTCGTCTTCTTCACCGAGATGCTCGAATTCATATGCGAGCGCGCCGCAGTACAGGTCGCGCATTTTCTGAATGACGTCGGCTGCAGTGCCGCCGGCGTCGCTACTCAGGGCGGACGCAGGCAGTCGCTCCAGATCCGCCTCGGTAATGCCGTGGAACTCGGCCTTCAGCTCCGCTGCACCGGGCGGCGGCGAGCCGAGCGGATCGAGCTGCACCGCGAGGTGACCGTAGCGCTGAATGGCGCCGAGCAGCGAAGACGCCGCCGCCGCCTGACGGAGAAGCGATGCGTCGTACGAGCCTCCGGATGCACCGGAACCCACGAGCTGTTCCGCGACCCG
Source organism: Gemmatimonadaceae bacterium (assembly GCA_041690755.1). Lineage (GTDB taxonomy): Bacteria > Gemmatimonadota > Gemmatimonadetes > Gemmatimonadales > Gemmatimonadaceae > JAQBQB01. The sequence continues at coordinate 110,739 of JBEPWA010000003.1, read as the reverse complement.
AAAGAATTGACGCCAAGACTCATCGACAGAGGCAGGGTCGCGACGATACGACTCGTACACTTCCGCGATGTAGCCGTCGTTATAGACGCTCGTGATGGGAAGGCTGGACATAACCCTAAAATCTAATGGGAGCCGCGGGAGAGGCGAAACTGCGGCTGCGGAAGGATTTACAACTCGTCGGCGCGGAGAACCAGGGTAAACGCAGACCCTTTCCCGACTTCGGACTCAACAACGATTCTGCCACCGAGAAGCTCGGCCAGTTCGCGGCAAATGTACAGCCCAAGCCCTGTTCCGCCGTGGCGCCGTGTCAGACCATTGTCCAGTTGGGCAAAAGGCTTGAACAGACGTTCGATGTCCTTGCGCGCGATGCCGACGCCGGTGTCCTGAACCGTGAAGTGCACCTCGCCCGCCTGCGCCTTCACTTCGAGGCGAATTTCGCCCGCGTCGGTGAACTTCACAGCGTTCCCGGCGAGGTTCACCAGGATCTGGCGCACCTTATCGACGTCGCTCGTGAGGCGAATGGGCTGGTTGGGCGTCACGGCGGCGAACGCCAGCCGTTTTTGCCGGGCGAGCGGCTCAATGACCGCGGCGGCGGCGCGCACGAGGTCGGCGGCCAAAAAGTCCGTGGGCCGCACCTTTTCGCGGCCCTCTTCCAGACTCGAGTAGGCCAGCACTTCCTCGATTACCGACGTGAGGTGCTGCGTCACGGCCCGCATGCGTTCGAGCACGTCCATCTGACTCTCGGACAGCGGGCCCATGACCTGATCCACGAGCAGTTCTTCATAGCCGGCGAGCGCGGTGAGGGGCGTGCGAAGCTCGTGCGAGACTGTGGCGAGAAACCGTCCCTTGGCCCGATCAGCGGATTGAGCCTGCTCCAGCAGTTTCGTCTTCCATAGCGCGAGTGCGGCGTAATCGGCAATCGCGCGCAGACGGTGGGATTCGCGCGCGGAAAATGGAGCAGCGCCAATGTCACGCGTTACGGCCAACACCCCGAGTACCACGTCGTGGGCAATGAGCGGCGCGAGTAGCATTGGGCCAACGCGCAGTTCCGGAGTCACAATGGCCAACGGACGCGTTGAGCTGCTGAAGTCGGGCACGGCCACAACGTCGCGCGTGCGCAGCACTTCGCGGGCAAGCGATCCGGAGAGCGCGAACCGACGGCCGAACGCCACAGTCAGGGCACCAACCGCGGCCACGAGCTCGCCGTCACTCCCTACCGTCCTCAGCACGCCAGCGCCGCTCGCGGCACATTGCTCGGTGGCGGCGTTGCACAGGGTCTCGAGGAGCGCCGTGCTATCCTGTTCCGCAGCGAGCTGGCGCGCCACGCGCCGAAGCGCCTCGTTGTCATCGAACGAGGCGTCACGGGCAAGTCCAACGACCAACTGCCCATCCGCGGATCGGGAAACCGCGAGCTCTACGGGACAGTCCGCCTGGCCGCCGAGCGATACGGAGCGTCGAAGTCCATCGGCGTTGGTCGACTCCAACGCATCGAGGAGCGGCCTGGCGGGAACGAGCGCTGGTGCAGCATCCCCGTCAGCCGTCAACGGAGTTGCGGAGCCTGTGAGGGAGCCGGCCACTGGAGGACGTTCGGCGGATTGATGGGAGCGCTGCGCGATCGCAGCGCGGAGAATATCCGGTGCGCATGGCGTGGCTCAAGTGTTGGCAGATAGAGAAACCCGGCAATGCCGTTGACATCCATCAGATGCGCTTCGCCAGGGTGCCTCGTAAGACTGACGGCAATGATCGGCACGTCGGCCAGGACGGGGTCGCTTTCCCAGTTCGCCAAAGGCATGGTGGCGAGCAGATCGTAGTCGCAGATGACCACGTCAGGCTGTTGCATCGGCACGAGTTCCATCGCATGGGCCAGGCCGACGCACGAGGTGCAGTCGAGCCCCAGACTCTCGAAGAATCGGCCGAGGTGTTCGCTCAGAAATTGGTGACGACCCACACACAACGCTCGCATGCCGGGAATATACCTCTCGAGCGACGAGAAGTTCAGATGCCCGAGGGCACGACCCGGGAGGGGGGTGACGTAGGTCACGAACTTGAGCCCCGCAGGGTTTCGCATCATGTTCCGCAACCGCGGCTCCAGGCGACCGAAACGCCTGCTATCCAAGTTTTCTAACAACGCGACGCCACACGGAGCCGCCGATGTCGGAACACGCAAACCAGCTGGCACTCATCGCCGGCCTCATCGTTCTGTCGTCGGGGCTCCCCGCTCGCGCGCAGACGCCAGCCTTGGCCCCGGCCGCCGCCGTGCTCGACGACAGCGTACCGCCGGGCAACAATTACGACAAGGCGCAGTTCCACTTCTGGATTCCCGCCGGCGTGACTCGGCTAGAGGGCACGCTTGTTCTCGTGCCCGGCTCCAACGGCGACGGGCGCGCCATGGCGCAGGACAGCGTGTGGCACGCATTCGCTGCTCGGCACAATCTGGCGATTGTGGCCTGCCGGTTTACCGACAAGCCGCACGATCAGAATTTCATAGAGGAGTACGTCAACGTATCGCAGGGCAGCGGCCAAGCACTGCTCACGGCGCTGTCACGTCTCGCCGCGCGGGCGCACCACTCGGAGCTCGACGCGGCGCCGCTGGTATTCTGGGGCATGTCGGCCGGCGGCCAGTTCAACTACGAGTTCGTCGCATGGAAGCCCGAGCGCGTCGCTGCCTTCGTCGTGAACAAGGGTGGCATCTATTACAGTGCGCTCGTGTCGCGTGCCGCGCGCGCGGTTCCGGGCATTCTGTTCATCGGCGGAAAGGATCTCGAATTCCGCACCAACACCATCGTGGGTTTGTTCGCCGTCAATCGACGTGGCGGCGCGCTGTGGGCGCTCGCCGAGGAGCCGGGTGTTGCGCACGTGGTCGGGCAGTCGCGCGATCTGTCGATCACTTTTTTCGACGACGTGCTGCCGATGCGGCTCGGGAACGGAGGCACGTTGCGCGCACTCGATGCGAAGGCCGGCTTCATTGGCGACCTGAAGACCAAGATCTTTGATGCGGCGGGCAATGGCCCTGCGCCTGCGGTGCCAACGGCGTGGTTGCCAACGGCGCGCGTCGCGCGCGCCTGGCAGGCCATGGTCACGGGGACGCCGTAATCGTCTCCTGGGTATTCGACCCGTCTTCGGTTGGCGAGTCGTCGGCAAGCACGCGTAACGACGGCTGCTCGGCCGCCGGCGGCAATGCGAGCCGGAAGGTGCTTCCCTTGCCGAGCACGGACTCCACCGTCAGAGTGCCGCTGAGCAATTCGGCGAGCCGGCGCGAGATTGGCAGGCCCAATCCAGTTCCGTCCTGCAGCTGGGTTTTTCCCAACTGCACAAACTCGTGGAAGACTCGCTCCTGGTCTTCGGCCGAGATGCCGTCTCCCTGATCCGACACGTCGATTACGACGCCGTTGTCCGGCGTGGCGCTGCACACCACCGTGATCGGCAAACCGCGGCCGAACTTGATGGCATTCGACAACAGGTTGAGCAGAATCTGACGCACGCGCCGCGGATCAGACACGATCCTTATCGGCTTTGGGGGATTCTGCGTCATCGACAGCGCCGATCCATGTTCGTCGGCGAGCGGCCGAACCGTGACAAACAGGTCGTCGATCAGCAAGGGGAACTCCACCGGCTGTAAGCGCAGGTCAATCTTCCCCGCCTCGATCTTGGACAGGTCGAGCACGTCGTTCACCAATTCGAGCAGATGGCGAGCCGCCTTCTGCGTCCGCTCAATGCCCTGCGTCTGCTTGTCGTTCAGCGGGCCGTAAATGCGCTCGAGCAATAGCGTGCTGTAGCCGAGCACGGCGTTGATCGGTGTGCGTAGTTCATGGCTCATCGACGCGTAGAAGCGGCTCCGTGCCGTCATGGCGCGCTCGAGCTCGAGCTGGCGGTGGTGTAGTTCCTGGTTGAGTTCCTGTAGCTCCTTCGCCGACCGGGCGAGCGACTCCGCCTGTTGCTCGAGCGCTTGCTCGTGGCGAACGCGGGTGGAGACGTCGCGTGCGATCAGAGTGTACGTTCGGCCCGTCGTGGTCTCCATGCAGGACACGGACGCCTCGATCGGAAATGTCTCTCCGCTCGCGCGGCGACCGCTAAGCGATTCCGGCCGAACGGGAGCGCGGGCAATGTCGTCATCAGACACTTTCGCCGCGTCCACCCCGCAGAGCGACGAGAAGGCATCGATCTTCATGCCCCCGGAAAAGAATTTCGAGATGTCCTGACCGATCGCCCCGTCTGCCTTGGTTCCGAACATTCGTTCGGCGGCGCCGTTCACGAGCGTCACGGAGCCCTGCGCGTCGAACGCGACGATTGCGTCCATAGCCGAGCTCACGATCTCGCGAAATCTGGCTTCCGATTGCAACAGCTCCTTCATGTGCCGTAACTCGATCTCGCGCACTTCGGTGTCGCGGAGTTGTTGTTCCTGTTCCGTGATCCGGAGTTGCTGCAGGTAGAGATCGACGAACACCTGTACTTTGGAGCGCAGGATTGCCGGCTGGAACGGCTTGAACATGTAGTCCACAGCGCCAACCGAATAACCCTGGAACACGTACTCCTCTTCCTTGCTGATCGCCGTGAGGAAGATGATCGGAATGAATTTCGTACGTTCGCGTGCCTTGATCAGCTGCGCGGTCTCGAAGCCGTTGAGGCCCGGCATCTGAACGTCGAGCAGGATGACCGCGAAATCGCGATCGAGGAGACAGCGCAACGCCTCCTCGCCGGACCGTGCGCGGACGAGGCGTTGGCCAAGCGGTTCGAGGATCGCCTCGAGCGCGAGCAAATTCTCATTGCGATCGTCAACGAGCAGGATGTCCACTTGTTCCGCGGTTGGTCCGGTCATGGGCATTCCGGCGGACGTGCGGCCATTGTCGGCTTCATCGACTCCGTCGCGACGTCGGCGGGCGCGCCGAGCGCGCCGAGCGCGCCGAGCGCGGCGGAGATTTCCGCGAGCGTCAGCGCCTGGGCTGTGGGCACACACGCGAGCGCCGCGGCGGGCATCGTTGGGCTCTCGGCCGTCGCCGGCAGCTGGACGAACGCCAGCCCTCCGCGATCGAATATCCGTTTGAGACCGGTTGCTCCGTCGGCGTTCGCGCCGGTCAGCACGACACCCACCGCACGCGGCCCATAGGTGTCGGCGGCGGATTGAAACGTCACGTCGATCGACGGACGGCTAAAGCGCACAGGGTCGTCCGTCGACAAGGAGAAGTATCCGGATTCCACGAGCAGGTGATAGTCCGCCGGCGCAACGTAGATGTTGCCCGGAGCAATCGGCGCCTTGTCCTCCACTTCGCACACGCAGAGCGCTGTGCGGTCCTGTAGCAATGAGGTCAAAAGATGGTCCGATTGTCTATGACGATGCTGTACGACGACGAGCGGCACCGCGAACCCCGCCGGCAGGCCCGCGATGAGTTCGCGCAGGGCGGCCAGGCCACCCCAGGATGTTCCGACGACGATGATTTCGTAGGCCACGGCTATTTGATCTTCCGGTACAACTTTTCTCGCGGATCCAGTTTCTCATAGCATGGTTCGTACTGAGAGAAGCGCAGCGACTCCTTGCTGCCGAGCGCGAGAACGCCGAACATCGCCAGGCTGTCGTAGAACAGGGCGTGGACGCGGTTCTGCAGATCGCGATCGAAGTAGATAAGGACGTTCCGGCAGAAGATGACGTTGAATTCGGCGAACGAGCGGTCGGTGACGAGATTGTGCTGCGAGAACACGACGTTGCGGGTTAGCGTGGGGCTGAACAGCGCCCCGTCGTACTTGGCCGTGTAGTACTCGGAGAACGATCGCGTACCGCCGGCGCGAATGTAGTTCTCCGTGTACTCCTGCATCCGGTTGAGCGGAAAGATGCCGGCGCGCGCCTGCTGCAGAACGGCATCGTTGATGTCCGTAGCGTATACGCGGGTGCGATCGAGCAAGCCTTCTTCTTCAAGAACGATAGCGGTGGAATACACCTCCTCGCCTGTCGAGCACCCGGCATGCCAAACGCGAATAAACGGATAGGTCCGCAGGAGCGGCACGACTTCGTTCCGAAAAACCTGGTAGAAGCCGGGATCGCGGAACATCGCGGTCACGCTCACCGAGAGGTCGAGCAGCAAGCGCTCCATGGCGGAGGTGTCGTGCAACACGAGCGCCTGCAGCTCGGAAATGGAGCTCAGCTGCTCGGCTTCGATTCGCTTCCACAGCCGGCGCCGGATGGACGCATATGCGTAGGAGCGAAAATCGAAGCCGTAGTGACGGTACACCCCTTCCAGCAACAGCTCGATCTCGATTCGCTCGAGCTCGGCGTCGTAAGAGAGGGGTGGGCCATTCAGCGATCGGCCTGGCCTTAGCGGTAGAGCCATACCCGCATCAAACTCAAGAGCTGCTCCGTATCAACAGGTTTGGTGATGTAGTCCGAGGCACCGGCCGCGATGCACTTTTCGCGATCGCCTTTCATGGCCTTTGCCGTAAGGGCAATGATCGGTAGCGCACGGAACTGCGGTCGCTCGCGAATGGCGCGCGTCGTTTCGTAACCGTCCATCTCGGGCATCATGACGTCCATGAGCACGAGATCAATTCCTTGCGTGGACTCCAGTTTGGCAATTGCGTCCTTGCCATTCTCGGCGAACGAAACGTTCATGCCGTGCTCCTCGAGCACGCTTGTCAGTGAGAAGATGTTGCGCACGTCGTCGTCCACGATCAGCACGTGTTTGCTGGCGAACACCGCGTCGGTGTTGTGCAGCCGTTCCAACATTCGGCGCTTCTGCTCGGGCAGGCGCGCTTCAACGCGGTGCAAGAAGAGCGCGGTCTCGTCGAGCAGTCGTTCCGGCGACTTCACATCCTTGACGATGATCGTCTCGGCGAACTTTTTCAGGCGCGTCTCTTCGGCGTGGCTGAGATCCTTGCCGGTATAAATGATGATCGGCAACTCCTGCATTGCCGGATCGGCCTTCACCGTCTCGAGGAGCTCAAAGCCGTCCGTGCCTCCAGAGAGACCGAGGTCGAGCACCATGCAATCGAAGTGCATGGTCTTGAGTGTTTCGAGCGCCTGCTCGGCGGTGGCCACCGCCGTGATCTCCACGTCTTCATGGGCGATGAGCTCGATCATGCTCTGGCGCTGGCCGTCGTCGTCCTCCACCACGAGCAGGCGCTTCACCTGCTGATCGATGAACTGGGAGATTTTGTTGAACGAATCCTCGAGCGCTTCCTTCGACACAGGCTTTTCGAGGTAGGCAATGGCGCCCGCCTGCAATCCGTGCTGCCGCTCGCGCACGCTGGTGATGATGTGCACCGGAATGTGCCGCGTGGCGGGGTGATGCTTGAGGCGGTCGAGCACCGCGAAGCCGTCGGTGCCCGGCATGTCGATGTCGAGCGTGATCGCGTCGGGGTGGAACGCGTGCGCGAGTTGGAGGCCGGCGTCGCCATCGAGCGCAACGAGGCCCTTGAAACCCTTCTCGTGGGCCATCTCGAGCAGGATCTTGGCGAAACTCGGCTCATTCTCCACCACCAGCACAACGCGGTCGCCCGGAACGATGTCGTCCCGATCGTCATCGAAGCCTTCGGGCCGCGGTAGCTGCTCGTACGCCACATTCGGGGTGTCCTCTTCCCCGTCCATCATGGCGACGTCGGAATCGTCATCGTCGTCGGCACCGACGCCCTGGTCGCCGCCGCCGGCGTCAGCGTGCGGAATGCGCACGGCGACGCGGGATATGGGGGAAACCCCGCGTCTCGATCGTGCCAGGCGTCCGGCGGGGCGGCGCGGCTGTTCTGCGGGCGTCGCAGCGCTCTCCTGCTCCACCAACCGCACCGGCACAAAGAGCGTGAACGTGCTGCCTTCGCCCGGAGTGCTCTCAACGCGAATCTCACCGCCGAGCAGCCGCGCAATCTCGCGACTGATCGAGAGCCCGAGACCGGTGCCGCCGAATTTGCGGCTCGTTGTGCCGTCCGCCTGTTGGAACGCCTCGAAGATCAGCTGCTGCTTTTCCTTTGGAATGCCAATGCCCGTGTCGCGCACGTCAAAGGCGATGACGCCGCCGTCAACGCGGTCGAGCGTGCGGCTGGCGAACCGGCGCGTTGTTTCGGCGCGGTTGATCGCCAGCGTCACACCGCCTTCGGACGTGAACTTGAACGCGTTCGACAACAAATTCTTGAGCACCTGCTGCAACCGCTGGCCGTCGGTGAAGATCACCGGCGGCACGTCGGCGCCAATGTCTACGGTGAACGTCACGTTCTTCTGATCGGCCACGGGCCGGAAGGTGCGATCGACGAAATCCCGAATCTCGGTCATCGACAGATCGCCGGCGTTGATCTCCATCTTGCCCGCCTCGACCTTTGACAGATCCAGAATGTCGTTGATGAGGTTGAGGAGATCGGTGCCCGACGAAAGAATCGTCTGCGCGAACTCGACCTGCTTGGGGCTGAGATTTCCGTCCTTGTTCTCGGTGAGCAGCTTGGAGAGGATGAGCAGCGAGTTGAGCGGCGTGCGCAGCTCGTGTGACATATTCGCCAGGAACTCGCTCTTGTACTTGGAGCTGAGCGACAGTTGCTCGGCCTTCTCCTCGAGCGCGACACGCGCCGCCTCCACCTCGCGATTCTTCTGCTCGACCTTGGCGTTCTGCTCGGCGAGCAGCGACGCCTTTTCCTCGAGCTCTTCGTTGACCTGTTGCAGCTCTTCCTGTTGCTCCTTGAGCAACTCTTCCGATTGCCGCAGCGTACGCGCCTGCGCCTCGAGCTCGGTGTTGGAGCGCTTTAGCTCGTCTTGCTGTTGCTGCAACTCCTTGGACTGGCTCTGCAGCTCCTGGGTGAGCTTCTGCGACTGCTCCAGCAACTCCTCGGTGCGCATGTTCGCCTGAATCATGTTCAGCACCACGCCAATCGATTCAGCGAGTTGGTCGAGGAACGTCTGGTGGATCTGGCTGAACGGCAGGAAGCTGGCAAGCTCGATCACCGCCTTCACCTCGCCCTCGAACAGAATGGGCAGCACGATGATGTTGCGCGGCGGCGCTTCGCCGAGACCGGATGTGATCTGGATGTAATCATCCGGCACGTTTTGCAGGAGGATCGGCTCCTTCTCGAGCGCCGCCTGGCCCACCAGTCCCTCGCCTATGGCAAACCGATTTGCCACGTGCTTGCGTGCGCGGTACGCATAGCTCGCGATGAGCTTGAGCATGGTGCTGCCGGCATCGTTGTCGGCAATGAAAAAGGCCCCGTGATGCGCGCTGACAAGCGGTGTCAATTCGCTCATGATCAAACGCGAAACACTTTCCAGATCCTTCTGGCCCTGCATCATCCGGCTGAACTTGGCCAGGTTGGTCTTGAGCCAGTCCTGCTCCTGGTTCCGTTCCGTGGTGCCGCGGAGGTTGCCGATCATCTGATTGATGTTCGTCTTGAGCTCGTCGAGCTCACCCTGCGCATCTACGGTGATCTGCCGCGTCAGGTCGCCCTTCGTCACGGACGTAGCGACGTCGGCGATGTTCCGCACCTGCACCGTGAGCGAGTTCGCCATGGCGTTCACGCTGTCGGTGAGGCCCTTCCACGTGCCGGCCACGCCGGGCACTTCGGCCTGGCCGCCGAGGATGCCTTCGGTGCCCACTTCCTTTGCCACGCGCGTCACTTCGTCGCCGAAGACGCGGAGGCGGTCCACCATGTTGTTGATCGTGTTCTTGAGCGACAGCACCTCGCCCTGCGCCTCCACGGTGATCTTCTGAGACAGATCGCCGTTCGCCACCGCCGTGGTGACGTCGGCAATGTTGCGCACCTGCGTGGTGAGGTTGGACGCGAGACCGTTCACGTTGTCCGTGAGATCGCGCCACACACCGGCCGCGCCGGGCACCTTGGCCTGCCCGCCAAGCTTGCCTTCCGTGCCCACTTCGCGCGCCACGCGTGTTACTTCGCCGGCGAACGCGTTGAGCTGATCCACCATGGTGTTGATGGTGTTCTTGAGCTCGAGAATCTCGCCGCGCACATCCACGGTGATCTTGCGCGACAGGTCGCCGCGCGCCACCGCGGTGGTCACGTCGGCAATGTTACGCACCTGCACCGTGAGGTTGCCGGCCATGGCGTTCACGTTGTCCGTCAGATCCTTCCACGTGCCACCCACACCCGGCACACTGGCCTGGCCGCCTAGCCGCCCTTCCGTTCCGACTTCGCGGGCCACGCGGCTCACTTCGTCGGCGAACGTTTGCAGCTTTTCCACCATGTTGTTGATGGTGTCCTTGAGGTCGAGCACCTCGCCACGCGCCTCCACCGTGATCTTCTGCGACAGGTCGCCATTGGCGACGGCGGTCGTCACCACGGCGATGTTGCGCACCTGATTGGTGAGGTTGGCGGCCATGAAGTTCACGTTGTCCGTGAGATCCTTCCACGTGCCGCTCACGCCCTGCACCGTGGCCTGGCCGCCGAGGATTCCCTCGGTGCCCACTTCGCGACCCACGCGCGTCACTTCCGAGGCGAACGCCGAGAGCTGGTCCACCATCGTGTTGATCGTGTTCTTGAGGGCGAGCACCTCGCCCTTGGCTTCCACCGTGATCTTGAGCGAGAGATCACCCTTGGCCACCGCCGTGGTGACGTCGGCAATGTTTCTCACCTGGCTGGTGAGGTTGTTCGCCATGCCATTCACGTTTTCTGTGAGCGACTTCCACGTGCCGGCCACGCCGGGCACGTTGGCCTGGCCGCCCAGCACGCCCTCGGTGCCCACTTCGCGCGCCACGCGAATGACTTCGCCGGAGAACGCGTTGAGCTGATCGACCATCTTGTTTACTACTTCTTTAATTTGAAGAATCTCACCCTGGGCCTCCACCGTGATCTTGCGTGTGAGATCCCCCTCGGCAATGGCGGTGGCGACGGCGCTCACGTCGCGCAGCTGCACGGTGAGGTTGGCAGCCATGCCGTTCACGTTCTCGGTGAGGTCGCGCCACGTGCCGCTCACGCCCTCCACTCGCGCCTGGCCGCCGAGCTTTCCTTCCGTCCCCACTTCCTTGGCCACGCGCGTCACTTCGGAGGCGAACGCGTTGAGCTGATCCACCATCGTATTGATCGTGTTCTTCAGCTCGAGCACTTCGCCCTGCACGTTCACCGTGATCTTGCGCGACAGATCGCCCTTCGCCACCGCGGTGGTCACATCGGCAATGTTGCGCACCTGGGCGGTAAGGTTGCCCGCCATGGCGTTCACGTTGTCCGTGAGGCCCTTCCATGTTCCCGCCACGCCGGGCACGTTCGCCTGCCCACCGAGCACGCCTTCGGTGCCCACTTCGCGCGCCACGCGACTCACTTCGTCGGCGAAGATGCGCAGCTTTTCCACCATGTTGTTGATGGTGTCCTTAAGGTCCAGCACCTCGCCGCGCGCTTCCACCGTGATCTTTTGCGACAAGTCGCCGTTGGCGACGGCGGTCGTCACCACGGCGATGTTGCGTACCTGATTGGTCAGGTTCGCCGCCATGCCGTTCACGTTGTCCGTCAGATCCTTCCATGTGCCGGCAACGCCGGGCACGTTCGCCTGGCCACCGAGCACGCCCTCCGTTCCTACTTCGCGAGCCACGCGCGTTACTTCCGCAGCGAACGCCGAGAGCTGATCAACCATCGTGTTGATCGTGCTCTTGAGGGTGAGCACCTCGCCCTTCGCTTCCACCGTGATCTTGAGCGACAGGTTGCCGTTGGCCACGGCCGTGGTGACGTCGGCGATGTTACGCACCTGCGTCGTCAGGTTGTTGGCCATGGCGTTCACGCTGTCGGTCAAATCCTTCCACGTGCCGGACACCGCCGGTACGTTCGCCTGGCCACCGAGCACGCCTTCCGTTCCCACTTCGCGCGCCACACGTGTCACTTCGTCCGCGAACACGCCAAGCCGGTCCACCATGTCATTGATCGTGTTCGCCAGCTCGAGCACTTCGCCCTTGGCGCCCACCGAGATCTTCTGCGACAGGTCGCCGTTCGCCACGGCCGTGGTCACCAGCGCGATGTTACGCACTTGGCTGGTGAGGTTCGCGGCCATGAAATTCACGTTGTCCGTGAGATCCTTCCAGGTCCCGCTCACGCCCTCCACTTCCGCTTGTCCGCCGAGCACGCCCTCGGTGCCCACCTCGCGAGCCACACGCGTCACTTCCGCCGCGAACGCCGACAGCTGATCGACCATTGTGTTGATGGTGTTCTTGAGGGCGAGCACTTCGCCCTTGGCTTCCACCGTGATCTTGAGCGACAGATCGCCCCGCGCCACAGCGGTGGTGACGTCAGCAATGTTCCGCACCTGATTGGTGAGGTTGCCGGCCATCGCGTTCACCGAGTCGGTCAGATCCTTCCAGGTTCCGCCAACGCCCGGCACGTTCGCCTGTCCACCGAGCACGCCTTCCGTTCCCACTTCCCGCGCCACGCGCGTCACCTCAGAAGCGAACGCCGACAGCTGCTCGACCATGATGTTGATCGTGTCCTTGAGCTCGAGCACTTCGCCCTTCGCTTCCACCGTGATCTTCTGCGACAAGTCGCCGTTGGCGACCGCCGTGGTGACCACGGCGATGCTGCGCACCTGGCTCGTGAGGTTGGACGCCATGGCGTTCACACTGTCCGTCAGATCCTTCCACGTTCCGCCCACCCCCGGCACGTTCGCCTGACCGCCGAGCACACCCTCCGTTCCTACTTCGCGGGCCACGCGCGTCACTTCGCTGGCGAATGCGTTGAGCTGATCGACCATTCGATTCACGGTCGAGCCGATGCGGAAGAACTCACCCTGCACCTGCTTGCCCTCGATCTCCAGCTCCACCTTTTGCGACAGGTCGCCGCCGGCCACGGCCTTGATCACGCGCGAGACTTCGGACGTTGGCTGCACGAGGTCGGTGATCAGATTGTTCACGGAATCCATTGCCGTGACCCACTGTCCACCCACGCCGGCCATCGACACCCGGTCACGCATCTTGCCTTCGCGGCCCACCGACGTACCCACACGACCTATCTCTTCGACGAGCCGCGCCTGTTTCTGCGCGACGTTATTGAACACGTCAATGAGCTCGGTCATAAGGGGGTCGCCATCTGGAGCGAGGCGAACGGAGAAATCGCCGGCGTTCACGGCGCGCAGGCCGGCGAGCAACCGGTGCAACGAGCGATCACGCGCACCGCCAGTGCCGCCCATCTGGTCGTCGCGCGTCGCCGTGCCAACGTCGGCAAGTTCTATATCGATATCGCCACCGTCGGCGTTCGACGAGGCGCGCTTGCTGCGGCCGCTGCCCTTGCCGGCTGCTTTTTTACCGCGCCGAGCGCCATTGCCGCCGCGCCCAGGAGGCACGGATGCGAGGTCTTCCTGATCGAGAAATTCCGGACTGTCGCCGACGCCCACGGTCAGCTCCTGACGAGAGGGGTACGATGCCGATAGCCACCGCTGAATTTGGCGGCGGCCACTGTAGTTCAAGACTAGTGCCGGGCTCGTCCTTATTTGGTATTTGCAGGCCGGCGGCGGACCTCCAGACTGCAAAAACCGGACACAGGCAGAATGGCGCTAGCGCGCCGACGCCGTAACTGGCGCTCCCACTTGCAGTAGGCCCTCTTTCAGCACGCGGCAGTAGATGCGACTCCAACCCGGATGGAGTTTGTCGGAGAGGCGCGTGAAGTCTTCCGACACAAAGGCCCTGCGAATCGTTTTGCAGGGAGACGCAAAGGCGGTGAGCTCGAGCTCGACGTCGCCCACGATCACCCGTGCTCCGGTCCGCATGATGGTCCAATCCAGCCCGCTGATCGTGACGTTTTCGCCGGCGGCCCCGGGTTCGATGGGGTGGCCTTCGAGCCGCAGCGCATTAACCAGTTCGAGCGAGTAGAGGCACAACGCGCGGTCCGGCCCGCCGTGGAACCGCCGGTCACGCTGGCGGTCACCGTCCATGCCATTTACGGAGACCCACGCCTGGTCCACCGGCAACTTGGGAACTCCGCCGTTCGAGCGGTTGAGCGAGACGATAATTCCGTGCGAGGTGGTGCTCAATTGGTCAGGGCGGCTAGCGCGTGGGTGAGCGAGTGTTCGAGGGCATGAAAGTCATGCACGTTCGGCTGGGCGGTGAGAGTTTTGGTGCGTTCGAGCGCTTCGTGCGCGTCGAGCGGAAGCTGCGGCAGCTCAACTGCGGCGGCAAGGATCGCTCGGCTCTCCGGACGTGCAAAGAACGTTGCGTCGCCTCGCAGCGCCGCAGCGCGGGCGGTTTCGAGCCATTCGCCGAGTACGAGTAGGCCAGGCCGCGTTCACTCCGGCATCTCGCGGACGCACACGAACGAGTCCGCGATTACGCCGCGACGCTCAGCGAGCGGACTCGCCGGCCCTCCCCTACCCTTTCCGCGGCCGCGACAGGTTCGGCGCATCTTCGCCGAGCGCCGTCGCCAGATCCGTCAAATGCTCCTGCTCATCGATCAGAATGTCCCGAATGTGTTCGGCAATGGCGTACTCACCCAGCGCTTCGCACTGACGTACCCGCTCCCGATAGGCGCAAATCGTCTCTTCCTCGTTGGTGAGATCGTAGCGAAGCATGTCCACGACCTTGTCGGAAGTCTTCACTGGCTTTGGCGTGGTGCCAATGTCGCCGCCCAGATAGTCGATCTGCTTGGCGATGATCAACGCGTGAGCCAACTCTTCGCCCGCATGCTTCTCGAGCTCGGTGGCAATGTTCATGTACTGCGCGCCTTTGATGGCCTGCGAATACACGACGTACGCAATGATCGCCTGATATTCGCGGCTCAGATCTTCGTTGAGGCCTTTGATAAGCTGCTCGCGGGTCACCGCTGAGGCGCTCGAACTTCCGGCGTCTTTCGATTTGCTGGAGGACTTGTCGGACACTTTCCGTGTGGTAAAAGGGTGTGGTTCGCGGCCCCTTCCGCCATGCACTTCGGGGGCGGGCACATCAACCGCTGCGGCAGGACTAGTGCCACCGCGCGCAAATTTGCGGCGGCAGATCTATCCGTGTGCCCGCGCGGGCGTATCATGCAACTGATGGCATCTGGACGCAAAAACCTTACTAGCGAGATCTCCGTGAGACAAACACTCATCCTGCGCGCAACGGCTGCGGCAGCTGCGACCTTGGCGTTGGCGGTCACAGCACCCGCGCTGTCGGCTCAGCAGAAATGTCCGGCCACCGAGCCAGGCAAGACCATGCCACTGAAGTATCATGGCGGACCGACGGTCGCGGCGATCACGCCGTGCGACCTGATGACCCGCCTGTACATCTACGCCGACGACTCACTGCGCGGCCGCGAAGCCGGCACCCCCGGCGCCATCCACGCCACGGCGTACATCGAGCGCGAGGTCCGGCGCCTGGGCCTCAAGCCGGCCGGCGACCATGGCACCTATTTCCAGAACATGCCCGTGACGTCGAGGTCGGTCGATCCGACGTCCACGCTCTTGACGGGCAGGTCCATCTTTCGCGTGGGCAAGGACTTCGAGGTTGCCGGCGCGGCGGCGGCGCGGCACGTGTCGGGCGCTGTGATTTTCGGCGGTACGGCTGGTGACACCGCGCACTCGCTCACGGCCGATGAGGCTGCAGGCAAGATCGTGGTGCTGTTGCCGGCGGCAGGCGGAGCAGCCGGCGGACGCGGAGCCGGTGGACGCGGGGGCCTGGGTGCGAATAGCCCGCTCGCCGGCGCGGCGGCCATCGTCACGGTCGAATCGACCCTGGCACCGGCTCGCATTCAGTACACACTGAACGACACAGTGCAGAACGAAGGCACGCGTGCTTACGCAGCGGCGCATCCGGCCGAAGCCAATGGACGCGGCGGTCGCGGCGGCGCAGCGGGTGCGAACGGTCCCGTCAATCTCACCGTCACGCAGCGGGTCGCCATGGCGCTGCTCGGCAAGCCGGTCACCGCTGCGGCGCGTGGCGATCAGGGCCCAACGGCCACGATCGACATTCGCGAGCGCACGGTCACCGCGCCCACGCGCAGCGTGGTTGCGATCATTCCGGGAACCGATCCGAAGCTCAGGAATGAGTACATAGTCATTGGCGCGCACTCCGACCACATCGGCGTGTCCACGGCTCGGCCGATCGTCGAGCACGATTCGCTCAAGGCGTACAACGAAGTGGCGCGCGTCGAAGGCGCCGACACGCGCAACGCCCCGCCGCCCACGGCCGAGCAATGGACGCGCATCAACGCGATCAAGGATTCGCTACGCAAGATCTACCCGCCCCGCCTCGATTCAATCAGCAACGGCGCCGACGACGATGGCTCCGGCTCGGTATCGATCCTCGAGATCGCCGAGGCGTTCCAGAAGGGTGCCGTCAAACCCAAGCGCTCGTTGATCTTCATCTGGCAGACGGGCGAGGAGAAAGGCCTGTGGGGCTCGCAGTATTTCACCAACCACCCCACCGTGCCGCGCGACTCCATCGTCGCCGATCTCAACATGGACATGGTCGGCCGCGGTGCCGCGACGGATGTGACCGGAATGAACATCGCCAAACAGGAGCTATTCGGCGATCCGAACTACCTGCAGCTCGTTGGCTCGCGCCGTCTCTCCACCGAGCTTGGCGACCTGGCCGAGTCCGTGGACGCCACCGAACCGACGCCGCTCAAGTTCGATTACTCGATGGACGCCAACGGCCATCCGCAGAACATCTATTGCCGCAGCGATCACGCGAACTACGCGCGCTATAACATTCCGGTGATCTTCTTCACCACCGGCGGTCACGCAGACTACCACCAGGTGACGGACGAACCGCAGTACATCCAGTACAAGCACATGGCGGCGGTCGATCGGTTCGTGTTCGATCTCGCCTTGAAGGTTGGCGATCTGGATCATGCCGTGCTCGTAGACAAGACGAAGGCGGATAGTCCGTTTGCGCGGTGTCAGCAGTAGGGGCTAGGGGCTAGGGGCTAGAACTGCCCTAGCACCCTGACTTCAAACTTGCCCGCGTCAGCTTCGGCGAAGGATCGGTGTCTGTCGACATCGATCCTTCGTTGTCATCCCGAGCGGGCGTAGCGAATGAGGGATCTTCTGGAGCGCCAACTATAAGCCGGGCGGCGCAAGATCCCTCGCATTCGCTCGGGATGACACTTCGGCTACGCCTAATCGCACGGCGATACCGCCGTTCCTCGTTGCAAATTTTTCCTCGAAGTCCAGCTGGATCTGACGTTCGAGGTTGCGGTCGGCCGAGAGGATAGCCAGGCGCCAGCCTGTGCGCTGGGCGCGCAGTACGTTGCCGAGTTGCGCGTAGAGATTCCGCAGCGAATCGCTGTCGCCAACGCGGACGCCATAGGGCGGATTCACCGCAACGAGTCCCGCGCCGTCGGCCGCAGGCAAGGCGGAAATCGGTTGCGCGGCAAAGGTGATGTCGGCCGTAACGCCTGCGCGCTCGGCGTTCGCTATTGAGGCCTCTATGCCGCCGCGGTCGCGATCGAATCCCTCGATGGCCACGGGCGAGCGAGTGAGTTCCTTCGACTTCGCCTCGGCCACGATCGCCTTCCACATCGCCTTGTCCACTTCCGGCCATTTCAAGAATGCGAATGATCTGTTCCGGCCCGGCGCCATGCGTCGCGCAATCTGGGCGGCTTCGATCGGGATGGTGCCCGAGCCGCACATCGGGTCGGTGAGCGGCGTGGTGCCGTCCCAACCGGCGCCGAACAGCACGGCGGCGGCGAGCGTCTCACGCAACGGCGCCTTGGCCAGTTGCTGGCGATAGCCGCGCATGTGCAACAGCGCACCCGATGTGTCTACGCTCACCATGCACATGTCGCGCACGAATCGCACGATGAACAATTGCTGGTCCGCAATCGCCGCGGACTCATCGTCGTCATGCTCGCTCGCCTTGCCGGCCTTCACTCCCTTCACGTTCCATTCAACGGCGGTGGCGAACCGTTGCGCCACGGCGTCACTGTGATAGAGCTTGGACTTGTGGCAAGTGACACGAAAATCCACTCGCGCCCCAGGTGCGACAAATCGCTTCCACGGAATTTGCTTCGCCTGCTTCTCCAGCTCGAAGAACGCTGTGGCCTTGAACTCGGCAACCCGCACGATCACGCGGCTGGCCGTGCGTAGCCACAGATTGGCCCGCGCCACCGACTCGATTGGTCCACGCCACGCCACGCCGCCCTCTTCCGGGAGGCCGCGTATGCCGAGGTCGGCGAGTTCCGAGGCGCACAGCATCTCGAGACCGGGGGCGGTGACCGCGAATGCGGAGAGCTGGTTGGGCTGGCTGGGCGGTTTGGGCCGCTTGGTCTGTCTGGTGGGGTTCACCACAACAAAATAGCGTCATGCGAAAGTCGATCTTCCCGCTCGCGCTGCTGTGTGCCGCGCTACTCGCCTGCGCGAGTCCGGCGACCACCGGTATGCTCATCCGCGATTTCGGCTCGTTCAACGGAGCCAAGGTCGAACTGACGGAGGAAGGCGGCATCGCCGCGCTGTACTCCACCCGCGTGGTGCGCCACGACGATCGTTCCTTCGCCTACGCCCAGCGCCGCATCTGCTCCCGCAGTTGCGCAACGCCGCTCGACTCGGCGTCGGGAGCCCTGTCGCCGGCTGCGGTGGACTCGCTGTTCTCGATAGTCTTTGCCGCGACGCCTTACGAGCTCGCCAACGACTACGGCACCACGCCCAACTCGGCGGACATGGTCAGCTATTCGCTGCGCGTGACCACCGACCAGGGAGTGAAGACGATTCGCGCCGACGACGGCACTATGCCGCCGCAGATGCGCCGGATCGTGGAGGGCGTGCACGGGACGATTTCCGCCGCGCGTCAATGACGCGATAGCCGAGCAACAAGGCAAACGTCGCGAGATATACCACCGGGAAGAACGTGTCCTTCTTCACCGCCCACAGGTAGTGAATGGTGGCCGTCACGGCGGCGAGATACACAAGGCGGTGCAGCACCACCCAGCGTTTGCCAAGACGCCGCACCCAGCCCTTGGTGGACGTGATCGCCAACGGCAAGAGAATGAGCCAGGTGAGCATCCCCACGAGGATGTACCTGTGCTTCACGATCTCGTGCCACATGTCGCCCCAGGCAAAGAACCAGTCAACGCCCACCCACATGCTCAGGTGCACGCACGCGTAAAAGAACGCGAATAGTCCGAGCATGCGCCGGTACTTGGCGAGCCAGTTCCAGCCGAAGATTCGCCGCACTGGCGTGACGAGAAGCGCCACCGCCAGCATGCGGATGGTCCACAGCCCCGTCTCGATCTCCAGCTCGCGAATCGGATTCGCCCCGAGCCGATCAGTGCTGAACTTCCAGGCAATGTACGAAAGGGGCAGGAGCGCCAACACGAACACCAACGCCTTGCCCCACTGTCTCCTCGGACCAGAGACCGGAGACCTGATCAGAAATTCTTCCTCAGATCCATGCCCGCGTACATCTTGGCAACCTGATCGGCGTATCCGTTGAACATGAGTGTTTTCTGACGGCGAAACTGGCCGATCCGCCGTTCACTCGCTTGCGTCCACCGCGGATGATCGACTTCTGGATTGACGTTCGCGTAAAAGCCGTATTCGTTCGCGTTCGCCAACTGCCAGGTGTTCCTGGGCTGCGCCTCCACGAACGAGATGCGCGTGATCGCCTTGATCCCCTTGAACCCGTACTTCCACGGCACGATTAACCTGAGCGGCGCGCCGTCCTGATTCGGCAGCGGCTTTCCGTATAGCCCCGTGGTCATGAGCGTGAGGGGGTGCATCGCTTCGTCCATGCGCAGCCCCTCGACGTACGGCCAAGGCAGAATCGGCTGGCGCTCGCCGGGCATCCGATCGGGCGCCATGAGCGTGGTGAACTGCACGTACTTGGCGCTCGGCAACGGCTCGAACCGCTTGATCATGTCGGCCAGCGGAATGCCCTGCCACGGAATCACCATCGACCACGCTTCCACGCACCGGAGGCGATAGATGCGATCCTCCAGCTTGTACGGCTTCACCAGATCTTCGAACTGGTAATCCGCCGGCTTCTTCACCAGGCCGTCTACCTTCACCGTCCAGGGCCGCGTTTGGAAGTTCTTCGCGTTTTTTGACGGATCTTCCTTGTCGGTACCGAACTCGTAGTAGTTGTTGTACGTCGTGATTTCTTCGTACGTGTTCGGCTTGTCGTTCTGCTGATGCGGCGCGGCGAACGCCGACAGAACTTTACCGGTGCCGAGCACCCCAGCGGTCGCCACGCCGGCCGCCGCGAGAAACTTGCGGCGATTCAGCGCCATGTGCTCGGGCGTGATCTCGGACGACTTGATGTCGGCGGGCTTCCTGATGAGCATGGCAAGTTCGCTAAGGTGAGGACAGTTGAAAGTTAATGTCTCGCATTCCCCGCGCGCGCGTCCTATTATTTAAATCCCTCCCCCGCCCCAGCCTCCCCGAGACCTACGCGCGTGCCCACCCGCAAACGTCGGCCAAATCGGATCGGCATTACCCATGACGCCGCCTGCGAGCTCCTCGCAGCTGCGCTCGGCAGCGACACGCGGGTCAACATCCTCGATACCCTCGAGTCGGCCGGCGATTTCGCGAGCGCTCACAACAACCTGCGGTCGGCAATGCGCTCGCACACGTTTGCCACCGGTGGCCAGCCACTGGCGTTGCAGCCGCTGGTACAGAGCTTCAACGGCCGCGCGCAGCGTTCCGGGCTGCGCGTGCTGGAGAGCTGGGACTACCGCGCGCACCGATTCGCTGACGACATTCTGCCGGTGCTCATGCTCGACCGATGCGCGCTGCATCGCGTTCCCGTGGAACAGCGGCGCGCCGCAATGGCGGTGCTCCTCGACCACTATTTCGTGTCGATATTGGGCCTCCTCGCCGTCCGCGCCTGGGACGACGGCGATCCCAGCGAGAATCTCGATCGAGTCTCGCGGCTGTTGAAAATACTGGACGGCGCCGGCAATGCGCCGCGCTTCGTAGACGACGCGGAAACTTTGCTGCTGGTAGCGATTTCGCACTACCATCCGCAGGAGTCGGCGTACGACGATCTGCTCGAGAACGTGACGGAATTGTCGCACGAGAATCGGGTTCGTCTCGCACACGCTGGCGCCGGCGCGTTGGGCGGCCATTTGCGGTGGGGCCTGCGATTCATGTACAAGCGCGACGTCGCACTGATGCGCGCCGATAATACGGTCGATTACCCCTGGCTGGTGTTTTCGCTCGCGACACTCTGGCGGGAGCTGCGCCGGATGCACGAGGCGAATGTCACCGGACCGGAACGCGATCGCGTTGCCGCCGGTTTCTTCAACGCTCTCACCGCCGACCCTTGGCTCATGACCGGCAACGCGCCGGACTGCCTCGCATTACAACGCGACGTACACGCCGCGTTGCGCGAAGACATGTTCGAGAACAGTGATCTGTTGCTCCGGGAGCTCGAGGCGCATCGGCCGCAACCCGGTTCGTATTCGCCGCTCAGCTTCACCTCGAACTTTCTCTGCAATGCCGTGGTCGCCATGGTGGCCACGGCTGTCAACGACCCGGCCCCATCGCCGGCGCTGAACGTGCTGTTTGAACGCGGCCCGCGCGCCGGTCTGGCCAATCGGGACGCCGAGCCACAGGCCAAGCGGTTGATGGCCTATGCACGCGCCGGCGCAACCGGACCCGACGTGCCCTCGCTGATCGTCTACGATCCGTTCGAAGGCGCGCACTGCTTCAACGTGGCGTCCGCCGTACTCGGCGAACAGGTTGGTCGGTCCGCGAGCCGGCAACCGATGGACGTCGGAGCATAGTCCATCGGCAGCGCATTCCTTCGCAGACGTGAAGCCAGTCTGCTGATCGGTATTCTGTCCGCGCTCGCCATCTGGTGGGTGTGGGCCGCGATCGACCCGTTGCCGATCGTAGAGGACGAGGTGTCGTACGTGCTCCAGTCGCGAATCTTTGCGACCGGACATTGGACCGCTCCCTCGCCGCCGATTCCGGAGTTCTTCCAGCAGGCGCACGTGCTCACCACGCCCGCCGTGGCGTCGAAATACGCGCCTGGTCACGCATTGCTGATGAGTGTCGGAACCTTCTTCGGCGCGCCAGCGCTCGTGCCGCTGTTGCTCAGCGGCCTTACCGGTGCACTGCTGTTCGCGCTGGCGCGTCGGGTGTGCAACGAATGGATTGCACTGCTCGCCTGGCTCATCTGGATCAGCGATCCACTCAACCTTCGCTTTCGCGCCGCGTACTACTCCGAAGTGACGAGCGACGCGATGTGGTTTCTCGCATGGTGGGCGCTCCTTGAATGGAGAAAGACACGCGAGCGGCGATGGCTGCTGGCAGTCGCCGCGGCGATCGGCTGGGGTGCCATCACGCGGCCACTCACGATGCTCGCATTCGCCGTTCCGGTTGGTGTCGTCGTGATTCGCGACGTTGCTCGCTGGAAAAAGTGGGCGGACCTGGGCTTCGCCACCGCGCTTGGCACGCTGATGCTGTGCATCATTCCGCTCTGGAGCGCAAAGACCACCGGCAGCTGGCGCGTTACCCCACTCGCGCTCTATGCGCACGATTATTTGCCGTTCGACAAGCTTGGCTTTGGTGTGGACGCCACTCCGCCCGCAAAGACACTGCTCCCGGTGGACAGGTTCACCTACGCCGGGTTCTACGACGAACATGTGAAGCACACCGTAGCGCGCCTGCCACGCACGGCGCTCGACCGCCTGTCTGCGATCGCCACCGAGGAGTGGAGTGGGCCGCGGTTGACGCTCGTACCGTTCGTGGCGCTCGGACTGTGGGGAATGGCGACCGAGGTGGGGTTCGCCCTGGTTTGCTCCCTCGCGCTGTTCGTCTTTTATCTGGCGTACGGCCACTGGTCCGAATGGACTTTGTATTACTTCGAAGCCATGCCGGTGTTTGCGTTGGTCACCGCTATGGGAATCTGGAAAGCCGCGACGCGCGTACGCGCAGCCAATACCGTGCAGCTCTCCTCCACTGCTGCGGCACTGCTCGCACTGCTCGCCGGTTATGAGCTGCACGACGCGCGTTGGAAGCGGCAGCGCATGGCGGCGTGGGACGTGGGGTTCTACAACTTGGTGGACAAACTGCCGGTGCATGCGGCGGTGATCTTCGTCCACTACGAGCCGCGGCTCGGGCCGCATGCCAACATCGTGGCGAACTCGCCGCACCTGGCGACGGACCCCGTGTGGATCGTCAACGATCTTGGCGCGCGGAACGCGGAGCTCATGCAATACGCCGGCGGCCGTATTCCGCTCGCGCTTTACGAAGACGCCGTGCGCATCGAGGTGGACCGCACTCTGCTGCCGGCAACGCCTCGCTGATCGGCCATCGCATGGATTTCCTGCCGGCGTAGACGGTCCAGTTTGTGCCGGTAGTTGGGCGACATGCCTCCGAAACTCCGGACCACCGCAACCCAGGTTCTGCGCGAGCGGTTTGGTCATACTGATTTCCAGAAAGGCCAGTGGGAACCGATCCGCGCCGTCCTCGAGGGGCACGACGCGCTCGTCGTCATGCCTACGGGCAGCGGCAAATCGCTGATTTATCAGTTGCCCGCGCTGCTGCTGCCGGGCCTCACGATTGTCGTGAGCCCGCTCATCGCATTGATGAAAGACCAGCAGGACAAGCTCGTTGCCCACGGCGTAGACGCCATGGCCATGCATTCGCACCTGACGGACGCGCAGGCGCGCGACCTGTCCAAACGCGTGGCCGGCGGTGAGGGCGAGATCCTGTATCTCACGCCGGAACGATTCAAGGACCGCGACTTTTTCGAGCATTTGCTCACGCGCACGGTGAGTCTGTTCGTCATCGACGAAGCGCACTGCGTGAGTCAGTGGGGCCACGACTTCCGGCCGGATTATCTCACGCTCGGCTCTGTGGTGAAGCGTTTGGGGCGTCCGCCCATTCTCGCGCTCACGGCCACGGCAACGGCCGAGGTCCGCACCGACATTGCGCGCCAGCTCGGAATGGCGGAGCCGCACATCACCGTCACAGGCTTTGCGCGGCCCAACCTCCGGTTCGAAGTCAAGCGCACGGTGAACAACGCGATGAAGGACGCCGCGTTGGAGCAGTTGCTGCGCGACAGTCCGGGCGTCGGGGTGATCTACGTCGCAACGGTGAAGGAAGCCGAGCGGCTCCATGCGCAGTTCCTGCCGACCTTTCCCGTTGGGTTATATCACGGAAAACTTGGCGGCAACGAGCGAAAGGAGACGCAGGATCGCTTCATGGCAAACGAGTACAGGGCCATTATTGCGACGAACGCGTTCGGACTCGGCATAGACAAGCCAGATCTGCGGTTCGTTGTGCACTATCACTTTCCCGGCTCCGTCGAGTCCTACTATCAGGAAGCCGGCCGCGCCGGCCGCGACGGACAGCCGGCCACGTGCACCCTGTTCTATCGCGTGGAAGACAGCCGCGTGCAGTCGTACTTTCTCGGCGGCAAGTATCCCGACGTGGAAGAAGCGGCGCGGGTGGCGCTCGTGCTCGAGCAAATTCCGCCCACGGAAACCGTGTTGCTCAACGACCTCTCCGAGCAATCAGGTGTGGCTCGGCGCAAGGCGCGGATCGTGATGGTGCTGCTCAAGCGGCACGGGCTGGTGCGCGAGTATCGCGGCGGCAGCTGGGAGCGCATAGCCAAAACGCGGCTAACGTCCGTGGACTTGAGCGCCGACCTCACCGACTACGAGCAGCGCCGCGTGCAGGACCGCGCCAAGCTGCGCGCCATGATCAATTACTGCCAGAGCGCGCACTGTCGCACGCGATTCATACTCGAGTATTTCGGCGAAGAAGTGGAGGAAGGCTGGCGCTGCGGCAATTGCGACGCCTGCGACGGCGGCTTCGTCGCGGCCCGCCGCCGCGGATCACCCGAGATGGAAGCCGCCAGCGCCCTCTAGCGGCGCACTGCGCAGGATTCGGTTATCATAGAACGAATGCGCTATCTCGCTCCAATCGCCGTGCCCGTCGCCGTGACCGACACACTCCATCGAGTAGTGTTCGGCAACACCGTGCAGGCCTGGCTAACCGCGGCACTCAGCGCCGCGATCCTGTTCCTCGTGTTGATCGTTGTGCGACGCGTTCTCGTGTCGCGCCTCGGAGCGCTGGCCGCGCGGACGTCAACGCACGTTGACGACACCGTCGTGGCCATGATCAAGGCGACACGCACCTGGGCCTGTCTGGGTTTCGCCGTCCTGACGTCGCTGAGCGCGCTCAGTCTCGGCCGAATTGGCACGCACGTACCCGCCGCGCTGAAGCTGGTGGTGCTCTGGCAGATCGCGCTCTGGGGCGCCGCGGCGATCGCCTTCTGGATGCAACACCACCTGACAAGCCGCACCACGGAGAGCGACCGTACCAGCGTGGCGATGATCACCGCCATAGGGGTGATGGCGAAAGTGCTGCTCTGGACGCTCGTCGTGATTACCGCGCTCACGTCGGTGTTCGCCATCAACATCACGCCCCTGATCACCGGCCTCGGTGTGAGCGGCATTGCGGTGGCGCTCGCGGTGCAGAACATCCTCAGCGATCTACTCGCCGCGCTGGCGATCGTGTTCGACAAGCCGTTCGACATCGGCGACCCGATCGGCGTGGATCAAATCACCGGCACCGTGGAGCGCATTGGCCTCAAGACCACGCACGTGCGCAGCCTGTCCGGCGAACAGATCATCATTGGCAACAGTGATTTGCTCAAAAGCCGGCTACGAAATTACCGCCGCATGCAGCAGCGCCGCGTCGTGCTCACGCTCGGCATCACGTACGACACACCGCCGGACCTTATCGAGACGCTGCCCGGCGTCATCGAGCAGATCGTGTCGGCGCAGAGCCCCGTGAAGTTCGACCGCAGCCATCTGTCGAGCTTTGGTGATTCAGCGATCAAGATCGAGACGGTGTACCTGGTGCTCGTTCCGGACTACAACAAGTACATGGACATTCAGCAGGCCATCGATCTCGAAATCCTGCGACGCTTTGCTGCGCTCAACGTGCAGTTGGCATTCCCGACGCAGACCGTCTATCACGAGGGTCTACCGGCCCTTGTCACCGCCGAGCCGAGCCCACCGCCGACTACGGAAGCGGTGGCCGCGGTGGCGGTGGCGAGTGCAGCGCAATCGCAACAGCCCCAGCGCTGATCGAACCGCACCACCTCTCAAAGCAGCGCCTTGATCCACCCTCCATCCACCGCGATCGACTGCCCCGTGATATAGCTCGCGCGTTCCGAGGCGAGAAACGCCGCCAGCGCCGCGAACTCCGCGGGCTCGCCGAGGCGGCGCATGGGGATTTCGTTCTCGAACCGGCCCACGATGTCGGCCGCCGTCAGTCCTTCCTTCGCCGCCGTGGCCGCGGCCAGCTCCTCCACGCGCTCCGTGCGCGTGTAGCCGGGGAGAATGTTGTTCACCGTCACACCGTCGGTCGCCACTTCGTTGGCGAGCGTCCGCGCGAAACCGGTGACCGCCGATCGCACGCTGTTCGACAACATGAGGTTGGCCACCGGCTGCTTCACCGCGATCGACGTCACGTTGATGATGCGCCCCCACTGCTGCTTGCGCATACCGGGCAGCACGGCGCGCGTCATCTCCACCACACTGCGCAGCGTGAGATTCACCGCGCGCTCCCACGCGTCCCACGCGTGCATGTCGAACGTGCCGGCCGGTGGTCCGCCGGCATTCGTGACAAGTATGTCGACCTTGCTATATCGAGCGAGTGCTTCGCTGACGACGCGTTGCACACCATCCAACGTGGAAAGATCGGCGACGACCGCATGCACCTCCACGCCCGCGGCGGACGCAATCTCGTTGCGCGCCGCGGCGAGACCCTCCGCGCCGCGCGCGCACAGTACGAGATTCGCGCCTTCGTTCGCCAACTCGGCGGCAATGGCGCGGCCGAGTCCGCGACTCGCCGCTGCCACCAACGCCACTTTTCCGCGTAACCCGAGATCCATTGGCTATTTCCGCAGGTACGAGTCCGTCTTGTCCAACCAGTCCTGCCGCGGCGGATCAAAGACGTCCACGTCGAGTGTGTCCTCGAGCGCTTCGGCCTTGTGAAAGACGTTTGACGGAATCGTCAGCACTTCACCGGCGCGCACCACCACCTCTTCGCTCTCATCCTCGCCAATCCAGAAACGCAGTGCGCCTTCGAGAATGTAGGTGATCTGCTCGTTCTCGTGCGAATGCTTGGGCACGATGCAGCCCTTTTTCAAATAGACGTGGGCAATCATCATCCGGTTGCCGGTGATCAACCGCCGGTCGAGGAGCGGCGAAACGGTTTCGCGCGGCATCTGGTCCCACTTGTACCACGTCACGGAGCGTGCGGCGGGCGGCTGGGTCATTTCAGGTTGTGCGAAAGAGTGATGATGAGGAAAACGGAAGCGTGACCGACGAGACGACGGGGATCAAGAGGTGCGCCACAACCTGTCGGGACAATGACACATTATTCATTTTCGCAGCGACTCATGAACGCATGTCGCAAATTTCTCCAGGCGCACTTGACGCCGCGGCCCGGCGAATAAACATTTGTCGTCCGCGCGCACGCGTCTGCTCCTGTCACGGTGCGTTGCACGCACCGTACGCACCCGCTCGCCCGAAAATCCATTCTGAAGATGGCGCACGACTCGACACCGAACAACGGCTCAGTGGGCGACGACACAATTGCAGCCCTGCGCGTAGCGCTCGGCGTCTACGTGGCCACACCCGCAGACGACGAGCAGCTTCGACAGGCACTGCGCACCATGACGCGCACCGCACGCCAGCAGGGTGTGCTGCCGGAACGAATGCTCGTCACGCTGAAAGACGTGTGGTACGCCCTGCCTGCCATGCGCGCGCCGCTGGAGCCAGACGACCAAGTCCGCCTCCTCCAGCGCGCCGTCACGATGTGCATCAAAGAGTACTACGCCGACTGATCGGCTCTCGCCGGCGCTTCTGCGCGGCCGCGCTATGAAACGAGAACGGCCGTGGCTTGCAGATCCAGGTTGCCCTTGAGCGCCTTGGACACGGGGCAGCCTTCCTTGGTCGCCGCAACGATTTTCTGAAACGCGGCGTCGTCGAGGTTCGGCACCACGGCCTTGATGTCGAGATGCATTTTGGTGATCGCGAAACCGTCGCCGACTTTCTCGACAGTACACGCCGCCTTGGTCTCGACACTCGTTGCCGGCGTCTTGTTGCCCTCGAGCGCCGCGCTCAACGCCATGCTGAAACAGGCCGCCTCGGCCGCCGCGAGCAGCTCCTCGGGATTCGATCCCGTTCCGTTCTCGAAGCGCGAGCTGAAGTTGTATTGTCCGCTGAGCCCCGTCGAACCGCTGAACGAACCGCGGCCGTCCTTGAGCCCACCTTCCCATTTCGCCTGCGCTGTGCGTGTTGGCATCCTGCGACTCCCCTAGTTGATTTCCACCGATGAGCGATACGACATCTTCCGGAACCGTTCCGCCAACCATCGCGCGCGTACTGTCGCGCTTTCAAGCGATGGCGCGTGAGGAAAAGATGCAGGCATTGGTTCACTACTCCAAGAAGCTCGAGCCATTGCCCGAACGTTTTCAGCAAATCGAGCGCAGCAGTTTCTCCGTGCCAGAGTGTCAGACGCGCGTTGACCTCTTCCCGGAATTCCACGACGGCAAGATGCATTTCTATGCCGACCTCAACATCAAGCAATCGCCAACGATCGCGGCGTTTCTCGCTATCACCTTCGCGGCGATCAACGAGCAGCCGCCGGAAACCACGCTCGCGATTCCCGGCGATTATGTGCAGCAACTCATGGACGGCATTGGACTCTCGGGCCGCGAGGCGGGACTGAACGGTATGGTCACGCGTGTCAAACGATACGCGCAGCAGGCGGTGTCCACGCGGGAGCCGGGCAGCGGCGTCAAATGACCGAGGCCGAGCTCGACGACTTGCTGTCTGCGCCGCGACCGGAAACCATCGCGGCCATCGAGCGCTGTGCGGGCGATGTCATCGTGCTCGGAGCCGGTGGAAAGATGGGCCCCACGCTCGCCCGTATGGCGGCGCGCGCCGCGCACGACACACGCGGAACGCGCCGCGTGATCGCCGTGTCCCGTTGGTCGTCGGCAAGCGCCGAGCGTGCGTTGAACGACGCGGGAGTGGAAACCGTCCGCTGCGATCTGTTGAACCGCGATGAGGTGTTGCGGCTTCCGGATGCGCCGAACGTGATCTTTATGGCCGGACAGAAGTTCGGCACCACCGGCGCGCCGGCCACGACGTGGGCCATGAACACGCTCGTTCCCGCGCACTGCGCTGAACGGTATCGTGATTCGCGAATCGTTGCGTTCTCCACCGGCAACGTCTATCCGCTTTCCCCGGCCACCTCCGGCGGCTCGCGCGAGGATGACGTACTCGGTCCGGTGGGTGAGTATGCGGCGTCGTGTGTCGGACGCGAGCGCATGTTTGAATTCTTCAGCGAGCAACATGGCACGCACGTCGCCATCGTGCGGCTCAATTACGCAATCGACCTCCGCTACGGCGTGCTCGTTGACATCGCGCTCAAGGTGAGGCGGAATGAACCGGTGCCGCTGGCCATGGGCTATGCGAACGTGATCTGGCAGGGCGACGCCAATCGCATTGCGCTGGAGTGCCTGCCACTGGCGGCAGCGCCGCCGTTCGTGGTCAATGTCACCGGCAGCGAACGTCTTTCCGTGCGCGTGGTGGCAGCGTGGTTTGGCGAGCGATTTGGCGTGACGCCGCAGCTCACCGGCACCGAGCGCGCCGACGCGCTGCTCAGCGACACCACTCGCATGCAATCCACGTTCGCGCCGCTGGAAATGGGAACGTCGCGACTCTTGGAGCTCGTGGCGAATTGGGTGGATGATGGTGGCCCGCTGCTCGGCAAGCCCACGAAATTCGAGGCGCGCGATGGACAGTTCTGAACGTCCGAACATTCGCCAGCACCTGCGGGCCGGACAGGTCATTCCCGCGCA
Organism: Gemmatimonadaceae bacterium; assembly: GCA_041690755.1. Classification (GTDB taxonomy): domain Bacteria; phylum Gemmatimonadota; class Gemmatimonadetes; order Gemmatimonadales; family Gemmatimonadaceae; genus JAQBQB01. The sequence continues at coordinate 81,046 of JBEPWA010000003.1, read as the reverse complement.
CCCGCTGGCGCTCGACGCACACCGCCGCCTGGACGAGCGTCGCCAGCGCGGACTCACGCGCTACTACGTGAACGCAGGCGCCGGCGGCGTGGCCGTTGGCGTGCACACCACGCAGTTCGCCATACGCAATCCGGCGGTGGGCCTGTATCGCCCGGTGCTCGAACTGGCGATCGATGAAGCGCGCGCGGCCGTACCGCCGTCGCGCGCATTTGCGATGATCGCCGGCGTGTGCGGTCACACGCCGCAGGCCAGCACCGAAGCGGAAATCGCCTTCGCTCTCGGCTACGATGCGGCGCTACTCAGCCTCGGCGACTGGCGCGATGAGCCGGAATCAGAGATCCTTGAACATTGTCGCAACATCGCCGAGATCATTCCGCTGTTTGGATTTTACCTGCAGCCCGCGGTGGGCGGGCGAGTGCTGTCGTACCGGTTCTGGGCGCAGTTCGCGGAACTGCCAAACGTGTGGGCGATCAAGATCGCGCCGTTCAATCGCTATCAGACCATCGACGTGGTGCGCGCCGTTGTCGAAGCGGACCGCAACGATATCGCGCTCTACACGGGGAACGACGACAACATCGTCGCCGATTTGCTCACGCCGTTTCCGGTGAGCGTCGGTGGCGTGACCACCACGCGATTTCTCGACGGCGGTTTGCTTGGCCAGTGGGCCATGTGGACGCCGGTGGCCGTGCGACTGCTCGACAGCATCAAGGCGGCGCGCGTTACGGGCGCAATCCCACAGTCACTGCTCTCACTGGGCGCCGCGCTCACCGACGCCAATGGCGCGGTGTTCGATGTGCCGCACAATTTCGCAGGTTGCATTCCCGGCATCCACGAAGTGCTCCGCCGCGAAGGGCTGCTCGACGGCCTCTGGTGTCTCGATCCCAACGAGATGCTCTCGCCAGGTCAGAGCGACGAGATCACGCGCGTGCTGCGCAGCTACCCCGAGTTATCGATGTCATTGTGAGCGGCCGGTTGTCATCCTGAGCGAAGCGAAGGATCTTCTATCGACCGTCTTATAATCGGCACGAGAGCCGATTCCTCCTCGTTACGCTCGTTCGGAATGACAGGCGACTGCTAGAAAAACTTCGCCGTCCAGCCCAGGCCCGCCGCCTGCTCGAACGTCGTACGCCACGCAGCCGCATCGGTGATGCTCGTATCGAACACGGGAGTCTCGCGGCCGATCTCCCCCTGGTGCACCCGGTCCGCGAACTCGTCGCGCGACGCCGCCTCAACGCCCGACCGTGTACGATAGAAGACCCGGCCGCCGCCCACGAGCCGCGACCCAACTTCACTCTCCAGCTTCTGCAGCACGCGGAACAGGCCATCGATTGAGCAGCCGGATGCATTCTCCGCGGTCACGTCAACGCCGACCGCCAGAAACCGCCCGTCACGCCACTCCCGCCCACAGTGAAGCGGGGTGCCGTGTGCGTTCCAGTTGGCAAGGAATTGGTCAACTGCTGCGAGCAGTGTGTCCGCCACTGCGCCAGATAGCGGCTGGTCGCTTGCGAAGATCCACACGCGCGACGAATCCGGCAAAGTGTCGAACGGAACGATTGGCATGCCGGAAAATACATCACGAGCGGCCAAATCGCCGACCGACCTCAACCAACAACGCGCCGGGTGTGAGCGGTTTCGCGAGGTACCCGCCGCACCCCGCATCGACACTTCGCTGGCGGTCGCCCGGAAGTGCGTGCGCGGTCACCGCAATCACCGGAATGTGCTTGGTCAGCGGATCAGCTTTCAGCATCGCCGTCGATTGCCACCCGGTAATTTCCGGGATCGAGATATCCAGTATCCTCGTTATCCTCCACCAGCAGAACGGTGTTGCGCTCCTTCATCACGACAACATCCCTGGTTTCGCGGGGAGTGGAAGGCGGGGAACGCCAACCGTGAGGCCGGGGTTGGTCCAACATACATTTGTAGAAGTCGTTCGGAATACCGGACACTGAGTCCGTGGCGTTGCGTCTGGATCGACAGGCCAACGGCAGTAGGTTCGTAGCACGGCGCCTCGTCACAGCACTGGGCGCTCAAACAAGAAGCGATACCAGTGACCAAGACCCGACCGAACAGTGGTACGGGGCACCGATCGCGATGGTTCGTCTGGTCGGCCCTGCTGAGCGCTGTGCTCGTGCTCTCCCTCCACGCGATTGCCGACGCGCACGCAACGCTCCTGTCGTCCGAGCCAGCCGCCGGTGCCACGCTCGCAACGAGCCCGTCTCGCATCCGCCTGTTGTTCAGTGAAGCAATGGAGCCAACGCTGGCGACGATCTCTCTCGTCGGCGCCGACGGCCACGCCACACCACTCGCCGTGAGCGGCGACCCGCACGACGTGCACGCGCTCATCGCGCCGTTGAACGGCGTGAGCTCCGGCGAGTACCGGGTTGAGTGGCACGTCATATCCGCCGACGGGCACCCGGTGGGAAGCAGTTTTCTTTTCGCGGTTGGCACTGCTGGCGCTCCCCCTCCTGAGTTGTCCGGCGCGCCGCCCGCAGTAACGTGGGGACCAGCCCTACTCGGGGCGCCGCTCGTCCCCGCGGTTCTCCGCGGGCTGGGCGTTGGTTTTCTCATGGCTGAAGCGGGATTGCTGTTCTTCGTGGTACGCTTCGCCGGACAGGCCGAATTTCGGTCGCGCCCCATGCGCGTGGCGCTCGCCGCCGGCGTTTGCGCGCCACTTTTTCTCGCCGCGCATTTCATTGCGTGGCTGCTCAATAGCTCTCCTACGCACCAACTCGACGCCGCATGGTTGACGTCGATGATGGCGAGCACGGTGGGCCGTGTGGAGTTGTGGCGCACACTGTTGTCGCTGCTTCCGCTCTGGGCGTTGGCGCTGGCGCGTCGGACCAGGCTCGCCGCAGTCCTCACCATCCCGGCGCTCTGCGTGAGTGCGGCGGTGGGACATTCGGCCGCCGTGCACCCGCTGCTCGCTGTTCCGTTCAAGACGCTGCATCTGCTCGCCGTAGCCGCGTGGCTCGGCGGTCTGCTCTGGCTCGTGACTCGAGAACGTGGCGAGCGAAACACCATGACGGCCCAAGCGCTCTACGTCTCGTCGGTATCGCTCATTGCCGTCATTGCCGTGGTGATCTCCGGCGTGGTGCAAACGCTGTTGCTCGTTCCGCTTCATGATCTCGTTTCGGCGTACGGGGCAATCGTTGGCTTAAAGGTCCTTGGTCTCGCCGTGCTCGTCGCCTTTGGCGCGTACCACCGCTGTCGGATATTGCCGAAACTCGCCATGCCGGCGAATGGCAACGATGTCGCAACAGCGTTCCACCGTACGCTCAGGCGCGAGATCGCCGTGGTTTGGGTCGTCATTCTGCTCGGCGGATTTCTCGCCTACGTCTCGCCGCCGGCCGCCGTCGCCGGACCACTCTCCTCAGGAATTCCGGAATCCTCACAATGAAGACATCTCCCGGCATCACCTCGCGTGGTTTTGCGGCCGCGTGCGCCGCGCTCGCGCTCGTGCTGCTCGTTCCCGCGCTGGCAATGGGCCATGCGGTGGTCTTCCCACGCGCATCCACTCCAGGGGCGTACGAGCGATACGTCCTGCGCGTGCCGAATGAGAAGAACACCGCCACCACCAAGGTGGAGATCCACTTTTCCGGCGACGTAAAGGTCACGTCGTTCAGCGACGTTCCCGGATGGCAGCTTGAAGTGGTGCGGGATTCGGCGCAGCGCATCGTGGCCGCCATCTGGACCGGTACGCTCGCGCCGGAGCGCTTTGTAGAATTTCCGTTCATCGCCGTGAATCCCAAGACGGCGACCAAGATTCAGTGGCCGGCATTCCAGACGTACGCAGACGGCCAGCGCGTCGAATGGACGGGCGCCGAGGGCACCAAGACCCCCGCGTCAGTCACGTCAATTGCCGCGGCAACAAGCAGTGGTCCGAGCAACTCCTTCGGCATTGCCATCGCCGCGCTCGTGCTGGCCGTGATCAGTCTGGGTTTGGCCATTCGCAAGCCAATGAAGTGAAGGATGCCTTTACGCCCTTGCGGGCCGCCGTCCCCAACCTTCAGGATTAGACCGCGTCAAACTCGCCTTCAGCCCTTTCTCCCCCGCAAATGTCAAATACGAAATTCGACCGCCGGTCATTCATGGCCTACTTCGGCTCTGTCGGCCTCGGCACCACGTTGTTGCCGGGCGTCCTGTGGGGTCAGCTCCAGGGCCAGCAGCAACAGCAGGGTCCGGAGATCACCAAGGAAATGATCGCCTCGGCCGAGGAGATTGCTGGCCTCAGCTTTTCGGATGAAGAGCGGGCGAGCATGGTGCGCGACCTCACGTCGATGCGCCAGAGCATTGCGACGCTCCACAAGGAGCCGCTCGACCAGAGCATTCTTCCGGCAATTGTCTTCAACCCGGTTCCGCCGGGTAAGGAACTGGCCAAGAAGAGCAAGGCGTTGATGGTGCGCAGCAAGGTGCCGGTCATGGCGCGCCCGGGCAGCCTCGACGAGTTGGCCTTTGCACCGGTCACGCAGCTCGCTGAGCTCGTTCGTACGCGCAAGGTGAAGTCGTCCGAGCTCACCGACATGTACCTGGCGCGCCTCAAGCGCTTTGACTCCGTGCTCCACTTCGTGGTGAACCTCACGGAAGAGCGCGCGCGCAAGCAGGCAAAGGACATGGACAGCGAGATCTCGCGCGGCAAGTACCGCGGCCCGCTGCACGGCATTCCCTGGGGCGCAAAGGATCTGCTCGCCGTCAAGGGCTATCCCACCACGTGGGGCGCCGGTCTCTATCAGAATCAGATGTTCGACTACGACGCCGCGGTGGTGAAGCGGCTGGACGAAGCCGGCGCCGTTCTCGTCGCCAAACTCACGCTTGGATCGCTTGCCCAGGGCGATCGCTGGTGGAAGGAGCGCACGCGCAATCCGTGGAACCCGGCCACCGGGTCGAGCGGTTCGTCGGCCGGCCCGGCTTCAGCAACGTCCGCTGGATGCGTGGGCTTCAGCATTGGCTCGGAGACGAACGGCTCGATCACGTCGCCCTCGTCCACGTGCGGCGTCGCGGGATTCCGTCCGACGTTTGGCCGCGTGTCGCGCGCCGGCGCCATGGCGCTCTCGTGGACCACGGACAAGCTCGGCCCCATCTGCCGTAGCGCCGAAGATTGCGCGCTCGTGTTCGACGCCATTCAGGGTCCGGACGGTATCGACTATTCGGTGCACCAGTATCCGTTCAACTGGAATGCCGGAATGAAGTTGTCGCAACTCAAGATTGCCTACGTCAAATCGAGCTTCGAGCGCCGCGGCGCGGACGGCACCACCACGCCGAACGCGGAAGCGATGAATTTCCTTCGCGTCATCGAGTCGCTCGGCGCAAAGCCCGAGGCCATCGAGATGCCGCTGCCGAACTACGGCTACTTGGACGACATCATTCTCAACCCCGAGTGCGGTGCGTCGTTCGAGCCGGACACGCTGAACGGCAAGATCAAGGAGCTCGAGTCGTACAGCAGCTGGCCGAACACCTTCCGCGCGGCGCAGTTCGTCCCGGCGGTCGATTACGTGAATGCCAATCGCGTGCGCATTGCGGCCATGAATCAGACGTGGGATCTGTTCTCCAAGTACGACGTCATTGTGTCGCCGCAGGAGAACGGCTCGGTGACCAACATCACCGGAACGCCTTCGATCGTTGTGCCCACGGGCTTTGCGATTCCGCAGCCGCGCGGTGGACGTGGCGGCCCGCCGGGCGGGGGACGCGGCGGCGCACCTGGTGCAGCGCCGCCGCCGGCCGGTCCGCCAGCGCCGGTTGTGCCGCTGCCCACGGCGATGCACATCATCGGACCAATCTTCCAGGACGAGAAGAACCTGGTGGTCGCTCACGCGTTTCAGGCGGCAACCGATTTTCACAAGAAGCACCCTGAACAGTTCGTCTGACCCCACGCGCGGCACGCCCGATGCATCAACAGAGTTGGTGAGATCCTTCGGGATTGAAGCAGCCGAGCTGTAGGCACGAAAAGCCCCTCCGACCGCAACATCGGAGGGGCTTTTTCGCGTCCCGTCCCACCGCCATTACAAAATCTCTACGAGTTTCGGTGCATCGAGTTGCCCGCTTGTGGTGTCATATGGATCGAGCGCGGTGCGAAACTCACCTGCGCCGCTGTCGGTAGTGTCACCAGGGCGACGGTGTCCCCATATGCCGTCCGAGGGTATGCATGTCAGCTTCACAACTCTACGACACCGATTTTCTGACACCGTCAACGAGCCATAGGGCGCACGCGCGGACGCCGCTATTCCTGGAATCGCCGGCACTAACCGGGGAGTACAGCATTCTGGGCCTGACCGGCGCGGCGGATCAAGCTGCAATTCGGGGGCGGCAACGCGGCTTCACGGCCGTGTTGTTCACCGTCGCAACGGTTATCGCGCTGCTGTACTCCGTCGAACGATACTTTTACAGCCGCCTGGTGGGCTATCCGATCTCGCTTGTGCAGGTCATTCCCGCCGAGTTGGTGTTCACGTACGCGTGGGCGTTGTTCGTTCCGCCGGTGATGTTCATTGCCCGACGCTTCCCGGTGTGGGGCCGGCATCGCGCCAGCAATTGGCTGGTGCAGGCCGGCGCGATGATCGGATTTGTGCTCGTGCACGTGGGTTTGTATTCCGTCACCATCGCGGCGATCGACAGCTCGGTCACGCTGGCGAACCTCGCGCGGTTTTTCGGACAATCGCTGCTGTCGCTGTCGGTGCTCGACGCCGCGGTTTTTTGCGTCATCGTCATCATCCACAACGCGGTCGTTTACTACCGCGTCTCCAAGGATCGCGCGCTTCGCGCCTCGCAGTTGGAAGCGCGCCTGGCGCAGACGCAGCTGCAGATGTTGCGCATGCAGTTGCAGCCGCACTTCCTGTTCAACACCCTGCACTCGATCTCGGCGCTGATGCACAAGGACGTTCGCCGCGCAGATTCCATGGTGGCGGCACTGAGCGACCTGTTGCGGTTGTCGCTGCAGAACATCGGCGCGCAGGAAGTGCCGCTGCAATCGGAGCTCGACTTTCTGCAGCGGTACATGGAGATCATGTCGATTCGCTTCGGCGACCGGTTGAGCGTGTCGCTCAGCGTGGATCCCGAGACACGCGATGCGCGCGTGCCGAATCTCTTTCTCCAGCCGCTCGTGGAGAATTCCTTCCGCCACGGGTTTGGCGATCTGGGCCACGGATCGATCGCCATTTCCGTTCGCCGCGACGGCGACATGCTGCGCTGCGACATCGTCGATGACGGACGCGGGCTTCGCTCCGGACACAAGGAAGGAGTTGGCATCGCGAACACGCGCCAGCGGCTGGTACACTTGTACGGAGATCGGCAGGCGTTCGTGATGCGCGGCGCGCCGGGCGAAGGCGTGCGTGTGACGATGACGATTCCATTCCACCATTTCGAACAAACGGCGGCCGACTGATGCTCTCCACCGAATCGAAAAAAATCCGCACCGTGATTGTGGACGACGAGGAGCTCGGACGCGATCGCATCCGTTCGCTGCTCGATATGCAGCCAGACGTCGAGGTCATCGCCGTGTGCCATGACGGCGCGATGGCCGTAGAAGCGATTGATCGCGCGCAGCCCGACCTTGTGTTTTTGGACGTGCAGATGCCGGGCATGGACGGATTCGAAGTCGTGGAGAATCTCGAGCGGACGCGTTTGCCAGAAATCGTCTTCGTCACGGCGCACGACGGACACGCCATTCGCGCCTTCGAGGTGAACGCGCTCGACTTTCTGCTCAAGCCATTCGACCACACGCGTTTCGACAAGGCACTCGAGCGGGCGCGCACCCAGATATCGCGCGCCCCCGCAAAGACGCCCGCAATCGACTCACGGATTGTGTCGTTGCTCGAGGAGCTTCATGAAGAGCGCCGCTATCCCGAGCGCCTCATCGTCAAGTCGAGCGGACGCGTGTTCTTCGTGCGCACCGAGGAGATCGACTGGGTTGAAGCGTCTGGCAACTACGTGAAGGTGCACACGAAGAATGAGGCGCACCTGCTGCGCGAGAGCATGAAGAACATGGAGGCGAAACTCGACCCCAAGGCATTCGTGCGCATTCACCGCTCGGCGATCGTGAACATCGATCGCATCAAGGAGCTGGAGCCGTGGTTCCACGGCGAGTACATCGTGATCATGCGCGACGGCACCCGACTGACCGCCAGCCGCGTGTTCTCCGACCGCCTCAGCTCATTGTTCGCCTGACTCTGTCATTCCGAGGAACGCAGCGACGAGGAATCTCTCATCGTCCGTCTTGTAGCGTGCGCGCAGGACGAGTGGCGCGCAGTCAAACCAGCTCGACGCGCAGTGCTGATTCGAGCGTGGGATAACTGAACGGGAATCCTGCCTCGAGCAGCTTCCGCGGCCGAACGTGCTGGCTGGCCAATACGGTCTGATCGGCCATCTCTCCCATGGCCAGGTGCAATGCGAAACGCGGCACGTTGATGAACTCCGGGCGGCCGAGCACGTAGCCCAGCACGCGCGTGAATTCCGCGTTGGTCACCGGATTGGGCGCAACGAGATTGAACGGACCGGCGAGTTGATCGTTGCGAAGGAGAAATCCGATTGCCTCCACATACTCCGCGAGCGCGATCCAGCTCATCCACTGCTTTCCGCTTCCGAGCTTACCGCCCATGCCAAGGCGAAAAAGCGGAAGCAATTTGGCCAGTGCACCGCCGTCGGACGACAGCACCAATCCCGTGCGAACGTTCACCACGCGGATTCCCGCGTCGGCAGCCGCCGCCGTTGCTGCTTCCCACTCACGGCACACGTCGGCGAGAAAGCCGGCGCCTGGCGCGCTTGACTCGTCCAGCGTTTCATCGCCTCGATCGCCGTAGATCCCAATCGCCGACCCGCTCACCAGCACGCGCGGCTTGGCGTCGAGTGACGCGAGCGTCTCGGCGATCAACGTCGTGCCCTGCACGCGGCTGTCGCGAATGCGGCGCTTCACATCGGGCGTCCACCGCTGCGCAATGTTCTCGCCGGCGAGATGGAGCACCGCATCCGCGGCGTTCATGCGCGCCGCATCGATTGTTCCCTGTTCAGGATTCCAGGAAATTTCGAGCGGCGTTTGCGCCGCGCGGCGCACGAGCGGACGGATTTCGTGCCCATGCGACTCCAGCGCGCGGACGATAGCCGAGCCAATGAGGCCGCTCGAGCCGGAGATCGCGATAACCATTCGCGCCCACGACTCGTGCGGCTGTAACAACGAAATTGTCATGCAATGAGGCCGATCGTCCTTGGGGCGTCGATCCAGGATTGCTGCGCGGTACGCGCAGGCTGCGAGCGGAACGGAAGACGAATGGTAAACGTCGTTCCATGTCCCACGCGAGAGGCGATCTCGATCGTGCCGCCAACGGCCTCGACGTTGGTGCGCACTACATCCATGCCCACGCCACGTCCTGACAGCTCGGTCACCACCGTCGAAGTCGAGAAGCCTGGGCGGAAAATCAATCCGAACGCCTCCTGATCCGAGAGCGTGACGTCGGCCGAGAGGATGCCTCGCTCCACCGCCTTGCGAACGAGCTCTTCCGGGGAAAGCCCCTTTCCGTCGTCGCGAACTTCGATCACGAGCTGCGTACCAAGACGCTGCGCCACGATGCGCAATTGGCCGGAGTCCGGTTTGCCGGCCTGCCGCCGCGCGTCGGCCGTCTCGATGCCGTGATCGATCGCATTGCGCACCATGTGCATAAGCGGATCGGCCAGCGCATTCGCCATCGACCGTTCGACGAGGATCTCGTCGCCCTCGGTCGAGAGCTCGATCGACTTGCCGCTCTGATATGCGACATCACGGGTTAGCCGCGCGAGCTTCTGCATGGTTGGCGCGAACGCCACCGTGCGCAGCTCTGTCGCCACTTCCTCCAGCTCGAACGCCAGGCGTTCGGCGTGCGCAATTTTTCGTCCCAGCTCCTGATTAATGCCGGCGCGCAGTGCGTTGTCGCGCGACAGCATGGAATGGGTCAGTACGAGTTCGCGCACCACGCCAACGAGCCGGTCGAGATCGGCCGAGCGTACACGAACGCTGGTGTCGGAGTATCGCAGCCGGCGCATCTGCCCCGACGCGCGCCCCTGCACCGTTCCCGGAGTCGCATCGGCCGGCCCGTCGCGCAGGATCTTGAGCAGCGGGCGGAATCCATCCGGCAACATCGCGGTGTCGCCGTCGGCCGCGCGCTCAATCGATACGAGCATGGCGTCGAGCATGTCGATGCTACGAAATACGAGACTCGACAGCTCGCCCGAGCACACCGACGCGCCGGACCGCACGCGCGCCAGCAGCGACTCGGCGTGATGCGCCAGCTCCGTGGCGTGTTCCACGCCCAGGAAGGCCGACGTGCCTTTGATCGTGTGCAAGGCGCGAAAGAGCGTGTCGAGCGCCTCCACGTTGTCCGGGTCGGTGTCCAGCGCCAGCAGCGCCGACTCGGCAATCTCCAGCTGCTCGCGACTTTCGAGCACGAACTCTTCGACCAAGCCGCGGTCGGTGTCCGGCGAGAGCAACGCGTCGGGACTGAACTCGATGCGCGAGCTCTGGGACGGCGCCGCCGCAGGGCCTTCGGCGTGCGCATCGCGCGCCGCCACCACGAGCTTGTGAATCTTCGCCAGCAGCGACGTGCCGCCGGATCCACCGGCGATGCGCGGATCGTCGAGCAGCAACATTGCCTGGACGATTGCCGTCTTGACGGTACCGCTGTACCCGGCGGCGACAACGACCCGATGGAGCGCCAGTCGCAGTGCAGCGAGCGCATCGGGCTGGCCGGCCTCGAGCTCGTCGAGGCGCAGCGAGACGTCGTTCAACTCTGAGGCGGCAACGATATCTGCGGCACCTGCAACGCCTGCGGTTAACATGGGAAGCGGGCCGTGGGCCGCGTGGTCGTCAGGCCGTCTTGCGATCAGCCCGGATGGCGAAGATCTCGTCGGCAATCGCCTGGCGGTCGCCAGATGGAGCCGTCGTCGCGTGTGGGTCGAAGGAGCCGGTCACCAGATCGTCGGCAACAAACCGCGTGTCGGGCTGCGCAAAGATCGTGACTATCTGGTTGATGCGGCCGCGCATCTCGGACAGCAGCGAGGCGATGTGGCCGAGCTGCTGCGACGTAATGTCCTGGAACTGGAGGTGGTTCATCACGCCGCCAAGCTCGTCGCGCACCGACGCGAGCATGCGGTGCCGGTCAGTATCGGAGAGCGTGGCGTTCACGTCCAGTTGTTCGATGAGGTCCACCGTACGGCCAAGACCATCGAGCATGTCGGTGGCCGCAGTTTCGGTAGCCGTTGAGACTTCTCTCAACCGGCCGTGCATCTGCTGGAGCCGATCGAGGCCGCCGTTCTCGGCAATGCCGCAGCTGTCGCGCAGACGGTTGGCAATGCCGGCGGTTTCGGCATAGGCGCGCAGCAATGTGCGCGACAGTTCGGCGAATCCACCCGGCTGCGACATCACGTGCTCGAGAAAGCTTCTGGCGTCGTCGTCGAGATCGGTGCCGGACGTGTTCAGCTCCTCGATTGCGTGGTCGACGAGCCGCAACGACGCTTCTGAGTCGTACAACAGCTCTTCGGGGGGACGCATGGGGGCTCCTTAGGCTGCGGCGCTGACGCCGGCCAGAAGACGGTCGATCTTGTCTTTCAGCACGGACGGAGTGAACGGCTTCAGGATGTAGTTGTTGACGCCCGCTTCGACCGCGGCAACGATATCTTCTCGCGCGCCGCGGGTCGTGACCATCAGGATCGGAATCGTCTGCCCGAACGGCGTCGCCCGCACGGTGCGAGCGAACTCGAGTCCGCTCATCGTCGGCATGTTCCAGTCGGTGATGATGAAACCGAAGGACTGGTCGAAGATGCCGAGGGCGTCGTGGCCGTTAGCCGCTTCGACCGCTTCGGCGTATCCGATGCGCTCGAGTGCATTGATGATGATGCGACGCATCGTGACCGAGTCGTCTACGACGAGGAACTTCATTGTGGCGTTCCGGAAGTGAGACGGGACGGGATCTTACAGATCCCCACTGTCGAGGAGCCGGCGCGACACCGCGTCGACAACCTCCAGGGTATCGTAGGCTCCGCTCAGCACGCGCTGGCGAATCCGTGACGCCCGGGCCGGATCGAGGCTCGAGGTGCTCGCCGTATCGCTCGTGCCGTCGGCGCGCGCCGCCAAGGCGCGACCAGCGTCGGAGATCTGGACCTTGTCAGACCGGTCCAGAGTCGATGGCGTCGGGCCAATCGGCTGAATGGGGCCGCGGTCCGCCGTGTCGGCGGGTTGCGTGGCGCGGGTGCTATCCGGACGCAGCGGCCCGGTGTTCTTCGGATAAATTTGCATTTTGTCCCTCCGCACCAGAGTATCGGACGTCGGACGAAAAGCTTTAACGCGAACTGAAATTAAACCATGATCGGGCTAATTGACCGATTATGCCGCGTTCTGATTTCCGTACCAAGATTGCCTGAGTGTCGTTATCATGTCCCGAAGATGCGCCAACTTAACGCGATCTCCGGTGCGTCCGACGTTAAGTAGCTCGTTCGCTATGTAGCCGTACAACGCCGCCAGCCGAGGCACCAGCTCCCCGCCGTTCTTGAAATCCAGACTGTACAGCAGATCGAACACGATCCCCGAGGCTTCCTCGAGGTGCCCGCTTCGGCCTTCCGTATCGCCATCTTCTATCTCGCGCTCGGCGCGGGACAGCTTGCCCAGCAATAGCTCGTACTGGTCCGGAATACTCTGCTCGACCAGGGCCGACCCGCCGGCGTCGCTTCGTTGGTGCGACATGCGCGTCACCCTCTCACCGAAAAGGTCCGCAGCTCGGGGCCAGCAACGGCCGTGGCGTACTGCATCGCCACGGAATCCGGACGGGCCGAACGATGCATTGCCGCGCCCAACCGGTCGCGCTCGCGCCGAGTGTGCGCCACCAGCTGCTCGTGCGATTCGAGCGCAGCCGCGGCCGCACGGGCCATGTCCGCCAACAACGTTCCGGTTTCCTCGTCGTCGTCCGGCGACGTATCTCTCATTGCCGCGCGCTCGTGCGCCAACGCCTCAACTACCGCGTCAAGCTCCGAGAGAACGCGCGAGCGCTCGTCCACGGCGGCAAAGAAGTCCGCGCCGCCATCGTGCTCAAGGGCGTGCATTGCCGTGGCGGCATGCTCGTCGAGCTCAGCGAGAATTCTCTTTGCCGCCTCAACGTGCAAGGCGATGGCGTGGGAGCGCGGGTTAGACATTACGCCGCCGATACCCTGGCGGTGCCGTCCGTAGCGATCGACGCGAATGCTTCGCGCAGATCGGAAACCATACCGGTGATGCGCTCGAGGCGGCGGGCATCCACCCGCGTGCCGTCCACCATCTCGGTGAGCATGAACGTGTAGAGCGATTGCAGGTTGCGCGCGATCGCGCCACCACGCTCGACGTCCAGTGTCACGAGCAGTTCGGCAATGCCGTCGCGCGCCTTGGAGATGGCCTCCAGGGAGATGCTGGCCCGATTCGCCTCACGCGCCACACGGGCGCGATACAGGTTGGCCAACACGTGATCGTAAACGATCACCACGAGCCGAGCCGGGGAGGCCGTGAGGACTTCGCGTTCCCGGTACGCCGTCGCCGCGTGGGCGTAGTTTGAGTAGCTCATACCCGAACTATCGGCCTATCACTTCGACGACTGAAGTGAATTGATCGAATTGAGCTGCTGTGTTAAGAAATTGCCGTCGGACTGAATCTTTGACAGCGCGGTTTCCATGGCCGTGTACTGCGCCACGAGGGCCGCGCGCTTGGCATCCAGCCGCGTCTGCACGTCCGTCTGCCGCTGCGTGAGCCGATTCATGTCGTCCGTCAGCGCCGCGGTCTGGTTGGCCACCGTGCCGTCAGTGGCACTCACATTGCCAGCCACCTTGCTCATTGCTCCGGCAATGCCTGCGGAAAAGTCCACGTGTCCCGCAGCGCTGTCTGCCGATCCGGTGTAGAGAATCATCAAGCCCTCCACGGCAGTGCCCGTTCCGCCCAGCAACGTCTGGCCCTTGCCCACCGCGGTGTACGTGTTGGCGCCGCTTGTATAGGAGCCCTCCACGTCCACACCGTTGTGCACGGAGCCCGCGACGATTCCCAGTTGACCGGCCACGTCGTTGCCGCCGCTCGACGCATAGCTCGTGGTGATCGCGGCCGCGCTTCCATAATCCAGCCCGTTGATCGTTAGCGCGCCGCCGACGTTGGATGCCGCAAGGCGAACGCCCTGCGCCTGAAACGCCGCGTTCAGCTTTCCGGCAATCGAGTCCGGTGTGTCACCGGTGGCGAGCGTGATCGTGCCGCTCAACCCGGTGGCCGAGTCGCCGACGGTCATCGTGTCCGTGCTGGCGCCGGCGGCATAGCTGAAGTTGCTCACCGTGCTGGTGGCTTGCGGCGTGGTGGCGGCGCGAATGATCTGCACGTCGTAGTTGCCCGGAATGGTCACGGACGACGATGTGAGATAACTAAAGCCCGCGCCGGTCGTGGCGCCGTTCGTCTGAAAGAGCGCCTTGACGCCGTTCGGATCCTGGCTGAGCGCCGCGGTGAACGCCGTGGTGTCCACACTGAGCACGCCGGTCTTGTCGAGCGTAAGCCCCACGAGCGCGGCATGATCGTAGGTACTCCCGGTCGCCAGGCCGGTGACGCTGGAAAGAATCGAAGTCTTCAAGGCGTTGTACGCCGAACGCATCGAGCTGTCGAAGGCCAGGGCGCCGGTGGACGCCGTGGACGAGCTCACGAGAGATTGCACCGTGTTGTAGGCAGTGACCATCGACTGCATGGCGTCCGACGCTTTGGCCGTGTCTCGCGCCACCGTCACGGGGATGGTCGTTCCCACCTCGGCCTGCTGCAGATTGAGCGTTACACCAGTGATCGCGTCGCTGATCGTGTTCGTATTGCGTGTGACAAGCACGCCATTCACGAACAGTTTGGCGTCCTGGCCTGCCGTGAGCTGGCGTAACCGACCCGACGCATCCACAGTCGTTGCACCAAAACTCAGGTTGGCGCCGGTCACCGGATCGGCGACGCCACTCTCGTTACCCGCCGCGATTGAGAACGAGAGGCCGGAGTCTCCGCCGGCGTCGTCGGTGAGCTGGATCTTGCCGCCCACGATCGCCGCCGTCACAGAGCGCCCGCTCGAGCTGAACGCCGCGCTGATCTCGGAAAGCATGTCACCCACAGTCTTCGAACCGTCCACCGTTTCAGAGAGCGAGACTTTCGTCACGCCATCCGGCTTGGTGCCGCTGATCGTGAACGTGTCGCCCAGCTGGGTGCCGTTGCCGCCGCCAACGTTGAGACCGAGCAACGTGCTCGCCGCGGTCGCCGTGGCGCTGCTACCGTCCAGCAATGCGTTCGATGTGGTCACCTGTTGCTTCACCACGCCTGTGGTGCCGTGGGTGAGACCAAGCAAGTCGAGCACCGGTTGCGATCCGGCGTCGGCCGACGCCGCAACGGTTCCAGAGATCTTGAGGTTGTAGGTGGTCGTGCCGCCGGAGGTCACTGTCTCGACCGACGCGCTATTCGCCGACTGCGCGTTGATCGCCGCGGCAATGTCGGTCAGGCTCGTGTTCTTCACGTCGATCGACACGGCGCGTCCGTTGACCATGATCGTGGACGCCGCCGGGTACGCGGTGATGCCGGCCGACAGGGCGCCCACGGTCTGACTGGAGCTGGTGAAGCGGGCGCTGCGCACCGCGCCGTCCGAGCCGACATTGGCCGTCTGCCCGTCGATAAAGCCCAGCGACGTGAGCATACTCGGATCGGTCGACGTCGCGCGCACGTCGCGCAGATCGAGGCCGGCAGCGCCGCCGATGTCGCTCGTCAATACGAGACGCGCCGCGGTGCTGCCGGAATAGAGGACCGTCGCCGAAATGTGGCTCGGCAATGCGCCGGTGTTGAGAGCGTTGATCTTGTCG
Organism: Gemmatimonadaceae bacterium; assembly: GCA_041690755.1. Classification (GTDB taxonomy): domain Bacteria; phylum Gemmatimonadota; class Gemmatimonadetes; order Gemmatimonadales; family Gemmatimonadaceae; genus JAQBQB01. The sequence goes on along the minus strand of JBEPWA010000003.1, from coordinate 65,224 downwards.
CGAACGCCGTTGAGCGAATCGGTGTTGGCGATCGTCACCGTGCTGCCGGCCACGGCGAACTGGCCGCTGATGCCCAGAGCGGTGGCCGCGTTGGACACGACATTACCGCTCAGTTGCTGTGCGGCCGCGGTGGCCAGCACCTGTACGCCAAAGGTGCCCGGCGCCGCGTTCGCCGTGGCCGTTGCGGTCAGCAACGTTCGGCTGGTGGAACTGCTGGCCGGCGCGTTGGTGGTCAACGAGTTGAACACCGAGCCGTCGGCCAGACTCTTGAGCGTGGTCTGCAGTGTAGATACCGCCGTGCCAAAGGACGACCAACTGGTCTGCTTGTTGGTGTCCGCCGTGATCTTGTCCGTGATCGGCGTGATCTGATTGGTCGTATCGACCGTCATCAGTTGATCGATCAGGTCCTGCCATTGAATACCGCTGGCAAGACCTTGGACTGTTGAGGATGGGGCAGTTGTCATTGCAGTTTCTCACGCTGTGTTTCGAGTCTGACTGTCAGTATCGGCAGAAGGCCGAAATTCCCGAAGGCGGAAGGGCTTTCGCCCTTCCGCCTTCGGGACTCACATCTCAGCGTGCGCTGCCACTACTACTGGAGCAGCTTGAGCACACTCTGTCCCGCCTGGTTCGCCTGGGCAAGCATGGCCGTACCGGCCTGCGCCAGGATGTTGTTCTTCGAGAAGGTCGTCATTTCGGTCGCCATATCGACGTCGCGAATGACCGACTCGGCCGCCGAGAAGTTGGCGATCTTGGTCTTGAGGTTGTTCTGCGCGTAGCTGATACGGTTCTGGTTGGCACCGATCGAGCCGAGCGCCGTGCTCACCGTGCTGAGCGCACCGTCGATCGCGGTCAGCGCGGCGCGGGCGCCGGTGGCCGTTGACAGATCGGAGTTCGTGAGGCCGAGCGTGCTCACCTGCAGGTCGAGCGCGGACAGCTTGATCATGTCGTTCGTCTTGTACTGGCCTGACGAATCAACCAGGAAGCTGGCCTGGCGCAGCGTGCCGTTGCCGGTGATCGAGTTGGCAACTACGTCGTTCGCGCCGGCAGCCGTGGTGCTCACGGAGAGCGGCGAAGCTTCGAGCGCCGTCTTGACCGCGGCGAAGGAGACGTTGGTTCCAGCCGAGACGCCGAAAGCGATCGCGGTGGCGCCGGCACCCTGGCTGAAGTTCAGCGCTGCGCCGGAGGTGTAGCCGTTGTACGACTGCGTGGCAACCGTTGCGCCGCCAGAATCCTTGACGTCGATCTTCGCATCGGCAAGGGTAATGGTGGTGGCCTGCAACGCGGCCTTGGTCTCTGCCCAAGTGTCCGTGTTGGTGTTGGTACCGTCAACACCGAAGGCGAAGTTGGCGTTGCTGAAGGCGATGTTGCTGCCCGCGGTATAACCACCGGTCAAGCTCTGCGTGGCGACAACGGAGTTGCCGCTATCCTTGATGTCGATCTTGGCGGCAGTCACGGTGACGGTCTTGCCATCGAGGGCCGTGCCGAGCGCCGCGAGATCGGCGTTCTGGGTCTTGTCGACCGTGAAGCTCACGCCGTTCGTGAAGCTGACGTTGAGATCCGCGGCGTTGGTGTAGGCGCCGATCGTCGTGCTGCCCAGTGAGGAGGCAAAGCCGGTGTCGGTCGAAGCGTAGATGTCGACCTTGGTGGCGCCGCCGGAACCGGAAACCTTCAGCACGTAGGCATCAGCCGGCGTGGCGTTGGTCGAGGCAAGCGTCTTGATCGCGGCGCCGACGTTGCTGGCAACCGACTGGTCAGTAACGGCGACCGAGTAGATGCCGGCAGCCTGTGCGGTCTGCACCGCACCAATGGTGACGCCGGCCTGCGCGCCGCCCTTCGTAACCGAGCGATCCGTGGCCGAGATGCTGTACGTGCCGTCGGCAATGGCGGAACCGATAGTTCCAAACGTGACGCCAGCCTGCGGAGTGAGCTGCGCAGCACTGTGAACCGCCGCTGAACCCGCTGCGACCGAGAAGCCCTTCAGGTTCAACGCCGAGGTGACGCTCGTGGCATCGTTAGCCGAATCAGCGACGACCGCGATCGAGATCTGCGAGGTGCCGCTGCCGAACTTGAGGTTGACCTTTCCACCGGAGTAGTCGGCCGAGGTCAGCGTGCTGAGGTCCACCGAGTCCGAGCGGCTGGCCGGCCCGCTCAGGGTGACGACATTGCCGCTCACTGCCAGGGAGTACGCGCCGGCCGCGGACGTGCCGCCGGTCGGAACGCTGATGTCCGTCTTGGCCAATGCGCCGGCGATCGTGCCGAACGTGCCGTCGAGCAGCGAGCTGCCCTCGAACTGGGTCGTGCTGACCGTACGATCGATTTCCGAGCGAAGCGCCGTGAATTCGGCGTTGATGCTGGCGCGGCCCGCGGCGTCAACGGTGTCGGAACCGGACTGCGTGGCGAGCTCCTTCATACGCTCGAGAATCGTTTCGATCGTGCTCGTGCCACCTTCAGCAACCTGGAGCAGCGAGTTCGTCTGGTCGGCGTTGCGCGATGCCTGCGACAAAGAGCGGCCGTCGGCGCGAAGCGTGTTCGCAATGCCAAGTCCGGCCGCGTCATCGGACGCATGGTTGATTCGGAAGCCCGAGGACAACTTTTCCATCGAGCTGCTGACGGCGGCCTGAACGTTTGACAGGTTGTTCGCCGCGTTGATCGCGCTGACGTTCGTGTTGATACGCATTGGGGTGTTCCTCCCTGAACTGTTTCGTGGAGCGTCCGTGCTCCGTTAGCGTCGGCTATGTCGTCGCCGCTGCAGTTCAGTATCGTCGATCACATTGCCGACTTTAGCATTACGTGGTTGTTTTTTTCGCCGGCACCGCTAAGAGGCGCGGCGCTGCTCACGCGACGAGACGCGTGAGGTCCACGGGGCAGCGCACACTGTAGTCTCCATCGTGGCTGACGATCTGTTTTGCGCGACGCGTGCGGAAGTTGATCGCCAGCGGTCCGCGCAGATTCACCGTGGGGGACTCGCCACTGGCGCCAGGCAACGTGACCATGGCGAGAATCGCGATATCCGTGGCGCTAGCCGCGCCAAGATCGGCGAGCTGCGCCGTCGCCACGTCGGCGACGTAGCTGTCTACCACCGTGAACGGATCGACGAGCAGGAATGCCAGCGCCGAGTATTCCATGGACTGCAGCCAATAGAGTCCGTCGTGAATTCCGCGCAGCAGCGCGAATCGCCGGCACTCGGGAAACCCGAGAATGCCCTGGGCGAACATGAAGACGTCGCCGGTTTTCAACGTCAGCTCGCCCAGCAGATCGGAACGCACGGTCAGTTCCTGCGGCTCCGTACCCACCAATGTCAAAACGCTCATTTAAGATAATCGGTAAGTGTAAGACCCATGACTTTCGACGTCGCCAGCATCGCGCCCTGATACGCCGTCTGGCGGCTGGTCATCTCTGTGATCGCCGCCTCGAGGTCGACGTCCGACAACCCGGACTTGAGGGTGGTGACGTTGGTCTTGTACGCGCTGAGATTCTGTTGCGTCACGCTCAAGCGGTTCGCCGTACCGCCCACGTCGCCGATGAGCGACTGGACGTTATTGAAGGCCGAGTCGATGCTCGTGAGCGCGCTGGTGATGCCGGCCTGCCCGTACGACGACGACGTTGGATCGAGCGACTGCGACAACGACTTCACCGCGTCGAGCACGCCACTAGTCAGCAGCAGTTGCGTGCCGTCGTGCCCCGCCGCAATCGTCTGACCGGCGCCAATCGCCAAGTCGCGCTGTCCCTGGGGATTCGTCGTCGTATAGTCGAGCGTCGCTCCGCTGCCCGTCGCCGTGAACGGCGCCGTCGTGCTGGTCTCGCCGCCGAACAGAAACTCGTTCCCTACCTTCGTGTTGCCGATGGTCACTATCTGCTGAAAAATCTGCTGGATCTCGGCGTTGGCCGTGGTGCGCGACGCCGCCGTGGCCGTGGCGGTGCCCTGGGTGATGCCCAGCTCCTTGGCGCGCGTCACGAGATCGGTGATTTGCTGAAGCGCAGTGTCTTCGGCATTCACCCGGCTGTTCGCCGACGCAATGTTGGTACTGTATTGATCGATGGCCCGCAGCGAACTGCTGGCCGACATGATCTGCGTCGCCGCGGTGGGATCGTCCGAAGCCGCCGTGAGGCGGTTCCCACTCGAAACCTGGGCCTGAACCTTTAGCAGCGCGGCCATGTTGGCCTGCAGCCCACTGAGGTTCTGGCTGGCGATGGTATTATTCGTTATTCGCATGCACCCTCGGCATGTCGTGGTTCCGGTACTCTGGTCGGACCGCGCGGCGGACCATACGGCCCGGTTGCGCTGAAGCGCGGCCCATCAGGGGTTGCGCCCCGATGGAGCCACGCGTCCTTTCCGAGTATCGTCACCACCGCGGCGATACTTGAGCGGCGCCCTAAATCATTCTATGGCAACGATTCTCTGTCTTGATGACGAACCAGCGATCGGGCTGATACTGCAGGACACGCTCGAACGCGCCGGGCATCAGACAGTATCGGCACACAACGTCCCGCAAGCACTTCAGGCGTTGGCGGCCGGGTCCGTAGACTTGATCATCTCGGACTACCGCATGCCCGGGCTCACGGGACTCGAGTTCCTCGCCCTGCTCCGGCAGGAGGGGTACGAGACGCCGCTCATCATGCTGACCGGCTACGGCAGCATCGAGCACGCAGTGGCGGCGATCAAGGCCGGAGCCATCGACTACATCACCAAGCCGGTGCGCCCCGAGCAACTCGAGCTCGCGGTAAATCAGGCCCTTGAGGTGGTGCGCCTGCGGCGCGAGAACGAACGCCTCCGCAAAGAGGTGATGGAGTATCGCAGTGAGCGGCAGATCATTGGCGACAGCCCGGCCATTCGCCGCGTGCTGCAGACTGTAGCTACGGCTGCGCCCACGCGCGCCACCGTGCTCCTGGAAGGAGAATCCGGCACCGGCAAGGAACTGTTCGCGCGGGCCATCCACACGCAGAGCGAGCGGCGTGACGGACCGTTCATCAAGCTGAATTGTGCCGCGCTGCCAGAGGGTTTGATCGAAAGCGCGCTGTTCGGCCACGAAAAGGGCGCGTTCACAGGCGCCATCAAACGGGTGGAAGGCGCCTTCGAGCGGGCGCACGGCGGCACGCTACTGCTCGACGAAATTTCCGAAATGCGACTCGACCTTCAGGCCAAGCTGCTACGCGTGCTCCAGGAGCAGGAGTTCGAGCGCGTGGGCGGATCGGTAGCCATCAAGGTGGACGTTCGCATTGTCGCAACGACCAACCGCGACCTCGCCGCCTTTGCCGCTGCCGGTCATTTCCGGCAAGACCTCTACTATAGATTGAGCGTCATTCCGGTGCGGCTCCCCGCCCTACGCGAGCGGCGCGAAGATATTCCGGTGCTAGCCTATCGCTTCGCGACGCATTACGCGCAGGAGATCGGCAAGGACATCTCAGGAATCGCCCCCGACGCGCTGGAGCTGTTGCAAGCGTACGACTGGCCGGGTAATGTCCGCGAGCTGCAGCACGCCGTGGAGCGCGCGGTAATTCTCACCGGAGAAAAGCTGCTTCCGGCCCACGCCTTTGACGGCCAGCGCTTTGGCCTGAGTGGCGCGTGGAGCGGACCGACGCCAACGCGCATCTCGAGCGATTTCCTCGCGATTTCCGGCAACGGGTCCAACTCGGCGACGCTCGCCGTGCCGGACGGTGCGGTGGTCCTGACATCGCTCAACGTGAGCGAGGCGGAAGCGAAGCTGATCGAACGGGCGCTGGAAGTGTCGAACGGCAATCGCACGAAAGCGTCGGAGCTGCTGGGAATCAGTGTGAGAACGTTGCGGAATAAACTCAACGGCGCGAAGAGCGACGCAGACGGAGGAGGGGGCGAATGACGAAAGGCACAACGGGTCTCTTGATTGTAGCAAGCGGGGTGTTGGCACTTGGGTGTCACACCCCGTCGTCGTATGGCTCGGCTGCGTCGCCGAGCGGCGAAGGGCGCGGGGCCAGCGGAATGGATTGGACGACGCCGCCGGTGGGTAAGTCGTACACACTCATGCCCACGCCGAAAACCGTGGCCTGGGGATGGTATGACGCCGCCGGCACGCCGGTGCTGCACGTCAACTCCGGCGATGAAGTGCGGCTGCGGGCGCTGTCTACGTGCAGCCCTACGTCGCTTGTCCGGGCCGGACTCGATTCCAGCCGCGTCGAGCAGCTGGCCAAGGACATCTATGCGGCGCGCGCCGCGATCAAACCCGGGCCCGGTGGCCACATTCTCACCGGTCCTATCTATGTGAACGGCGCCGACTCCGGCGACGTGCTCGAGGTCCGCTTCAAGTCGATCCGTCCGGCGATCACCTACGCGTGCAACTCGTTCGGCCGAGGCAGCGGGTTCATCCCGGAAGACTTCACGAAGTCGCAGTCCAAGATCATTGAGTTGGACACAGTTCGGATGATCGGCCACTTCGGGAAAGGCATCGAGATCCCTTTAAAGCCTTTCTTTGGAAGTGTGGGAGTGGCGCCACCATCGGCCATGGGTCGCGTCAACAGCGCGCCACCAGGCATCTATGCCGGGAATTTGGATAACAAGGAACTGGTGGCCGGAACGTCCCTGTTCATTCCGGTGTGGACCAAGGGCGCTCTATTGGAAGTGGGCGACGGGCACGCCGGACAGGGCAACGGTGAAGTCGATATCACCGCTATGGAGACGTCCCTTGTGGGCGACCTGCAGCTGGTTGTTCACAAGGACATGCACCTCACGTGGCCGCGCGGCGAAACGCCGACCCACTACATCGCCATGGGGATCGACAAGGATCTGACCCAAGCGACAAAGCTGGCCGTGCGCCAGGCGATCGAGCTGCTGGTTCAGGTGAAAGGCATGACGCGCGAGGATGCGTATCAACTGATCAGCGTTGGCGCGGACGTTGACATCACTCAGCTCGTGGATGGGCCGGTGGGCGTTCATGTGATGATTCCGAAGGGCATTTTCCGGAAGACTTCGCCGTGAGCGCATTGGACTGTGGACATAATTACCGCGTGTTTGACCCGGCAGAAAGTGCCTAGGTGGAGGAAATTACCTAGTGGAGCAGGGTCTAGGGTCTAGGGTCTATGGTCTAGACTGAAAATCTGCAAACAGTGTGTCAGTAACAACTTAACGGCGGCGATTCGATCAGAATCGGCGCCGTTTTCCTTGCTTGCCAGTCTGGTCCACGGCGTGCCTTTGCAGTGGCACGAACAACAGGACCGGCTCGCCTTCCCGCTCGATCCTGATCACCGACTACAGACCCCTGGCTTTATGCCATTCAATCCGATCGGCCGAACCACCAACGCCAACGACCTGAAGGACGCGCTCGATTTGAGTGCGCAGCGGACGCGTGCCATCGCGAGCCGGGTGTCGCAGGCGTCGATCAATGGGAATGGCTTTGCGATGCCGATCGATACGGCCACCGGCCAGCCGGCCTCCGGCGACCCGGTGGATCTGGAAACTGAAATGACGTCGTTGGCCGATGAGCAGGTGCGCTACGACGCCACGGAAAAGCTGCTCGAAAAGACCTACGCGCAGTTCCGCACGGCCATCAAGAGCTGACGGACCACTCGCCGAGTAATCCATGACCATGCCGCAGATCACCGCCCCATTCGCTCCACAACGTCCGGACGCTCCGCGTCCGATGTTCAGTTCCCTCGCCATTGCGTCGAGCGGACTATCGGCGCAACGCATGCGGCTCGACGTGATCGCGCAGAACATTGCCAACGCCGAAACGACGCGTACGCCGCAGGGCGGACCGTACCAGCGTCGTGTCGTGCAGCTCGAAGCCATTCAGCCGCTCGACGGAACTACATCAATGTCGATTCTTCCGACACCGCCGGCGGTGGCTCCGTCCACGGCAAACATGCCGGGCAGTGCGGTGGCCGCGGTGGCCGCCGCGACGTCGCAGGCGCTTTCGTCGGCGACGGGGTTGTCAACCGGCGTCGCCACGGATTCGGCGGACGTCACGGGCGGCGTTCGCGTCGCCTCGATTGGCGTGGATACCACGGACGGCCCGCTCGTCTACAACCCGGGCAGCCCCGACGCCGACAAGAACGGATACGTCCGCATGCCGAACGTGAGCATGACGGACGAGATGATGGATCTCATGAACGCGCGGCGCGTCTACGAGGCCAATGCCACGGTCTTTCAGGTGGCGCGCGCGATGTTGCATAAAGCGATCGACATCTGACGTCCAAGAACGAACCCTAGCATAGTGAAATGAGCATTTACGGAATCAGTAACTCGACCATCTCGCGTCCGGCCACCCCGCTCCCCTTGCGGGACAGCGGCCGCGCGCAGACGCAGCAGCCCGGCGCCGCCGCGCTGCCAACGGCGACCCGGTTCATCGCACCGACCCAGGCTCCGGCCAAGTCGGGGGCGCAGGCGCTGTCGGCCGAAGCGCCGGCCGGCACCGATCCGGCGCTCTGGAGCGTGCTGTCGAGCGACGAGCGCGCGTTCTTCGCCAAGGCCGGCGCCATGGGTCCGTTGACCTACGGCCGTGCGCTGCGCGAAACGCAGAACGCGCAGATGCCCGCCTCTCGCGGCGGCCGTCTCGACGTGAAGATCTGACATGACAGCTCCGATCGGCGGCATTGGCGGCATGGGCGGCACGGTTGGTCCGCGCCGTATCGGGTTGGACATCGGCGGCGAGAACGGCATGTCGCGGTTCCAGCAGCCGGCCGGCGGCACGTCGTTCGGCGACACGCTCAAGAAGGCGATCGGTGACGTCTCCACTCAACAGGACACCGCGCAGAACTACATCGAGCGCTTCGTTCGTGGTGAGCCGGTGGAACTGCACCAGGTGATGGCGGCGAGCGAAGAAGCGCAGCTGTCGCTGGAAATGCTCGTGGAGCTGCGCAACAAAGTGATGGACGCGTACAAATCCGTAGTGAACATGGGATGATGTAATAAATGTCTGACACTCTGTCCTCTCTCCTCGAACGCATCGGCGGCCCGCGGCGCGCAGCGATCATCGCTGTGGGCATCGCGGCCGCGGCGCTCATCTTTGCCGTGGCGCAGTGGGCCAGCGCTCCGACGTGGGTGCCGGCGTTTACCGGTGTGCCGCTCGAGAGTGTTTCGGCAATGACGGACAAGCTCGACGCGGCCGGTGTGAAGTACCGGCTCGAGCGGGGCGGCGCAGACATCACGGTTGCGGCGCCCGACTTGGCCAAGGCGCGTGTTGCGCTGGCCAAGGGTGGCATGCCCAACTCCGGCCGCCCGGGGCTCGAGCTGTTCGACCAGCCGTCGTGGGGAATGACGGATTTCACGCAGCGTATCAATTATCGCCGCGCGCTCGAAGGAGAGCTCGAGCGGGTTGTCGGCAAAATGCAGGGTATCGACGGCGCGCAAGTCCATCTCGTGATGCACGAGACCGACGGCTTCGCGGCGCAGGATCGTCCGACCGAAGCGAGTGTCGTACTCAAATTGAAGGGCGACGCCGATCCCGAAGTCGTCAAGGGCATTGCCCATCTCGTGGCGTCGAGCGTCGAAGGCCTCACCAGCGAGCGCGTAACGATCGTAGACAATTCCGGTCGCATGTTGTCGGAAGGCGACGAGCCGTCGTCGATTACCGGACTCACGAGCAAGCAGCTCGCCATGCAGCGCGAAGTGGAAGACTACCTTCGCACGAAAGCCGAGAAGATCGTATCCCAGATGGTGGGCGGAACGAATCTCCGCGTGCAGGTATCCGCGGCGATGAGCTTTGACCAGGTGGAGCGCACCACCGCCACCGTTGACCCCGACAAGCAGGTCATCGCCGCCGAACAGAAGGCGGAGATTGTGCCCGGCGCGCAGGGTGGCGCGGGCCAGAACAACACGTCTACCACCTATCAGAATTCCACGAACACTGAAAACTTCGTCGCCGCGCCGGGATCGCTGAAGCGGCTCACCGTGGCGGTGCTCGTCGCCGATCGCGCGCCTGCCGCTGGCAGCAAGGCACCACCGGTGCCGCGCACGCCGGCCGAGCTGGCGCAAATCGAAACCATGGTGCGTAGCGCGGTTGGCGCAGACAGCACTCGCGGCGACGTCGTGTCCGTTGTGAGCGTTCCATTCGCTTCCGCGCCGGTGATGCCGGCCGCCGCCAACAAGATGGATCTGGTGCGCGTCGTGCAGACGGCGCAACGCCCGCTACTCGGCGTGCTCGGGCTGGTGCTGATCATCATCATCGCGCTGATCAGCCTCAAGACGCTCAAGCCGGCGAGCATCCCAGAGAACGCCGTGCTGTCGCTACCGCGCGAGGGAACCGCAGGGGCGTTTGCCCTGCAGCCCGCGGCGCCAATGCAGATGATGATGCCGCAGAACACGATGCGCGACCGTGTGAACTCCTCGATCGAGCAGCAGCCTGATGTTGCCGCCCGCGTCGTACGCGCCTGGCTCAAGGAGGCATAAGCCATGGCCAACACACTCGCGCGCACGCACCAACTCGAACAGCTCAACGGCGCCCAGAAGGCGGCGATTCTGTGCATGGTGCTCGGCTCGGACGCATCGTCGTTGATCACGTCCAAGCTGGGACAGGAAGAAGTCGAACAGATCTCATTCGAGATTGCTCGAATGGATCGCGTCAGCAACGAAGCCACCGAGGCAGTTCTCGCGGAGTGGCTTGAGGTCATGTTGGCGGCGGATTCGATCGCCGCCGGCGGTATGGAGTTCGCCCGCGAAGTGCTGGAAAAGGCGTTTGGCGCCGCCAAATCGTCGGCGATTCTGAAGCGTATTCAGATGCAGATCTCCGAAACGGCGGGTCTGCATCGTTTACGGAATGCCGATCCGCAGCAGCTTGGCAACATGCTGCGCGGCGAGCATCCGCAGACTGTGGCGCTCATTCTGGCGCACCTCGAGGCGCCGCACACGGCGTCGGTGCTCAAGGAGCTCGACCCCACGTTCGGCGCCGAAGTGGTGCTGCGCATTGCGCGTATGGAAAAAGTGTCGCCGGACATGCTCGTGCTCATCGAGCGGTCGATTCTCACCGACACCGACCTCGGGCCGGCGCAGAGCCTCACGACCTCCGGTGGACCGGCGGTGGTGGCGGAAGTTCTCAACCTCGTCACGCCGTCGCTCGAAAAGGCGATCATGCGCGGCGTGGAAGAAAAGGATCCGGCGCTCTGCGAGCAGATTCGCAACCTCATGTTCGTCTTCGAAGATGTCGTCAGCCTGGACGAGCGGTCGCTCCAGCGGTTGCTGCGCGAGATCGACGTCAAGGAACTCGCGCTGGCGCTCAAGTCGGCGAGCAACGAAGTCAAGAACAAGATCATGGGCGGTATGTCTACCCGCGCGTCGTCCGCCCTCAAGGAAGAGATGGAGATGCTCGGACCGGCGCGCAAACGCGACATCGAATCCGCGCAGACGGCCATCGTGGCAATGATCCGCAAGCTCGAAGACGCAGGCGAAATCGTGGTTGGCGGAGGCGCAGATGACCTCGTCGTATAGAGCGACAAGTCATGCCTCCGTCCGCTCCACCCCGGCGGCGTCCATGGCGACGCCGGGCGCCTGGGCACTCAATGAGCTCAAAATGCCGGCGGCTCCCGGCGCGCCGGTACAGAATACCGTACCGGTGGCCCCGCAGATTTCCGCGGCGCTCGTCGCCGAGGAGCGCGCGCAAGCCGTCGCAGAGGGCTATGCACGCGGGCTGGCCGATGGCGAGCAAAAAGGCCACGCCGCTGCGCAGGCGCAGGTCAGTGAGACTGTCGCGGTGCTCAATGCGGCGGTTGACCACTTACATGAAGTTGCGTCGCTGGCTCCGGCGATCCTCGAAGAGAACATCGCGGCGCTCGCCGTGGTGGTGGCGCGCCAGATCGTGTCGCGCGAAGTCAGCCTCGACTCCGATCTCGTGGCGGACCTGGTCCGCCGCGCGCTTACTGAATTTCCGATCGATCAGGCCGTGCGGATTCGCGTCAACCCGCTCGATCTGTCGCTGCTCACGTTGAACGGCATCGCAAAGCAATCCGCGCCGATCACCGGCACGCGCGACGCGAGTTGGCTGGCCGATCCGCGCCTGGCGCGCGGCGGCTGTCTTGTCGAAGGGCGCGATCGCATTGTCGATGGTCGCGTCGATACCGCGCTCGAGCGGGCCTATCATCGCATGGCACAGGTCGATGCTTCGTAATCGCCTCGCCAAGCGCATCGGCGATCTGCCGCGCATTTACCGCATGGGGCGCGTGACGCGCGTCGTGGGTCTCGTCATCGAAGCGGCCGGCCTGGACGTGGGTCTCGGTGAGCTGTGCCGCGTGACGAGTCTGTCGGAAGAAAAATCGGTGCTCGCCGAAGTCGTGGGCTTTCACGAGCGTGGCGTCATGTTGATGCCGCTCGGCGAAATGGACGGTTTACATCCCGGATCGAGCGTCACCCCAATGGGCCGCAGCTTTGGCGCGGACGTTGGACCGGGATTGCTCGGCCGCGTGTTGAATGGCCTGGGACATCCAATCGACGGCAAGGGACCGATCGAGCATGCCGTGCGCATGCCGTTGTCGGCTGAGCCGCCGCATCCGCTCAATCGCGAAATCATCACGGAACCGTTTGAGACCGGCGTTCGCGCCATCGACGGTTTTCTAACACTTGGCAAGGGACAGCGCGTCGGCATCTTCGCCGGATCTGGCGTTGGCAAGAGCACGTTGCTCGGCATGGTGGCGCGACAGGCAAAGGCCGACGTCAACGTCATTGCGCTGCTCGGCGAACGCGGCCGCGAAGTGCGCGACTTCATTGAGAATTCTCTCGGACCTGAAGGGCTGGCGCGTTCGGTACTCGTGGTGGCGACTGGTGACCAGGCGGCGCTCGTACGCGCCCGCGGTGCACTCGTCGCAACGTCGATCGCCGAATACTTCCGCGAGCAGGGCAAGGAAGTGCTGCTGATGGTCGATTCGATCACCCGCGTCGCCATGGCGTGGCGCGAGATCGGACTCGCCGTGGGCGAGCCGCCAACAACGAAAGGTTATCCGCCTTCGGTATTCGCCGCGCTGCCGCGCCTATTGGAGCGCGCCGGCACCGATGAGAAAGGCAGCATCACCGGCATCTATACCGTGCTCGTTGACGGCGACGATTTCAACGAGCCCGTGGCGGATGCCACGCGTTCGATTCTCGACGGGCACATTGTGCTGACGAGAAAGCTCGCGGCGGCCGGACACTATCCGTCGATCGACGTGCTCGAAAGCAAGAGTCGAGTGCGCGACCACGTCATCACCGCCGAGCAACGGGCTGCCGCCAACTCGGTTGGCCGGCTCGAGTCGTCGTATCGAGAGAAGGAAGATTTGATCCTCGTAGGAGCGTACCACGAGGGTAGCGATCCCGGAGTAGATGCCGCGCTGCGGCTTCGCCCCCAGGTGTTGGACTTTCTACAGCAGCTCCCCGAGGAGTATTCCGCAATGGATGCGACGAAGCGTGCGCTCGTTTCGATCGCCGCACAGATCGGTTCAACACCGAGGAGGTCGTAATGAGCGCGTTCAAGTTCCGTCTTCAGCAGGTGCTCGAGCTACGCGAGCAAGAGGAAAAGCAGACCGCGGCCAAGCTGGCCGAGGCAGAGTCTGCCGCCGATGAAGCGCGTGTTGCGCAAAAGGCTCTCGAGACCATTCAGCAGAGCGGCTCGCAGGCCCTGCGTACTGCGCACGCCAACGAGCCGACGATCGGGCAGTTAAAGACGATCGGCTACGTCATTGAGCAGCTCAATCACCACATCGTCGATGCACAGTCGCGCGTGGAGATGGCCGAGCAGCTGGTAACACAGGCGCGCACGGACCTCACGTCGGCGCTGCAGGCGCGCCGTGTGCTGAGCCGGCTGCGCGACCGTCACTTTCAGACGTGGCGCGTGGAAGACAACGCGCAGGACCTTCGGCAGATGGACGAGCTCGCGCTGACGCGATTCACTCGTCGCGAGGCCGGCAACGATTCCGGAGCGGCTAGCGCATGAAGCCCGTCGTAGCGTTTGTGATTGCGTTCGTTGTGGGTACCGCGGGAGCGAGCGGGGCCAAGGTCGCCATGACCACGCCCGGCAGCGCCGTTCATCCCGTGAGCGATTCCACGAAGGCGCACAAGGATTCCACTGGCACGGATACGGCGCTCGTCGCCTCCGGTGAAGGCGCGACGCCTCCCGGCGACAGCGCCCATCGCGCCGCGGTGACGCCTGATTCGGCAAAGCCAGTCGCCGGCGCGCCAGCGGTCATTCCCGGTGCCAAACTCGTTCCGCGTGCCGGATCGCCCAATTCGGTGATGCAAGCCGGTGTGCCCGAGTCGGTCGTGGCTGCGGCGATTGCTGCGGCCAACGCGCCTGATACGGCGCGCGAGGCATCGCAGCGGCGCATTGCGAAAGTCTTCACGTCAATGGATGCGAAGCAGGCCGCCAAGGTGCTCGAACACATGACGGACAATGATGTCGAGATCATTCTCGGCTACGTCGGGCCGCGCCAAGCCGCGTCGATCATGGCCGCGCTGCCGCCGGAACGAGTAGCGACGTTGAGCAAACTCGCAATGCAAGGAAAGACTCCGTGACAATATCCATGATCAGCAGCGCAACGGCGATGGCGCGCAACGCGAAGGCAACACGAGACTCCTATAGCGACAACGAGGAGAAGGATCGGTTTGCCGGATTGCTCGCCCATGCGCACGCGCATGCCAAGCACATTCACAAAGCCGCGCACAAGCCCAAGGGCACGTCGGAGTTGGATGGCACCGATGCCGCCAAGGACGACAAGGAGACTACCGGCGCAAGCGACGATGCAACGAACGCCGACAGCACCGCGACTACGGCGGCCACTGCTGCTACGGCGGCAGCAACCGGTTCGGGCGGAGTGGTGCGTGCGGTTGGCGCGCTCACGCCGGAGCTGCAGGCAAAGCTCGCGATCGTCATGGATCGCATGCAGGCCGAGACCGGACACACCGTCAGCATTGAAGAGACCTACCGCGCCCAGTCGCGGCAGGACACGCTCTACGCGCAGGGCCGAGATACGAACGGCCCGGTAGTCACGTGGACGCAGAACTCCAAGCATACCCAGGGCCGCGCCGTCGATCTCTTGCTCGATGGTGGTGCCGCTGGCTCCGACGCATACGCAACGCTGCAGCGCATCGCCAAGGAAGAGGGATTGCACACGCTCGGCGCTATCGATCCCGGCCATCTCGAACTACCCGGCTCCGGCACGGCAGACGCGAACTCCCTGAAACCCGCTGCGCCGGCTGACGCGTCAGGCCCGGGTCAGGTGTCCGTCGCACGTCTCGCGCAGGTTGCGCAGGTAGCCGATGTGAAAGTCGCTCGTCCAGCTGCAGTTGCTCGCGTCGCCGGGGTTGCACAGCCAGGGGCATCGGACAAGGCCCTCGCCGATCCAACCGTGACCGCGCGCTTTTCGCAGTCGAGCGACGGATCGGATAAGTCAGGCTCGGATAGCAGCAGCGACAGCGGCGCCAATTCGCAGAGCGGCCATCATGCCGGCTACAGCTCCATGGGCTCGACGTTCACGCTACGGAACGCCGATGCGACCGCCGCGCCGGCTCCCGTGATTGCATCGACGGCAGCCCAGCGCACCGAGCGGATCATGGCAGCGGCGGATAACGCACCGGCTCGCCCGCTGTCACAGATCACCATGAACGTAGACGCCGGCAACGGCGCAACGGACAGAATTCAGGTTGGGCTGCGCGGCAACTCGCTCAGCACCACGATCGACGTATCCGACGCCCGCGCCGCGCAGACCATGAGCGCGCGCAGCGACGAACTTGTACGCGCCCTCAACCGCGACGGGATGGAAGTGGAATCCATGCGGGTGCGCGCGGCAGCGAGCACCAACGGCGCCGTGGCGGCACAACCGACGCCTGATTCGTCCAGCGCATCGAACAACTCACGCTCTGACCGCGGCAATGCGTGGCAGCAGCAGGAACGCCAACAGGCGCAGAGCGACCGCCGTCAACAGCGCGAGCAGCGCAGGAGAGACCAACAATGATCGGGCAGACAGCATCTGCGTCTAACACGACCAGTGCGCCGACCGCGCCCGCGGTTGCGGCAACGCCGGGTGGCGACATGGGTAAGGACCAGTTCATGAAGCTGCTCATTGCACAGCTGCAAAATCAGGATCCAACCAATCCGATGGATGGTTCGCAGATGGCGGCGCAGCTGGCGCAGTTTTCCAGCCTCGAGCAGCTGCAGCAGATCAACACAACGCTCACCGGCCAGACGACGTCGTCGGGCACGCTACTCGGCGCGATTCAGGCGTCGTCGGCAATCAACACCATTGGTCACACTGTGATGGCCTCGGGCAATGCCCTGCAGCTGGGCGGACCCAGTGGTACCACCAGCGTGACATCGAATTTTGCCGGCGCCGCGCAAACGGCCACCCTGCACATCTACAACAGCGCCGGAAACGAAATCGGCTCGCGCGACCTCGGCGCGGTGACCGGCGGCAAGCAGACGATCGATCTCGGAAGCGCGACGAGCGGCCTGCAGGACGGCGCATACACCTACTCGATCGACGCGAAAGACAGCGCCGGCTCGGCCGTGGCGGTTCAGACGTACACCACCGGCAAGGTTGACGGCATCACCACCGGCACCAACGGACTGATTCTCACGGCGGGAAGTCTGTCGATTCCCTACGCCAGCGTCATTCAGATCACTAACTAACCGCTCGCCGGCCCCTCACCGGCATTCGTCTTTTCGTTCGCTTCTTTTCTTCTCAACCGCAGGAGCTCCAATGCTTCGCTCGCTTTCTTCCGCTGTTTCGGGTCTTCGCAATCAGCAGACTCGTATGGATGTTATCGGCAATAACGTCTCGAACGTGAACACGGTCGCCTTCAAAGCTGGACGCGTCACATTCAAGGAAGGGTTCGCCCAGCTCGTCAGCAGCGCCAGCCGTCCGTCCGGCAACACCGGCGGTGTCAACCCGGTGCAGATCGGACTTGGCTCGCAGATCGGCAGCGTTGACACCATGTTCACGCAGGGTAATCTCGAGACGACCGGACAGAACACCGACCTGGCAATTCAGGGCAGCTCGTTCTTCGTCCTGAAGAATGGCGCCGAGAGCTACTTCTCACGTGCCGGCAACTTTCAGGTTGACGCCAACGGTACGTTGACCTCGGCCAATAACGGCTACGCCGTGCAGGGTCGCCTGGCGGCCAACGGCAAGCTCACCGATAACGTCGGCAACATCATGATTCCCGAATCGCAGACGTCGCCGGCAGTGGCCACGACCAGCGTGACCCTGTCCGGCAATATCGATGCGTCCGCCACGGCGTTCGACAAGGGTTCCGCGGCGACCCTCGACGCGCTTGATGCCACACAGCGCGCGTTGCCGCAGAACGCGAACGCGTTCAAGGACATGTCGATCACCGCCTACGATTCGCTCGGCACCAAGCACGAAGTGAAAATGGTGATGTGGAAGACCGGTGCGAACACCTGGGATTGGAAGTTCGACGGATCGGGCATGGACATCACCGCTGCCGGCGTCACCGAAGCAGGTGGCACGCATCCGATCACGTTCAAGAGCGACGGCACGATCGACACCACGGTGGCCGGATTTGCGCCGCCAGAGATCAAGTTCACGCCGAACAGCGGCGCCGCGGAAGTCGACATGAAGCTCGACTTCGGCACTGGCTTGAATGGGCTGTCGCAGTTCGCCGGATCGTCCAACGCAGTGATGCGCGATCAGAACGGCTACACGAACGGTGCGTTGCAGAGCTTCGCCATCGACGCCTCCGGCACGATCATCGGTTCGTTCACGAATGGCACGTCGCAGACGCTCGGCCAGCTGACGCTCGCCGACTTCAACAATCCCACCGGCTTGAACCGCGCGGGCGACAACATGTACCAGGCCACCGGCAATTCCGGCGACCCGGTGCTCGCGTACTCCGGCGAAGGTGCAACGTCAACGATCGCCGCCGGCGAGCTGGAGATGTCGAACGTCGATCTGGCGCAGGAGTTCACAGACATGATCGTGGCGCAGCGCGGCTTCCAGGCGAACGGCAAGGTCATCACGACCAGCGATCAGATGCTCCAGGACTTGGTGCAGCTGAAGAACTAGTAGGCCTCTGTCATTCCGAACGAGCGCAGCGAGGAGGAATCTGCTCTCGTGCCAGCTATAAGAGGGCAGAACGAAGATTCCTCCTCGCTGCGCTCGTTCGGAATGACAAGAAGGGAAACGGCGGATCGCGACACGCGGTTCGCCGTTCTGTGTTCCCGGCACCCAACCCGGCAATAATGACCCTAAGGCACCCGGCAATTCATTCCCTGTCGGCCATTCCTGGTCAAATTTTCCGCTACAAGCCAGCGATCTGAATAACGCTCTAAGTCGTTATAAGAGCAGCAGTTATCCTGACTACA
Organism: Gemmatimonadaceae bacterium; assembly: GCA_041690755.1. GTDB lineage: Bacteria > Gemmatimonadota > Gemmatimonadetes > Gemmatimonadales > Gemmatimonadaceae > JAQBQB01. The sequence goes on along the minus strand of JBEPWA010000003.1, from coordinate 46,976 downwards.
TACAGCCAGCGGCAGCGCCCTATCGCTTGGTATGCCGCCTGCCTTTCCCGATGCCGTAATCCCTCCGCATCACGCTGTTCCCTCCCCTTCGTCTTCCCGACCATGGCCACTCAAGCCATCGAACAATCATCGGAAACCGATGCCGCCCCAGCCGCCGCGCCGTCGAAGGCTGGCCGCGGCGTCCTCATCCTTGGCGTCGCCGGCATAGCCGCCGGTGTCGCGGCTGGCCTGTTCGGGCTCGGACCCATTCTGGCGAAGCATCGCGCGGAAACGCCGGTTCCACCGCCCAAGGTGGTGGAAGTGGCATCGACCGCGGTGAATCACCCGATCGAAAACCTGGTGCTCAATCCGGCGGGGAGCAACGGAACGCGCTTCCTCATGGTCACGGCCACGTTCCAGCTCAAGGACGCCGCGACTGAAGAGTTGATGAAGGCGCACGAGGCAGAAGTGCGCGACGACATTCTCGCTCTGCTCGGCAAGAAGACCGTAGACGATCTCACCGACATCACGCTGCGCGACGGGATCAAGACTGAAGTGATGGACGCCGTTTCCCCGCTCTTTCCCAAGGGCGCAATCCTCAAGGTCTTCTTTCCGCAGTTCGTGATCCAATGACCGCTCCTGGCAGGCCGAACACTTCGCAGCAGCTTTCGCAGAACGACATCGACCGGCTCATGCTCGGCGAGCAGGCCGAGCGTCCGATAGTTCAGCGTCCGCTGTCCGACGTTCAGATCTACGATTTCCGGCGCCCGCACCGCGTCTCCAAGGACCGTCTGCGCACGCTCGAAGCCATGTATGGACGCCTGGTAAAGTCGTTCGAAGGCTGGCTCATGGGACGCGTGCGCGGCGTCGTCGAGCTGCGGTTGCAGAGCGTGGAGCAGCTGTCGTTCGGCGAGTACATCCTCTCCTTGCCCACCAGCTGCAACTCGTTCCTGCTCGACATCAAGGATCGCGCGGGCGACGACGCAGTGGGTGAACAGGCCGTGATCGACATCGGCCGAGAGCTCGCCTATTTCCTCGTCGATCGTTTGTTCGGCGGTGGATCGGAAGCGACGATTCTCGACCGTGCAATGACGCCGATCGAACGCCTTGCAGTGCGCGTCGTAGCCGAACGCGTCATGGCGCTCGTCCAGGAGATCTGGGAAGACCACGTGGAGCTCGAGCTGGGTCTGTCCGGTTTTGAGTCCATTCCCGAAATCATTCAGGCAGCGGCGCGTGAAGCGCCGGTGCTCGTGACCAACATCTACGCCAGCTTTGCCGGCACGTCGAGCCTCGTCTCGATCGCGCTGCCGCTGTCCGTGCTGGAAAAGTTTTTCGTGACCGGCAGCGCCAACTCGCTCGCCCACGTTCCGCGGCGCGAACCGGCCGGACAGCGCGTGATCACCGAAGGCGCGCTGCGTGCCACGCGCGTGGAAGTCTCGGCACGTCTTCCGGATTTCCGGTTGACGATGCGCGACATCGCCGGCCTCAAGGCCGGCAGCATGTTGTCCACCGGCATCCCGATCGACTCCGATGTGAATCTGCTCGTCGGCAGCCAGCCGCGTTTCAAGTCGTCCGCGGGCCGCGTGGGCCGCAAACTCGCCGTGCGCGTGCTCGATCCGCTGACCTCCGAACCCCTTCTGTCCTCGGACAACCTATGAATCAATCCGACATCGACGCCCTGACCGCCGGCGGCGCGCAGCCTTCGCCCGACTTCGCCGAGCTTGGATCCGGCGTCGCGAGCCATTCCGAGGTGCCGATCGCCATGCTGTTGGACCTCACGCTCCCGCTCTCGATCGAGCTGGGTCGTACACGGATGACGGTGCAGGACATTCTGCGCCTTGGCCGTGGTTCGGTGGTGCAGCTCGAGCGTCTCGCCGGTGAGCCGATCGATCTCTACGTGGCCGATCGCCGTTTTGCCGAAGGCGAAGTTGTTGTACTGGGCGAGCATTTTGGCGTTCGCATCACGCGGATCATCTCGAACATCACCATTCCCGAGAGCGTGGCGTGACCTTCGGCTCGATGATGGGCGTGTTGTTGACGCTGGGATTCGTCCTGGCGCTGCTGGGCATCGCTCTCAAGCTGCTCCGTCGTTTCGCTCCGACGTCGACGACCAACGCGAAGTTGCGTATGGAGGTCGTCCAACGGCTCGCGCTCGGTCCCAAGCAAGGGATTGCCGTGATCCGCGTTGGCGAGCGCCTGGTGGCAGTTTCGGTGGGCGAAGGCGGCATCAATCGCCTGTTCGAGCTGGAGGAAGCCGAGGTTGTTGCAGCGGAGCGGTCGGCCGTCACTGCCATTGCACTCTCCGGGCAGCGTCCCACGTCGCCGCTGGATTTCAAAGCGGCGTTTCGTGGCGCTTTGAAGACTGCGGGCCTGTCGCTGGTATTCGCTGCGCTGCTCGTTGCACCGGTTCGCGCCGCCCACGCGCAGGCAGCTCGCGCACCGGCTCGCACAGTGGCTCGTACGCCAGCCCGCGCACCGGCTGCCGCGCCCACCACTGCGCAGCTCCAGCAGATCGCGGCGCAGACGACGAATGGCACACGGGCGCCGGGTTCGCCGGCCGCCGTGGCGCAGGCCATTCTCGACGCACAGAACACGAAGACCGCGGCCGCACCCGCCGCGGCTGCACCAGCCGCCATGCAGCGGTCATTGCTCGACGCGCCGGTGTCAAAGCTCGCCCCGCAGATGGACCTCAAGGTGGGAAGCGGCGACGGCTTGCACCTGAGCGGCACGGTTGGCGTGGTCGTGATGATGGGCCTGCTCACGTTGCTGCCCACGCTACTGCTGATGATGACGGGTTTTACCAGAATCCTCATCGTCCTGAATTTTCTCAAGCAGGCGCTCGGTACCCAGAGCGCCCCCCCCAATCAGCTCGTAGCAGCGCTCGCGTTGCTGCTCACGGGTTTCGTGATGGCGCCCACCCTCTCCGAGGTGAACCGGACCGCTCTCACGCCGTGGATGAACGGCCAGATCGATCAGGCACAGATGCTCGAAGTCGGCGCCAAGCCGTTTCGCGCCTTCATGCTGCGACAGACGCGGCGCCAGGACATCGACACGTTCGTTCGCATGAGTGGAAGCGCCGCGCCGGCCACGATCAACGATGTGCCGCTCGTCACACTGACATCGGCGTTCGTGATCAGCGAACTGCGCACGTCGTTTCAGATCGGCTTTGCGCTGTTCCTGCCGTTCATCGTCATCGACGTGGCCGTATCGTCCGTGCTCATGAGCATGGGCATGTTCATGCTGCCGCCGGCCATGATTTCGCTGCCGTTCAAGCTGCTGCTGTTCGTGCTCGTGGACGGGTGGTCGCTAATCGTCCAGAGCCTCATCACGAGCTTCCGATAAATGTCGCACACCCTCGTCGTCGATCTCGCGCGCAACGCGATCATGCTCGCGCTGCTCATCTCAGGGCCAATGCTGCTCGTGGCGCTGATCATTGGTCTCACCGTGAGCGTGTTGCAGGCGGTGACGCAGATCCAGGAACAGACACTGGCCTTTGTGCCCAAGCTGGTTGGGGTGAGCGTCGTGTTCCTCATCGCCCTGCCCTGGGTGATGCAGCTGCTCGTGAAATACACCACCGAGCTCTTTAGAAGCCTGCCATCTCTGATCTCGTAACTCCCGTTCCACCGTTCCACCCTTCCACCGTTCCACCCACCTAATGCAATTCGACCTCTTCGCCCCCGGCTCCTCCCAAACACTCGTGCTGCTTGCAGCGCGCGTGGGCGGCATGGTGCTGGTCGCGCCGGTCTTCTCCACGAAGAGCGTGCCGCCGGCGGTGAAGACGTGCATCATCATTCTGCTCACGGCGCTGCTGCAGCCGGTGGCGCTCGCCCAGGTCCACGGCATTCCGCAGATCACGCCTGAAACGTTCATCGGCGAGACGCTCGTCGGCTTCGGGCTTGGACTGGGCGCCGCGCTGCTCGTGGGCGCCGCAAGCGTGGCGGGCGACCTCATGGGCATGCAGATCGGCCTGTCCGGCGCCGCGATCTTCGATCCGATCAACAACACCCAGGAAAACGTGCTCGGCGTGTTCGGCAACCTGTTTGCCATCACGCTGCTGCTTGCCGTCAACGCGCATCTCGTGATGATCGACGCCGTGGCGCGCAGCCTTCGCTTGATTCCTATTGGCACCGGAATCCACGCCGAGGGAATTCACGCCATGGTCCGCAGCGCCAACGTGCTGTTTGCGCTCGGCCTGCAATTCGCCGCGCCGGTGGTGGCCTCGGTCCTCGTGGCCAACACCGCTCTGGCCATTCTCAGTCGCGCGGCGCCGGCGCTCAACGTGCTGTCGGTTGCCTTCCCGATTCAGATTGGCGTGGGCCTGTTCGCCCTTGCCGCGTCCATTCCGTTCATCGGCGCGTTCTACAATGGCTGGTCCGGCGTCTACAACAACACGCTCGACCACGTCTTTTCCGCGCTCACGCGAGGGTCGCTCTAATGGCCGACAGCGAAGCGGAAAAAACAGAAGACGCGACCCAGCATCGTCGCGACGAGGCCCGGGAAGACGGAAAGATTCCCAAGAGCCCCGAACTCACCGTGGCAGCGTCGCTGCTCGGTAGCGCGGCCGTGTTGAGCATGCTCGCGCCGGTTGCCGGCCAGGGACTGTTTCAGATCATGGGCAGCGGACTCGCCAGCGTCGGCACGATGACGCTCGACGGCGAGTCGGCGATCACGCTCATTCGCACCACGGCGATGCATGCGTTCGCCGCAACGTTCGGCCTCATTGCCGCCACCACCGGTGCCGCCGCCGTGATGGCGACGCTGCAGGCGCGCGGCACGTTGTCGCTCAAGCCCATCATGCCGCAGTTCTCGCGCATCAGTCCAGCGTCGAACGCCAAGAATCTGATCGGGTCCAAGCAGGTGGTGGAGCTGCTCAAGTCACTCGGCAAACTCGGAATCGTGGGCATTGCCGTGTACGGCGCGATCAAGGCAGCCATTCCCGACGCCATTGTCCTGTCGCAGACGTCGCAGCTCGGATTTCTGTTCGTCGTCAAGAAGTACGCGGTGCGCATGCTCACGTCCGCCGGTGTGGCGTACCTGGGCCTCGCCGCAGCCGACTACATCTGGCAGTGGTGGGAGCACGAGAAATCGCTGCGCATGACCAAGGAAGAGGTCAAGCTCGAGTCCAAACAGAACGACGGCGATCCGCAGATCAAGCAGCGCCGCCGGCAAGTTGCGCGGTCGTATGCGCGCAAGCAGATGATGGCCGACGTCCCCAAGGCGGACGTCATCATCATCAACCCCACGCACATTGCCATCGCCATCAAGTACGACCCCACGATCGCGCCCGCTCCAATCGTTCTGGCAATCGGCCAGCGCAAAATCGCCGAACGTATCAAGGAAATCGCCCGCGAGTCGGGCGTGCCAATGATCGAGAACAAACCGCTTGCCCGCGCGCTGCTCAAGACGGCGAAAGTGGGCACGCTGATCCCTTACGAGCTTTACATGGCCGTGGCTGAAATTCTTGCCTTCGTGTTGCGCACTCGCGGCACCCGTGGCAGCTGGGAAGGGAGTGCAATCGGATGAGTACTTCCGTCGCTCCCTCACCGATGTTCGAAACCGCAGGCAAGCGCAACGCCGAAGTCGGCCTTGCGGTGGTCGTGCTGGCCATCGTCGCGCTGCTCATGGTGCCGCTGCCGGCCGTCATGCTCGACCTGCTGCTGGCCACGAGCATTGGCATGTCGCTCGTGGTGTTGCTCGTGGCGCTCAACACCACGGACCCGCTCGAGTTCAGCTCGTTCCCGTCGCTACTACTGCTCCTCACGCTGTTCCGACTCGCGCTCAACGTCTGTAGTACGCGGCTCGTGCTCAGCCAGGGGCACGCAGGCGCCGTCATTCAGGCGTTTGGTGAGTTCGTCATCGGCGGCAACTACGTCGTAGGCATGGTGCTGTTCCTGATCTTGGTCGGCATCAACTTCATCGTCATCACCAAGGGCGCCGGCCGCGTGGCCGAAGTTGCCGCGCGTTTCACGTTGGACGCCATGCCCGGCAAGCAGATGGCGATCGACGCCGATCTGAGCGCCGGCTTGATCGACGAGAAGCAGGCCCGCAAGCGCCGCGAAGACATTTCGCGCGCCGCGGATTTCTACGGCGCCATGGACGGTTCGTCCAAGTTCGTGAAGGGAGACGCGATCGCCGGCCTGCTCATTACGGCGATCAACATCGTGGGCGGCATCTTCATTGGCGTGATTCAGAAAGGCATGCCGATTGGCCAGGCGATGTCGCAGTACACCATCCTCACCGTTGGCGACGGTCTCGTCACGCAGATTCCGGCGCTGATCATCAGCACCGCCGCCGGCATCATGGTTACGCACTCGGCCAGCGGCTCCAAGATGGGCGTGGCGCTCGCGTCGCAGTTGAGCGCGCAGCCGCGCTCGATGACGATTGCCGGTGCTGTGCTCGCGGCGTTCGGCCTCGTGCCGGGACTGCCGAAGCTGCCGTTCCTCGTGCTCGGCGGTGGATTGCTCGCCCTTGGCCGTATGGCCAGCACAGCCGAAAAGAAGCGACTCGTCCAGGATGCGGCGAACCAGGTTGCCGCCGCTCCGCCGGCGCCGATCGCCGATCCTATGTCCGACCTGCTGCAGATCGATCCAATCGAGCTCGAAGTGGGCTACGCGCTCATTCCGCTCGTTGACGAAAAGCAGGGCGGCGATCTGCTCGACCGTTTGTCGATGCTACGCAAGCAGTCGGCGCAGGAACTCGGCATTCTCGTTCCGGCCATCCGCATTCGCGACGACATCCGGCTGCCGGCCAATGAATACATCATCAAGCTGCGCGGCTCCGAGATTGCGCGCGGTGAAGTCATGCCGCGCTTCCTGCTCGCGCTCGATACGGGCCGCGTCATTGGCAACGTCGAAGGCATCGACACGATCGATCCGAGCTTCGGCATGCCGGCGCGCTGGATTGCCACCACCAAGCGCGTCGAAGCCGAAGCGCTCGGCTACGTGGTAGTGGAGCCGGCAACGGTCGTCGCCACGCACCTCATGGAAAAGCTCAAGTCCAGCGCCGCCGATCTACTCGGCCGCCAGGACGTGCAGGAAATGATCGACACGCTCAAGAAGACCCACCCGGCGCTCGTTGATGACGTCATTCCGGCCAAGATCACCCTTGGCGTGTTGCACCGCATCCTTCAGCGTTTGCTCAAGGAGCGCGTGCCGATTCGCGATCTCGTCACAATCCTCGAAGCCGTGGCCGACGCGTCCGATCAGACCAAGGATCCGGAAATTCTCACCGAGCATGCCCGCCGCGCGCTCACCAATACCATTGCGCGGTTGCACATGGACGAAGGCGGCGTAGTGCGCGGTATCACCGTGGGTCCCAAGCTCGAGATGTCGTTGCTCGGCTTGTTCAGTCCGCGGGCCAATCAGAACCCATCCATGCTGGTCACGCCGGACAGCCTCGGCGCCCTGCTGCGCGAACTCGACAACATGTCCAGCTCGAACATGGTGGAAGGCCGTATGGCGCCGCTGCTCGCACCGCCGTCATTGCGCGTTGGCCTGCGCCGCCTCATCGAGCCGGTGTTGCCCAACTTGCCGGTGGTGTCGTTGGCCGAGTTGCCGCCGTACGTCAAGCTGAGCAGCATCGCGACGTGGGAGATGGCACATGCATAGAATCGTTCTCGCCAGTGGCAAGGGCGGCGTTGGCACATCTATCGTCGCGGCGCTCACAGCGCTGTCGGCAGCCGAGCGTGACGCGCGCGTGCTGCTGGTGGACGCCACCGAGGCGAACGGATCGCAGCATCATCTGTTCGGCGCGCGTCCCGCTCGTAGCCTCTGGTCGTTGGCTGACCAGCAGGCGAATCCGGACGACGCGCTCATTATGGTGGACGACAACCTGTCGCTCGTGGCCGGCGGCAGCAGCGGCGATGCCACGCCACCGGCCACCGACGCCGACCGGCGCGGCGCGCTGACTCGCCTGGCACATGTGTTTCCAAATTACGATATCGTCATCTTCGACGCCGGTTCCCGGCTCGACACCGTGACTGCAGTCGTCGAGACGACTGACTCCTCGCTGGTGCTCGTGACGTCGGCCGACCGGTTGTCGCTGGCGGCCAACTACGCGCTGGTGAAGGCCGTTCGCGCGCGTCGCGCCGATACGGCGATCTCGGTGCTGTGCAACCGGCACGGTGACGCGTTGGCTGAAGAAGCCTGTGACTTTCTCGTTGGCGCGTGCTCGCATTTCCTCGGGCGCCCCATCGACGTGCTGGGCGCAGTGCCTGATGACCCATGCCTGCAAGCGGCGATTGGTGCCGGCATGACCGTGCGCGATGCACTCGGCGGTTCACCCGCAGCCGAATCGATGCGCGGCTTTCTCTCTCGTTTAATACCATCGCGGTCGATCGCTCCGCGTCCCACTGCGATGACTGTTCCTTCCTCTCTCTCTCGACGCTGGAGCTGATATGGATTCGCGAGCCAACTGGACTGCCTTCGCCAACGGCGACATGGCTGCCCGAGACGTGCTCCTCACCGAGAACTTGAGTCTCGTGCATCACGTTGCACGGCAACTCGAGCGAAAGCTGAGCAACGAGCTCGATCACGACGAGCTTGTCAGCGCCGGCACACTCGGTCTCATGGCGGCAATGAGCGCCTTCGACGCCGATCGCGGCCTGGCGTTCAGCACCTTTGCCGTGCCGCGAATTCGCGGCGCCATTCTCGACGAACTCCGTCGTCAGGATCACGTGCCCCGATCGGTGCGTCGGAAGACGCGTGACATCGGCTCGGCCAGGTCGCAGCTCGCGGCAAAGCTTTGCCGCGTGCCAGAAGATCACGAGGTCGCCACGGCGCTCGGCGTTGACGTGAAGACTCTATGGAAGTGGGAGTCCGACGTCGAAGGCGCCATCCGCGTGCCAATCGACCGACCGGCCACCGATCATGGCGAAGGCCGCGTGTCGCCGCTCGACCTGCTGCACACCGATCCGGAGCATGGTGTGGACGAGCAGATCGGCCGTGAACAGGAAGTAGCGATGCTGCGCGAAGCGATCTTGAAGCTCAAGGAGCAGGAGCGCACGGTGTTGGCGCTGTACTACTTCGAAGAGCTCAAGCTCCACGAGATCGCCGAGATTCTCGGGTTGACGGAGTCGCGGGTGTCGCAGATCCGGTCGAAAGCGCTGTCGCGGCTGAGGGAGACGATTGGGGTGGCGTTGGCGTCTTAGCGGTGGTGCGGTGGTGCGGTGGTGCGGTGGTGCGGTTCGACGAGAGAGAGTCCGGGCGAGGGTGTCCGGGCTTTTTCATTTCGTTACTTTTCCACGCCGTGATTCCCAAGGTCGGAGGCGAGGCGCATATTTGCGACTTCGCGAGCTAGCTGGTCGATGACCGCCAGCCGCTGAGCTTCGGTTTTTTGGTGCGCTGAGCGCGCCGAGGGGAAAACACAATGAGTGGCTCAAGTACCACACCAATTTTCGACGCCGCTGACACGGCGCGCCTGATTCCCTTTCGTCCGCTCATCGAGGCGTTGAAAGCCGCTGCGGCGGATTACGCCGCCGGACGCATCTTGAGCCCGGAACGGCTCGTGGTGCCGCTCAATGATGACGGCGTCCTGCTCTCGATGCCCGCCGCCGCGCCGGATCTGGCGATCCACAAGTTGGTGAACGTCTGCCCGCGCAACGCCGAACGCGCGCTGCCAACGATCTTCGGCCAGGTCATGGGCTTCGATTCTGACACCGGTAAGACGCTCTTCATTCTCGACGGTCCCACCGTCACGGGGCGACGCACGGCCGCCATGTCGATGCTCGGCGTCGAAACGTTCAGCCGCAACGCGCCGAAGGAGTTTCTGCTGATCGGTACGGGCATCCAGGCCGCGAACCATCTGCAGGCAATCGGCGAGCTGCATCCCGAGGCGAGAGTTCGCGTGAAGGGCATCACTCCGGCGGATGCGCAGGCGTTCTGTGAGGCACAACGCAGCACCGTGCGCAACCTGCAGCCGCTCACCGACGCCACAGCCCCCGATTCCGTAGACGTCGTCATTGCCCTGACAACGAGCCGCCGCGCCGTCTATGACGAAGCGCCGCGCACCGGCCGACTCGTGATTGGCATGGGTGCATTCACGCCGCAGATGTGCGAAATCGGCGCGCGCACGATTGCGGGCAGCGCGCTCTATGTCGATGATCTGGCGGGCGCACAACACGAGGCCGGCGATTTCATTCAGGCGGGCGTGGACTGGACGAAAGTATCGGGCATTAACGACGCGCTGGCGAACAAGCCCGCCTTGGACCAGCCGATAGTGTTCAAGACCGTCGGGTGCGCGGCGTGGGACTTGGCCGCCGGCCGCGTCGCCCGGGCGACGCTGAGCACATCCTGAACGTTGGTTCTAACCAACGGAATCATGTTTCGTACTTTCAAGATTTCGCGATTCGTCGCGCTGGCGTTCGTCGCATTGGCGTCATTGTGGGGCGTCGCCAGTGCACAGACCATCGTCTACACGATGCGCTTCCCATCACGGGCTGCTGGGTTGACTCGGCGTTCGCGGTCATCAACGGGCCGTCCACATTCATCACGATTAACGAGACGCATCGCCAAACGAAGCGCCCGTACGAGGTGAAGCTGGAGCTCGCGCCCACGTGGCCGCTGTCGGTGTCATCGCTCGACCTCGTTGGCAGCGATTCGAATCACTACCGCGGACCGGACTACGACAGCTTCATCGACTCACGAGCACGCCGAGTTTATGGATCGCTGAAGGATTGACGACGTACTATGGCGACCTTGCCGTCGTACGCTCCGGCGTGGGAACCGTCGCGAACTATCTCGATGGCCTGTCGGGTTATATCCAGACGGTGCAGACATCGCCCGGCCGGTTGGTGCAGACGCTCGATCAGGCATCTCTGACGTCGGGCACGACATCGAGCTCCGGCGTGGGCGGCAATCGCAACCAGACGGTGAGCTATTACGACAAGGGGCCCATCGTCGGGCTGATCATCGACGCCGGATCCGCCGGCTCACGAACGATCGCAAGAGTCCGGACGATGTGATGCGCCTGGCGATCGCGCGGTACAGCGGTGAGCGCGGCTACACACCGGAGGAATTCGTTGCCGTCGCATCGTCGGTCGCGGGAACGGATCTCACGCCGCTGCTTCACACGCTGCTCGCGACGACTAATGAAATGGACTACACCGAGGCGCTCGACTGGTTTGGGCTGAAGTTCGCCGACCCCGGTTCCGCCGATTCCAAGCGGGCGTGGGCGCTCGAGCCGAGGCCGGATGCAACACCGAGCCAGCAGGCGCACTTCTGCCGGTCGAACCGGCGGCGATGGCGCGCGACCCCGGCTAGCCCTGTGGCCCGGGTGGCCGCCGCCTTCGCCTCGTAAGCATCCGCGCATGCTACATTCTTAACGTGCGAACCCGGCAGGCAGCTCGTATGATTGATCTCGAATCCGCCGCCCGTCCGCAAATTCTAACGCCCTTCCGCTGGAACTGAGATGCACTCGACTCGTTTGGTGGTCACGATGGCGTCGCTATTGGCAGTCGCCATGCCGCGGACGGTGCTGGCTCAGTCGTCGGTCGGCTGGTCGTACACGGTGAACATGAAGTCCGACTCCGGCGGCGGCCGGGTGTCATCCATCGCGATGCGTCAGACGGTCACCGACCGGTATCTTCGCATGGAATGGGTGCAACTGTCGGGGATGGGCGCCACGATGGAGTCGGTTGAGGGGATGTACACCATATTCGACGGAGTGGACAGCACGGTGACCATGGTCATACCAGCCCAAAAGATGGCCAGTATTATTGCGCTGCCACAAACGCCCGATATACCGACGCTGCAAATCAGCAGTCACGCCGACGAGCGGAGCAAGCTCGAAGCCCTCGGGCGCGGTGATCGCTTGCTGGGACACGCCACCGAGCGGTATCGCAAGACTACCGTCGGCACAATGCAGGTGACCTTCCTGGGCCAGACGTGCTCGCGGTCGATCACCGGCACGACGGATTTGTGGATCGCTCCTGACCTCGACTTTCAGGGCGTGGCCAGCGCAGTGATGAAACACGTTCCGATTGCGGTGGGTGGAACCATCTCAGCCGGTGACGGGACAATCACCATGCCCAAGGGAGTCGCGCTTCGCACGATCAACCGAACGACGTTTCCCGATTCGACGGGAGCTACTCGCAACGTGACGATGACGAACGACATCGTCGAGTTCACCCACGGTCCCGTGAGCGACGCGCTGTTTGCCGTACCCGCCGGTTACCGAACAATGGACATGCGCACGGTGGTTGCGAACCTTCCGGCTGGACTCCTCGACTCGATCAAAGCGGCAAACGCCGATAAAACGCCAACGCCAAATTTTTGTGGCGGATCGAAGTAGCGCGTTCGCTATTTTCGCGGGCGCGCGTGCGTTTCTAGACCGACCGCGGTAGATGAATGGTGAATGTTGTGCCGTCCACCTTGGTAGAGCGGACGTCGATCGATCCGCCGTGGGCCAACACAATTTTGTCGGCGATGTAGAGGCCCAGCCCGAGATGGTCGTCGCCGGCGCCGGTGGCCGCGGATCGCGATCCCGCCTGGAACATCGTGGGCACCTGCTCCGCAGGAATTACTGGTCCCTCGTTGTGGACGGCAATCGTGATCTCGTCTGCGGCGCCGAACGCCGCAACTCTGATCGGCGCGTCCTTGGCGCCGTGCTGCACGGCATTACCAATCAGGTTCGTGAGCGCCTGGGTGAGACGCGCGCAATCCCATTGTCCGTGTAGCCTCCCGCTCGTCTCCACCTTCACGGTGGACTTTGGGTAGAGCGCGGCGATTTCGGCGACCACGTCGTGGACCATCTTGGGCACGTCAACCTCGGCGCGCACAATCGGGATACCCGCTCCGAAGCTGGTCTGCGTGAAATTGAGGAGATCGGCCACCATGTGGTTCATGCGGCGAGCGCCGCGCGCAATGCGCGTCACAAGGGTGAGGTGCGGCTCAGTGAGCTCGCCCGTTTCGAGCATGAAACTCGCCGACATCAGAATGGCGCCCAAGGGGGTGCGCAGATCGTGGCCGAGCATGGCGAGGAATCGCTCTTTGGCGTGACCGATGTCGTCACTGTATTGGGTGATCGATTCGGCGATGGCCTGATCGATGGCCTCGTTGAATCGAATGACATCCTCGAGGTCGGCGACGACGATCTCGCGGTGCTGTTTGGTCCAGAGGCGAATGACGCTGGCGCGGAGCGCGCGGAGCTCGGACAACATCTGGCCGACGGTAAATCCACTCTCGGCCCGTGCGGCGCCGTGTTCTTGGGCCGCCGTGCTGGGGGCGCCGATCTCATCGGCATCCGATTTCCCCTTTGACTTGTCGGCTTGCTCCGACACGGTCTGGGGTGTATCGAGGTCCCGGGCGATGACGGTAAGCATCTCCTTGGCGTGGTCGCGGAGCGCGGCGATGTCCATGGCGGCTGCCATCGGGAGGGCGCGGGCGAACGTCTCCCATTCGACAAGGATTGGCTCGGTGTTGTCTCGGATGAACTCGGCGAGGTTGGACATCGGGTTGTTCAGTCCTTCGAGGGGGGAGCAGCTATCCAACGCGCCTTTCGTGCCCTGCTGATAGGCGTGCGCGGCGTCGGCGATGCTCAAAACGTCGCTAAGGCTTCTTTGTCGCGGCCGCCTCGGCGTAGAGCATGCCCTCTTCCCTGAAATGCCACGACAAAGCCCGCAGTGACGATCATCTTCGTGCTGTTCTCCGCGCTGGCGCTCACACTACTCGTGGCCGTGGGCCTCGTGCTCTACGTCACGGTGAGCATCAACGCCCGGGCCGACCGGCAAGACACAATCGTATCGGTCCCTCTAGCGGCCGACGCGCCCAAAGAGTTCATGCGCGCCCTCGCGGTGGCAGCGGGCCAGGGGGTGCTCGCCGGAAACGACGCCGAGATCTATCAGAACGGCTGCGCGTTCTTTCCGCCGATGCTCGACGCCATCCGAAACGCCCGCGCGACAGTTCATTTTGCGACATTCATCTATGAGTTCGGCCACATCCCCGACGAGTTCGCGGAAGTGTTCAGCGATGCCGCGCGCCGAGGGGTCACCGTGCGCGTGGTGCTCGACAGCAACGGCGCGAAAAAGATTCGACCCGGCGTCGTCGATCGCATGCGAAGCGCCGGTTGCGACGTGCAGTGGTTTGGTCGCCCGGCATGGTACGATTGGGAGAAATACAATCGGCGCATGCATCGCAAGCTGCTCGTGGTTGACGGCGCTGTCGGGTTCACCGGAGGTGTGGGGATCGCGGATCAGTGGGACGGCAATGGCGACGGTCCCCGTCACTGGCGCGACACGCAGGCGAAAGTCACGGGCCCCGCGGTTGCGGCCCTTCAAGCCGCGTTCGTCGATACGTGGAACGACGCCACAGGCGAGTTGCTGCTCGACGCTTCCTATTTTCCCGAGCTCTCACCGGCCGGCGACATTCAGATGTGCGTCGTGCAGAGCAATCCCGCGAGCGCCACCAGCTCGGCGCAACGAGTGATGGCCGCGCTGGTCGCCGGCGCGCGGCACTCGCTCGCGATCACCAACGCGTACTTCGTCCCCACGCCTCCGTTCATCGCCGCGCTCACCGAGGCGCGCAAACGCGGCGTGCGCGTACGAATCCTCACGCCCGGGCCGTTTCACAACAAGCCGCCGGTGCGACGCGCGAGCCGCCGCACATGGCGCGCTCTTTTGGACGGCGGCGTCGAACTATTCGAGCATCAGCAAACGATGGTCCATGCCAAAGTGCTCATCGTGGACGATGTCGTGTTGAGCGTGGGCTCGATCAATTTCGATCCGCGTTCCTTCGCGCTCAACGCGGAGTGCGGCGTGGTGATGTTCGACGCGGGTTTGGCGGGCGGCGCGGCACAGCAATTCGAGCATGATCTGCTCTCGTCGCGTCAAACCACGCTCGCCGATATTTCGCGACGTCCGTTCCTGAGCCGGGCGATTGACGGCGTACTGTACTTCTTTCGCGCCCAGCTCTGATGCCGGGCCGCTCTCGTTCAGCCTGCGCACCGTCTTTCGAAAGCGCATCGATCCAAAGAACTATTTGGGTCTTCACCTCACGCTCGGCCCGGCGCTGGGCGTCGTCGCCATCTGGTTCTTGCGGGCGGGCGGTGAGCTGCGGGTGTCCGCCCGGTAGTCAAGAAACGTAGAGCGCATTCACCGCACGCCGTTCGCGTGTTCCGACTTGGCGTCGCATATTGGCCTCTCCCATCCGCCCATAGCGAGAGGCCGCCCCCATGCGCCGTTTCCTCCTTCTGCCCGCGTTGCCCGCACTCACGCTTGGCCTCCTGGCCTGTGCCAGTGCCGGAGCACCCGGAAGCTCGTCCATCACTCAGGATTCGCTGTCCGCCGACGTGTACACGATCGCCGCGGACTCCATGCGCGGCCGCCTCGTTGGCACGCGCGAGAACGCTGAAGCCGGTGACTGGATCCGCGCCCGCTTCCAATCGCTGGGTCTCGCACCCGCTGGAGCCGACAGTTTCGTCCAGCAGTTCGACATGAACTGGTTCACCCTGGGATCGGGGAACAGTCTGACGGTCGCGGGCGCGGGCGGCGCGCGCGTGGCGGGAATGGGTTGGACGCCCGCCAACTTTGCGGCATCCGCGTCGGCATCGGGGCCGGTCGTCTATGCAGGATATGGCATCGTTGAACCGCAGTTGAGTTGGGACGATTACCAGGGGCAGGATGTGCGCGGCAAGGTCGTGCTCGTGCTCGACGGCGAACCTGGCGCGAATGACCCGGCCAGCCAGTTCGACGGACTCGTTGCATCGGAGGGTGGACGTTCGTGGCGGAAAGCGGTTGCGGCAACCAAGCGTGGCGCCGCAGCGATCCTGTTCGTGCGTCGAGACACCAACGCGACGCCTGAAAAGTGGAAAGGGTTAAACGCCGCGGCTTGGCCCGCTCAACCCCGTCGCGTTGAGCGCTTCCTACTCGCGGACTGGGCGAACGGCGTCACGATTCCCGCCGCCGAAATTTCCCTGGAGCTGGCCGACGCACTCGTGAAGGGAAGCGGCCGCACGCTCGACGATTTGGCCAAGTCCGCCGAGGACGCGAAACACGGACTGGGCGTCGTCACGTTAAAGGATGCTCACGCGAGCCTGACCACCGCGGTGGAGCGTCACGTCACGCCCGGTCGCAACATCCTGGCGATGGTCGAGGGTTCCGACTCCACACTTCGCAACGAAGTTGTGATCGTGAGTGGCCATTACGATCACGAGGGTGCGGACAGCGTTGAAATATTCCACGGTGCCGACGACAACGGCTCCGGCGCGGTGGGCGTCATGGCCATCGCCCAAGCGTATGCACGCGCGGCGAAAGAGGGCCATCGCGCCCGTCGCACTGTCCTCTTCGCGGCATGGGACGCCGAGGAGCGTCCCGAGTTGGGATCGTGGTTCTATACACTGCATCCGCGCTTCCCACTTAAGAACACCGTGGCCGTGCTCAACATGGACATGATCGGGCGCAACGAGGAAATCCCGGAGAATGGCGGTGCCCGATTCCGCGGCCTCACGCCGCAGACCGCCGCATCCAACGCCGACGCGATGAACATCATCGGCTCGAGCCGCACGCCGGAACTGGCGGCCGACATCCAGGCTGCCGACAAGCCGTTCGGACTCACGATTCACCTTCGCTACGACAACAACGAGTCGAACCTGCTTCGGCGAAGCGACCAGTGGCCGTTCCTCAACAACGATGTGCCTGCGGTGTGGTTTTTCACGGGGCTTCACCCGGATTATCACAAGCCCACCGACGTCGCGAACAAGATCAACTACGAGAAGATGACGCGCATCGTGAAGTTGTTGCACGCGGTGAGTTGGAACCTGGCCAACGCGAATGGGCGGCCGGCAATCCTTCCCATGGGGAGTCGCCCGCGAATGTGACGGCGGCACGACGCCAAATCTTACGCGACTGCAACGACCGCAATCTCGAAAATTTCCGTTCCGTCCAACGCCGGCGCGCCGAACGGCGCGCCACAGTGTTCGCACTGCTCACGTGTGACCACGCGCTCGCGCCCGCAGGCCGGACACCGTTCACGCGCCGGCCACTCGATGAGTGCCAGCATCACCAGCACGCCCAACGGTCCCACGGCGATTCCAATTGCTGCCCAGTGCCGCAGTCTCCGCGAGTCGAACGCGTACCTGCGACCGATGCCGATCACTATGAGGCAGCTCACCAAGGAAGCGACCAATGTGAGGCCCCAGCTGAGGATCAGCGGCGCCCGCGACGCCTGCGTCGAAGCGCCAGTCGGCACTGTCATATGACCGAACGACAACCCGACGATCCGCTCCATGAGCGGCGTTGTAAGACCCGCCACAGTCAGAGCCGCCCACTCGGTATTGTCCGTATCGGTGCTGTCACTCCGCGGTAATGCGTACTGAGCGACCGTGACGCCGTCGCCGCCGATCTCGGTGAAGCGGTCCGTGGCGATCGCGAGTTGCGTACGAGACAGCGTTCCGTTGCGCGGTGCGTAGCGTAGAAAAGTTGGCGTTCCGGGGGCACGGAGCGCGCGTGACACGACGACGGTGCCGTAGCCGGCGGCCTGCGCATCGCGCGTCGCCGTGAGCTCGGGTGCGCCAGCGGTGGACTGCACGTAGACATGCGTGGTCGTGGCAATGGCATCGAACTGCGCCGGCGAACCATAGACAGACAACGCGGTGCTGTCCCCGGAACTCGCGGCGCCAAGAATCGTCTCGCCTGTCAGCGCCGTACGCACTTTCCGGATGGTTCGCTGATCGAGATCGAGACGATACACCGCATTGGGAAAGGCAAGCAGCGGTTGCTTGTACCCGATCTCTGTATAAGGACTGAGGGGTCCGGCGAATCTGTGGGGCGGTAGCGACACGCCGGGCGAGAATCCGTCCGGACCCATCCACCCAATGAGACGGGCCGACTGATTGTCGTACGCCGCGATCAGACCAGGTCTACGGCTGAAATACCATGACACCGCACTCGGGGTTTTCGCGCCCGCACCGAGCGGAACGAAGATGTCGTCCGTTCTGCGATAACCATGACCGAGCACGTATTCCGTATACTGGCCCTTGGGGTTGAGCGGAATAGCTGCCGTGGAGATCACCCCTGTCCCCAGCGACAGTTGCTTGGATGCCGAATCACGGTATTGCTGGAGCGGCGCGCCAGCCAGGTCCCGCACGTCCAGCACCGTGCTCGTGGCGACGAGCAGGTGCCGCATCCGCGTAACCTGCGCGAGAACGCCGTTGCTCATTATCTCATAGTCAGTCTGCCGAAGGTCCGTGGCGCCGGGCCGGCCGAACGTCCACGCGATGCTCAGTATTCCAGTGGCAATCACACCGACCACTGCAAGCCCGACGCTCACGAGAATCCCAAGCGCCACGCGACTGATTCTTGGTTGCGGCGCGTAGTGACCGCCGCCGATGAACGAGCCCCAGGCCGCGGTGCCGGCGATCAGCAGCGCCGCGGCGACCACTCCCAGCGCCGCGCCGAAGGTGCTCATGCCAAGAACCAGCGTCGTGCAGAAGATTGCCGCGCCGAAGGGCATGAATCGACTCGCGTACCATCGCGCCTCCCGCATCCCGATCACGAGTCCCACAAAGTAGTAAACCAGGCCGGCCAACAGATCGGCCAGATGCGGAAGGATCATCCGAGCATCGAACGGCAGCGGCCTGTGTCCGGGTGTTGCTTGCCACCAGAGCGCGGCCGCGAGCGGAATTGCCGCAGCAACGATGTAGAGCGACGCGCCCACGATCACCTTGCCCCAGAACAGCGTCGATCGGCTGACCGGGCGATGCGTGAGAAATGCCCACGCGTCACCGCGCCGCTCGCGGACCACCTGCGCGCGCCCGATCATCAGCCCAACGCCCGCGCTCGTGAGTGTGAACAACGACAGCGAAAACGATGGTGCGGTGCTCGCCGCTCCGGCGCCCGACAGCGATCGTTCGAGCATCAGTACCAATGCCCACCCGAGCGCGACAATGGCGAGGGCCGCCACACCGGTGGGCGCCGCTTCACGAAACTCCTTCCACACGATTGCCCGCAACACGCGCGATCCGGCGGCGGACTGGATTCCTGGGGCAGTCATACGCTCACTCCGAACGAGTCACGCGCCGCCGTGTCGTCGAGAAAGAACGCGTGCTCGCCCCGGTCGCCGAGGTATCCGATCATCGCGTCGGTGAAGTCCACCGGCAATTCTTCAACGGACGCGGCGCCTAATACACGCAGGGATTCCAGGGTATCGTTGGACGGTGCCGCGATGGTGACGAGCCAATCGTTCGCCGATCGCCGGCCATGCAACAACCCGCGGATTGGCGGCAGCTGACTCGGGATGGTGCTCGCGCTACCGAAATGCGCCGCGTAGCGATGCACGCTGGCGCGAAACGTGTCGACGGAACAACATGCCCGCAGCACGCTGCGGTCGAGAATCGCGATGTAGTCCGCCACGCGCTCCACGTCGTCGAGCAGGTGGGACGAGAAGAAGATCGTCCGGTCGGCGCCGCGCGTGACGTAGATCATCGACTCGAGCAGCGATCGCCGCGCAACGGGATCGAGGCCGATTGCCGGATCGTCGAGAATGAGCAGGTCCGGCTCGGGGGCGAGCGTGATCGCCAGTGACAGGCCCGCCCGTTCGCCTCGCGACAGCTGGCCGGCCTTCGCGCGCGGATCGAGGTGAAAATGCCCCACGATCGAATCGAATACTCGCCCATTCCACCGCGAATAGAAGCGCGACTGAAACTCGCCGCATTGGCGTACGGACATCCATTCATACAACGAATGCGATTCGGACATGTAGCCGACTCGCGCCCGCACGTCGTCCGACAAGTGCTTGCTATCAACGCCGAGTACGGAGGACGTGCCGCGCGCCGGCTCGAGCAATCCAAGCAACATTCGGATCGTCGTCGTCTTGCCCGAACCGTTCCGTCCGAGGAAGGCAAAGACGCTCCCGCGCGGCACGACCATTGTCAGTTCGTCCACGACTTTGCGGGAACCGAAGTACGCGGTCAGGCCATTCGCTTCGATCGCTGCGGAGGTCATCGTGCACCGCCTTTATGGAATGGGTTGCTCCACTTCCGGGAATCCGCATGCCGCATCTTTGCCGCGACCATCTCGATGACTTCATCCGGACTGAATCCGAGCATGAATCCCTCGGACACGAGCGACGCCACGGCTTGGTCCATTCGGCGCGCGCGTTCGCGCGCGCTGTAGATCTGCCGTCGTTGCGAGACGAACATACCCTTGCCCGGCCGGGATTCCAGCACGCCCTCCCGCGCCAATTCCGCATATGCCCGTGCCACGGTGTTCGGATTGATCACCAATTGCTCGGCGAGCGCTCGCACGCTGGGCAACGGTTCATCGTCTTTGACGCGACCGGAGAACACCGCGGCGCAGACCTGCTCCACGATCTGACGATGGATGGAGAGGGTGCTTCCGGTGAGAATGGAGATAGTCAGGGGCATCGTTTTGTGTACTCATGTCACTAGTACACTCGAACACTACCACGCCGGGCGATCAAGTCAAGCGCCAAGTTTGGCCGCGGTAAGCTACCGCCGTAGCGGCTTCCTTCGAGAAGGCGGCCACTCCACCGGCATTCGATACATCTGCGCGAGTGCCCGCACGTACTCCTTCATCGGGGGTAGGCCCACCGATTCTCTCATCGAGTCGAGTTTCGGCAACTCGATGATCGCATCAGGCACGAGCTTCGTCCCCTTCACCGAGAACTGTGTTCCGTAGCGTTGCGGCTGGTGCTTGTCGACATCAATACGGTCGGAGAGCATGGCGATGTCGCCGGCCCTAACCGCACCGCGCTTGGCCTCAGCCTCCAGCAGCGGAAGCATGGCCTCCTGGAACGCGAGCATTGGACTGTGTTGGACGATGAGCCACGCCGCGCCCGCCGCCGTGTCACCGAAGATCGACCGAGCGGGCCAGCCGCGCTCGGCGACCGTCTGCTGAAGCCACCGGCTGCGCGACGAATCGGCGCGAGACATTCGCTCCAGAAACGCAGCATCGTTGCTCGCTACGGCCGCTGGGATAGAATCGCGTCCGGCTTGGTCCTCGATCCCCATGCGGATTAGTGCGATACGCACACTCGACAACGTAGCGGCGGAATCGTGCGCCTCCTGACCAGGGCTCCGCGCGCAGGCGGCGACGCAGACGACCAAGATCGCGAGACATAGTCGCATCGACATCGAACGCCGACGGCCAACACCGGTCAAAAGGCGGATCCCGGTTGGTGCAGGCGGTCGTGCGATTGTGCACACATCACCCTGTTGGTGTCGATGCGATTCGCGCGTCGGTACACAGCGCCGCCGGACGTGTGCGCTAGAGCCCATCTGCATACGGCTTCCGCTCGTGTTCATCACTATTCTCGAACGCCTCGAGCTCCTCCGCCGTGAGCAGTCGTGCGGCCAACCAGTGGGAGAGCGAGTCCGGTGTCGCGAGCGGTGGCGGAACTTCTCCGCACAGCACACGCTCGGCGAAGTCGCGCACGAGCGCCGCCTTCGCGACGTGCCAAAGCGCGATTGCGGTGATGCGACTCCGCGGCGGCGCGGGCTGACCGAGTTCGCGCTGCGTGCGATACAGATAGCTCGCCACGTTTACCTCGGTGCCCCCCGCCTCGACCAGTCCGCGGATTGCAGCTGCATGCGCACTGAGCCATGGCCCGTCGGTGGCGGCGGGACGCTCGAAGTAGTGCGCGAGAATGCGCGCGAGAACTGGCTCGGCTGCCTCGCCGCGATCAACCCAGTTGTCTGCTTTCGCCGAACTCAGGATCGCCATGAGGGTCTTCCGGTCGGATAGAAATACTCACGCCACTCGCGACGAGCTGATAATGCCATTCGTGGAGATCACGCCGATCGTCACAGTCTACTGGTGAACGACTTATGATTCACGTTGAGAAGGGCATGCGCAAGGAGCCCGGTGGGGTTAGCGTGGACCCTAGCCGTGAACGCTTGGCTGCCTTGTACATCGTCCTTCACGGGAAGTTGTTTCGATCGATCAACGCCATCATTTCCGGATAGTGGAGTACCGCACTCGTCGCGGGATGGCCGTTCGCCGCGGCGACCATGGCCTTCGCGATCTGCGTGACGGTGATCGACTTGTACTTCGCCGGTGTCACGGATGAAAAGAGCGGGAGCGTCTTCTCGATGAGCCACGGCGTGTGCTGCGAACCAATGATCATCCCGGGCCGGAAGATACTGACGACCGCGGGGCCACTCGCGCGCGCCGCCTGCTCCGCTTCGCCCTTGACACGGTTGTAGCGCGACATGCCGGCGGCGCCGCTCCCAGTCGACTTCGCATTCGGATCGGCGCCCGCTGCGGACATCAAACCGAAGTAACGAACCTTTCCCGACGCTTTCAATCCCTTTGCGAACGCTTCGTTCAACACCACGTCCACTGCGCGATGCGCATCGATCGTGAGCTTCGCCGTGTTCGCGCCGACGCCAAGCACACTGAAACCTTCTGCCTCGCCGTCAACGGAACGAAGCGCCTCGAGCGTTGCGGCTTCGAGGGTCTGGGCGTTCATCTCGGGTACGATTTGTTCGTGCACCGTGCGCCCTGCCTCGCGCGCAATCGCGAAGACTTCGGGAACCGAACGCCGTGAAAGCGTGATCACCGGATCGAATGAGCCGTCGCGGAACAACTCTGCGATGAGCGCTTTACCCACTGATCCGGATGCACCGAGAACGACTGCGGCTCGCTTGCGTGACATGAGGTCCTTTTGACGGCTGACGGCCGACGGCTAACGACTAGCCCTACTCCTGCGGTTCCTTCGATGCTGGCCGATACCCGTCGTCCAGCGTGCGTAGGAACGCGATGATGTCCGCGGCCTCCGCGTCGCTGAATGCCGGCGGCTCTCCCACATGTCGATCGAACGGCGGAACGACCGTGACGTTTGCGCGATACGCCGCGGGCAGGTCATCGAACTTATCCACCCGGCCCATCGCATCACGTGGGTAGAATCGGTCCGGATGTACGTCGCGTTGGGCGTAGAAGCGCAGCACGTCCTCGAGCCGTGTGAACGCACCGTTATGAAAGAAGACCGTGCGGCGAGACACATTGCGCAACGACGGCGTCTTGAACATTCCACAATACTCTCTGTGCCTAGCGAGGTCCGTGCGCAATGGTCCGCATAGCCCGAGGTCGAAATAGCTCGGGTTCCCATTGGCGGGGATTGTCGCGTTGCGCGGCACGCCGAGCGCAACGAACCCGCGATCGGTGAACTGTGGACTTGCGCCGCGCACCATCGCGCTCACATGACACTGCGCGCAATTGCCTTTCTTCGGGTCGTTGAATAGCGCGAGGCCTCGCTGTTCACGGGCGCTCAACGCCGCTTGTCCACGGAGAACTGCGTCGTACTTGCTCGTGTACGGGTAGAAGTCGTCCGGGTTTTCCTGGAAAACCTCGAGCGCGGCGAGCAGGCCCTTCCAAGCGGCCGCGGAGTCGCCAAAGATGCCGACGCCAAACGCGTCGCGAAACGCGGCGGCTGTCGGAGAGGTGCGAAGCCGAGCGAGCACCGCGGCGCGGCTCGCGTTGGCCATCTCGAACTCGGAGAGTAGCGGGAGCGCCGCCTGGTCGCGCGCCGACGACGCGCGACCGTCCCACGTGAGGCCGCCTGCTGGCCCTTGGTCTTCGCTGTCGTCGCCGTCGTCCTCGCGAAAGTGCTCGGTGAACGGCGGGGTGTCCTGCGCATACTTGAGCGACGGCACTGCGCGGACACCGGGCGCTGTTCCCGCGCCGCCGGCCAGTTGCACCGCCTGCGCATTGGGCGCCGCCCAGTCGTGCCGAGGATCGTGGCAGGAGGAACACGCGGTTCGACCGGACGCCGACAGCGTCGTGTCGAAGAACAGCGTGCGGCCGAGTGCCGTGAGCGTCGCGGCGCTCGCCGTCCGCACCTCGGGCGACTTCGCCGGCGCCGGCGCCCGCCCGCAGCTCGCGAGCGTTAACGAGAGTACGAACGCCAGCATGCCGGCCATGAGGCCGAGGCATGCGGACGCGCTGTTCACGACAACCGGCGATCGTATATTCCGCGCAGTAGCCAAACGCCAACCTTCGCCGAGGATGCCTGGTTTGATACGGCCTTTGATGCGACCTGCGAGAATGGTACTGCTGGTAGCGACGCTCGTGTCGACGTTGTCGCTCGTGTCGTGCGAGTTCATGCGACGCGGGAGCACGCAGGCTGTGGCAACCGCCGCGCTTCGGCAGAATGTGAAGACTATCGTCGTCATTTACGCCGAAAATCGATCGTTCGATAACCTATACGGCAAATTTCCCGGCGCGAATGGCTTGAGCGCCGTGCTCGACGCAGACGGCAGGCCGACGGCCGCGTATGTCCCGCAGATGGATCGCGACGGCGTCACGGTTCTGCCGACCTTGCCGCCCACCTGGCACGGCGTAACGCAGACCGGCACGACGCCGTTCGTGACCCAGGCGCAGAGCGCCGGACTGCCCAACGCACCGTTCGCGATCGAGACCGCGTTCAAGGGGAGCGCCGGCGTCACGCTGTCAACGACAACCGTGACGCGTGACCTCTGGCATCGATTCTTCGAGAACCAGATGCAGATTTCGGGTGGAAAGAACGATGGCTTCGCCGCCTGGTCGGACGCCGGCGGCCTGTCGCTGGGCGACTTTGATTATTCGGGCGAAGCGATGTTCCAGGTGGCGCGCGAGTTTGTACTCGCCGACAACTTCTTTCAGGGCGCGTTCGGCGGCTCATTTCTCAATCATCAATATCTGATTTGCGCCTGCGCTCCTGAATATCCGGGCGCCGCAACAGCATCAGCGAAGCCAAGCATTACCCTGCTGAAAACTGACGCGTTTGGCAAATACCTTCCTGTACTCGTCACCGCCTCGAACAGTCCGACGTCGGCGCTCGACGGTCCGCCTGTGTTCGCCAACAGCGGCAACCTCACCCCCGCCAATTATTTCGGCGACGGCAAGTTCTACGCGGTGAATACGATGCAGCCGGCGTTTGAGCCCAGTGGCAACTCGCCGGGCAAGGCGGCCGGGAGCAGTCCGTTGCTCGCCGATCCAACGCGTCCAACCACGCTGCCGCCGCAGACGGAGGCGACAATCGGCGATCGCCTCACCGCCAAGAACATCTCGTGGACGTGGTATGCCGGTGCGTGGAACGCGGCCGTGCGCGACGGGCCGCGGCCTGGTGCGGCGCGGCAAGTGATCTACCGGGCGGGGCAAAACGGGGTTTCGAACGCCGACAGTGTGGATTTCCAGCCGCACCACCAGCCGTTCAACTACTACGCCGCGCTCGATCCGATTGCGCACCCGGCGGCGCGCGCGGCCCATCTGAAGGATTATGAGGATTTACTAACGCAGGCGGCCAACGGCACGTTGCCGTCGGTGGTGTTCTACAAGCCGGAGGGTCAGTTCAATCAGCACGAGGGCAACGCCAATCTCGCCGACGGAGACGCCCGCATCGCGAGCCTCGTGGCGAAATTGCGCGCTGGTCCGCAATGGAAGAACATGGTGATCGTCGTGACGTATGACGAATTCGGTGGATCGTGGGATCATGTGCCGCCGCCAAAGGGCGATCTACTCGGCCCTGGCACGCGGATTCCGGCGATCATTATCTCGCCGTTCGCAAAAAAGGGCACCGTCGATCACACGCAGTATGATACCGGATCGATCTTGCGGTTGATCTCGAATGTGTTTGCGCTGGCGCCGTTGCGAGGCGTCCGCCTTCGGGACAGTGCGTTGACGGTAGCGGGCGGGCGCGCGATGGGTGACCTGACGAACGCGCTGAATCTGCCGTAGGCTCTGGCGCAGAACGTAGCGCGTTCCGAGAAGCCACCCCGTGAAGTCGGCCGCATGGCGCTACCTCGCAATGCCATTCACATACTTTTCCTCGAACGCCTCGCTCGGCATTGGCCTGTCGTAGAGAAAGCCCTGCATCTCATCACACCCAAGCAGCGAGAGCAGGCGCGATTGCTCGTCGGTCTCCACTCCCTCTGCCACGACGTTGAGCTTGAGCGAGTGCGCCAGGCTGATGATCGTGGACACCAACGCGAGGCCTTGTGGCCCTGCGGTCATGTCGGTGACGAACGACCGGTCTATCTTCAACGTGTCCACCGGCAGCCTGGCGAGATAGCTGAGCGACGAAAAGCCGGTGCCGAAGTCGTCAATTGCCACGCACACGTTCATCGCGCGAATCGCGTCCAGGGTGGCAATGCTGTGCTTCACGTCTTCCATGATCATACTCTCTGTAATCTCCAGCTCCAGTCCCGCCGCCGCATGTTCGTTTATCCCGGTGATCTGTTCAAGCTCGCCGAGGAACTGCCGATTGCGCAGCTGGAGAGGCGACACGTTCACCGCAACGCGAATTCCGGACAGGCCCGCCGCACGCCATCGCAGGTAGTCCGCGATCGCGGTCCGAAGTGCCCACCGACCGGCGTCGAAAATCAGCCCGGTCTCTTCGAGCACGGGAATGAATTCTCCCGGGGGCACCAGCCGCCCTGTTTGCGGGTCGTTCCACCTGATGAGCGCTTCGACTCCGGTGAGCGCGGCCGTGCGGAGATTCACCTTGGGCTGGTAGTGAAGCACGAACTCCTCATTGTCGAGCGCGCGGCGCAGCTGGTTCTCGAGGGTGAGCTTGGCCGCGACCGCCGCCGTCATGTTCTGTGTGTAGAACAGATATCGATCGCCGCTCCCCTTGGCCTTTTTGAGTGCGGCTTCAGTGTTCTTGAACAGCGTGTCTGCGTCTGACCCGTCATCGGGAAAAATGGCCGCGCCAACCTTGGCCGGCACCAGGAGCACGGCGTCCAGTAGGCGAAATGGATGGGCCTGAAAAGCTCCCATCATCTTCTCGATCAGTCGCGCGACGCTTCCCAATTCGTCGATTTCAGGCAACACCACCGCGAAATGATCGGCCCCGATTCGGGCGAGCAGGTTGGCGCCGCCCACGTTGCGCGTCAGCCATTCCGCTATCTGCCGCAGCAAGGCATCGCCCGCTTGCCGGCCGAGGCTGTCATTAATGTTCTTAAAACGCTCAATATCGACAAGAAACAACGCGAGTCGGTGCCCGCCCGCCGCCGCGCTCCGCATGAACTGCGACACCCGCTCGAGAAACAGGCTGCGGTTCGCGAGCCCCGTGAGCACGTCGTAATACGCGAGATAATTGAGCTGTGCTTCCTTCTGGATGTGATCGAGCGCGAAGGAAATGTCGTGCGACAGTTCCAACAGCAGGCGCGTCTCTTCGTCGTCAAAGGCGTTGGTCTCGCCGGCGCATAGCACGATGACCGCATCGGGAGTACCGGTGGTCGTCAGCGGAAAGCACCCCACTGCCTTCACCCCCAAACCAAGCATCCCGTCTCGAAACGGCGCGAGAGACGCGTCGGTTGAGATGTCATTGCGGATCACCGGTTGCGATGTGCGCAACGCAAGGGACGCCGGTCGGTCGCTTTCTGCCAATCCATCGCGCGTCGTGAGCGTGACGCGCTCGAAATAGTCCGCGCCGATACCATAGGATGTGACGACGTTTCCCTCGAGCGTGTCGGGATCCGCTACGGCGATCCACGCCATTTTGAAGGCGCCCGCTTCCACCGCGATCCGGCACGCCTCTTTGAACAACTCCTCGCGGTCATGCACACGAACGATGAGGGCGTTAATCTGGCTGAGTACTGCGTAGACTCTATTCAGGCGAGCGATCTTGAGCCCGGCGCGCTTCTGCTCCGTGATGTCTTCGCCAATGCTGGCAGAGCCAAGCACCTGACCGAGACCGGAGCGCAGCACGGAATTGTTCCAGCGGATGAGCCGGCGCTCACCCGAGCGAGTAAGAATCTGGTTCTCCTGATGCCATGCTTCTGGCCGGTTTGCGAGCAGGTCGGAGAACTCCTGCCGCACCGTTGTCTCCTCCGGCGGAACGAACAGCTCAAACCAGCTTCGTCCAATGACCTCGTCATTCCGCCAACCCGTGAGCCGCAACAGGTAGTCGTTGCAGTACGTGATGCGCCCCTCACGGTCGAGCATCAATGACAGGAGTTGTATGTTTCGGAACAGGTCGCCGAAACGGCGTTCGCTCTCGTAGAGCACCTCCGCCGCGCGGCGGCGTTCGGTGATATCCTCGGCAAGCCCCGTGATGCGATAGACCAGCCCGTCCTCGGCCGCGACCGGAAACGAGCGGTCGCGAATCCAGCGTACGCCGCCGTCGGGACGAATGATGCGGTACTCCTCGATGTGTGTGCCCAGTGCCTGCTTTTCCTGCGCGGCCCGCGTCACACGTTCGCGGTCGTTCGGATGGATGGCGTCGATCCAGTCGCGCGGCGACGCGTAGAGGCTCTCGCAGCTCCGGCCCCAGATGTTCTCGTAGGCCGGGCTGACGTACAGAATCGATTTGTTCGCAGGGTCGCTGAGCCAGAACACCTCATTGATGTTCTCCGCCATCTGCCGAAAGCGCTCCTCGCTCACGCGCAGACCGGTCTCGGCCCTCCGCTCCGCGGTAACGTTCACGTGCATTACGACCGCGCCATTTGGAATACGGTCGGCGAGCGGTGTTACCAGGAGCAGGAACCAGCGCTGCTGCGTCGGCGAATGACAGGGATATTCGATCGAAAAGGACTGGGTTCCCTCGTACAAAACGGAGCGAATACCCTTGGCGACGGCGGGGGCCTCCTCGGAATACGGGCCCCTCGCTGCGTCACAGACATCGAGATAGTTGACACCAAGCCCGTAGTCCTCGCTCTGCAGCGAGTTCTCGGCGGCGAATTCCCGCCAGCCGTCATTGACTGAGATGATGAGCCCATCGGGGTCGAGCAGGGCGACGTGCGCCGGCAGCGCGTTGAGGATTGCCGCTTGCCGTTCTGCATCGCGGTGACGCAATGCTTCCTGCGCGCGTTGCAAGAGAATCGTCCTGCCGTCGCGGTCGGACACCGTATCGACTTCGCCGCCAGTCAGCGCTTCGATGCGGCGCTCAATCTCATGTAGCGATCCGATCAGCGCAGCAACTTGTTCGTTCGCGTCGGGCGGCGGCGGCGAGGAACGCGGGCTCACGCCGCAACGTCGTCGAGGCTCAACGTCTGGAGGAGCGTGGCTGTCTGACTGAGCGTACCGACCACCCGAAGCATCGGCGCCGGCGCCAGTCTCACGAGAGTCGGTGTCATGAAGACGCCGTCGGCAAGCGCACGTTTCGGATCCTTGAACACGTCCACGATCTCTATATGGTACTCACCCGCCAGGTGTGTGTTGCACATCGCCCGCAGATTCGTGATTGCCTGGATGGAGTTGTGCGCTCCTCCTGCGACATACAGCCGGAACTTGAACGCAATCCGTTTTTTCATGGGGTTCGCTTTCGCGCAGGAATTGCGGCATCGGCGCCGCGGAGTTCCCGCATCATGCTGTGGCCGCGCGACATCTCTCCCTTGTGGCTGGCGGTGGTGCGGGCGAGCAGCGCCCGTTCGACCTTCTTGGCCTCGAGCTCCACCTGCAGCGATTTCACGCGAACCACGAGCTCTGCCTCCTCGGCGTCGATCCTGACACGTTTGAGCCGACTCGCGACCGCGGTCACTTCATTCGCGGCGCGCTCGGCGCTCTCCTTTTCCCAACGCAGCGTTCCCATCAGGACCTCGCCGCCAGCCGTGTAGGTATCCGTTAGCGTCACACCGGAATCACTGAGGATTAACTCGCGCACCTGATTGGAGTGTGCCGTACCGCGCGACTTAATGATCGACAGGCCGCGATTCCGCTCTCCGGCCTGAACGAGGTGGTTGAGATGAATCCACGTATCTGCAATAGTTGACACCTGGAATGACGGGCCGCCCTCCAACTGGTTGGACATCTCGTCGAGCAGACTTGTGAAGAGCAGCGTGATTCCAAGTGACTTCGCCCAGTCGGTGAGCCGTTCGGCAATGCCGTTTGCGGTCGAGTCGTTCCCCGATCGGGACCAGGTCGAAATGGGATCGATCACCAGGCAGCGCGTGCTGTGTTCCGCCGCGAGCGACTTGATTCGCGACAGATAGATCTCGGCGCTGCCGTTGATCGCGCGCGCCGACACCATGCGCAGGAGTCCGTTCTTGACGTATCGTTCGAGTCGAATGTCCACCGAGCGGAGGTCGCGGACCACTTCGCTCGCATCGGAATCGAAGCTGATGAACAGGGTTCGCTCGCCGCGCTCACACGCCGCTTCGGCGAACGTGCCGCTCAGCGTCGTTTTGGCCGTGCCGGGGAATCCGGTGATCAGTACGCTCGAGCCGCGATAATACCCGCCGCCAAGCATTGTGTCGAGCCGATCGATGCCGCTCGAGACACGTTCGTTGCTCAATTTCACGGTCCGCCTGCCGAGCGGATGCGCGACAGCGACTTCGATCCCTTGGCTCCCGATGAGAAAGGGCGACTCGTTCTCGTCGAAGCTTGAGCCGCGATACTTCTGCACCCGAAGGTTGCGTTGCGAGACGCCCGACACCACGGTGTGGTTGAGGATCACAGCGCAGTCCACCATGAACTGCATGAAGCCAAACGGTTGGTGACTGAGCGAGGTGGTCTCATCGCCGCCGGCCTTTGCGGTGATGATTCCGGTGAGCCCGTTCGTCAGCAGCCAGTCATGCAGCCGGTAGATCTCGCGGCGTCGGGCCGCGTGATCGGGGAGCAGCGCCAAGACGATGTCGAGCGCATCGAACACGATGCGCTTCGCGTTCATCGTTTTCGTCTGTGCTTGCAGCGCGGCGAGCATGCCGCTGAGATCGAAGGTGCCGGACTGGACGAGGTCGGGCGTGGGCTGAGCGTCGAGGAAGAACAACATCTTGCGACGCAGCTGTGGCAGCGTCCAACCGAAGCTCGCGGCATTTGATACGATCCGTGACGACGCCTCCTCGAACGCGACGAAGATACCGGGCTCGTTGTGTTCGAGCGCACCGTGCACGAGAAACTGCAGCGAGAGGATTGTCTTTCCCGAGCCGGGTCCGCCCAGGACCAACGTGGTGCGGCCGGAAGGCAATCCGCCGCCGGTGATATCGTCAAAACCGGTGATTCCGGTGGGCGCCTTATTCGGAGCGATCACGCGAGGGGGTCGGCTCGATCTCATAGTTCTTCCTGGAACGGGCTACCATCTCGGCGAACCACGATGGCTCGTGACGGTGGGCAATCGGCGGAGAGCCGCGACCCGGGCCACATCAAAAGGTACGCTACTCTACGCCACGGAACACAAAAGCATTATGAGCAACTGTTTATTCGTCATTTGTGGAGAATCCGCGCTGGTTCGCGAAGCTGAATCATGGACCAATGGTTCTTAATGCGCTGAATCAGGCCTTCCGATGCCTCCTGGCCTCGCCCTATCAGTACCAACCCGGTGGCTGCGACTACGTCGTAGGCGAACACCATCCCCACGCGGACGTCGGCGAGTCGCACGGCAGACACTTGGGTCCGCTCCTGCGCGTTGCCGCGACAAGTGCTCAGCGCCGCGAGCACCCCGGGATCATACGCGCCCACCCTGCCGCGCATCGTCTCGAGTATGACAGTGAACGGCAACTGCGTTGATTCGAGGACATCGAAGTCTACGGCCACCCGCAGAATCCGCGCACCCATGGGGAGCGCGGTGCCTCGCTGCGCGCTCGGGCCAAATTCACTTCCCTCGAACGACGCCTGCTGGAATTGCAAAATGTTCCGAACCGCTTCGAGACGCGGCAAGTGACTGATGAGGCGATCGGCAATCTGCGGGAGCGCGGCGATGCTTTCAGCTTCGCTCGCGCCCATGGGCAAACCGTGATGCATCTTGTCGAGCGTTTCAGGCGAAAGCGTGATGCAGCCAAGCTGAGAGAGCATTGCGGCCATCTCGATCTGCCATTTGTCCGCTAGGCCGAGTGTATCGGCGAGCTCGCCAACTGTGCGCTTAAGCCGCCCGGCGCGTCCGAATGCCACCGGGCTCGCCAGCGCCAACACCTCGGTGAGCACCTTCACACTACCGTTCAGCGTTTCCTCAAGCAGCACTCGCTCCGCCGTGATGAGGCGATGTTGTTCAGCGGCGGCGCCAATCGCCGTGGCGAGCTCGTTTGACGGACAGGGCTTTTCGAGAAACCGAAAGATCTGCCCGTCGTTGACGGCGGCAATGGCGGCAGTGACGTCGGCCTGGCCTGTCAGAAGTATTCGTACCGCGTCTGGCGCTCGCGTTCGGGCAAACTTCAGAAACACCGCGCCGTTCATCTCCGGCATCTGCATGTCGGACACGATTACCGCAAACGGGCCGGCGGTGTTCAACGCCGCAAGGCCGGTCACCCCGCTCGCCGCAGACACCGTGTCGAAATCATGGCGCAGCGTTCGTGCAAGCGACTGGAGCATGATTGGGTCGTCATCGACCAACAGCACGCGCGGCCGAGCTGGCGCTCCCGCCGTCGAAACAATGTCGGATACCGTCACGAGGGAGTCTCATGGCTCGTACACAACTCCCGAATGGTGGTCAACAGCAACGTGTGCGAAATGGGCTTGCTAAGGACGCGATGCGCCGCGCGGTCAGCACGAAGCGGTCCGGCAGCATCGATCTGACCCGAGAGCAGAATACGAATGATTGCGGGGTGCCGTCGTGCGACCTCGTCGAACAGCACTGCGCCATCCATTACCGGCATCCGCATGTCGCTCACGAGGACGTCGCAATGTTCATTGGCCAACCAGCGAAGTGCGTCGGCGCCGCTCTCGACGAAATGCAGCTCCATCTCGGCACGATCGGCCCGAAGGGCGCGGCGAATGCCGTCGAGCACGAATCGTTCGTCGTCCACGAACAGCACCCGGTACGGGAGAGCAATGGGCATCATGCGGCCGTTGCTTCTACGACATCACCTTCCATGGGCGCAACCGGTTGCGCCGGCAATCGCACGATGAACGTCGCCCCCTCGCCCTCAACCGATTCGACCGTGATCGTTCCCTGATGCTTCACCGTGATGGCGTTGTACGCCAGCGAGAGCCCTTGGCCTGTTCCCTTGCCAACGCCTTTCGTCGTGAAGAACGCATCGAAGACCCGTGCGCGAACAGCGTCCGGAATTCCCGGCCCATTATCGCTCACCCGGATCTCGACCCACCCGGGAATGGCGCGCGTTGACACGACAATGACACCAGCCGTGGCCTGCTCGGTCTTAGGCGCAGTTCCAATCGCTTGCGCCGCGTTCACGATCAGATTGAGTATCACCTGCTGCACCTCTCCTGGCAGGCACGCTACGCGAGGTATAGTCTCGTCGAGATCGAGCCGCAGGTCGGCAACGTACTTCCACTCGTTGCGGCACACCGTGGCCGTGATGCGAATGGCCGCATTCAGGTCGATGTTGACCTTCGCGATCGCACCGGGGTGGGAAAAATCTTTCATCGCTCGCACGATTTCGGCGATGCGCTCGATGCCTTCTCGGGCCTGCGTCGCCGCGACCGGCCACTCAGTCGAGAGATACTCGATGTCGAGCGACCGTTCGCTGGCAACGAGATCCAGGACCAAGGGTGCCAGTGCTTCGTTCGAGCGCGCGGCGTCCATGAGACGGCGGGTGTGGACGTGCAGCTCCGAGTAGGCGCGCAGTCCGCCGGCGAGGAACGACACATTGTCTCCGACGTACTGCGTGGGCGTGTTGATCTCGTGCGCGATCCCGGCGGCAAGTGAACCGATTGCCTCGAGCTTGTGCGCTTGCATGAGCTCCCGCTCCAACTGGCGCTGCTCTGAGAGGTCGCTGGCGATGCAGATGTTTGCCACGAGATCGCCCCGTTGGTCGTACACTGATTGGACGATGGCTTGCACCACGCTGCTTCGACCGTCGCTTCGCGGAAGCGACAGCTCGCCCTCCCACTTGCCGTGCAGGCGAAGGGGTTCTTCAATCAGCAGCTTGGCGCCGTCTCCCATGTAATCCCACACCGGTCGCACCTTCCCCACCAGCGTCGAGCGCGGGTGACCAAAGATCGTGGTTGCGGCCGGATTCGCATCGAGGATTCGGTCGTCGGCGTTAACGACGAGCACGGCGTCCTTGATCATTTCGAAGACGAGCCCCTGTCGGCGTAGCGTGTCTTCGGTCTGCTTGCTGTCGGTTATGTCCTGGGCCGCAACGAGCAGGCGCCGGCCGCTGCGGGTCGCGTTGTTGACGGTACATCCGCGTGTGGACAACCACCGCGCTTGTTCATTCGTTCGCTGCACGCGGAACGCCACCTCGAACTCTCCGCCGCTGCGGCTCGCCTCGGCAAACGCGGCCGTGACGCGCGGGCGATCCGCCGGATCAATACTGGCGAGAAAGCTCGACGCGCTCATCGATTCGGTGGATGAGCGCAACACGCTCGACAAACCGGTGATCTCGTCGTCTTCAAGGTCCCACTCCCAGATCCGCACGCTGGTGACGTCCAATGCGAGCAGCAGCCGCGCTTGAGTGTTGCGCAGCCCGGCGATGTGCGCTGTGGACCGCTCGAGCGTGCTCGCGAACGCAATGCCGAACCGGTCGTGCGGCGATCGAGGCGTGATCGCCACCGTCAGGTCTCCGGCGCCGAGTCGTTCGGCCACGACCGTCATCTGGCCGAGATAGCTGATCATGGCCGCGAATGCCGCACCGAACTGGTCGTGCTCAGAGCGTTCGCCCAGCTCTACCGATGTGTCTCCCTCGGCGATGCGAGCTGCAATGCTGGACATCTCACTTAGATACGCGACCATGTCACGCATGGCACGCAGCAACTGTCCTGCCTCATCATCCGACGCATCGGAGATCTCGACGGCCATGTTGCCCGCGGCTACCTCGCTGGCGACTGTGATCGCCGCCTTCAACGATGCGGTCACGGCGCGCGTGAGCGCGATGGCGATGATACTGAGAACGGCGATGCACAACAACGTCACGACGCCGTTGACGAGCCATCCGATGCGGTGAAGAGTGACGTCACGCTGGAAAGAATTCGTGATGTCTTGTTCGTCGGCCTGATTGGCGGCGGCGACATCTCGGCTGATGCTGCCATATAGACGACTGATCGCGTTCAGCGCACTGCGTACACTATCGCCGGATTGGCCCGCGAGTTGGAGACGAGTTGTGGCGCGCGCCGCGAAATAGTAATTTTGAAAATCGCGACGAAGCAACTCGAACTCCGGTGCCTCGGCCGGGGTGATCGAAGTAATTGCCGCGAGCGTGGCGAGGAACTCGGACTGCAGGCTGTCGGCGACGGTGAGTCGATCGACTTCGTGAGTCACCACTGCGGAGCTAAGCTCATCCTGGATTCCGTCGAGCGCACCGCGCAACCGTTCCGTCCGTTCCAGCGACGGAAAGCTCTGTTGCCGCATGGTCTGGAGTCGCGAGTAGTCGACGATTGCGATGACGGTCGTTACGAGCACGATCGCGGCGAGCGCGACCCCGGCAACGACCGGCAGCAGCCAGATCTTGCGCCGAAGCGGCCAGTCACGAATGGCGCGTTCGATCAGCCCAACCAACGGCACCGCGCTCGGCCGGGGAGAGACTGAGAGCGGCGGCGCGCGTTTGCGCGCATCGTTGCGGCTGGAAGCACGAATAGGCAATGGCGGGCCCGCAACGCGAACCTGCCGATGCCAACAGTCGTCGGCTTCGATCGATTAACGTAAGTAGTGGTGGGATCCCCGACGTATCGATCCGCAGACCTGAGCGGAAGCCGCATCGGAGACTTCTGATGTCGCTTTGCGAATGGACGCGACGACTGTCTTGTGGCGGGATGCCCTACTCCACCTACGAGTCAACGCCGCTGCTGCAACGGATTTCCCCCTGAATCCAAGTCATGCACATCGTGCGCCGCGGCAAGGGTGTCAACTGGACGCCCCGGTCGCGCCGCCTACGGTGCGGTCGCGATTGTGCCGTTCCAGGTCGCACCGATGCGGTCTCATCCATGCGTCATGCTTGCGCTGATGACGCCGACGTCAGACGCCATGCCGGCGCGGGCGGCGAGTGTTTCGTCGCGGACATCGACACCGGCAACGTTCGCCTTTCGTAAGCGTTGCTCCGGCCGCTTGACCCCGGCACTCGCACCACCGACTGTTCCAGACACTTGGTATCTGGACGGACGCCACGACATGACCAGCTCGATCGATCTGCTCCAGGGCACCGTTGACGTGCTCACCCTTCGCGCCCTCGTCTTCGGCCCGCTGCACGGCTACGGCGTGTCGCAGTGGATTCGCGACCGCACCGATGGCGAGTTGGTCGTAGAGAACGCCGCGCTGTACAAGGCGCTGCATCGGCTCGAGCTGGCCGGCGCAATCGCCGCCGAGTGGGGACGGTCCGAATCGAACCGGCGTGCGCGGTACTATCACCTCACCGCCAAGGGGCGCCGGCAGCTGCGTACGGAAGAGTCGCGCTGGCATCGCTACACGCGCGCCGTATCCAAGGTGTTGGGGCCGGCATGAGCCCCGTCGTCAAACGTGTCTTTCACCTGCCGTGGCGAACCCGCGCCGTCATGCGCAGCGACCTCGAGGAGGAGTTCGCCTTTCACTTCGACATGCGATTCCGCGAGCTCGTCGCACGAGGAGTGCCCGCCGCCGAGGCGCGAACGCTTGCGCTCGACGAGTTCGGCGATCTCGCCGAAGCCCGTTGCTACATCGACGCAGTAGATGAAGCCATCGAAGCCGCCACGCGGCAAAGGGACATCATGGACAACGTCACACGCAGTCTCCGCCACGCCGTGCGCCGTCTTGTCCGCGCACCCCTGTTCACGCTTACGAGTGTTCTCACACTCACAATCGGCATTGGTGCGTGCGCGCTAATGATGAGCCTCGTCTCGACAGTGCTGCTCAAGCCTCTGCCATATGGCCAGCCCGACCGCATCGAGATGGTCTGGGGTACTGTTCCTAACGGCGGACTCGGATTCGTGGAGCAGCCAACCCACGGGCGCATGTTCACATTGATTCGGGACAACACAAGAGCGTATGAGGCGGTCGCCGGCTTCCGCGGCGCCGCGTTCAATCTGGGCGATGCAACCA
Organism: Gemmatimonadaceae bacterium; assembly: GCA_041690755.1. Taxonomy (GTDB): domain Bacteria; phylum Gemmatimonadota; class Gemmatimonadetes; order Gemmatimonadales; family Gemmatimonadaceae; genus JAQBQB01. The sequence goes on along the minus strand of JBEPWA010000003.1, from coordinate 10,224 downwards.
ATCCGGAACGTCTCGCCGGCGTGCAGGTCACCGGAGGTTTTTTCCGCGCCCTGGGCGTGTCCGCGGAGATCGGCCGCTTCTTTGAGCGCGCCAACGAAACGCCGGGCAACGATCGCGTCGCGGTGTTGAGCGACGGCCTGTGGCGCCGACGCTTTGGCGGCGCATCGAACGTGATCGGCCGCGCTATCACGCTCAACGCCGAATCGTATGTCGTCATTGGCGTGGCAAGGCCGGGGTTCGCGTTTCCGCGCGGTGCGGAAATGCCCGGAGACTTTCAGTTTGCGGCGACGCCCGACGTCTGGGTGCCGCTCGCTCCACCCACCGCCGGCCCGTCCGACCTCGCCATCGTGGCGCGACTCCGGCCCGGGGTGACACACGCGGCGGCGCGCCAGGACATGGATCGCGTCATCGGCGTCATCGAGGCGTCGATTCCCGGAGCCAAAGGACACATCCACCAATTGCTCGTGCCTCTGCGCGATCAGATTGTCGGCAACGTGCAACTGATGTTGGTGAGCTTGTTGGCGGGAGTGGTGCTCGTGCTGGTGATTGCCTGCGTGAACACGGCGCAGCTGCTTGTCGCGCAGCTTCACGTGCGCCGGCGTGAGTTGGCGGTCCGCGCCGCGCTCGGTGCATCGGCGCGCCGCATTGCCGGCGAGGTGATGGCCGAAGTGCTGCTGCTCGTCGCCGGAGGAGGCGTCGGCGGCATAGTGGTGGGCATGGTCGGACTGCGGCTGCTTCGCACGTTCGGCGCGGCGCGGTTGCCTCGCGGCTCCGAGTTGGCATTCGATACACGTTCCGCACTGGCGGCGCTCGCGGTCACGGTCGTCGCCGCGCTGCTCGCGAGCATTGTGCCCATGCTCACCGGGAGCCGTGTGCCGCTCGTGGAAACGCTTCGAAGCGGCGGACGCGGCGCCGGAAGGGGCGGCATGTCGATCAAGGCGCGACGCGCGCTCATCGTTGGCGAGCTGGCCGTGTCGCTCGTGCTCGTGACGAGCGCAGGGCTTTTGATTCGCAGCTTGTCGCGTCAACTGAATGGCGCGCTCGGGTTCAGCGCGTCGCACGGTCTCACTTTCGAGCTGTCGCTGCCGCCCATTCGCTATCCGGAAACGCAGGCGCGAACGTCGATGGATCACACCGCCGCGCTTCCCTTCCTCGCGGCGGCGCTGAACAACATCCGCGCCATTCCCGGCGTTAGCGCCGCGGCCATCGGAAAGCCATTGCCGCTGAGCGGCGCACAGGAGGCGACGGTGTTCACGCCGGAAGGCGATCTGCCGCCGCTCGCCTCCGACGCCACGTCGCCAATTGCCGAATACACCGTCGCCAGCCCGGACATGTTTCGCGCGCTCGGCACGCCGTTCGTTGCCGGCCACGATTTCTCAGCGGCCGACCGGCAGGACTCACCGCCAGTCGTGATCGTCAATCAGGCGATGGCCGAATGGCTGTGGCCCAACAAGCCGGCCGTCGGCAAGCGCATTCGCGTCGGGCCGCCGGGGATGAAACCCGCGCCGCCATGGATGACCGTGGTGGGCGTCGTCTCGAACATGAAGCGATACGCGCTCACCGAGACGCCGCGGCCGGAGATGATCGTTCCTTATACACAGAATCCATATCCTACGTTCAGCACCATGCAGTTCGTTGTGCGGTCACGACTCGAAGCGGCCGCCTTGCTCCCCGCCATCCGTGCCGCGGTCGCAGCCGCCGACGCGTCGATTCCCGTCGCCCAGGTTCGCACCATCGACGATCTCGTGGCGTCGAGCGCATCCAACGCGCGATTCGTCACCCGGTTCATGACCGGGTTCGGCATCGTGGCGCTCGTGCTCGCGATCGTAGGTGTCTACGGCGTAATCGGCTACAGTGTGCAGCAACGCCGGCAGGAGTTCGGCATCCGCCGCGCGCTCGGCGCAGACAGCGGGGAGATCGTCAGACTGATTCTCCGGCAATGCTTGAACTTGACGGGCGCAGGTCTCGCGCTCGGCCTGGGGCTCACCATTGCCGCCGGATACGGACTTCGACATTTGCTGTTCGATGTGTCACCGTTCGATCCGGCAACGTTCGTTGGCGCCGTCGTGCTCATCGCCGCCGCGACCACCGCGGCGAGTCTCGTCCCGGCGGCGGCCGCTGCACGCATCGAGCCCAGGGCCGCGTTGGAAGAATGATTTGCGCTGCTGACGCAGCAAAGCTCATAGCGTTTGAATGCAACAGCACTCGTTATGCGTTAGCGGCGGGCCCCAACAAGTCCCAGCGATTGCCTTCGAGATCTCGGAACACCGCGACCATGCCGTACGGCTCGACGCGCGGCGTGGTAAGGAATTCAACACCGGCGGCGGCCAAGCGGGCATGTGTAGCCGCAAAATCGTCAACGTGTAGAAAGAAGCCGACGCGACCTGCGACTTGCTGTCCCACTGCGGCCGCTTGCTGCGGACCGTCGGCCCGCGCTAAAAGGATGCCTGTCATGGCATTCGGGGGACGCACCACAACCCACCGCTTTGGGCGGCCATCGTTCGTGAGCGAAGGGACGTCTTCGATCAAGTCAAACTGCAACAGATCGACAAAGAATCGAATCGCCGAATCATAGTCGCGCACCATGAGCGCGACGAATTCTAAGTGAGCCATCACTCTCGATGAGAGATTGAATTGCGTGCGGGTGATCGCGCGTCCGTGATGGAATATTGCGGAGGAGCAGAGGTACAGAGAAAGCGCGCGTCCTTGCCGATGAGAGGTAGCCGCCTTGGCCCGCCGAGAAGCGCTTAGATCCTTAAACGACGCCGACTATGCCAAAACCAAAACGCAAGCGTCGATAGTGACATAAGCGCGACGTAAGCCGCCATGGCTACAGTTTGCGCGCGAGCTGGGGATCCGCTCGCCACGACTTCCATCCATACGCCGCCCGAGCCTTTTCCCCCCCGCAGCAAATCACAGAAGTTGTAAGCCGCATGTAACCCGATGGGGACTGCGAGCCCTTCCGTTGCGATGGAGGCCATGCCGAAGAGCAGCGATCCAACGCCAGCGCCGAGGAGCGCATTTTCCCAGGTCCAACCGCCCGCAACGTGTTCGCCCGCAAAAACGATCGCAATAAGAAGCTGCGCCGACCAGAGGCCAAGAATTCGTTGCGAGCGGCGGAGCGGATAGCCATGGAACGCCAACTCCTCCCTGCATGCCAAGCTTACATATGCGAGCAGGGAGACCATCACCGCTCCGGCACCAACTCCGGGTTGACGAATCCATCGTACGTGTCCTACGAGGGCCAAAGCGATGGAATGGAGTCCGATGATCAATGACCCGATGAGAAGCCCTGCGGCGAAGCGAGGCATGCTTCGTCCGCTGAGTGCGGCACCCACATCCTCCAGCCGGATGCCGTCCCAGCGCACGAACAGCAGTGTCAAACCGAATGCAGCGAGACTGGTGATCACACCAGTCACCAACTCCGGCGACAGAGCAGGAAGCAGGGATGCCAGTGGAACTGTCGCAGCCAACACGACCGCATTCGCCGCCAAGAAAAAAGCGACGCGTCCGAAGGTGGCCCAATACCGCGTCGGACGTCCGGGCCAATCTGTCCTCAGTTTTGGTCCCCGAAAGTTCTTTGGTCGAGGCAACGGCGCACGATGCGCAGGTAGTGTCGAAGCGAAACGTTACCACTCGATTGCCGCAACCGCGAGGGGAATCGCCTGGCAGCGCTTCATCACCGAGACCATGCGCTCGCTTGCGCATCGCAACGGCGCCGCGCGGGTGCTTGTCGCGACGCCGGCCGGCGACCGGCATGCGATTGGCGCGGCGTTGGTCGGCGCGGCGGCCGCGCTCGAGCAGTGGAACGTGATCTACCTCGGCACCGACATGCCCGGCGCTCCCCGCATCGATAGGCGTGGTGGCGGGTGGCGCAGGCGCCACGGCGCTCGCGTCGGAGCTGGGCGCGCTGGGTGTGCGGGTTGGCGCCAATCTGGACGATCTACGTGACGAACTGCGCATCGCATCGAGCCGCCCGTAACGGCGCGTAGGGACGGTTGACGGCAGTTTATAGAACAGTGATGTTAGGCCGGCGACAACCAGCGCTCACCGGGCCGAGGGGCGCACCACGGGCGTTGGCGGATGCTCGCGTTCCCGTTTCGTGAGGTATGCCACCAGCATGACCACCAGCACGAGGATCCCGCCGCTCACCAGCACGCGCCCCACGCCCAGGCCCCCTGCGCTCGCCGGTTGCGTGAGCAGGTCGCCTGCCGACGCACCGAGTGGTCGGGTGAGGATATACGCTAGCCAGAACGCCAATACACTATCGAACACGCCGAGCCGGTGGAGCGCATACACAACGGCGATGCCGGTGGCGAATATTCCGAGTGCCACCGTGTATCCAAGGCCGAACTTTTCGGACAGCAGGTCACCGCCAGACGTGCCGAGGGAAAAGGTGAAGAGGATCGCCGCCCAGTAGAACAGCTCGCGACGTGTGGTGTCGATCTCGTGCACTGACAGGGTGCGTTCGCTCAGATACCACCAGACAAATACCGCGATGAGTGCGACGCCGAAGATAATTGTTGTCGTGTTGAGGCTGACGCCCAGGTTATCGACGAGGTTGTCGGAGATCAGGGTGCCCACCACGCTGATGAACACGACAACGATCCAGTAGCGGGCCGGCACATATCGGCGCGCGCGAAACTGCACCACGAGCGCGACGACGAGCAGCACGCTCATGATGATCGACGTGATCGTGAGGCCCAGCCCGAGTGTGTCCGAGAGCACGTCGGCCGCCGTCTCGCCGACCGTCGTCGCGAGGATTTTAATAATCCAGAAAACTAAAGCGACCTCCGGCACGCGGTTGAAGACCGGCTGCGCATCTCGCGTCTGCGTTTCCATTGCGGCTTACCCCGTCGGTGTGAGTGAAGTGTTCGCATGCGAGTGAGCGTCGACGACCAGCAACCTCACGGCGTCCCGTCCCCGCTCAGGTCGATTGTGTCCTTCTCCTTGTCCGGCTTCCCGAACGACCAACTGGCACTGAGCAACAGTCCGCGATTTGCCCGCGAACGATTCGACGTCTGAAGGAAGCGAGGATCGACGGTCGTGCCTTGTTCATGCGACGTGTTGAACGGGTCGATGACGCGCAAGGTGAGACTGAGCTGGTCCTGCATGAGCTTTTGCCGCGCGGCGAGGTTGAACTGTGTGCGGCTGCCATTCGTTCCCTGCTCCACTCTCATCGCTGCCTGATACGACAGCAGCCCTCGACCACGAGGCCGCGGATCTCACCGGTGTTGGCGCGCTGTGCTATGACGGGGAAAGAATTGACGAAGACAATCACGATCACACAAACGAGCGAATGGATCAGCGTTCTCAAGAGATTTGAATTAGTAGACAATGCGGCCAGCGCAGACGCAACTCGCGGTAGTCGTGAAGCTTAGGCCTCGTGCCTGTCGGTGCGTTAACACGCCTCCATCAGTTCGGCATCACTGCGTCATCGTGCGCCGGCGAATGTCGAGAAGACTTTGGCTACGGCAAGAATGGCTAGTCGTGTGCTCCGCCGAATGATCGGTGAATGACAGATCCTTAATCGTCTGGCACGTGTCCATTGCCAAGCCTGACATGAAGCTGACAGCACTGTGCCCTTGACCTTCCCACGTAGCCATCGTGGGGCAGCGCCGCAGCGCACGATCATCGGGCAACGCCTCCGCACGGTGCAACGCGAGGGCTTTCATCGGTTCGCCTCCGACCTGCATACCTGCACACCGGGCGACCACGGGATTGCTCGATTCACACCACGTAGCGCGTGGAGTGCCTAGGTGTTCGTGAGCGAGCTAGCGACGGTGAAAAATGAGCTGAAATAGGGCTTGGTGCGTGGTGACGACAGAAGCAATCGTGACGCCGCTCGAACCATTGACCCGCCCTCGCGTCAGCCGGCGTTCAGGTTTGGCACGCTGGTGCCAAACCTGCTAGGGAACCGAGGCACGCGTCGTTCCGCTCGCCGCATTCCTTCATCCTGCATCATGCGAACGTCCGGTCATCTCTCCGGTCCCCGCCTCTCCCTTGGCGATCGCCTCCGTGGCCTGTGGGCCGGCCGGATCGATCCCGATTCATTCCTGGGCCTGCACCTCACTGTCAGCTTGGTGGTGATCGCGGCGAGCATTTGGATTTTTAGCGCACTGCTGGACGCCGTGCTCGATAACGCAGTCCTCGTCCGATGGGACATGGCCATCGACCTCGCGATTCACCAGCACATGACGCCGCCGAGCGCCCGAATGGTGGACTGGGTCACGCAGCTCGGCTCGCCGGTTGCCATGACGATCCTCGGCATCGTCGTAGCGCCGGTCCTCTGGCGCACCCACCGCACGGTCTGCTGGGGATGGATCGCCGCCTTTGTCGGCGGAGCGACGCTCGCCCAACTGCTCAAAATGGTCGTGCATCGAACTCGTCCCCCATACGGCGCGGCGTACCTGCACGGCCAGTCCTTCAGTTTTCCGAGCGGCCACGCGATGGGCTCCATCATCGGGTACGGAATGCTCATCTATCTCGCCCGTCACGTCTGGCATGCTGGCCAAATGCAGCGGCGGCTCGCGCTCGCACTCGCCATTCTGATTGTCATCGCCATTGGAGCGAGCCGGGTGCTGCTCGGCGTGCACTACCCCAGCGACGTGATCGGCGGGTGGGTCGCCGGCCTCGGATGGATGGCGGTCTGCATCGCCGGCATCGGGATCGCCCAGCACCGCCGCATGGACCGCGTGCAGCGCGTCGCCGCCGCGGTCGCCGCCGCGCGCATGGGAATGCAGTAAATGACGTTCGTCACCATTGGCCTATCTCTGCTGGCGGGCCTCCTCGTGTTCGCGATCTACCTGACCCTGGCCGTCAACGCGGAGGCGAACAGTCAGGATCGGGTACTGAGCGTGCCCTTCGCCGGCCAGGACCTCCCGGGCTTCTTCCGCGCCTTCATTGGCGCGGTCGGCCACCACGTCTCCGAAGGAAATCACGCCGTCGTGTACCAGAACGGGAACGCGATCTTCCCGCCGATGCTCGAGGCGATCCGCGACGCGCGCTCCACAATCCACTTGGCGACGTACATCTATTGGGACGGCGACGTCCCGCACCAGTTCACCGAGGCGCTCGCCGCGGCCGCCCATCGCGGGGTCGTGGTGCGCGTGGTACTGGACAGCGAGGGCGCGGACTTCATGCCGAAGCGAATGGTCGAACGGATGACCGACGCCGGTTGCACCGTCGCCTGGTTCCGCCGTGCCCAGTGGTTCGACTGGACCAAGTACAACCGTCGCTCACACCGCCGCTTGCTCGTTGTGGACGGCGCGGTCGGCTTCACCGGTGGCGTCGGCATCGCTCAGGAGTGGTCGGGAAATGGCGATTCGCCCAAGCACTGGCGCGACACGCACGTCCGCGTGACCGGGCCAGTCGTCGCCACTCTCCAGGCGGGCTTCGCCGACAACTGGAACCAGTGTACGCGCGAGCTGCTGCTCGCAGGACGGGACTACCCGTCGCTCCCACCCACCGGCAACCTCCCGGTCATCCCGATCCTGAGCACGCCGGCCAACGGCGCCTCCGCCGCCCAACGCGCATACGCGGCACTCATCGCCACCGCATCAAGCACTCTACATATCACCAACGCCTACTTCGTTCCCACGCCCGCTTTCATCAAGGCGCTGTGCGCCGCGCGCGCGCGCGGCGTGGACGTGCAAGTGATCGTGCCAGGACCGTATCACGACCAGAAGATCGTGCGGCGCGCGAGCCGCCACTCGTGGAAGGCCCTGCTCGCGGCGGGCGTCGCGGTCTTTGAGTTCCAGCCGTCGATGATTCATTGCAAGACGATGATCGTTGACAGCGTGATGCAGCTGGTGGGATCGATCAACTTCGACCCGCGCTCCTTCGCCCTCAACTCGGAATTCGGCGTCGTGCTCGTGGATGCGACCATTGCCGCCGACGCCGAGCGCGTGTTCGCCGCCGACCGCGACCGCTCCCGGCAGGTGACGCACGCCGACATCGACGGCCGCGGGGCGATCAATCGCGGAATCGATGCGCTCTGCTACTGGTTCCGCGCGCAGCTCTGACGGGCCGTGAGCCTGTCGCTGCGCTCGCTACGAAAGCATCACTGCACGATGCTAAAAACGCACTAATATCGCCCGCGTCTCGCCCGGTCCGAGCAAAGGCGAGCGATGTTCCCCTCCGTGGCTATTACAACGACGAACCAGGTTGCACGGTCCGCCCTCCGCATCGCGATTGCCGCGCTTGCCGTGCTGCTTGGCGCATGCGCCTCGGCAGCCCGCCCCACTCTTGCCTCGGTGCCGGTGCCGGTGCCGGTGCCCGACATCGACTCGACGCCGCCCACCAGCAAACCTGATTCACTGTTCTATCACAATCTCCCGTACGGAAGCGAAGCGGAGTTCAATCCATTCTCGCTGGTCGTTGAGGGCGGCTACGATCAACTTCGCGTGGGCGAGAACCGAAGCGTATTTTCGCTCCCGTATCGAAGTGCGATTCACACCGTGTTCTACACGCTCACGCATCCGGAGCCCGTGCTGCGCCATTACGGGTACAAGGCGTGGCTGCTGCACGAGGTGTTTCCGCTATCGCTCAAGAGCTCGGGCGGCGGCCAGTGGTACCCGAACTACCAACTGCACCTCTTTGACGGCGGCAGAACGTATTGGCGGATGGGCGAGTGGTACGAACAGCACGGCGTGAGTCACGCACACCTCGCTGCCGGCCTCACGTTCTACGCCTGGAATTTGCTCGTCGAGGTGGTTGAGAGTAACGGCGTCTGCTGTGAGGATGAAGACGGCCTCACCGATCTCGCCATTTTCGATCCGGCCGCCATCATCCTGTGGAATCAACCCTGGATGCGACGCGCGTTCAGCGGCCGCGTCGAGTTTACGGACTGGATGGGGCAAGCAGCGATTTCCCTGCCGTCCAAGCGCATCGAGAATGCCTACAACATGGCAATGTTACGCGTGCCGCTGCCGCGTACGAATGATTTGAAGTTGATGACGACGATGGGCAATGCGTTTCTCATCGGCCTCTCTGGACGCGTTGGCCACGACCTGTGGCTGTCCGCGTCGGGCGGCTTCGACCCCGCGGACAATCCGGTCATCAACCCGAAGACCGGCGCCAAGGGCGCCACGTTGCTACCGAACGCCGGGTTGTTTCTCGACCGGAAAAGCTCATTGCTCGTTTCATTCATTACCAAGGGCGGCAGTACGAACGGTCCCACGCTGAACATCTACCCGGGAGTGATTGGCTCAGGACAGTGGTCGCCGGGCGTATGGGTGCAGGCGGTGCGCGGCGGCGGATATCGCTACGGCATCGTTTCCCGGTACGGCATTGGGCTCGGCGGCGTTCGACGCTAGCGCCGGCGGAAGCGTCACCCTCCCACGAGTAGTCCCTTGGATGGCTGTATCGAGCTCGTTTCAAAGCCGCGACACTTGGCGCACAATGGCCAATCATCATTCGTGCACCATTCCCGGCGACGAAGTACTTCGCATGGCAGACGTCGATGCGCCGCGACTTCACTCTCCCATAGCTGCTCGAAGTATCAGTGATGGGACTATCCTGAGCGAGATCTGCGATTGACCAGGCTTAGTTGTCGCGGGGTCGTTCTGCATCGATCGTCGGGAGACGTGGCGGCGCTAGGCCGCGTCGCCTGCCTTTAACGGGTCGGCGTGTCGGTGGAAAAGCTTCCATGCGCCATTCTCGCGGCGGAATATTTCCGTCACCCGCAAGTCGAACGGTACGCCGTCTTGCTTCCCTTCCATTTGCACCACGGAGCGTTGAATGCCAACGCAGTACCCGAGGTTGCCATCCTCCGTTTTGTGCAATACTTCGAATGCGTTCGTGCTGCCGGGCTTGAAATGCTTTGCGCCGTTGGTGTTTGCGGCATTCACGCGCTCCGCTCCCTGGACGAAGTCTCCCATTGGCCCAAAGATGGTTGCCGGCGAGACTTGGACGGAAATTTCGGCTAGCGGACCAATGTCACCATTTAAAAAGGCATCGGACGCGTCCTTCCGTTGCTTCAAGAATTCGTCAAAACTCGCAGATGCTTGAGACATGTCTATTTCTCCGCAATGATCATAGGTGGTCGTAAGGCGCCCGAGGTATTTCACCAACGGCAATGGATGCGAGCGGGCGGCTAAACTGTCGATGTCGTGCCTCGGCCGTTTTGCGTCTCCGACTCATCTGTCATGACCAATCGTCCCAAGTCCATGGTGGTATCAACCGGTGAGTGCACCAGTGGGGTATAACACTCATCGGAGGGAT
>JBEPWA010000002.1:0-168897 GCA_041690755.1 Gemmatimonadaceae bacterium | reverse complement strand
TGCAGCAGGTCGAGCCCGTGATCCAGCACCACCTCGTGCATGCGCACGGCCAGCGCGAGGTCGTAGGGCGGATACTCGAACAGCGGATAGCGGCCAACGTCCACTTCGTGGTAGTACACGCCGGGCAGGAACGCCGGCAGCCGGAACGGCTGCGCATACGTGATGAAGTGGATCTCGTGCCCGCGCTTCGCCAGGGCAATGCCCAGCTCCGTGGCCAACGCCCCGGAGCCGCCGTACGTCGGGTAACATGTGATCCCGATTTTCACGCCGCACCCGGTCCGGACGCGGGGTCGGCGCGGAGCCAGCGCTCCACCTGGGACGGCCAATCGGCATCGAGCGGATTGACACGGGTCACCCGATCGGCCGGAAGCTGGTGACGAAACCAGGTCCGCTGGCGTTTGGCGTACTGGCGCGTGGCGATGAGGATTTCCTCACGGGCGGCCGCACGCGTTATCGTGCCCGCTACTAAACGGCGCACCGCGTCGTACCCCGTGGCGTTCCATGCCGGAGCGTCTGCCGGAACCATGTGCATCAGGCGCGTCACCTCGTCTGGCCAACCGTTGTCCAGCATCTCGTCGATCCGCGCCGCAATTCGCTCGGCCAGCGCGGCACCCGGATCCACCACAAGATAGCGCGGGCGCCAACGGGGAGATCGGGCGCGCTCGGCATGCAACGCGCTCAAGCGGCGGCCGGACAGCAAAGCGATCTCCGCCGCGCGCAGCAGCTGGGTGCGGCCAAAATGCGCCCGGGCCGGATCGAACACGGCAACCCACCGGCGCAGCTCATCGGTCTCGACACCCGCCAGCGCCTGCGCCAACCGAGCGCGGCGATCCGGGTCGAGTGCCGGCTCCTCGAATAGCCCGTCGAATAGCGCGCGCAGATACAGCCCGGTGCCACCGACCACGATCGGCGCGCGGCCCGCCGCGCGGGACTCAGAAATCCAGTCGTCCGCGGACGCAGCCCAAGCCGCGGCCGAATAGCGCTCGGTGGGCGACACCACGTCGAGGCCACGGTGCGGCACGAGCGAGCGATCCGCATCGCTGGGTTTTGCGGTGCCGATGTTGAAATTTTGATAGATCTGTCGCGAGTCGGCGCTCACGAGGGTGACCGGCGCACGCCCGGCAATCCACATCGCCACGGCACTCTTCCCCGCCGCCGTGGGCCCGCACACCACCGCGATGTCAGCGTCGTCCAAAGCGGCGCTCAATCTCGTCCCACGTGAGCTGCACGATCGTAGCGCGGCCGTGGACGTCGTGCGCCGGCAACGTGGTGTCGCGCAACGCGACGTACAAGGCGCGCATCTCTCCAGGCGACAGCGCGTCACCCGCCTTGATTGCCGCCTTGCAGGCCACCGTGGCCGCGAGCCGCTCGTGGCGCGCATGCGCTCCAGCGTCACGGTCGCCGGTGAGCGAGGCCAGCGTTTCGCGAAGGCAGCGCTCCGGATCGAAGCGCGGATGCGGCATGGGCACGGCGCGCACGATGAGCGTGTAGCCACCGAAGCCTTCAATCTCGAACCCGAGCCGCTCAAAGAGCTCCCGGTTGCGCTCAAACGCGTCGCTCTCGGCCGGGCCCAGGTGCAGCGTCATGGGAAAAAGCAGCCGCTGCGACGGATTGGCTCCGCTCTCCAACGTGCGCATGAATTGCTCGTACAGCACGCGCTCGTGAGCCGAGTGCTGGTCGATGAGCACCACGCCATGCTCGTGCTCGAACATCAGGTAGGTCTTCTGCAACTGCATCAGCGGCGGAACGTCGGCCGCCGGCGATGCAGCGGCGGGTGGTGTGGCCTGGGCGCCGGTTGCTACGATTGGCTCAACCGTCGCCCTGGGCGCGGCGGTGTCCGTCTCGAACAGTCCGTCGGTGGCTACGCGCGGCTGCAATGCATCGACGTCGATGGAATTCGGCGCCGACGGCGGTGCCACGGCGGGCGTGATCGTCCAGCTCGACCGACCGAATGTGGCCGCAGCGTCGAACGTGCCCAGCGCTCGGCGCACGGCGTTCTCCACCGTGCGCTCGATCGGCCAGCGATCGCGAAAACGCACTTCCGCCTTGGCGGGATGCACGTTGACGTCAACCATGTCCGCGGCGACGACCACGTCGAGAAACAGGGTCGGACGCACGCCCGCCGGTATTGTTGAACGGTACGCTGCTTCGGCGGCGCGCACGATACCGAGGTCGCGGATCGCGCGGCCGTTGATCGAGAGAAAGACCCGCCGCGTGGCCGTGCCAACGTCCGCCGGCCGCTCCACGAGGCCCGAGACGTGGGTGGAACCGCTCACGTCGTCTACCTCGAGGAGCCGGCCCGCAAAGGCGCCGCCATGCACCGCGGCAAGACGGTCGCGCAGCGATGTCGCCACGGGCAACGTGAGCATTGGTTTGCCGTCGTGCGTTACGGCCAGGCGCACGTCGCGCCGGGTGAGCGACATTGCGCCAACGACGTCGAGTATCGCCCGCCACTCGGACCGCGCGCCGCGCAGGAACTTGAGACGCGCCGGCGCGTTGTAGAACAGGCGCGACACGCGAATCGTTGTGCCACGGCGGCGCGACGCGTCGCTCACGTCTAGCACCGTGCCTGCGGCGACGCGCACCAGCGTCCCCTCGCCATCCTCCTGCGACGTTTCGATCTCGAGCTGCGACACCGACGAAATCGCCGCGAGGGCTTCGCCGCGAAAGCCGAAGCTGCGCACACCAACGAGATCCTGCGCCGCCCGAATTTTGGAGGTAGCATGGCGCTCGAGCGACAGCACTGCGTCGTCGCGCGACATACCAACGCCGTCGTCACTCACGCGAATCGACTGCCGGCCGCCATCCTCGATCGCGAGATCGATCGACGTCGCTCCGGCGTCGAGTGCATTCTCGATCAGTTCCTTGACCACCGACGACGGACGCTCGACAACTTCGCCGGCCGCGATCTGATCGGCGACGGCGCTGGGCAGCACCGCGATGATCAATCGCCGCCGGCCTGCGACGCGTCGCGGTTGTCGAGCGACAGCAGTGCGGCGTTCTCGATCCAGCCATCGCGGCCGTCATCCAGCACCAGGCGCGCCCACGCGCCCTGGCGTCCGCGCACGCGCACCACCTCGCCAACGATGGCTGTGGCGCCGCGCTCTCCGCCGAGTTCGGGATCGGTGCTCAACGAGGTCGTGCGCCGAAGCACGGCGAGTTGCCGCCCGGACATCCGATCCGACAGCGCAAACGCCGCAACGGCAATCACCACGGCGGCGGAGATGAGCGCCGCGAAGTCGCGTCCGTCAACGTGCTTTCCCGATCTGTAGCGCAATGCAGCCCCGCCCCACGCAATGCACCAGAGCAGCGCCGCCAAATCGAACAGCCACGCCGCCGGAAGCGCCGGCACGTAGCCGGCCGACGTCCACGGCAGCGCGTGCACAAGCTCCACACGTTCGCGCACGTCGGACGCCAGCGGCTCAATGCGCAGTGCGTGCTGCCAGGCCGCAACGCTGCGCGCCGTGTCCGCCACAGCCCACGACGCCGTGCCGAGGTTGGCCCAGGCGTCCGGCGCGCGCGCGTCGGCCGCCACGGACGCGATGAACGCCTCGCGCGCGCCAACAAAGTCGTGGTGCGTGTATGCCTCCACGCCGCGGTCGAACTGCTGGCGCGCAACCGACGCATCATAGGCTTGCGCCGTCGCGACACCGAACGCCAGCAGCGCAACTACGCCCAGCGCCGGCAGCACAATCTGGCTGCGGGCAAGCGCCTCGGAGTCCACTGTGCGATACAACTTGCTCGCGCGATCGGTGGCGTCGTCGGGCAATCGGCCGGACGCCGAGAACGCCGCTTCGTCCAGCTCACGCAGAAAGCGCTCAGCGTCGATCGCGACAGTTGTCGATACACCACGGCGGCGAAGGGCGCGGGTCAGCGTGCCCGGCTGCATGAAGGTCTCGGACGACAAGTTGAGTCGCTCGGCCAACGCACTTGTAAAGACGCGCCGCACCTCGCGCGCATCGCGCGCGTCGGCGGCAGCAGTGGCCATTGCCGCCAGACGCGCGGCATGGCTCGGCGCACGCGCCGACGCGCGACGGCGCCGGTCGCGGCTTCGCAACGACACGGCCGGCACGGGAAGCAACGCCAGGATCGCCCAGAAGACGGGATGCTCGTGGAGCGGTGTGGACGGCGCTCCGCGATACCGCGGTCGCAGCGTGAGTAGCGTTTCCGTGCGAGCCGTGTCGGCCGACGCGAGCGTGCCGTTGCCGATGTGCACGTGCGTCGGCGCCGTGGACGCTACTTCGTAGCGGCGCGAGTCGGGATTGAAATACGAGTAGCGAATGGGCGGCAGATCCAGTTCGCCGGCAATCCGCGGCGTGAGCACCCAGTCGAATTCCTTGGCCCCGCGGATCTTCGAAGCGGTGGTGTCCACGTTGACGCGTTCGTCTCCCGTAACGAGACTCGCCCAGGGAACGCCCACGGGCGGCCGCGGAAAAAGCTTGACGTTGCCAGTACCCGAGACGCGCACCGTGAGCACGAGCGGATCGCCGACCCGTGTCGATGTGGTGTCGAGTCGCGCGGCCACCTGCAAATTCCCCACGGCGCCGCCGTAGTCGGCAGGGCGTCCCGCGGTGGGCGGCTCCACGGCAATCACAACGGTGCTGTCGGTCTGCAGTTCGTGAGTTTCCTCACGCGCAAAAAAGCTGGCCGACAGGGGCAGCGAGTAGACGAGTTGCGCCGGCGGAACGGAGAATCGACCGGCCATGAGCGGAAAGAGCGCTCGTTGGTAGACGAGCGCGTCAAAGCAGTGCGAGCCGCCTTCACGACGCGGCGGATTGGCATGTGATGGCAGATCGTACGCCAACATCGACTGCATGTCGGGCGGAAAGAACGTGGGGTTGCGCCGCAGCCGGTCGCGCACGGTCGCGTTGAGAAATACCGCGACCTCGTAGTTCGCCTGCTGTCCCACGAACACCGTTTCTGGTAAGGTCAGCGCGCGAAAGTTGACGTCGAGGCTCGTATCGATGCGCGCCCGAGTCACCACACTTGGCAACTGCACGTGGCCGTCCGGCGGGCGAACGGCAACCACCGTGGGCCGGGAACGCACCACCGCGTCTCCGACACGCGCCTCGAATGGTCCAATGGTAAAGGTGCCGACGCGATCCGTGGTAATCACGTACCGGTATTCAGAGATCGACGCCGTCTGGTCGTAGCGCACGTGCGGCACCTCGGACGACCGCAGCACGTCGAACGGCGCCAGTGACGGCACCACGAGCTTTGGGGTAGCCCGGCCCGGCGCGCTCACCGCCACGCTGATCTCCACCGCCTCGCACGTCGAAGCAGTGTCGGGGCCGTGGGCCACGATCGAGAGTTGCGCGAGCACCAGCAGTGCGCCGATCACCAGTCCTTTCCTCCGGGCGGTGGCTCTACCTTGTTGGCCTTCTGCTTCTTGGCCTGCACGTCACGCTCTTCGCGCGCCGCGCTGCCAAGCAGTTGATCCGCTTGCTGTTGCCCCAGTCCGCCCTGCGGCTGCGGCGCTTGCCCTTGTGGAGAATTGTTCGCCCCACCGCCTCCGCCCCCACCGCCTCCGCCCCCACCACCGCCCTGTTTCTTCCGCAGCGCGAGCTCGTAGTTCCACTTGGAATCAACGTCGCCCGGGCGAAGGAGAATGGCCTTTTTGTACACGGCGAGCGCCGAATCGAGCTCCCCGTTATCCTGGCCCGGAGGCGCGGCCAAGCCGGTTTTGAGGTGCGCCAATCCCAAATTGAATAGCGCCCGAAAACGCAGCTCGTCGTTCTTGCTGTCAACCAGCGGCGTCAGCGCGTCGATTCCGCTGGCCATGGAATCCGCGGCAACGAGCGCCGTCCCAAAGTTATACGCGGTTTCGGGCCGCGCATCGCCGGCGGTGATAGCGTCACGGAAGTACGTGGCCGCCTGGACGAATTGCCCATGATGGAAGGCGTCTACTCCGAGCTGCGGTCGCGACAACGACGCGCACCCGTTGAGGCTCACGGCGAGCAACACCGCCAGTGCCGCAGCCGTCTCGGCCGCGGGGCGGCGACGCCGGCGTCCGCGGCGCTCGATCAGGGCCGTATCGACGAGCAGCAGCGCGAGTGCGGGAAAGAGAAACCACTGATACCGCGGCGATTTGGTTTCGCCCCCGGACGTGGAGCGTGACGCGGTGCGCAGCGTTGCCAGTGCCGTTTTGACGCGCGCCGCCTTGTCGGTTGCGTCCGCCGGAATGAACGTGCCGTTGCCCGCGTCGGCCGCTGCTTTCAGGATCTCCGGATGGTACTGGGTGATGACCGTGACGCCGTTCTCGTCCTTCTTCACCGTCATGGTACCGTCCGCTGCCTTGATTGGAATGGTGGCGCCGGCTGTAGTTCCGAACCCGACGGTCACCAGACTGATACCCGCGTCCGCCGCCTTCTTGGCCTCGGTCGTGATGTCCTCAATGGGTTCGAACGCTTCGCCATCACTCATCACGACCAACGCTTTGTCCGAACCGCCGTTGGTCAACGACAGCAGATCGACGCCCTGCTTGATCGTGCGCGCCATGGAGCTGCCGGCCTGGCCAACGACCGACGGGTCGAGGTTGTCGAGGAACAGATCGAGCGCACCTTCGTCGATCGTGAGCGGCGACAGCACGTAACTGCGTCCGGCAAACGCCAGCACGCCCATGCGGTCGCCCGGCGACAGCGCGCGCAGACGCCGGACTTCCTCCTTCATACGCTCCAACCGGCTGGGACGTTCGTCCTGCGCCATCATCGACAGCGAGGCGTCGAGGGCGAGCACCATGTCGATGCCATTCGAGCGAACGATCGTGCGCTCGTCGCCCCAGCGCGGGCCGGCGACGGCAACGCCCACCAGCGCCGACGCCAGCCCGAACCGCGCCATGCGCCAGCCGGGCGGAACGAGTGTGTTGGCCGGAATGAGCCGCGAAACAACATCGATGTTTCCGAGCCGGTCCAGCCGTGCCTTCCGCTGCCGATACGCATACCGCAGCACATACATGGCGAGCGCCGGCAACAGCACCGCGAGCGCGAGCAGATATGGATAGTCAAATGCCACTCCACTCATGGCAACGGCCCTCGGCGCGCGGCGAGCAGTAGCTCGGCAACCATCACGAGGGCCGCCAGATAGAGCGGCCAGCGAAAGAGCTCGGTGTAGCGCACGTATGAGCGCGTGCGGACGGGCTCGCGCTCCAGCGAGTTGATTTCCTCATAGATGCGCTCCAGCGCCGCGGCGTCGCGGGCGCGGTAGTAGCGGCCGCCCGTCGTCTTGGCGATGTCGGCGAGCAGCGGTTCGTCGATCCGCACGAGACGATTCTCATATCGAAGCCCGAACAAGCCGCGGCCTACGGGCACGGGAGCCATGCCCTCCGTGCCCACGCCCACCGTGTAGATCTTGATGCCGAACACCGCCGCCGCCTTGGCCGCCGTGCGCGGGTCGATCGAGCCGCGATTGTTCTCGCCATCCGTGAGGAGAATGAGAACGCGGGAGCGGCCGGGCGCGTCGCGTAACCGGTTGGCCGCCGTGGCGATCGCCGTGCCAATGGCCGTGCCGTCCTCGAGCTGGCCGGCGGCCAGGTTGTCTACTGCCGCCGTGACCACCGGATAATCCGTCGTCAGCGGAACTTGCGTCAACGCTTCCGCGGCGAACGCCACCACGCCAATGCGATCGCTCGTCCGCGCCGCGATGAATTTCTTCACGACGTCCTTCGCGACCTCGAGCCGGTTCTGCGGCAGAAAATCCTGCGCCAGCATGGAGCTGGAGAGATCGATGGCCAGCACGATGTTGATGCCCTCGCTCGTCACGTCCTGCGCATGCGCGCCTGACCGAGGACGCGCCAACGCCACGATCATCGACGCAAGCAACAGATTCCGCAGCACGAACAACATGAGTGTCGTGGCGCGCCCCGCTCGCGGCCCCGCCGCCAACACGGACACGCGCGAAAACACGATGGCCGATGGCCGCCGACGCCGCCGGACCACCCACCACACCGGCAGCACGAGCAGCAGCAGCAGGGCCCACGCCGACGCAAACTCGATACGCCCAATGGAGATCACGCTGCCGCTTCCTGCGCCGCCGGATCCACCGGCGCCGGTTGCGATTCAATATGCTCGTGCTCGACGATTGCCCGCGCCTCGGCGCCGAGTTCACGTGCGCGCGCGCCGCTCACCGGCCGCCGCGCGAACTTGATCAGGTCCGCTTCGGTGAGCACGCGAATGAGACGCTCCTGTGGAACGTGCGGCAACTCGCGCACGGACCGCTGCAGTTCCGTGCTCGTGAGCGACAGCGCCGCTTCGGCGTAGCGCGCCGACAGGTAGTCGCGCAGCACTTCGATCATCAGCGCGACATACCGGCCACGCTCGCCCGCCTCGAGCAGACCGAGCGACTCGATGCGCTCGAAGTCGGATTCGGCGCGGACGTACGGATCGATCGGCAAGCCCGCCGGCAGTCTGCGACGACGGCGCATCCACCACCAGATCAGCAGAGCAACAATGATCGCAGCCACGATCGCGGCAACGATCCACCAGGGAAATACCGAGAACACGAAGACGTCACGTGCGTCCTTCGGCACCCGCAGCGACGTATCGGCCGGCAACAGCGAACGCACGATCACGACACCGCCGGTGAGCGGCACGCGTCGGACGTTACCGTTCAGGCGCACCACCGCGTCGGCGAGGTGCACCGCTTGCGAGCCAAGATCCCAGGCCGCCACACGATAGTCCGCGTACTGCTCCACGGCGGTGGTGTCCGCACTCGTGCGCACCACCACCGGATCGAGCGACTGCACAGTGGACGACGAATCGGTGCCGGCCGGAAATTCAATCGTGGCGCCGCGAGGCGCGCGAATACCAACGGTCACGCGAAACGGGTCGCCAATGCGCACGCTATCCGGCGCCACCGTTACGCCGGCCTTCACCAGCATTTCCTGCTGGGCGAACGCCGTGCTCGCACACAACAACGCCGCCGCAACAACACCGAAGAGCCGCCTCACTTTCGGATCCTCCGCTCACGCGCACGGAAGAAACGCAATAACGGATCCATAATGCCGGTTTCCGTATTCACAGTAATCTCATCAATGGCCAACCGGCGAAAGAGCGAGTGCCGCCGGTCGGCGTCGCCATTCACCTGCGTCTCGAACTGGGCGCGTACCGCCGGATCGCTCGTGTCCACGTCGAGCGTCTGCCCCGTTTCCGGGTCCACGAGGCGCACCAGCCCGATGTCGGGCAGAATCAGCTCGCTCGTATCCTCGACGGTCACGGCAACCACGTCGTGACGCTGCGCGAGCAACTTGAGCGGCCGTTCCACGCTCTCGCCAAGAAAGTCGGACACGAGAAAAATGATCGTCTTGTGGCCGAGCATCTTGTTGAGATACTCCGTGGTCATGCCGATGTCTGTGCCGCGGCCCACTGGCTCGAAGGCGAGAAAATCGCGAATCAGGCGCAACGCGTGACGGCGACCCTTGCGAGGCGGTACCACGTGCTCGATACGATCGGTGAACATCAGACCGCCCACCCGATCATTATTGCGAATGGCCGACATGGCCAGCACCGCGGCTAACTCCGACGCGACTTCGCTCTTGAACCGGCGCCGGGTGCCGAATCGCTCCGACCCGGACACGTCAACCGCGAGCATCACCGTGAGCTCGCGCTCCTCGATGTATCGCTTGACGTAGGGCCGCTGCATGCGTGCCGTGACGTTCCAGTCGATGCTACGTACCTCGTCGCCCGGCTGGTACTCGCGCACCTCGGAGAACTCCATCCCCTGCCCCTTGAACACCGAACGGTATTCGCCGGTGAACAGCGAGTTCACCAAGCCGCGAGTGCGGAGCTCGAGCAGCTTGACCTGGCGAAGGATTTCCGGCGGCACGGCGGCGGGCTGCTTTCGCTCACCCGTTTCCGGCCGCGCGCGTGCCGGTGTGTCGAGCGCGATCGCGCCCGACTCCTTGCGTCGGCGGAAGAGGTTCCAGGCCATTGGGGGCTGATCGCCGTCAGGGCGATTCGATCTTTGCCAGTACGCGTTGCACTATCTGGTCGCTCGTCACTTCCTCGGCTTCCGCTTCGTAGGTGGTGAGCACGCGGTGACGCAGCACGTCCGGGGCAATGGCCTTCACGTCGTCCGGCGTCACGAAGGCACGGCCGCGCAGGAACGCATGGGCGCGTGACGCTTGGGCCAGCGAGATCGTGGCGCGGGGGCTGGCGCCGTATTCGATTAGCGGCGCGAGGTCGGGCAGGCCCGCCGCCGCCGGTTCGCGCGTGGCGTGCACGATGTCCACGATGTAATCGACGATGCGATCGTCCATGTACAGCTCGGTGATGCGGTGGCGCGCTTCCATGATCGCCTGCGGACTGGCGACGGCCGATACGTCGATCGGATCACCGCTGGCCATACGGCGCATGATCTCCTTCTCTTCATCGCGCGTCGGATAGCCCACGTGCAGTTTGAGCATGAAGCGGTCTACCTGAGCTTCGGGCAGCGGATAGGTGCCCTCCTGCTCGATCGGATTCTGCGTCGCCAATACGAGAAACGGCTCTTCAAGTTTGAACGTGGTGCCGCCGATCGTCACCTGCTTTTCCTGCATCGCTTCGAGCAGCGCCGCTTGCACCTTGGCCGGCGCGCGGTTGATCTCGTCGGCGAGAATGATGTTCGCAAAGATCGGCCCGCGCTTCACCGAAAACTGCCCGGTGGACTGATCGTAAACCTGGGTACCAAGCACGTCGGCCGGCAGCAGATCCGGTGTAAACTGGATGCGGCGAAATGTCGTATCAATCGTTTCGGCGAGCGTGCGCACGGTGAGCGTCTTAGCCAGTCCAGGCACACCCTCGAGCAGCACGTGGCCGCCAGTGAGTAGACTGATAAGCAGGCGGTCAACCATGTAGTCCTGGCCAACGACTCGTCGCGCCACCTGGCGAGCGACATTCTGAACGAGTTGCGAATCCGCCGCTGACGACGCCGAAGAGACTTGTGTGGCCACTGGAGCCCAGGGTCTAGGGTCTAGGGTGTAGGGTCTATTGCCGACACCCTCTTGCAACTGAAGTACCGTTCAGCCGGTCTATTTGCTTGCTGCTACCCCAACGTTTGAATCAGGTGCCGACCTTTACGAGCGCCGACCGTTCACGTGGGGTCAGTTTACGAGCCGAGCCGGTGGGCAGGTCGCCGAGCTGGATGGGGCCAAAGCGCACGCGCACGAGCCGTTCGACGTCCAGGTTCAGCGCCGCGCACAACCGCCGCACTTCGCGCTTGCGGCCCTCCGTGATTGTGACTTCGAACTCCCAGCGGTCGCGGCCGAGCCGGCGCGCTTGGACTTTCCTGGGATGTACCGGGCCGTCGTCCAGCTCAACGCCGTCCTGCGCGGCCTCGGCGGCTTCGTCACCCTTGCCGAGCACCGTGGCCACGTAGGTCCGCTCCACTTCACTGCTCGGATGGGACAAGCGGTGCGCAGCCTCGCCGTCTGTGGTGAGCAGCAGCAGTCCCTCGGTGAGAAAGTCCAGACGGCCTACGTACGTCAGACCGGGAATATTTGGCACCATTTGGAACACTGTCTTTCGACCGTCGGGATCGGACTTGGTGGTCATGACGCCGGCCGGCTTGTTGAGCAAAATCCACTCGGCCACTTCCGGCACCGTGCTGATTTGCTTGCCGTCCACAAGGATGATGTCGCGGCCGGGATCTACGGCTTGTCCAGTATGTGCCACCTCACCGTTCACCTTCACGCGACCGGCGGTGATCAGCTCTTCGGCCTTGCGGCGCGATGCGATTCCGGCGCGCGCCAAAGCGCGCTGAATGCGCATGGTCTCGCTCATTCGACACCTGCCGCTTCGGCGACGGCGACTGCTGCAGCATCGGCGTCGCGCACGGGTACGCGCAACGCGATCGCCAGCTCGTCGGCGCGCGGAAGCTCTTCGAGATGACGAAGTGCAAAGTGCTCGAGGAACAGCGGCGTGGTGCCATACAACAGCGGGCGTCCCAGTCCTTCGCCGCGACCCACCACGTCGATGAGACCTCGCTCATGAAGCGATTTCAACATGCCGCCCACCGCGACGCCGCGAATCTCTTCGATCTCAGAGCGGCTGATGGGCTGACGGTAGGCGATGATCGCCAGCGATTCGAGCGCAGCGCCGGACAACCGAGCCGGACGCGCCGCCAACTGCGCGCGCTCAATGGCTTCGGTGTACTCGGCACGCGTGAGGATCTGCCAACCGCCGGCGAGCTCGGTGAGCTCCACGCCGTGGCCTTCCACGTCGTAGTGCTCGCGAATCTCGTCGAGCGCCGATTGCAACTCGGCGCGCGAGGCGTCACCGTCGAGCGCGGCAAGCTCCTCGGTGGTGATAGGGCGTGCGCTGGCGAACAGCGCTGCTTCAAGCAGCTTCGCTAGCGGCGTCACGAGAGATTTCCACGTCTGCGTAGGGTTTGAGCTGAAGGACCTTGAGCTCGCCAAGCTTTGCGAGCTCCAGCAGGCCAAGAAGCGTTGAGAGAATCTGCCAGGGCTCTGATGCCGAGGTGACGATTTCCGTCCACATGATTCGCGCGCGTAACGCGAGCACGGAACGAATGATCGTGATCGCGCCGGGCACGTCGAGCGAGCGCGGAATGATCTCGTGCATGTTCGGCACCTTGGAGGCGCGCAACACGCGATCGACGGCGGACAGTAGCTCGGATAACGACAGGGCAAGCGGCGCTTGCGGCGGGGCTGCCGACTGCGGCAGGTAAGCGCGCGCGAATTGATTACGCCGCTCTTCCCCGCGCCGTTCAAGCACGTCCACGACCTCCCGCATCTGCTGGTACTCGAGTAGCCGCCGCACGAGCTCAGCCCGCGGATCTTCCCACTGCTCGCTCTCGCTGCGCGGCAGGAGCATCTGCGCCTTGATGCGCAGCAATCGGGCGGCCATCTCGAGATATTCGGCAGCCTCGTTCAGGCCGAGCGTGCGAATGCGCACCACGAACTGCTCGCAAATGCGGGCGATGGGGATGTCGTAGATGTCTACCTGCTCTTCGCGGATGAGCGAGAGCAGCAAGTCCAACGGGCCGGAAAACGCGTCCAGCTCAACGTGAAAACCGGACTCCGAGCTGGCTGCCGCGGTATCGGGTGCGAACGTCGCCGTCATTGCAGCCACTGCGCAGCGGACGGCAGGATCATTCCACCCGCCGTACTGACCATGGCATTGCTCAGCTTGAGCGCCGGTCCGAGCCAGAACATCAGCGCGTTCGGCGCCAGGTACATGACCCCGATCAGGGCGATAATGCCAAAGCGGCTGATCTGGGTGTACCGATACGCCCACGACGCGGGCATCAGGTATTTGACGACGTGCGAGCCGTCGAGCGGCGGAATCGGGATGAGATTGAACGCGATGAGGATCAGGTTCAACTGGACGCCAAGAATCATCATTGCCTGGAGAATTCCCAGGCTCCGATCGAGCGCCGGCGCAACGCGGCCCAGTAGGCCAAGCGCGGCCATGCAGATGACGCAGCCGATGGCGACGAGCAAGTTCGTGAACACACCGGCGAGGGAGACGATGATGTCGCCCTTTTTCAGCTCACGGTACTT
Organism: Gemmatimonadaceae bacterium; assembly: GCA_041690755.1. Lineage (GTDB taxonomy): Bacteria > Gemmatimonadota > Gemmatimonadetes > Gemmatimonadales > Gemmatimonadaceae > JAQBQB01. The sequence goes on along the minus strand of JBEPWA010000002.1, from coordinate 155,402 downwards.
GCTCGGATCGACCGGAACGGGCTTGGCGCCGCCGAGGATTGGCGCGTGGACCAGCCAGAGCATGAGCGGCAGGAGCACCGTCATGAACGGATCGATGTGCTTGATCGGGTTCCAGGTGAGGCGTCCGAGCGACTGCGCCGTATCGTCGCCCTGTTTCAGCGCGGCGTATCCGTGCGCGTACTCATGCGCAATCACGGAGAACAGCAACACCGGCATGAACAGCAGGAAATCCTGGAATTGCAACGTCGGCGGTGTCGGCGGTATGATACGGAGAACAGCGGGGCGGCACGGCGCCCAAAAACGCCGGCGGTCCGAGGGCGATTGGCGCGAAAGGTAGTGTTGTCTCAGACGAGTGTCAAAGCGTTATAGCGCCTTGACTTTCGTGCTGTCGAACTCTAGGTTCCAGCCTTCGCGAACTACGCGAATTTCACTGGGAATTTTGGAGAGTCTTTCGTGCCCAATATCGCTTCCGCCAAGAAGAACATGCGTAAGTCGCGCGCGGCGACCGTGCGCAACCGTGCGCAACGTTCCGCCCTGCGGACTGCGCTCAAAAAGGCCAAGGCCGCTGATGCGTCGCCCGAAGCCAAGTTGGCCGCCACCAAGCTGCTCGATCGCGCGGCACGGAAAGGCCTGATCCACAAGAACAACGCGGCTCGTCACAAGAGCAAGATGAGCAAGGCTGTCGCGGCGGCCTAAGGACAACTTCGCGTAAGCGACAGAAAGGATCTCCTGGCAATCGCCGGAGATCCTTTTTTCGTTCACGAGGCCCTGTTCCGCAGTTTCAAAGTTGTTTCCGCGTGTTCCGCGTATTCCGCGTTCTCCGCGTCAGAAACAGCCAGGACTCTCTTCGCCGAAGTCACCCACGTCAGAGAGATCTCGATTTTGTTGGACGCGGAATACGCGGAGAACGCGGAATACGCGGAAACGGCGCCTGCTTTGAATTGCGCCGGATCAGGTCCGGTTCGCTTGGGTCGCGCGCATGGCAAGGTGAATCACCATTCCGGCCGATGCAGCGAGGAGCGCAGCGAGGGCTTCATGCGCGGTGCTACTGGCCAGCAGCCAGGCGCAGAGAGCCAGCGCGAGCACCGCGGCTAGTGCGCCACCGGGTGCGACGAATGCGGCGGGCGGCGCGTTGGGTGTGCGCCGTAGCCGGAGCAGTGCGCCGCATGTGGCGGCGTACGTCACCAGCCGGATGATCGTGCTGATCGCCGCCGCCGCGAGAAAGGAGCCGTACAGCGTCGCGACGAGCATGAGGATTCCTGAAACAGCGATCGCTACGTTCGGTGAGCGGGTCGCCGGGTTCACGCGCGCGAACACGCGCGGCAAATTTCCATCCTCGGCCATGGCAAACAGCAGCCGCGGCGACACGAGCGCAATCGAATTCAGCGTGCCGAGGATCGACACCAGCGCACCCGCCACGACGATGGCGCTCCCTGTGGGACCGAGGAACCGCGCGCTCGCATCGGCGATCGGCCGCGTGGACGTGGCGAGCGCAGGCAGCGTGCCGATCGACACCGTCTGGATCAACAGGTAGAGCACGATCACGACGGACATGCCGGTGAACAAGGCAAACGGAATGTTGCGCTCCGGCCGCACGATCTCGCCCGATGGAATCACCGCCATCTCGAAGCCGCTGAAGGCGAACACGAGCAGCAGCACCGCTTGTGAAAATGGTGCCGCCGCGGGCGTGGCGGCCGCCGCAAAATTGGCGTGGTCGAGATGGAACAGGCCCACCACGACAAAGAGCAGCAGCGGCCCGAGCTTGCCGATGGTAAATGCGTCCGTGAACAACGACGACGGCCGCACGCCGAGCAGATTCACGCCGACGAGGAGCGCCGTGATGGCAACCAACACTGCAACGCGCCCCCCCGATGTCGCCGCACCGGGCCAGAAGATGGCCAGATAGGACACGAACAAATTGGCCAGCGACGCGAATGCCGTGATGCGCGCCAGCCAGAGCAGCCACCCCATCTCGAACGCCGCCAGATTGCCAAACGCCGCGCGCGCGTAAAGGTACGGTCCGCCGGTGCCAGTGAAGCGGCTCCCAACTTCGGCGAAGCACAGCGCGATGAGCACCACCACGATGGCGCACACGAGATACGCCGCCAGACTGTACGTGCCGGCGAGCGCGAACACATGGCTGGGAAGCCCGAAAATCCCCGCGCCGATCACGACGTTCAGGACCAGGGCCACGAGGTCCCATCGCCCAATGCGCCGCGCGAGCGACGCCGAGGTGTCGGCCCCCGGCGGCGGAACGTCCGCGGCGCGAATGACTCGCGTCACGTTGGGCGGAACCGCTCGACGTTACAACGCCGCAAGCTCAGCACCGCAGCGTTCGCAGTACCACTCCGTGGGATAATTCATCGCGCCGCATTCGTTGCACTTGAGCGTTTTTGTCTGCTCCACCCGGCTGGATGTCCGCAGCACGATCGGCGTGTTCGACGCCACGTTCGCCGCGAGCGGCGCTTGTTCGGCCCCGCGCGACGCGCCGCCATCCAGCCCCACCAGCAACGACTCGGCGTCCGATTCGTCCGGCGTGACGATGCGCTCGTAGGCCGGCACGTGCGTGGGCGCCGCATTCACGGGCGCCGTCGCGGCGTCAGACGTTGGCCCGGACGCCGGCATCTCAGCAGAATCGACAGCCTTTTCGCCGACCACAGCGTCCAGGAACGCCATCTCGTCGAACGACGGCGTTGCAGGCAACGCGTCAGCTGCCGCGTCACCTGCCGCATCAGCTATCGCGGCACCAGTCGGCTCGCTCGCCGCCGCCGTCTGCTCGTCGAGCAACGCATCGAGGGTGTCTACACGCCCCTGCAGCATGCTCCGCTCCGCCGCCAACTGTTCGATGGATTCGTCCACCGTGCTGAACGCCGAAGCCGCATCCGCCTCGGCCAGCTCGCCTACGTGCGCACGGAGATCGAGCTCGGCGCGCTCGTCGCGGCGCATCTGCTCCTCCGCGTCAAGGAGCGAAAGACGCGACACCACGCTCGTCCGCTCATCCTCGATCACTTGGCGATGACCGGACAACCTCGTGGCCACCTGATCGAGCCGACTCTTGTAGTCGGCCTGCACGCGTTCGAACACATGCGCCGGCGTGGTATCGCGGCGGCTGTCGAGCGCCTCGAGCCACGCCTCGTACCGGCGCCGTTCGTCGAGCAGCGCCTGGACATCGTTCATCGAGCGATTCGGTTCCGTCATTCCTATTTCCTTAACGCGGTGGACGCAGAGCCCGCACGTCAGCGTCGCTCAACTCGTTGACTCTTCCCAGCGTGCGGGCCACGAAGATGATGCGCGCGGCGTGCTCGAGACTCTCCATTCGCTGGTGGGCAATCCCGAGCGTCGGTCCCATGGTCGTTGCGCCGTGATTCGCCAGGAGAAAGGCTTCGTGTCCTGCGCGAACGTGCGGTTCCACACTATCGGCCAATGCGTCCGTTCCCGGTGTGGCGTAGCGCACCAACGGGACCTCGCCCATTTGCAAGATAACTTCTGGCAATACCGGCGCCATGAACGACTCGCCTGCTACGGCAAACCCCGTAGCGGTGGGCGGATGTGCGTGCACCACGGCGTGGATGTCGTCCCTGAGCTGGTAAATGCGCCGATGCATGCGCAGTTCGCTGGACGGACGCCGCGTGCCTGAGATCACCGTGCCGTCGAGCGCCACCACCACGAGGTCGGACTCGCCGACGTCCACCTTCGACATGCCGGTTGGCGTAGCGAGGATGGAACCATCGCCCAGCCGAACGGATACGTTGCCGTCCGGGCCGGCAATCAGCCCCCGCTCGTACAAGCGCCGGCAGACCTGAACGATCGCTGCCGCGGCCGTCGCGATCTCGGCGCCTGGGCTCACGCGTGCGTCACGCGTACGTCACGCGTCGCTGCGATGGGCGACGCGTCCTCCCACGATCGTGCAGCGCGTGCGTCCCTGAAGCGTCTGGCCGGCGTACGGCGTGTTTCGCCCTTTCGACTTGAACTGTTTGGGCTCGACGAGCCACTTCACTCCGGCGTCGAACACAGTGACGTCGGCCAATGCGCCACGCCGGAGTGTTCCGCCCTCGAGCTTGAACACGCGCGCTGGCGCGCATGACATGCGCTCGATGAGCAACGGCAGGTCGATGATGTTCGGCGCGACGAGCCAGGTGATGTTGACCGCGAGCGCCGTCTCCAGGCCCACGATGCCGTTGGGCGCGTGGGCGAACTCGCGCTCCTTCTCGTCGTAGTGGTGCGGCGCGTGATCGGTGGCAATGAGGTCGATCGTTCCATCGCGCACGGCTTCCTGCAGCGCGGCAACGTCGTCCGCCGTGCGAAGCGGCGGATTCATCTTGGCGTTGGTGTCATACCCTTCCACCGCGTCTTCGGTGAGCGAGATGTGATGCGGACAGACCTCCGCCGTGACGCGGATGTTGCGGTCCTTTCCCCAGCGAATGAGCTCGACGGACCCGCGCGTGCTCATGTGGCAGAGGTGAATGTGCCCACCGGTGCGACGGGCCAGCAAAATGTCGCGGATCGCCATGATTTCTTCGGCTTCCGACGGAATGCCCTTGAGGCCGAGGCGCGCGCTCATCAGGCCTTCGTTCATTGCGCCGCCGTGCGCGAGCGTTGGTTCTTCGCAGTGATCGGCCACGGGAATGCCGAACGTCCGCGCGTACTCGAGCGCCGTGCGCATGAGGTGCGCGCTCACCACCGGCTTGCCGTCGTCGCTCACCGCCACCGCGCCGGCCGACACCATTTCACCAAACTCGGCGAGCGATTCGCCACGCTGGCCCACGGAGATTGCGCCAATGGGATAGACGCGCGCCGCGTTGGCGAGCGAACCTTGCCGCAGAATAAAGCCCACAGCGGCCTGATTGTCCGTGACGGGATCGGTGTTCGGCATCGCGCACACTGCGGTGAATCCGCCGGCCGCCGCGGCGCGCGCACCGCTGGCGATCGTTTCCACTTCTTCGCGGCCAGGCTCGCGCAGGTGGCAATGCACGTCGATGAAGCCGGGCGACACCACCAACCCCGTGCAGTCGATCGTCTCCAGACCGTCGCGGCCAGAGGCGTCGTTGCCAACGCGAGGCCCAACGGCTTCGATCTTGTCACCGACAATGAGCACGTCACCGGTTTCGTCGAGCGACTGCGACGGATCGATGACGCGTCCGCCGCGCAGCAGAATCGACCGCTGCATCAGGCGCCTGCGCCGCGCTTCGCGGCTTCGGCCAGTTCCGGCTTTCCGCCGGACAGCATATAGAGAATCGCCATGCGAATTGCCACGCCGTTCGTCACCTGATCGAGAATCACGCTGAAAGGTCCATCCGCCACGTCGGAGTCGATCTCGACGCCGCGATTCATTGGACCGGGATGGAGAATGAGGATGTCGCGCTTGGCGCGGTCGAGCCGCTCGCGCGATATGCCGAACACGCGGTTGTATTCGCGCAGCGACGGGATGTAGCCGCCCTGCATACGCTCGAGTTGAAGACGCAGAATGTTGAGCGCGTCGGCCCACTCGATCGCTTCTTCCACGCGATTGAACACCGTGACGCCCAGTTCGTCAATCGCGTTGGGCAGCAGCGACCGCGGCCCGCACACGCCCACCTGCGCGCCCATCTTGGTGAGCCCCCAGATGTTCGACCGCGCCACGCGCGAGTGCAGCACGTCGCCCACGATGCAAACCTTGATGCCGTCGAGGCGTTTGAAATGGTCGCGAAGTGTCAATAAATCGAGCAAGCCCTGCGTGGGATGCTCGTGTGTGCCGTCGCCGGCGTTGATCACGTTCGACTCGATCCGTTCGGCCAGAAACTGCGCCGCGCCCGATGAGCCGTGACGAATGACCACCATGTCGATGCGCATTGCTTCGAGATTTCGCGCCGTGTCCACGAGCGTCTCGCCCTTGGACACGCTCGACCCCGACGCCGCTACGTTCACCGCGTCCGCCGAGAGTCGCTTTTCAGCGAACTCGAATGACACGCGCGTGCGTGTGGACGCTTCGAAGAACAGGTTGACGATCGTCGCCCCGCGCAGCGTCGGGACTTTCTTGATCGCCCGTTCGCTGATCTCCTTGAATGGCTCGGCCGTATCGAGAATGAGCTGGATCTGCTCGCCGGTGAGTGGCTCGAGCCCAAGCAGATCCTTGCCGAGCGACGGTGTCACGGGCTGGCCTCCCGCTCGGCAATGATCACGGCGTTCTTTCCGTCGAGCTCCTCGACCAGGACGTCGATCCGTTGCGTGGAGTCGATGACGATTTTTTTGCCAACGATGTCCGGCTGGATGGGCAGTTCGCGCCCGCCGCGGTCGATCAGCACCGCCAAGGCGATCCGCCTGGGGCGGCCGAAATCTGCCAACTCGTCCAGCGCCGCGCGAATCGTCCGGCCCGTATAGAGCACATCGTCAACGATGAACACGTTCTGGCCGTCGATGTCAACCGGAATCTGGGTCTGTCCCACGACCGGGCGCGGACCAACGGTTTGGAGGTCGTCGCGATAGAGCGTGATGTCGAGCGCGCCGTGCGCGACTTCGACATTTTCGCGATCGTTAATGGTGGATACGATCTGCGCCGCGAGCTGAACGCCGCGGCGCTGAATGCCAACGATGACGAGACCTTCGGTGCCGTTGTTCAGCTCAACGATCTCGTCGGCCATGCGCCGCAGCGTTCGATCGAAGGCGCGGGCGTCGAGGACGGTGGATTGTTTTGGAGGTGAAGCCATGGCGCCAATATGGACGATCTGCGGGTCGAATGGTAGGCGACGCGCCGCCTGTTCACGATCCCGCCGCATTTCGCGCTGAGGTTTTCGCCGCCGCTGCCGAAACTCGAAGCAGAGAGCGAACGATCACCGAGAGGCCACCATGCTGACCACGCGACGACGCGTCATCCCCCTGCCCTTCCGCCCCTCCGCCGAGAGTGGACCGGATTTACGCTTCCCGCGGGCTGTTGCCGGCGAGGAGTTCGACCGCTACGCACGCGTGGTCTGGAGCCAGGCGCAGCGCTGGTTGCGTCGGAACTGGCATCGTGTCACCGGTCTCGACGTCACGATGCACGACGCGCGGGAGATTCTGCGCTCGTTCGCCGCGATCGACGTGTCGCGTCGTCTCTATCCGCAGGAAGAGCAGTTGCTGAGCGAAGTCTTGCAGGAAGCGTGGAACGACCCCGATCGCCGCGTGCTCGACATCGTGCCGGAGATTCCCTCGTTCCTGCGCGGACCGAGGTCGATGCCGCCGCTGCCGGCAGCGTGACGGACCCGCAGTCGCAGTCCGTTCCGCGCAATGCACAAGGCCCCGCCGATCGGTACCGGATCGGCGGGGCCTTTGCTATCGACGGACGGGGTGAGATTCGAACTCACGGTACGCTTTCACGTACACACACTTTCCAGGCGTGCGCCTTAAACCACTCGGCCACCCGTCCAACAGACCCTCGAAACGACCACCGCGCGACCGGCGACAACGATGCCGCCGCGCCGGTCAAACGGACAGGGTGAGATTCGAACTCACGGTAACGGGTTCACCGCTACGCCGGTTTTCGAGACCGGTGCCTTCAACCACTCGGCCACCTGTCCATGGACACCACGGAACAGCCGTGGAAATTAGGCCGAAGTCGTTGGAGTGTCAACGAGTTGGCGTCGTTGGAGGAAGAATGCGGAAAGCAATTCTGCGCACTCGGTTCGACGCACGCCGGTCAGCACCTCAGGCCGGTGGTTGAGCCGCGGATGCCGCAGTAGATCGGCCACCGATCCGGCCATTCCCGCTTTGTCGTCCCATGCCCCAAACACCACCCGATCCAGGCGCGCCAGCACGATCGCGCCGGCGCACATCGCGCACGGCTCGAGCGTGACGTATAACGCACATCCATCCAGCCGCCACGAGTCGAGGGACGCCGCGGCGGCGCGAATGGCGAGCGCCTCCGCGTGCGCCGTCGGATCCTGATCACGAATCGTTCGATTGCCTGCCCGGGCAAGCACGACGCCGTCGCGCACCACCACGGCGCCGACGGGGACTTCACCGGCCGCTCCAGCGGCGCGCGCTTCATCGAGCGCCGCCACCATCCATTGGTCGTCTGTAGAACTCATGTCATCCCGAGGAGCGCAGCGACGAGGGATCTACCGTCCCATACGGGATAATTGTCGCGAGAGAAGATCCCTCGCTGCGCTCGGGATGACAACGGGGCCCGCGATGACAACGGCACTGGGCCCGACATCACGCCTCGACCGGCTCCGCCGCGGGCGCTTTGTCGAACTCCAACGCACCCTTGCCATCCGGACGCACCACAATCGAGTCGCCGTCGCCGAACCGGCCCTCGAGGATTGCCATTGCCATGGGGTTCTGAATCAATCGCTGAATCGACCGCTTCAGCGGACGCGCACCGAACGCCGGGTCGAACCCTTCCTCGGCGAGCAGCCGCTTCGCCTCCGGAGTGATGATGAGCGAAATCTTACGATCGGCCAGCATCTTCTCGAGACGCTTAAGCTGCAAGTCGGCGATCCGCTCGATCTGCTCCATGCCCAGCGGCCGGAAGACGATGATGTCGTCCACGCGGTTGAGAAACTCGGGCTTGAACTGCTGCCGCAGCGTCTGCATCACCTGGGTCTCGACTAGCGCCCAATCGCCGCCGGCATGTTCGAGAATGAACATCGAGCCGACGTTCGACGTCATGATGATGACTGAATTCCGGAAGTCCACCGTGCGGCCCTGCGAATCGGTGAGCCGTCCGTCGTCGAGAATCTGCAGCAGAATGTTGAACACATCCGGATGCGCCTTCTCGATTTCGTCGAACAGAATTACCGAATACGGGCGGCGACGCACCGCTTCGGTAAGCTGGCCGCCCTCCTCATAGCCGATGTAGCCCGGCGGAGCGCCAATCAACCGCGCCACGGCGTGCTTCTCCATGTACTCCGACATGTCGATGCGCACCATGGCGTGCTCGTCGTCGAACAGGAATTCGGCCAGCGCGCGCGCCGTTTCCGTCTTGCCCACGCCCGTAGGCCCGAGGAAGATGAACGAGCCGATGGGCCGATTCGGATCCTGCATTCCGGCACGGGACCGACGCACCGCATTCGCCACGGCGACACATGCCTCGGTCTGCCCAATCACGCGATTCGCCAGCTCCGTGTCGAGCTTCGTGAGACGCTCGCGTTCCCCTTCGAGCATTCTCGTAATCGGAATGCCAGTCCATCGCGCAACCACCTCGGCAATGTCCTCCGCCGTGACTTCTTCCTTGAGGAACTTGGGGCGGCCTTCGGCGCTTGAAAGCGTCCCCTCCGTTTCGCGCATTCGGCCTTCGAGCTCGGGAATGCGACCGTAGGTGATTTCGGCAGCCTTGCTCAAATCGCCGCTGCGCGCCGCCTGTTCGGCTTCGATGCGCGCCTGCTCGATCTCCTGCTTGATCTTACCCACGCCGCCGAGCATTTCCTTTTCCTGCTGCCACTGCGCCTTCATGGCCTGCGAGCGCTCGCGCAGCTCGGAGAGTTCGCGCTCGATGTCGTCGCGCCGTTCGATGGCGGTTTTATCCTTTTCCTTCTCAAGCGCGCGGCGCTCGATCTCGAGCTGCATGATGCGGCGCTCGACTTCGTCGATCTCCTGCGGCATGGAGTCGATCTCGATGCGCAGCCGCGACGCGGCCTCGTCGATCAGATCGATGGCCTTGTCGGGCAGGAAACGGTCGCCGATGTAGCGATGGGACAACGTGGCCGCGGCTATGATCGCGTCGTCGGTGATACGCACGCCGTGGTGCGCCTCGTACCGCTCCTTGAGTCCGCGCAGAATGGCAATCGTACTCTCCACACTCGGCTCGCCCACATACACCGGTTGGAAGCGGCGTTCGAGCGCCGGATCCTTCTCGACATTTTGCCGATATTCGTCGAGCGTGGTCGCGCCAACCACGCGCAGTTCGCCGCGCGCCAGCATGGGCTTGAGCATGTTGCCGGCGTCCATTGACCCTTCGGCCTTGCCAGCACCAACGATCGTGTGCATCTCGTCGATGAAGACGATGAACAGGCCGTTGGAATCGGTGATCTCCTTGAGCACGGCCTTGAGCCGCTCCTCGAACTCGCCGCGGAATTTTGCGCCGGCAATGAGCGAACCCATATCGAGCGACACCAGCCGCTTGTTCTTGAGACCTTCCGGCACGTCGCCGTTCACGATGCGCTGCGCCAGCCCTTCAACGATCGCCGTCTTGCCCACGCCGGGTTCGCCGATCAGCACGGGGTTGTTCTTCGTGCGACGCGACAGCACCTGAATCACCCGGCGGATCTCTTCGTCGCGGCCAATGACGGGATCGAGCTTGCCCTTGCGCGCCGACTCGGTGAGATCGCGCGTGTATTTGTCGAGCGCCTGGTACTGGTTCTCCGGCGTTTGATCCGTGACGCGGTGCGATCCGCGCACGGCCTCGAGCGCCTCAATGAGCGCCTGATGATTCGCCTTCACGCCGCTTAGGAGCGTGCGGGACTCCGTGCTCTTCGTGTCGGAGAGCGCGAGCAACAGGTGCTCCGTGGAGACGTATTCGTCGCCCAACCGCTTGGCCTCGTCCTCCGCCTTGTCGAATACCTGATTGAGCTCGCGCGACGTGGTGGGCTGCGCGTCGCTCTGCTTGGGCAGTCGGTCGATCTCGCGGCGAACCTGGTCGCGCAACGACGCGACGCTCGCGCCCAGCTTCTGGAGCACGGGCACCACGATGCTCTCATCCTGATCGAGCAACGCGCCGAGCAGGTGCAGATCGTAGACGACGGGGTTGCCGTTCCGGCGCGCGAGGTTCACGGCCTCGTTCAGCGCTTCACCGGCTTTGACGGTAAGTCTTTCGGGAGTGATCATGTTCGCTCGCTGAGCAACCTCAGTGCCTCAGTGGTCCGCCAAAGCGGCGTGTTCGCCGGAGGTCGGAACGGCGTGACGGAATCTCCGCTGCCAGTGAGGCTGGCGATAGTGCGCCAAGCATGCGGCGGGAACGACCGCAGATGGACCGAGTGGGTGAATGCACGAACGCGCCGGAAGCAAAGTTGCTTCCGGCGCGTTCGATGTGGTGCTGTTCATTTGTGCCGTGCTGAACGCTACTTGGCGTAGTAAATCTTGGTCGTCGACACGAGCACGCCATCGACGAACAACTGGACTGCATAGACGCCCGACGCGGCCTCACGACCGGTGCGAGCAATCTTCCCGTCCCAATACGCCGAATAGTTGCCGCATCCCAACCGGAGGTTGGCAATTGGCACTTGCATCGACGGCGGCACACTCGTGGTGTTGGCAACGCCGCCCTCCAGTTTCGGAGTAACGACCGCCTGCGCCAACACATTTAGAATGCGCATACTTACAACGTGTTGCTCACTCCCACCTGTACAGCTTGGATCTCCAACTGTGAACAGGATGTGAGTGTCAGGATTGAAGGGGTTCGGATAGTTCCCTCCGATTCCCCCGGCACCGTGCCCTCGGGGCGTCTGCGACTGCGTTTGCCCCGCCGCGATCTTTGGCGAAATCGCACAAAGGGCGAGCACGAGCACCTGTGCTGCCCAGCGGTGGAACATGATTTTTCTCCGGCGCTAACTAAACAGGTCCGTGACTTAGGACTCCTGATTGGGTTGAACAGGAAACTGCTACTTGACTCGAAATTACGGGTGGGGCAAGGAACTGTCAAGCGAAGTGTGGCGTGGATATTTATGTCCCGCAGGCATTTACGGCCCACGCCACGACCGCCCAGACGCTTCCCGGTTGGTGTAACCAACCCGATCGCAGTACTCAAGAAACGGAATCAGATACTTCCGTGAAATGCCAAGCGCGTCGCGCAACTCCGAGGGACCGAGCGCCGTTCCGTGCGGCAGCGCCGCATGAAGTTTGTCGAGAAGTGACTTTAGGTGAGTGGAGTCATAGTACCGTTCGCTATCGGTTTGCGTGACTCGACCGCTGCGCTCCAAGAACCGCAGCAACGCCAGCGCGTCGCCCCCAACCACTCGGCTTAGTTCCTCCACGCTAGGCGGTTCGAACCCAGCCGAACCCAGCAGAGAAACAATTGTTTGCACCGCCGCCGCTTGTGCGTTTGTCGGCTTCGGCTCCCAGCCCGGACGCGACACCGAGCCCCCGCTCGACACCACCGCCCCATTCGCCAGCGCGCGCTCGAGCGCTGCCTCCACCACCCGTTCCGAGCCGTGCAATCGATCGCGCAACGCCTGCGCCGGAACGCCCGGGTCCAACGGAACGGCGGCGTGATGAGCGTCCACGGCGGCTACGAGCTGACTCACCAGTTTGGATAATTCCCCGGCCGATACCACAAGACCAGCCGCGACTGCCAAGTCGGCGTTGCCGCTCAATAGCGCCCGGCACTCCGCCGGTGGACGTCCAAGTCGCACCGGCAGACTGCCAACGTCCAACCCCTGCGTCCCCGCCTCGTCGACGAGTTGCGCCAGCCGTTGCTCCGCCGTGAGTCCGGGGGGCCAAGGTCGGGCGCGTTTGGCGGCGTACGGATCGACAATCACACCACCGGCGATCGTGTTCAACGGCGCCGACGTCCGCACCACGAACCGATCTCCGGCGCGCAGCGGCACCGGCGCATCGAACACGAGCCGCGCACCGATCGCGCCGGAGTTCGCCGCGTTCTTTCGCGCTACGATCCGGACACCGACTTCAGTGGTGCCCACGTGAAATCGGTGCCAGGTGCGCGGACGTAGCGCCACGTCGTAGCCGGGCAGCAGCGTCACGTCAGCGAGGGCCAGCGTGGTGCACCGCCAACTGGTGTCGGTGACGATCGTCGAGCCCCGCGGAACTTCGGCCACGTCAACCGCCGCAAGCGCTATCGCCATCCGCGTTCCGGGAATCGCGACATCCACTTGCGAACCGTGGCCCTGAATGGCCCGCACTCGCGCCGTGCGGTCGCCGGGCAAAATCCGAACGGTTTCGTCGCGCGCGAGGCGGCCGGACCACACGGTGCCAGTCGCCACGGTGCCGGTGCCCTTGATTGAGAACGCGCGGTCCACGGGCAGACGAAACAGATCGTCGTCCACGCGAGCCGGCACCGCGCGCGCGAGCTCGGTGAGAGCGGCACGCAGGCCGTCCAATCCCTGCCCGGTCCGCGCGGACGTCCATACGATTGGCGCACCGGGCAGCGTTTGGTCCACCACGCTGCGCACGTCCTCCTCCACAAGCGCGAGCCAGTCCTCGTCAACCAGATCCACCTTGGTCAATGCCACCACACCGCGGCGCACGCCCAGGAGATTGAGGATGGCCAAATGCTCGCGCGTCTGCGGCATGATGCCCTCGTCCGCGGCGATCACCACGAGCGCGAGATCGATTCCCGTGGCGCCGGCGACCATGGTGCGGACGAACGCCTCGTGACCCGGCACATCGACGACACCGAGCGTGCCGAATCCGTCGAGCACGAGCGGCGCAAAGCCCAGCTCTATAGTGATGCCTCGCCGCTTTTCCTCGGGCAAGCGATCGGTGTCCACGCCGGTGAGCGCGCGCACCAGCGTCGTTTTGCCGTGGTCAATGTGACCCGCAGTGCCGAGGATCACGCGACGCCGTGTCCCGGCTGCTCGGCGCCCGTGAGCGTGTCGCGTTCCCATGCGTCAAAGGCACGCAGTGGACGCTCGTCGGTGAGATGCTCGCGCAGGAACTCGCGCAGCAGCCGCTGGTGGGCGCGCGCTTCGTCGGCGGTGGCGAGCGCATAGGGCTCGCCGCCCAGCCATGCGCGCAAGGCAGCGCGCGCCGAGGGCGGTAGCCGGCGCCCGCCGCGCGCCAGATGGCCGCACCGGTCGCAAAGCGTACCGCCGGCGGGATGGCTGAACATGGCTTGGGCGTCGGCGTCAACCACGGCCCCGCACTCGGCGCAGTTGTCCACGGTGGGCGCCACGCCGAGTTCCCGCAGTATTCGCCAGGCGCCGGCCAACGTCGCGGTGCGGGCCTCATCAGGCGGCGCGACGCCGATGGCGTCGAGCGCCCATTCCACCGCGTCGAACAGGCCGGGGTCGGCCGCTTCGCGGGCAAAACTCAGCGTGAGTTCGGCGATGGCGCTGGCGCCGGCAAATCGCGACATCTGCTCGGCGAGCTGCGGACGGGCACGAACGACGTCGAAGTCGCTCAGCGTGTCGAGGTCGCGACCGGTTTTCATTTGCACCTCGGCGGCGCCCTGCGCGTAGAGATCGAGCGCCGAACCGAAGCGTTTCTTCGAACGGCGCGCGCCGCGCGCGAGCACCGAGCGCACGCCGGCCTCTCGCGTCACGAGCTTCAGGATGCGCGACGACTCGAGATAGTCGAACGCATGGAGAACGATCGCGTCGGTGACGACCAGGGACATGAAATGAAAGTTAGCCCTGGCTCTTTCTCCCCGCCCGAGTTCGCGCTATTACCATGGCAACGTGCTCACGGAGAAACGACCTGATGAAGCCCAGCGACGACTCACGTAACCCCAGCAGGCGTTCGTTCGTGGCATCGAGTGCGGCGGCGATATTTGCGCTTCGCAGCATGCCGAACGTCCATGCGCGGAGGGCACAATACGACTTGGTGATCCGCGGCGGCACAGTCTTCGACGGCACCGGCGCGGCCGGCGTGGAGAGCGACGTCGCGATCAACGCGGGAAAAATTGCCGCGGTTGCGCGACGCATTGCCGAAAGCGGCACGCAGGAGTTCGACGCGCGCGGTATGGCGGTGGCGCCGGGCTTCATCGACATCCACTCGCACGGCGACGGGTCGCTCGAGGCAGATCCGCGCGCCGAGTCGCTGATTCGCCAGGGCATCACGACGATCGTCGTGGGCCAGGACGGCAGTTCGCGCGCGCCATCGTCGCCGCGAGGAAGAGCGCCCTCGCCAGATGGCGTGTCGTTCACTGCAATGTTCGCCGCGTTCGACCGCTTGCACCCAGCCGTCAACATGGCGTCGATGGTTGGACTTGGCGGTCTGCGCGGCATCGTGGTTGGCGACGACAACCGGCCCGCCACCGCCAGCGAGCTGGCGCGTATGACACAGATGGTGGAAGCCGCGCTGGCCCAGGGCGCATGCGGCGCATCTACCGGACTGGAATACACGCCGGGCGCATTTGCTTCGCTCTCGGAGCTCATCGCGTTGAGCAGGCCGCTCGCCGCGCGGCATTTGCCGTACGCCACGCACATGCGCAACGAGGACGACCAGCTCCTGGAGGCGATCGACGAAGCGATTGCCGTGGCCCAGGGCGCCGGCTGTCCACTAGAGATCTCGCATTTAAAGTGCGAGGGCCAGCGCAACTGGAACAAGCTCGGCGCCGTCTTCGCGCGTATCGACAGCGCACGCCAGGGCGGAACGGACGTCACGTTCGATTGCTACCCGTACGTCGCGTTCTCCACGGGCTTGACGACTATGTTCCCGCCGACGAGCCGCGACGGCGGCACGCCCGCATTTTTGGCTCGGCTCACCGATCCAGCCACGGCTCCGCAGCTCCGTGCTTACGTGCTGGACAAGGTGCAGATGCTCGGCAGCTGGGACAGCGTGATGATCGTGAGCGTGCGCGCGCCGGAGGACAAGGCGGCCGAAGGACAGCGGCTCGGCACCTACGCCAAGTCGCTCGGCAAGGATCCGTACGATCTCGCGGTGGAGATGCTCAAGCGGAACAACGCGAGCATCAGCATGGTGGGCTTCGGCATGAGCGAGGACGACGTCGATCGCATTATCGCCAACCCGCTGTGCTCGATCTGCAGCGACGGCGGCGCGTTCGCGATCGATGGTCCCACACGTCGGGGCAGTCCGCATCCGCGCGGTCTCGGAACCTTCCCACGCGTGCTGGGCCGCTACGTCCGCGATAAGAAAGTGCTCACGCTTCCACAGGCGATCTTCAAGATGACGGGGCACCCTGCGGCGCGGCTTCGGCTAGCCGATCGCGGGCGCCTGGCGACCGGCTTTGCGGCCGATGTCGCAGTGTTCGATCCCGCCAAAATCGAGGACAAGGCAACCTACGAACAGCCGTTTCACTATCCCGTGGGCATCAACCTGGTCGTGGTGAATGGTGCGGTCGCGCTGCGGGACGGCCAGCGCATGGCGCAGACCACGGGGAAATCGCTACGCCCCGCATGAGGACTCGACTCGCGCTGCTCGGTGCCGCACTGATGGTGGCAGTGAGCGCGCGGCTGTCTGCGCAAACCGAGGCGCGCGCAATCCTCAATGCGAAGCTGCAATCCGACTTGCAAGACATTTCGCAGCACTTCGGCGGCATATTTGGCGTCCGCGTGGTGGATCTCACGGATAGCACCACGTTCGGGGTCAACGACAAACTCGCGTTCCCCACCGGCAGCGCGATCAAGGTGGGACTTCTGATCGAGCTGTTTCGGCAAGCCGAGCGGCGCCCGGGATTGCTGACGGAACGCCGGCCGGTGACGCGCGCCGCACAGGTGGGCGGCACGGGCGTGATCCAGCATTTCGGCGACGGCACGTCGGCGCTGTCGATCGAGGACCTGGCGGTGCTGATGATCACGCTGAGCGACAACACGGCCACGAACATGTTGATCGACGAGATCGGGATGGATTCCGTCAATCACACGTTGCGGGGCATGGGCCTGACGCAGACCAAGTTGCAGCGCAAGATGATCCATCCCGAGGCGTCTGCCCGGGGCGACGAGAATCTGTCAACCCCCGCAGAAGCGGCGGCGTTGATGGCCCGCGTGGCGCGATGCGAGCTGCCGGTCACGAAAGCCTCGTGCGACCGCATCCGCGCGCTATTAGAGATCCCGAAAGACAATCCGGTGCGCGAACCGCTGCCGAGCAACGTGCGCGTGGCGTTCAAGCCCGGGAGTGTGGAAGGGGTCCAGGTGGTGTGGGCGTACGTGGAGCTTCCGAACCGGCCGTATGTGCTGACAGTGATGACCACCTACGGCGCCGACGGCACCGATGGGGCAGATGCGATTCGCAAAGCGTCCGCGGCGGCGTACAGCTACTTCGCGCGGCTGGCCCGGTCAACGCCCTATGGCGTGCGGGTGCCGGCGTCCGTGCTCAAACCGCCTCCGCTGCACTGACCGCGGCGAGCCTCGGCACGCCTGCGATCTTGGCGATTGCGGCGAGATCGACATGTTGTCGAATCACGTCGGCCAATTCGTCGAATGCACCGTTGAGCGATAAGGATGGGCGCGACGGTGCCAACGGAACGCCTTTGCGTTCCGCCAAGCGATCGAGCAAGGCGTGCCGAAGCACATCGTTCTCGAGAAGCCCGTGCACATACGTTCCGACCACGAGGCCGTCGCTGGACGTGCAACCGTCCGCTGAGAGGTGCGAACCATGATGTACCGAGAATGGCGCGGCACCGACGTGCGCGCCGTCGTGAAACGTGGTGCGCCCCATGTGAATCTCGTAGCCATCCAGCGGCGCATCGAGTAACGACGGACGCTCGATCACGTTCCAGAGCGACGTGGACGCCGCCACACGCGCCGTGACGCGCCGTGTGAGCTTGTCGCCGACAAAATGCGTGGTCACTGGCAAAAGGCCGAGTCCGGCGACGTCGCCGGCCTGCTCGGCGCCTGACTCGTCGATGACGCGCGCGCCGAGCATCTGGAATCCGCCGCAGATGCCGAGCACCGGGGTGCCT
Organism: Gemmatimonadaceae bacterium; assembly: GCA_041690755.1. GTDB lineage: Bacteria > Gemmatimonadota > Gemmatimonadetes > Gemmatimonadales > Gemmatimonadaceae > JAQBQB01. The sequence continues at coordinate 137,914 of JBEPWA010000002.1, read as the reverse complement.
AGCGCGCGACGCGCGCAAATGACGCCGGCCAGACCGCTGCGCCAGAGCCATGCGAGATCTTCAATTGTCGATTTGGTGCCCGGCACAATGATCAGATCGGGTGCGCCAAGCTCGCGAGCGTCGCCCACGAAGCGGAGGGTCACGTCATTTTCGGCGGCGAGGAGTTGAAATTCGTCGAGATTGGCAATGCGCGGAAGGCGGGCGACGGCAATGTCGATGGCGCGCGGCAGGGCGGCGCGCTGCTTCAGCGCCTCCCAGGCGAGTGCGTCCTCGGCGGGAATGCGCGACAAGTCCATGTACGGGACCACGCCGAGGGTAGGCACGCCGGTTCGGGCGCGGAGCATATCGAACCCGGAGTCGAGGAGTGTAGGATCGCCGCGGAATTTGTTGATGATGAACCCCTTGATGCGCGCCGCGTCGCGCTCCGGCAACAGCGCGTGCGTGCCAACGAGCGAGGCGAAGACGCCGCCGCGATCGATATCTGCTACGAGGAGCACCGGCGCGTCGGCGTACTGCGCGACCCGCATGTTCACGATGTCGTACTGCGCGAGGTTGATTTCGGCCGGACTCCCGGCGCCCTCGATGACCACGATGTCGTACGCGGCGCGCAACCGGTCGAGCGCGCCGGTGACCACCGGCCACAGCTCCGACGTCAACGCGTAGAACTCGCGCGCGTTGGTGACGTGCTGCGCGCGCCCGAGCACAACGATCTGGGAGCAGTTGTCAGCCTGCGGCTTGAGCAGCACAGGATTCATGTCAACAGTCACGTCGATGCCAGCCGCCGCGGCCTGCATGGCCTGCGCGCGTCCCACTTCCCCGCCGTCGGCCGTGACCGCGGCGTTGTTCGACATGTTCTGCGCCTTGAACGGCGCCACGCGATAGCCGGCGCGACTGAGCAGGCGGCACAGCGCGGCGACGATCGTCGACTTGCCGGCGTCGGACGTCGTGCCCTGCACCATCAGAACGCGCCCGAGCGGCGCCGTTGATTCGGACATGCGGCGTAACTTGCGCGGCGACGAGTGTCGAGTGTAGTCTTCCGGCACAATTGAAGGTGTGAACGGGCCATGATTTAGGAAGCCGGTGTGACTCCGGCGCGGCCCCGCCACTGTCAGAGGCTCCGCTGTTCGTTGGCGGACCAGACCAGCTCACGTATCCACTGGCGCGCTTGCGCGCTGGGAAGGAGAGCCCGGTTGCCTCGAGCCAGGAGACCGGTCTCGTTCACGCCCGCATGCAACCCCCTCGAGGGAGGGGCGCGGGGTCGATCGTCTGAGTCACCGCGCGCAGTTCCCTCGTTCGCTTCGGCTCTCCGTTCAGCCCCCGTCCCGCTTTCGACAAGCAAGGACGGGATTTTTGTATCTGGGACCAAACGCAGCACGGACATTCCATGGCGCGCATCTGACTTTCCTCCTGGCCGCATTTGCGCTGGGCACAGCGCGCGTGCTGTCCTCGCAGGTGCCCGCCGAGCTGCACGGATATTTGACTGACGCCGCAACGGCGCGACCGATTGCGGACGGCCGCATCGACGTGATCGGTCGCACGGAGTCGGCGCGGTCGGGCCCCGACGGTGAGTTCGTGATCCGCGGTCTCGAGCCGCGCGACTATGCGGTGCACCTGCGCGCCTTTGGCTACCTGCCGCGCGACGTGGACGTGGAGTTGGTGAACGGCCGCGTGACGCGCATCGACGTCGCGCTCGACCCGGCGCCGGCGGCGTTGGCATCGGTCGTCGTGCGCGCCGCGCGAGACAGCCAGGTGTCGAGCGCGGTGGTGTTCGATCGTCGCGCCATCGAAGCCTCAGGGCGGCGCGACCTCGGTGAGCTGTTGCAAACGACGCCTGGTGTGGTCATCACCCAGGCAGGCGGGGCTGGCGCGGCGAGCCACGTGTCAATTCGCGGCTCGGGGTCCAACGAAGTGCTCGTGCTGATCGACGGCGTTCCGCTCAACTCGGCGATCTCCGGCGACGCGGACCTGTCGCAGGTTCCGCTCGAGGCGGTAGAACGCGTGACCGTGCGAACGGGAGCGCAGTCGGCCCGCTACGGCGGGCGCGCCATGGCCGGCGTGATCGAGGTGCAGACGAGACGCCCGACGAACGACGCATCGCTGCTCGTCCGTGCTGGGGCATGGGGAGAACGTGATGTTGCAGGATCCGTGGGCGCCACACGGTCCACCGGCTCGATGCGAACGAATGGTTCCGTCACCGCCGACTACCGCACAATTGTCGGCGATTTTCCGTACGACGTGCCGGCAGTGCGTGGCGGCGGCTCGGCTCGGCGAATCAATTCCGGCGTGACGTCGCGCGACGTGACGAGCAGTGTGTCGCTGGATGGCGACTCGTCGAACACGTCGCTCCGTGCGTCATGGCAGGAGTCGCGTCGCGGACTGGCCGGATCGATCGTGCAACCGTCGAGCACGGGGCGGCAGGATCAATCCCAGCACAGCGCCGGTGTGGACACGCGGTGGCATCGCGGCTTGATGGGCTGGAATGCCTCGGGCGACGTGAATCACCAAGGCGCCGTGTTTGACGATGCCGCACCGCCGTTCGGCACGGCCTACGCCGACACGATGAACGCCACGGCGCTCACTGCGTCGAGCGGCGTAGACGTGGGTCGCGGCGCCACCAGCGGCTCGATCGGCGCGGAAGCGAGGGGCCTGGCTATCGGGTCCACGATGCTGGTGCCCAACGCGCCGCACTGGCAACGCCTGCTCGGTGCCTGGGCCAATGCCAGAACCTCCCTCGCGGTTGGCGACGCCTTCACGGTTGGGGCCGATGCCGGCGCGCGCCTCGATGCGAGTTCTCTCATCCCCGGCACCATGACATCGCCGCGCGTTGCGGCGAGCCTGTCGCGTGGTGTTGCCGTGGCGTCGGTTTCGCTCGGGTCCGGGTATGCGCCACCGACACTCGCCGATCAGTTCTTTCACGAGGGCGTGTTGGTTCGTGCCAACCCATCACTCGAGCCGGAGCGAACGCGGCGGGATCTGGAAGGCCGGCTGACGATCCACGAAAGCAGCGCCGGCCCGCTCACGTTTTCCGGCGACGCTGCTGCGTATCGCTCGAACATCGATGGAATGATTCTGTGGCAACCCGACTTCAGATTCATCTGGAGCCCGTCGAACTTCGACGTCCGTCGTTCGGGTTGGGAGTTGAGCGGTCGAAGCGCGCTGCGGCCGGCGCATTTCGATCTTCAGGGAACTCTCAATCACACGGACGTGGTGTACGCCGGGCCGGTGCTCTCCGGCCAGGTGGCCTACCGGCCCAGCACCACCGGCAGCATCACTGCGGGTATCGACCATCGAGCGGTGCGCATCGAGGCGACAACCCGGTACGTCGGCGCGCGCCGCACCGTGCCTGGTTCTCCCCTCAACATGCTGGACCCCTACTGGCTCACCGATTCCAAGGTCACCTGGTCGGTGGCGCGCCAGGCGTGGACGATCGACGCGAGCGTCGGCGTTGACAATCTGTTCGACAAACCCGCGTCGATGCTGGTTGACTACCCATTTCCGAGCCGTACGTGGACCATCACGCTGCGCATGCGGCGCGCCGGCTCGCACGGCGACTGACAATCATGAAACACTCACTTACCAATTGGAGTCGCGATATGCTTCGCACGTTACAGTCAGGTTCATTCGTCCGGTCGGCTCGCCTCGTGGCCGCGCTGGCACTCGTCGTCGCCGGTGGAGCATGCGGCGACAGCGGCACCACCGCGCCTGTCACCACGGGCTTTCTCGCCGGCACGAACGACAATCACGAGATTGGGATTGTGGTGAACTCCACCGGCAAGGCGCTGACGCTCTTTCAGCTGGGCAGCCCGAGCACCCAACAACAGATCGCTCTCGGCAGCAGCAGTGCGATAACGCCTACGGGCTTCTCGATTCGCGGCACGCTTGCGGCCGTGCCGCTCGGAAACGCGGCCAGCGTGGCATTGATCGATCTATCGACGTCGATGATTCGCCGGTACTTCACGTTCAGCGGCGGCAACACCACCGGTTCGACGTTTGCCGACGACACCACGCTCATCGTCGCCAACCCGAATTTGAATGTCGTGGGCCGCGTCACGACGGGACAGACCTCCGACACCGTAACGAAGACGGCGGTCGTTGCGCCGCAGCCAACAGCAATCCAAATGGCAGGCGGCCGCGTGCTGGTGGTGTCAGCAAATCTCGACGCCAACTACAAGCCGATCGGCAATGGCATCGTGACGGCGCTCGACCCAAGAACGCTGCAGGTGCTCGCCACCGTCGCAACCGGAGGCACGAATTCAACCGATGCCGCGGTTGGACCGGACGGACTGCTCTACGTCGTGAACACCGCCGATTACGTCGCACAGGGAAGCCTGACGATTGTGGATCCCGCCACGATGCAGGTGGTCGCGACTGTCCCGAACATGGGTTATGGTCCGGGCGCGATTAGCATTGACGCGAGCGGGTTGGCGTATATTTCGGCGTCCGGCGGGGGCACGCTCGTGTGGAATACCAAGACTCGCGCCTTCGTTCGGGGCACGGACAACCCGCTGTGCGCCAAGGTTGCGTCCACCGGCACGTGCCGCGGCGCGTTTGCCGCCACAGCCAGCGCCACGGGCAGAGTCTATCAGCTCTTCTTTGGGAGCAGTGCGCAGGGACTCGCCCCCTATGCGTTCGTCTTCAACCCAACGACGTTCGCGCTGACGGACAGCATTGCAGTTGGCACCGGTCCCTCGGCGATCGCCATTCGAACGTTCTAGCGTGCATCGGTGCGCGCTGGCCGCCGCACCCGGCGCGCCGAAGTTACTACCTTAATTCCGATGCAGACGTCTCCTTCCATGCCAACCCGGAATCGACCATGACCCAAGCGACGACGCTTTATCTGGTGCGTCACGGCGAAACGGAGTGGAATGCCAGTGAGCGCTGCCAGGGGTCATTGGACATTCCAATGAACGACAATGGCGTGCGGCAGGCCCAGCTGGCGGGGGACGCGTTGCGGGGTGTCGCGTTTGATGCCGCCTACACGTCCAGCCTTGGCCGCGCACAACAGACGGCCGCCGCCATACTCGGTAGTTCGGGGCTCGCAGCAGTACAGCTCCCGGCGTTGTCGGAACTCTCATATGGGGATTGGCACGGCCTTCGCCCAGCCGAATGGCCCAACGACACGGGCGCGCGCTGGCGGCGCGACCCGTGGTCCGTGGCGTTTCCCGGCGGTGAGTCACTCCCGGTGCTCAGAGATCGGGTGATTCCGGAGTTTCGCCGTATCGCCGCCAACCACGCGGGCCAGCGCATCCTCATTGCCTCGCACGGTCACGTCAATCGCGTGATGCTCATTCACGCCATGGGCTCGGATCCCAGCATGTTCTGGGAGATCGAGCAGGCGAACGGCGGCGTCATCGAGCTGACGCTGACCGATGTAGACGCGCAGGGCGAGGGCGCAACGTGGCGATACGTCTTTCCTAAACCTGAGACGAATGCGGCTGCGGGCTGACACGTCGCACCGGCACGCTAGCACAGCGGCGCATCGATGATCGTCCACGGCTCTGACGATTCGTGGAACTCAGCGCGAGTGCGGCCCGCCTTGCCGCAGCGGCACGAGCGCCGGCGCGCCTACCGCGGGATCGCGAGTCACGATTAGCGGCCACTCGTAGACGGGGCTCAAAATGTCCACGCGCATCACATCATCCGGCGTTCCGGACGCGGCGACGCTGCCGCGGTGCAACAGTACCATGTGATCGGCGAACCGCGCGACGAGATTCAGTTGATGGCTCACCAGCAGCACCGCCCGCCCGCTGCTCGCCACGCGATGCAGCAATTCGAACACGGCCATCTCGTGGCCAACGTCGAGGAACGCGGTGGGCTCGTCGAGTACCAGGGCATCGCCGCCCTGCGCAAGCGCGCGCGCCAGGCGCACGCGTTGCCATTCGCCGCCCGACAACGCATCCACCCGCCTGTGGCGCAACGGCTCCACGCCTGCCGCGGCGATCGACTCGTCAACTGCGGCTTGATCAGCTGCTCCGGCGGCGTGCCAAATCCCTAAATGCGGGAAGCGTCCCAGCGCCACGTATTCGGCAACGAGCAGCGGAAAGGCGAGCTCCTCGCGTTGCGTCACCACGGCCACGCGTCGCGCCAACTCATCCGAAGCGATAGATGACACCGGCACCCCGTCCACGGCGATCATTCCTTCATCCAGCGCAAGACGTCCGATCAGCGCGCGAATCAGCGTGCTCTTGCCGCTGCCGTTCGGTCCGACCACGGCGGTCAACACGCCTCGCGTCGCCTCGAGCGACACGCCCGCCAACGCATCGCGCGTCGTTCGCGGATAGCGCACTCGCACAGCATCGAACCGGATCATACGAGCCGGCGCAGCTTGACGAGAAAGAACGGCACGCCAATGAGCGCCGTGACGGCGCCGAGCGGTAATTCGGCCGGCGGCATCAGCACGCGGGCCAGCAGGTCGGCGAGCACGACGAGCGTGGCGCCGGTGAGCGCGCTGCCGACGATTAGCGATCGGTGCCGCCGCACCCCGGCCGCGCGCACGAGATGTGGCACGACCAGCCCGACGAATCCCACGAGGCCCGCCGCAGACACCGTTGCGGCGGCGACGAGCGACGCAAGAATGAACACCCGCCGAATAGTCACGTCTACATTGATGCCCAACCCCGCGGCCGTATCCTCGCCCAACGCCAAAATATCAATGTGCCGGCCGAGGAGGACCAGTGCGGCTCCGCCGGCGAGCACGTAGAGCAGGAGCACGCCAATCTGTGTCCAGGTGCCGTCGGCCACGGACCCCATCATCCACCACAGAGCGTTGCGCACCGTATTCGGCTCGGCGTTGGCCAACACCACCATGATCGCCGCGTTGGCGAACGCTCCCACGACCACGCCGGCCATGAGCAACACCCGAGGATCGCCGCGCGCGCCGGCGGCATGGGCCACCGCGAACGCCGCCATGACCGCGACGATCGCGCCGGCGAATGCCGCCAACGGCAGCAGTGCCGCGCCGAGGCCCATCGCACTGGCCAGCACCGCCCCCACCGCCGCACCGCCGGACACCCCGAGCAGATACGGCTCGGCCAGCGGGTTGCGCATGGTGCCCTGCAGCGCCGCGCCGGACATGCCCAGACCGGCGCCGACGAGAATCGCCAGTGCCACTCGCGGCGCTCGGAGGTTGCGCACGATGATTGCCGGCATTGTGTCGCGGGCGCCGCCCAGGATATGCCAGATATCTAATATCGGAATGCGAATGGTCCCCACGGCGAGCGCCAGCAGTGAGGCGCCCACCAGCGCGCCCACGAGCACCGCCCATCGCCATGCCGACATCTCAGGGCACCGACCCGGGGTGGAGCAACCGGGCCAACGACACCGCACCGGCGCCGAGCATCACTGACGGCCGGCCCACCAGCACGGTGTCGTAGACCAACACGCGCCGCTCGCGAATTGCCCGCACGGACTTCCAGCTGTCGGACGTGAGCAGCTTTGGCGCCGCGACCGGGCTCGCCATCACGTAGTCGGGATCGCGCTTCACAACATCCTCGAGCGTCACCGGTGCCGACGGCGCCGCGATGTCCGCGTAGACGTTCCGGCCGCCGGCAATGTCCAGCAACTCGCTCATGAAGCTGCCGCCGCCAATCGCAATGATTGGCTTGTCCCAGGCATGGATGAATACGGTAGGGTGCGGCAACGACGCCGTGGCCGAGCGAACCCTGGCGAGCGTGGATTCGATCGAGTCCACGAGCGTGGTGGCGCGCGCAGAATCGCCGATCATGCGGCCGATCAGACGCGTGTCGCGCGCGAACTGTTCGATGCTGTCGATCTTGAACGCCACGGCGGTGATACCGGCTTGCCGCAAACGATCGAATGCGGGCCGGTTGTCGGTGCTGGCGTACAGCACCACGAGATCGGGCTTCGCCGCGATCACCGCTTCCACGTTCGGGCGCAGCGCCTGGCCGAGCGACGGAATGCCGGTGGCCGAGTCGGGAAAGACGTCCCACTGCGAGCGGCCCACGAGCCGGTTCGACGCGCCCAGCGCGAACAGGATTTCCGTGGTCGTGGGATTCAGCGATACAATGCGTTGCGGCGTGCGCCCGAGCGGCACAACCGTGCCGAAATCGTCGCGAATACTATCGCGAATACTATCGCGAATACTATCGCGAATACTATCGCGAATACCGCCCGCACTGCTCGCGCTCGCCGCGGACGTGGAATTGCGCGATTGAGACTCGCGCGCACGACACCCGGCGACTCCCACGGTAACTGCGAATATGCATGCGTAGAAACGAAGCACGGGCATCCTGTCCGTGGAGGAGGATGCCCGCAACGCGAAACGCAGCTACACGTTCGTGTCGCCACGCATCCTCCACCGAGGATCTTGTCAACGTGGCGCGAACGTGAGTCGTCTCCTGGCTCCGGGCCGCGTCGCTCGCCTTCCCGGCCTTCCAGGCCAGTGGCATCGTGAGCGCGCGTGAATTGCCCGTTACAGTGGCGGGGCCGCACCGGCATTGAACCGGTTTCCGTGTCCCGCGTTCGCAATCGATTATGAACGCGAATTTACGTCCGGCGCTTCCCTCCGGCAAGCACGTCGGCCAACTCGGCCTTGAGCTTGGCGCGCCGGTTCTCGTACGCCGTGCGCGCGCCCGGCGGCGGCGACGCCTGGCGCTCGAAGTTCGCATCGAGATCGGCAATCGCGCGCACGAGTGTCTCGGAGGGCGAGGGCTCGGTCGGCCCGGTCGGCCCGCGCCGCAGGCCGGCAAATCCGAGCCGCGGCAACGAACGCCGTGCCGCATAGCCGAGCGCGGCGAGCATCAACAGCAGCAGCACGATTCCGATGCCAAGATACGCCTTCTGGCGCTCCGCCCCGATGAGCTTGGGAATGTCGATGGTGATCACGGCGTCGCCCGGCACATCCTGGGCGAGGAATCGGCGAAACAGGCGGCCGTCGGCGGTGACCGGCGGCATTTCCTTCATTTGAATTCCAGAAAGTCGTGCCGACGGCTCCTGCACCAGTAGCTCGAATACTCCGGTCGCCCGTTCCATCGGAACCGTGAGGGGGAACGAGCTTGCGGGAAGGTCATACGTGTAGGCGAGTTGCCGAATGCCGGGGCTGAGCGGCGCGAACATTCCCACCACCGAACCGCGATGTGCGACCGCGCCCGCAGCGAGGTCGCCGTTCGTGTTGAGCGTAAATGCCGTGGCACCCGGCGGAAGATGCGTGAGCCAGACCGGTGTCGTGCTGTCGCGCGCGATGACGGTGACGGTGCTGTCGTTTTGCAAATCGTACACTTCGCCCACCGGACGACTGCCGTTGGGGTGCGGAATGCCGATGATCAGATGCCGGCCGCCAACCTTGATCGCTACCGGTCCACTCGTCGTGTCGAACACGGTAATGAGCGCGTCGTCGCCCTTCACCGCCGGAGCGCGCAACGGCGACGTGAAGTACGCAATGCCGCCGTACGACGTAGACGCGAAGTACAGCGCGCTGGTGTCGCCCGAGGTGTGGTAACGAATGTGATACCGACCGCCGGCTTCGGTGCGCACTGAATCCAGCGGGCCCGCGCGGTCGGGGCCCACGCGATGCAGCACCACCCACTGATTCAGGACAGGCGACGGTCCCTGGCGTGTGCCGCGCACCACGTGCCCGTCAACACTGCGCGCCGCCGTCGTGTCGGCCTGCTGTTTTGGAAGGTTCACAGGTTGAACTTACCGAAGTCCTCTGGACGGAGTTGCTCGAGATATTCCTTGAGCTGTTCCGCGCTCAGCTCCGCACTGTCGGCGGACGGCGGCGACAAGAAGGCATCGTTCGCCGAAGCGTCGTCCGCATCGTCGGGCACCACGAGCAGCGCTTCGGCCGCAAAGATCGGAGCGTCGAGCCGCAGAGCGATCGCGATCGCGTCAGACGGACGAGAATCGATCTGCACGATCGAACCGTCGCGCTCGAGATGCAGCTCGCCGAAATACGTGCTGTTTTCCATTCGCGTGATCTGCACCCGCCGCAGGGTGGCCCCGAGACCCATGATCAACGTCTTGCACAGATCATGGGTGAGCGGACGCGGGCGCTTCACGTGATGCATCTGAATCACGATCGACTCCGCTTCCGCCTGACCAATCCAGATCGGCAGCAGGCGCTCGCCGTCCTTCTCCTGCAGGACCACGACGTATGTCTGCTGCGCGGGGTCCATGCCCAGCCGGGATACCACCACTTCGATCATCGCTCACCTGCCATCAACGAACGGCGCGGGCCAGCGCGGTTGCACGGTCCGTGCGCTCCCACGAAAAGAGCGTCATGGCCTTTTTACCCTTGCCGACCTTTTTCGCTTCGCGGCCGAAGTGCCCGTACGCCGACGTCGCGCTATAGATGGGCTTGCGAAGATCGAGCGCTTCGATGATGCCGCGCGGGGTGAGATCGAATACCGCGCGCACGGCCTGCATGATGCGCGCTTCCGGCACTGTAGACGTGCCGAACGTGTCCACCATCACCGAGACCGGCTCGGCCACACCAATCGCGTAGGCGAGCTGGACTTCGCAGCGCGTCGCCAGCTTGGCCGCCACAATGTTCTTCGCCACCCAGCGCGCGGCGTAGCACGCCGAGCGATCGACCTTGGACGGATCCTTGCCGCTGAACGCGCCGCCACCGTGGCGACCCATCCCACCGTACGTATCGACGATGATCTTGCGGCCCGTGAGGCCTGCGTCGCCCTGCGGGCCGCCCACCACGAACCGCCCGGTGGGATTGACGTGGACCTTCATTTTCTTCGTCCGCAGTTCTTCGGGAATCATCGGATTGATGATTTCCTCAATGATCGTGTTGCGAATCGTGCGCGACGACACGTGATCGGCGTGCTGCGTCGAGACCACAACCGTGTCCACGGCAACCGGCCGCTTGTCCTCGTACACCACGGTGACCTGCGCCTTACCGTCCGGACGCAGCCACTTGATGTCGCCGCTCTTGCGTGCATCGGCAAGTGCCTCGCAGAGACGATGCGCAAGCAGAATCGGCATTGGCATCAACTCGGCCGTCTCGTCGGTGGCGTAGCCGAACATCATGCCCTGATCACCGGCACCGCCGGTGTCAACGCCCATCGCGATGTCCGGCGACTGGCGATCGATCGTGCTGATCACCGCGCAGGTGTTCGCGTCGAAGCCGGCCATCGGATCGTTGTACCCAATGCGCGCAATGGTCGCGCGAACGATGTCCGACACCGGAACGTACGTTGACGTCGTGATCTCGCCGGCCACGCATGCCAGACCGGTGGTAACGAGCGTTTCGCACGCCACGCGGGCGCGCGGATCGTCGGCGATAATCGCGTCGAGAATCGCGTCGGAGATCGCGTCGGCGACCTTGTCGGGATGCCCTTCGGTGACGGACTCGGACGTGAAGAGATGACGATCGTACATGGGTAGGGTCTAGGGTCTAGGGTTAAGGGTCTAAGGTCTGGACGAACATTGATTTTTGGCTAGACCCTAGACCCTAAACCCTAGACCCTGCTCTCCCCCCAAGCAACCCTTTCGGCGCGCATCACGCGCTGCCTTCGCCAAGGAATGCCTCGCTGCCCAGCGCGCCCTTGATCCGCCGGCGCAGTTCTCCCTCCGACTCGGCGGCCGTACCGGCGGCCACCGCCGCCTTGGCGGCTTCCTCCGCCACTTTCACGGAGATCGAGCGCACGATCCGCTTCACGAGTTGCACCGACCGTGGCGCCACGCTCAACTGCCGCACGCCGAGACCGATGAGCGCGAACGCCATGAGCGGCTGCGACGCCATCTCACCGCACACTGCTACGTCCAGACCGTGCTGCTGGGCGGTGCTGACCGTGCGATGAATGAGCTTGAGCACGGCCGGATGGAGCGGTGTGAAACGCGACGCTAGGTTCGCATTGCCGCGGTCCACGGCCAGCGTGTATTGCACGAGATCGTTCGTGCCGATGCTGAAGAACGCAACGTCCTTGGCGAAGGTATCAGCGACCACGGCCGCCGCCGGCGTCTCGATCATCACGCCGAGCGGCACGTCGCGCCGGAACTCCACGCCGCGCGCCTCGAGGTCCCGCGCCGCCTGATCGAGCAGATCACGCGCTGCGCGCACTTCATCCACCGTCACCACGAGCGGCAACATGATGCGGACGTCGCCGTGCACCGCGGCGCGCAGCAGGGCGCGCAGCTGGGTGCCGAACATCTCCGGTTGATCGAGACACATGCGGATGGCGCGCCAGCCGAGGAACGGATTCGCCTCGGTTGGAAACCCGCCCGTGGGCAGCTTGTCCCCGCCGATGTCGAAGGTTCGAATCACCACCGGCCGTCCGTCGAACGCCTTCACCACGCGGGTATACGCGCGATACTGCTCTTCCTCGTCGGGCATGGTCGCGCGCCCAACCACGAGAAACTCCGTGCGCATTAGCCCAACGCCCTCGGCGCCACTCGTCGCCGCAAGCTCGGCTTCATCCGGAAGATCGACGTTGGCGCGCAAGATGATGCGCACGCCGTCCGTGGTCTCCGACGCCAAATTCGACAGGTGCAGCAGCTCGGCTTCGGCCAACTGTTCCTGGCGCGCCCGCTCGCGATACGACACGAGGTCCGCCGCCGACGGATTGATCGCTAACAAACCGGTGGACCCGTCGAGAATCGCCGTCTCGCGGCCGGTGAGTTGATGCGTGGCCACGCGCAAACCGACGATGGCCGGCAACCCCAGCGACCGCGCAAGAATAGCGACGTGCGACGTCCGCGTGCCGGCGTCGGTCGCAATGCCGGCAATCGACTCGCGATCGAGCTGCACCGTGAGGCTGGGCGTCAGATCGTACGTCACGAGAATCGCGTTCGCGCCCTTTGGCAGATCGACCGGATCGTGATCGGGCAAGTCGAGCAGGAGCAGCAGCACACGGATCTCCACGTCTTTCAGATCGCCCACCTTTTCGCGCAGCATGGCGTGCGGCGAGCGGCTGAATTTCTGGCCCCACTCGAACATCACGATCTCGAACGCCTTTTCGGCGGCGAGATTCTGCCGAATCAACGCCTCGACTGCGCCGAGCAGATCGCTGTCGTCGAGCATGGAGCGCTGTACGTCGAAGATCGCCGCTTCCTGCGGGCCGGTGGACTTCTCGACGCGATCGCGAATCTGCGCCAATCGTTCCTGTGCGCGCGTGATCGCGGACCGCAGCCGCGCGATCTCAGTGGGAATAGCGTCGTCGGGAATGATGCGATGCCGAATTTCCGGGATCTCCCACCGCAGGAGATGCACCGGGCCAACGGCAATGCCAGGCGACGCTGGAATTCCGACGAGCTTTCGATCCACTCAGCTCTCTCCGAACTTGTTAGCGACGAGCGTACAGAGTGCGTCCAACGCCTGATCCGCGTCCGGACCTTCCGCCCGAAAAATGATAGCCGACCCACATTCCGCGGCGAGCATCATGACACCCATGATGCTCTTTCCGTTGACGTCGAGATCGTCCTTCACCACGGTGATCTCCGACTGGAATTTCGCCGCCAACTTCACAATCTCGGCTGCGGGTCGGGCATGCAAGCCATTCCTGTTCACAATTTGAACGGTTCGTTCTGGCATTAGCGAATCACCGAGAGGAGGACGAAGGCGGCGAGCACGACGAGCGACAGACGCCACCCTTCGATACGACCCTGCAAACGCACGATCAGGAGCGACCCCAACGCAACGGCAACCAGCACGCCGCCCATAAAACTGCGACCGGGGCCAATGATGCGGCCCAATGCCAGCGGAATCGCGATGCCCGTGGCCAACGCGGCCAGGCGCCCGATCTGCTGCGGGCCGCGCCGCAATACGGGATTGCCGAGCGCGGCGGCCACCCGCAATCCGTGATTCCATCCGGTGTTCAAGCCCCACACGCGCAACGCCAGGTGCCCCGTGTTGTACATCACGAGAAATACGGCAAGCACCGTCAGGGTGCTTGCTCCCAGCCCGAACAGCGCGAGCGACGCCAGGGAGCAGAATGGCAACCACCCTGCCCAGATGAGCCGGTCGCCGACACTGCCCAACGGACCCGCCAGCGCCGTGCGAAAACGCTCAATTCGCTCGGGCGGCTCGCCGTCGAGCTCCGCGCGAGCCAGCGCGCCCACGGCAATGGACGCAAGATACGGATGCGCATTGAAGTACCGACTCTCGCGCGCCAGCGCCGAATGATACTCCGGCGAGTTCACCCCGCCCGGCAGCCGTTGTAGCGCCGGCTCAATGCAAAATCCAATGCCGTTGCCAAGCAGCGTTTCGTAGTTCCACGCGCCTTGAATTCCCAGCAGCCGAATGAACATCGCGCAGCGCGTGCCGAACGGAAGTTCGGCGGAGCGCGACACGGACACCGGCGTGGCGGCGGCGGTCATCTGAGAAAAAGCATGAAGAGTCCAACCGCTAATCCGCTCACGAAGAACCACCGCGCGCCTGCCGTGCTGTGAAAGAGCTTCCAGGCCGCGCCGCCGGCGACGCTCGCGGCGGTGGCCACCACCACCGCGCGGGACAGCCGCACATCCGTAGACCAGGTCGCGATGCACGCCGCCGCCACCGGCGCGAGCAGCGCGAAGGCCACCGCCGTGAGCACCGCGCCGCGAATGAAATCCGCCGTCATGCCCTTGAGTTGCAGTTCGATCACGGTGCCGCGATCGCCGGCGTCGAGGCCGGCGCGCCGCCGGCCTGCCCACACCGCGTTGCGCTGCCGGAGCTTCACCATCGTCCAACCCCCAACCAACGTCGTGGCGAGCGCGCACACCACGCCCATCGTCAGCGCCGCGCCCTGGGTGTCGCCCGGGTGCGATGCGAAGATCGCCCCACCCACCACGGACGCCGACCCCCATTCCGGATACCGCGAGGCGCCGAACGGCAACGTCTCGAGCGCAATGAGCTCGAGCGCAGCGCCGAGCAATAGTCCGCTCGTTGGCTGGCCGACCAGCGCGCCGCCAAGCGTCGCCGCAACCAGCGGCCGCGAGATCATTGCCTGCGGAAAGCTCACCACGTCCAGGCCAAGGACCCCGCCGAGCAGGGCGAGCGGAACGAGGTTGACGAACATCACGGTTGGGAACCGGCGAGCAGATCGTCGAGCGACACGGGCCGTGCGCCCGGAACGTCCTGCGCCATCACTGTCACTCCGCGCGCCGCGATCGCGCGCAACTGCTTCTCCTCGCTGGGCGCGAGAAACACATAGCGCATGCGTTGCACGCGCCCGGCGCGCGCATGGATGCCGCCGACGTTCACCGTCTCGACGCCGCCGCCCGAAACGACGCGGGCCATAGTGTCGACGTCGCCGGTGAGCAGGATGCCGCGCCGCGCGTCGGCGCGATACGTCTGCAGCGCGGCAATCGCCCCTTCGGCCGTATGGAAATACAAATCCATCTCCGGAGGCACGCCCATACGATAGAGCTCCTGCTCCCAGTCGCTCGTTGCCAGCGGGTCGTCCGCGAGCACGATAAACTCAATGTCCAGCGGCTGGCCCCATCCAACGACCACCTGGCCGTGAATCAGCCGGTCATCAATGCGGTACAGCAACAACGTCACGCGCCCGCTCCGTGCGCGGTGATCGCCGCGCGCCCCCGCTCGGCGGCGTGCCGCGCCGCTTCCGGCGCCGTGCGGCCTTCGGCGAACACAAAGTCGAGCAGTGTGGGGAGGTTTGCGCCGGCAATGAGCACCGCGTCGTCCATGCCGCGCAGAATTCGGCGCGACGCCATGGTGCAACTGCCCGCTTGAAGATCCGTGAAGATCACGCGCACGTCCGACTCGAGCATGCGCGTGCGGAGCAAATTCTCGATGTCTTCCACCGTGAGCGTGTGCACGGCCACGGGAATGAGCTGCGACCCGCGCCCGGTGATCTGCTGCACTGCCGATACGAGACCGGCGGCGAACTCGCCATGCCCTGCCACGATGGCCCTGGGGCCGGTAATTGGCGTTGCGTCGTCACTACTCATCGTCACCTTCGAGATATCGAGCGACGTCACCCTGCCCGCCCATCTGGCGAATCAATCGCTCGTTGAAGCGCTTGGCCGGATCGATGCCGCTGTATTTGAGGAGATGGTTCATCGCTATGACTTCGGCGATGACCGTGATGTTCTTGCCCGGGTTGAGAAGCACCCGAACCTTGGGCAGTTGCACGTCGATGATCGACGTCACTTCCATATCGAGCCCCGTACGCTCTACTGGCGCGCCGTTCAACCACTCGTCCAGCTGCACCACGACTTCGATTCGCTTTTGCTGGCGCACGGCGCGAATGCCAAAGATCGACGGAATGTCCACCAGGCCCACGCCGCGAATCTCCATGTGGTGACGCTGGAGCTCGTGACCACGCCCAATCAGCACGTCGTTGCCGCGGCGGCGCGCAATGACGAGATCGTCCGCCACGAGCCGATGTCCGCGCTCCACGAGGTCGAGCACGCACTCCGACTTGCCGATGCCGCTGCGCCCCACGAACAGCAGGCCCACGCCGAACACGTCGGCCAGCGATCCATGCAGGTTCGTGGTGGCCGCAAACTCTTCCTCGAGCCACGGCTTGATGCGCGTGTAGAACTCGTTGGTCTTGAGGCCCGTGCGAATGAGACCAATGCCGGCCTGCGTCGCCAGCCCGATCAGATCGGGACCGGGATCCTGTCCCTTCGTGACGAACACGCACGGAATGGGAAAGGAAAAGAATTTCGTGAGATGGCGCAGACGCGTCTCACTGTCCAGCGATTTGAGATATGTAATCTCCGTCTCGCCCAGCACCTGCACCCGCTCGGCTGGAAAGCGCGTGACATAGCCGGCGAGCGCCAGGCCGGGGCTCGACACGTCGGGGTTGCCGATCAGCCGCTCCAGGCCGCCGGTTTCCGTCACGTGCTCCAGTTGTAGCGCATCCTGCATGCGCTCCATGAGCCGGCCCACGGTGAGCTTTGGATTGGTCGTCATACGCGCCTTGGTCCGTGGATGACGTGCTCGAGATGCCGGCGTGTGTCGCTGGCCGCACGCTCCCATGTGAACCCTTCGGCGAACGTGCGCGCTGCGTGGCCGAACGTGGCGACGAGATCACGCGACTCGGCGAACCGGCGCATGGCCGCCGCCATGGCGGCAACGTCTCCGTGCGGCACGAGGAATCCCGTCGTACCGTCGCGCACGGTTTCGCGAATGCCGGGCGAGTTGGAGGCGACCACCGGCGTGGCGCATGCTGCTGCTTCAAGATTTGTAATACCCCACCCTTCCTTGGGCGACGCAAAGACGAGCGCCCACGCGCGTCGCAGCAACGCGAGCTTGTCCTGCTCGGAGATGCGCCCAAGAAACTTCACACGGCCGCCCAGGTCAAGCGACGCGGCGAGCGTCTCGAGCGCCGGCCGATAGTCGCCTGCTCCGGCAATCTCGAGCACGGCGTTGGGCATGCCGAGCGCGGCAAATGCTCGGATGGCGAACTGCACGCCTTTGTACTTCTTCAATCGCCCCAAGTAGGCGAACACCGGCGTCACAGATCGTTCGGCTGGATTAGGCGTGAACGCCGCGGTGTCGATGCCCGGATAGATCACCTTGACCAGTTCCCGCTTGATGCCGCGCCCCACGAGATCGTCGGCCGTACTGTCGCTGATCGCCTCGAACGGAATGCCGCGATAGGCAAATCCCAGCGGCCGCTCGGCGGTCCAGACCGCGGCAGCCAGCGGCGCCGGCAGCTCCTGAAACGCCGTTGAACCAAAGAGGTGCGGAATGAGCGCCACCACCCGCTTGGCGCCCCATCGCGGCGTGTATAGCGGCACCTTGTTGATGTCTTCCACCAACACGTCCGCCCAATCGGCAAGGTGTACCTTATAGTAGCGATGTGCTACGAATGGAAACGTGTGCCGAGTGCCGACGCGGTGGACCTCGATGCCGTCGAGCACGGCGCGGGGCGGACAGCCGGGCCAGCCGCCACATAGCAACCGCACGTCGTCGCCCCCGGCCGCCAGTCGGCCAAAAATCTCGTGAAGGTGAATCTCGGCGCCGCCGGCCTGCGGGTTCTCGCGATCCTGCCAGTTCACGAGCAGAATGCGCACTACATCCGCCCCATTCGGCGGGCCAGCGCGTCGAGCACTCCGTTCACGAACTTCGCACTCTTCAAAGAACCATAACGCTCGGCAAGCCGCACCGACTCCTGGATCACGACGCGTGGCGGCGTTTCGGCCCGAAACAATTCGGCGGCACCCAGACGCAGCACACACCGATCCATGACGGCGAGCCGGTCGAGGCGCCAGTTCATCGTCACTTCCACAATCTCGGCGTCGAGCTCCTTGCCGTGCTCGGCGATCGTCTTCACCAGCAGCTGGGCGAGCTTTCGCTCTTCCGGCGCCACCGACAGATCGTCCCAGATCAGCGAGGCGACCCGTTCGAGCTGCTCTTCTCCGCGGACGTCCCACGCATAGAGAGCCTGAAGCACGCGTGCGCGTGCGCGTGTCTCAACCCTCGTCCGCGGCATCCAATCGATGGAAGAGGTCTGCCATCTCGAGCGCCGCGAGTGCCGCGTCCCAACCCTTGTTGCCGTGCGCGCCGCCGGCGCGCGCTTCGGCCTGCGCGTCGTCGTCGCAGGTAAGCAATCCAAAACCCAGCGGCGTGTCGAACTCGATGCTCGCGCTGTGCAGTCCGCGCGATGCTTCACCGGCGACGAAGTCGAAATGCGGGGTGTCCCCCCTAATCACCGCACCCACGGCGACGAGCGCGTCGTACCGCTCGGTGGCGAGCAGTCGCCGCGCGGCAAGGGGAAGCTCCCACGCGCCCGGGACCCACACCACGTCCACGTCGTCGGCCGCCACACCGTGGCGAACGAGCGCATCGAGCGCGCCGTCGACGAGTTTTTCCACGATCTGGTGATTGAACCGGCTGGCGACTACGGCGAACCGGCGATGTTCGCCGGCGGGCGTTCCTGAGAATTCAGCCATTACGATGCGAGCAGATGGCCGAGCTTGTCGCGCTTGGTGCGCATGTAATGAGCGTTCTCGTCGTGGGCCGGCTGAATGATCGGCACGCGCTCGCCAAGGCGGAGTCCATAGCCCTCGAGGCCGATCATCTTGCGGGGATTGTTGGTGATCGGGCGTATCGACTTGAGCCCGAGGTCGAGCAGCACCTGCACGCCAATGCCGTAGTTGCGGAGGTCCGGTTTGAACCCCAGCTGTTCGTTGGCTTCTACCGTGTCGGCACCGCGATCCTGCAGCTCGTAGGCTTTGAGCTTGTTGAGCAAACCAATGCCGCGCCCTTCCTGGTCCAGATAGACAATCACGCCGCGTCCTTCCGCGGCGACCATTTCCATCGCCTTATCGAGCTGCCAACCGCAGTCGCAGCGCAACGAATGGAACACGTCGCCCGTGAGACACTTGGAATGCATGCGCACGAGCACGTCTTCGCCGTTCGAAATATCGCCGTGTACCAGCGCCACGTGCTCGTGCGAGTCCACGTCGTTCGTGTAGCCGATAATACGCCACTCGCCAAAATCGGTCGGCAGTCGCGCCTCGGCGACGCGATGCACGAGGCGCTCCTTCTGCAACCGGTGCGCGACGAGTTGGGCCACGGTGATGAACGTGATGCCGTGCTCCTGCGCGAACGTCTCGAGCTGCGGACGGCGCGCCGTGGTGCCGTCTTCATTCAAGATTTCGCATATCACGCCTGACGGCAGCAATCCGGCGAGCCGCGCAAGATCGACCGCGGCTTCGGTGTGCCCCACGCGCTGCAACACCCCACCTTCGCGGGCCCGCAACGGAAACACGTGCCCGCCATGGCGCAGGTCGGACGGCACCGACACCGGATCCACCGCTACGTGCACGGTGGTGGCGCGGTCGTGCGCGCTAATGCCGGTGGTCACGCCAAAGCGCGACGACGCATCGACGCTCACCGTGTACGCGGTGCGATAGTCGTCGAGATTCGTCTCGGCCATTGGCGACAGACGCATGGCGTCCACCCGTTCGCCGGTGAGCGCCAGGCACACCAGACCACCCGCCTTCTTGATCATGAAGTTGATCATCTCGGGCGTGATGAGCTCCGCCGCCGCGATCAGATCGCCCTCGTTTTCCCGATCCTCGTCATCCGCGACAATCACAAACTTGCCGGCGCGGATGTCCTCGATCGCCTGTTCTATCGTTCCGAAGACCATATCGATTCCTTGAGCAAACGCTGAACGTATTTGCCGAGCATGTCCGCCTCGACGTGCACCCGGTCGCCGATCACCCGATCGCCGAATGTCGTGTGCCGCACCGTGTACTCGATCAGTGATATCTGAAGCAACTCACCACCAGGCAGGTCGTTGACCGTGAGACTCACGCCGTCCACAGTCACCGAGCCGTGCAGTACCATAAGCTCGGCCAGCCCAGACGGCAGAGCAAGGTCGATGAGACGTGCGTCGCCCTCCTGCCGCACGTCTGCAACCGCCGCCACGCCGTCCACGTGCCCCTGGACGAAGTGGCCGCCGAGCCGGTCGCCCAGGCGCATGGCCCGCTCGAGATTCACGCGCTGCCCCGACCGCCAGTCCCCCATTGTCGTGCGGCCCAGCGTGGTCACCACCGCCGCCGCGGTGAACCAGTCTGGGCCGTGCTCGCGCACCGTGAGACACGCGCCGTTCACCGCAATCGACTCGCCGTCCGCCAGATCCCGATACCCGGAGCTCACGCGGAACTCGCGCCCCGCAGTGGTTTCGGAGACCTCGGTGACGATGCCAACCTGTTCGATCAATCCGGTGAACACGGAACGTCCTTCAGTGCGTAAATGGTCATGACGTCATCGCCAAACCGTCGCTCCTCAACGACGCGGACGCGGTCGGGTTCGGCTGCGAATCCCGGCGGCGAAACGGCGAATGCCTGCAGCGCGCCCTGGCCCAGCAGCACTGGTGCACGAAAGATAACGAGCCGATCGACCAGCGATTGCGCCAGGAACGAACCGGCCAACCGGGGTCCGCACTCCAGAAAGAGCGACCGTGCGCCGCCGGCGCGAATCAGGCGCAGCGCGTCGCCCAGCGACTCGGCAAAACGCACGTCGACGCCGGCCGCTTCCAGCGCGCGGACCGCCTGTGGTGGCGCGCCGCTTCGGGCAATCAGCGTCGTGGGAATGTCGCGGGCCGTGCGCACCAGCGCGGACGTGAGCGGCGTGCGCAGCGCGGAGTCGAACACCACGCGCCGCGGAGGCACGCGTGGCGGAGGAACGTCGCGCACGGTGAGGGCTGGGTCGTCGGCCAGCACGGTGCCGATTCCCGTGGCGATGGCGTCGGCATTGGCGCGCAGCCGGTGCACCTCGAGGCGCGATTCGGGTCCGGTGATCCACCGCTCCCGACCGGAGGGATCGGCCACGCCGCCGTCGGCCGACAGCGCCAGCTTGAGCGTGATCCACGGGCGGCAGCTCACGTCGGCGCCGCCGTGGGCGTTGAAGAACGGCGCGTTAAGCTCCAACGCGGCCTCGCGCTCCAAATTTATATTGACGTCGATATTTGCCGCGCGCAGCTTGGCAATGCCTCCGCGCGCGATGTCGCTGGGATCGCGCACGGCAATCACGACGCGCCGAATGCCGGCGGCGATCACGGCGTCGGCACACGGGGGCGTTTTGCCCCGGTGCGCGCAGGGCTCGAGCGACACATACATCGTTGCGCCGCGCGCGCGCAGCCCAGCATTGCCAAGCGCCACTACTTCGGCGTGGGCGCCGCCGTACCGAGCATGGTAGCCTTCGCCCACAACCTCGCCCCCGGCTACGACGACGGCGCCGACCATAGGGTTCGGCGCCGTCTGTCCCCACCCGAGCCGGGCGAGCGCGAGGGCGCGCCGCATGAAGACCGAGTCGACCTCGGTCGACGATGCGACGTCCCTCATTTTCGCATTACCAGCTCAGACGGATGCCCGCCGACCCGTACACCTGCGAGCGATCTGCGCGGCCGCCCGAGAAGCTGTTGTAAGTGTTCACTGTGCCACCGTTCGACTGGCCCACTTCGGCCACGATCTTGAAGATCGGCAGGTTGAGCGACGCGTCGAAGAACGCGTTGGTGCGCTTGAGCGTCTGCGACGTGTTCGGAACAGCCGACGCGCCGCTGACGCCGCTCTGCGACACGGTCGCGGCGATCGCGGCCGACTGGTTGTAGCTGTCCTGGCCAATGCCAGCGGCCAAACCAAACACGATGAAGCTCTTGTTCGCCACCACGCGCCACGCGGACGTCTTCACCTTGGCATTCAGCACGCTCAGGGTGTTGCCGCCGGACTTGCCAACCAAGTCCGTGGTCGGCAGGTCGCGCTCGATCCACGTGACGGACACGCCCGGCACCACGATCGATTCGGACAACAGGCCGAGACGCGCGCCGTAGCCGAACTGCCAGTTGTTCTGCGGGGTGATGCTGAAATTATCCGAGTTGATCGTCGGCACGTACGCCGCGCTCACCAGGGCGTCGAGGCCCAAGATATTCGTCAGCGCCAACGGAAAACCCTTGAACAGACCAATCGCCGCGTCGGCAGTTGGCAGGCCAATCACCTGGCTCTTGGTCGGAAGGGTGCTCTTTTGCGCGCCGCTGGTGCTCTGCGTGAACTTGTCCACCTGTGGCAGTTCGCCGCTGAACACGTTGCCGCGTACGCCCACCGAGAAGTGACCCAAGCCGCCCAGCGTACTGCCCTGGCCGAGCGTCGCGTTACCGCCGGCCAACGCCAAGCCGAGTTGCGGCGCCATGAACTGATACAGATCGGAAGCCTGCTGACAGGCGTCCTGCGCAATCTGACGCGAGTCGGTCGGTCCGCTGCCCGACGGACAAGCAGGCGAACTCAATCCCTGGGCGAGCATTGCGCTCGCCGACAACGCCAGGCCTACGCCGGCCATGACTAAACTTTTCTTCATGCAAAGCTCCTAGTTGAGAATTACTTGACCGGTACCCGGTCGTACGTTTCCGAGACGCCACGCCGGCACACCGGCAGCCGACGCGGCATCCACCACATCGGCTACATGAGCTTCGGCAGCGATCACCACCATGCCGATGCCCATGTTGAACGTCCTGAACATTTCGGGGCGGCTCACGCCGCCAGCCCGCTCGAGCTGCTGGAACAGATTGGGGATCGTCCAGGTCGCCGTCTCCACGACTGCGTCGAGCTGCGGCGGAAGCGCCCGGTTGAGATTTCCAGGAATTCCGCCACCTGTAATGTGCGCCATACCATGGACTTTGGTCAACACCGGTCTCATCGCTTTCAGGTACGACCTGTGTACTGATAGCAAAGACTCGCCAACTGTCCTGGAGTCACCCGGAAAGGGGTCGGACACGGTAAGCTTCAAACGTTCACTCACGATCTTCCGGGCCAGTGAAAACCCGTTCGTATGCATCCCGCTGCTCTCCAGGGCCACCAGGACATCGCCGTCCTGCACCCGGTGCGAGCCGAGGATCGCGTCTTCGTCAACGTACCCCACGATGAATCCGGCCAGGTCGTAATCCGGTGGCGTGTACACCCCCGGCATTTCGGCCGTCTCGCCCCCGAGCAGCGCACAGCCGTTTTCTCGGCAACCCGCCGCCACGCCGGCCACCACGCCTTCCACCGCCGCCGGATCGAGCGCGCCAAACGCGACGTAGTCGAGGAAAAAGAGCGGACTGGCGCCCTGCACCAGAATGTCATTCACGCAGTGGTTCACGAGGTCGTGCCCCACCGTGTCGTAGCGCTTTGCCTCGATCGCGACCTTGACCTTGGTGCCCACGCCGTCGGCGCTCGACACGAGCACCGGCTTCGGCACGTCCGTGGGAACGCGGAACATGCCGCCAAACCCGCCGAACTCACCGCGCGTGCCGGCGGTGAGGGTGGACACGACATGCGCCTTGATGCGCTGCTTCGAGTCCTCGGCGGCATCGATGTCGACGCCCGCACTGCGGTAGTCGAGCGAATCGGTCACGCGACGTCCTGCTCAAAGCTCGTGAGACGATGGATGTCCGCCACGCGGCGCTTGATGTCCTCAGACGTGACCTCGATCAACCGCTCGACCGAGAATTTTTCGACGGCGAACGAACCCATGGCAGACCCATACACCACGGCGCGGCGCAAATTGGCTTCCGACACATCGCCGCTGCGCGCCAGGTAGCCCATGAAACCGCCGGCGAACGAATCGCCCGCGCCGGTGGGATCGAATACGGAGTCCAACGGATAGGCGGGCGAAAAAAAGATCGTTGACTCGGTGAACATGAACGCGCCGTGCTCGCCCTTCTTGATCACAACGTGCTTGGGGCCGTGGTTCATGATCCACTTCGCGGCCTTCACGATGTTCGATTCTTCCGTCAGCTGGCGCGCTTCCGCGTCGTTCAGCATGATGAGATCGACATGCTCCAGGAGCTTGAGGACATCCGGACGGCGGCTCTCGATCCAGAAATTCATCGTGTCGCAGGCCACGAGCTTGGGCTTGGCCACCTGGGTGAGCACGTCGAGTTGCAGCCGCGGATCGATGTTGCCGAGAAAGACGAACGGCGCGTTGCGGAACTGCTCGGGAATTTTCGGCCGAAAGTTCGAGAACACGCCAAGGTGTGTCTCGAGCGTTTCCGCGACGTTGAGATCGTGGCGGTAGCGCCCGCGCCAGCGGAACGACGCCCCCTCGGCGTGCTCCAACCCGGCCATGTCGATGGGCCGGTTGGCGAATGCTTTCTCCAGCGTGTCCATGGGGTAATCGCTCCCCACGACGCCCACGAGCTGCACGGGCGACAGGTGGCTCGCCGACGCGGAGAAGAAGGTGCCTGAGCCGCCGAGCACGTTGTCGGCCTTGCCGAATGGCGTCTCGACGGAGTCGAGCGCAACGGAGCCTACCACGAGAACTGTCATGAGAGTGTTGTCATTCCGAGGAGCGAAGCGACGAGGAATCTACTGTGAAATACGTGTGGACAATTCCGGCGACAGAAGGTAGATCCCTCGCTGCGCTCGGGATGACAAACAGCTACATCCGCTCCGGCGCCGTGATGCCGAGCAGATCAAGGCCGTTGCGAAGAACGAGCTGCGCCGCGCGCGCCAGCACCAGGCGCGCCTTCATGATCGGCTCCGGCTCGTTCAATACGTGGGCCTTGTGATACCACAGATGCGTCTTGCCGGCGGTGTCGTGCAGATACGTGGCGACACGGTGCGGTTCGAGCGCCTCGGCGGCGCCCGCCACGAGCGACGGATAGTCGAGCAGCGCCTTGATGAGCAACTGCTCTTCCGGCAGCGTGAGCAGCGAGAGGTCGGCGTCGGCGCCGGTGATGCTCGCCGCGTCGATCTCGCCGACGCGAAAAATTCCCGACACGCGCGCGTGCGCCATCTGGATGTAGTACACGGGGTTTTCGTCCGACTGCGACCGCGCCACATCGACGTCGAACACCAGCTGCGAGTCACCCTTCCGCATCAGGAAGAAATACCGCACGGCATCGCGGCTCACGTCGTCGATCAGGTCGCGCACCGTGACGTAGCTGCCGGCCCGCTTGGAAATCTTCACCTCTTCGCCGGCCCGCATCACGGTGACCATTTGGTGCAGCACGTACTCCGGATAGCCGGCGGGAATTCCCGCGTCGAGCGCCTGCAGGCCGGCGCGGACGCGCGTCACGGTACTGTGATGATCGGCGCCCTGCACGTTGATGGCGCGCGCAAACCCGCGCTCCCATTTCGTGACGTGGTACGCGACGTCAGGCACGAAATACGTCGGCTCCCCGCCCTTCTCGGCGCTGCGGCGCATGACGCGATCCTTGTCGTCGCCGAACTCCGTGGTCCTGAGCCAGAGCGCGCCGTCTTTCTCGTAGGTGTGGCCCGCGGCAATGAGGCGTGCGATAATCTCGGCGACGCGGCCGTCGGCGTACAGCGACGACTCCAGGAAATAGACGTCGAACTTCACGCCGAACGCCTGGAGATCGAGATCCTGCTCCTTGCGCAGCTCGCGCACGGCAAACTGGCGAATGGCGTCGAGATCGTCGGCGTTGGCATCGGATGAATGCTCGTCGATGTAACGTTGTGCGAGATCTCTAATGTACTCGCCGTGGTACCCGCTCTCCGGCATCGGCACGTCAACGCCGCCGAGCTGGCGCACACGCACCTGAACGCTCAGCGCCAGGTTCATGATCTGCCCGCCGCCGTCGTTGTAGTAAAACTCGCGCGTCACGCGCCAGCCGGTGGCCGTCAGCAGCGAGGCCAGCGCGTCGCCGAGCGCGGCCTGCCGACCGTGGCCAACGTGCAGCGGACCCGTGGGATTGGCCGACACGAACTCGATGTTCACCGGGCATGACTCGCCGGCATTCGACCGACCGTACTGCGGGCCAGCGGCGAGCAGCGCGCGAAGTCCCTCGGCAAACACGTCAGCAGCGACGCGAAAGTTGATGAACCCCGGTCCGGCAATCTCGGCCGAACTGATGCCCGCCCGCACGAAATCCAGCCGCTCGATGATCGCCGTGGCGAGGTCGCGCGGCTTGGTGCCCAGCGATTTGGCCAGCGTCATGGCGAGGTTCGTCGCCCAGTCGCCGAACGCCGGATCGCGCGGCCGCTCGATGATTGGATCGACGTCGCCAGGCGCACCAAGCGACTGCGCGGCGCGCACCAGTTCGGCGCGCAGCGTTTCAGTGCCGTCCATTATTTGTCGGACTTGGGAGTGTTCGAGCTTGGCGCAGCCTTGGGCGTGGTCGATGACGCAGACGAACTCGGCGACTTGGCATCACTCGACTTCGAGTCACTCGCTTTGGATTCCGCGGGCTTGGCCTCCGACGCCTTCGACTCGGACGGTTTGGCGTCGCCGCCCTTCGCGTCCGAACTCTTCGAGTCGCCACTCGACGTACTGCTCGACTCGCTGCGCTTCCGTTCCGCCGCGGCCATCGTCTCACCACCGCCGGCGCGATGCGCGTTGCGGCCGTAATCGGTGAGATAGAAGCCCGTTCCCTTGAACACCAAGCCCGCGCCACCGGAAATCTGACGCGGCGCCACAGCGCCGCATTCGGGACATACCAGCTCGGCGACCGATTCGCTCATTTTGGCGATTCGCTCGAAGTGATGTCCGTTCGGGCAGAGATACTCGTAAGTCGGCATTTGGCTGTGACTTAGACTGGACTGGAGACGTGTTCAAAGTTAGTCCCCCTCGCCAAGGCGTTCAAGGCCACGACATCGGCACTTGGGCGGCGCTGGCGCGTCGCGGCGGTTATGCAATCACGCGTCTGATCTCCGCGGTTCGACCAAAGTTGAGCAACAACCCCACGCGGAGCCGACTGGCGCGGAGGTAGTTGCACAGTTGGGCGACATGGGCCGCATCGAGACCGCGCGCGCATTTGACTTCGACCACGATCTGGGACTCGACAATCAGATCGGCGCGATAGCGCCCAATGACGTGTCCGTGAAAATCGATGTTGAACCGAACCTCGCGCTGGACCCGCAGGCCGGCGCCGCGCAACACGACGGCGACAGCATTCGCATAGACCGCCTCGAGAAACCCGCTGCCGAGCTGCGAATGCACGGAGTAGCAAGCGCCAATGATCGATCGTGTCACATCATGATGGAGCAAGTGCGCTTCGCCATCTCGGCCATTCACAGCCGTTAACGCTGCTCCGTGACGATCCCCGGAATCCGTTTTGTCCGTGTCATGCAGTTTCATTCCTGATCGTTAAAGATCATTCGGCATGGACGCATCATCGTTTGATTTCGATTAACAGCAAGACACGGAGAAGGGCGGATTTGCGGGATCGTCACGGATAAGCGTGACACAGTCACAGCTCTGGCAGCGCGAATACGGTCGGACGAGGGAACGCGCCCTGCTAACGCGCAGGTACGGGTATCCCCGATCGCATCAACACCGGAATCAGTTCGTATTGGATCTTGGTCAGCAGTCGTCCGATCAATGCGTTGGAACCGTTTCTCGAGTTGTTGAACACCAGACCCCTCGCCTCACTCATGCGCGCAATCACCACGTCCGGTTTGTAGTCCGCCGGCAGATTCGCCAACTCATTCGCGAGCGCCCTGTCAGTCGAGTCACTTCGTAGCCGCAACTCCATTTGCGCAGTTTGAAAGGCCACCAACTGCTGTCGAGTCAGCAAGAGTGAGTCGGCATTCGCAATGATCCAACTGTACGGGCTTAGTGGCGTAGCGCCAAGGGAGTGCATCCGTCGGAGAATGGTGTCTGCCGGCGGGCGCACGCCGGGCGCCCCGCGCGTTGGTCGCAAGTAGACCTCCAGCGTTTGCTGCTGCACGTTGGGGCTCAACGAGAACGAGATCTCCAGTGTGACGCGGAAAGGATTGAGCAGCCGCCCGAGCGACGGCCGAGTGTTGCCAAACCGCGGATTGACTTCGTACGTGAATCGCTGCGTCACCGGATCAAAGCCGCGGACCAGGTAGAGCGTGGGATCGGGGACGGCCGGCGCACCCCAGCCGCGAAGATGATTGGTGCCGTGCAGCAGTTGATCGAGCCCTGTGAGCGGGTTGGCGAAGTTGATCGACCCGTTCAGATAATGCCACGGCTCGCCGAACCGCTTGTTCCAGTCGAACCGCGCGTTCATCATCGCCGTCCACGGTCGGCGACAGCTGTTGACGCCCGCGACTGCGCCGAGTTGGCGCTCCAGGCAGTCGCGCGCTTCAGACGTCGTTGACGCGAGCAGCGTAGACATCCCGGACGCAACCGCTGCGCTCGGCGCGTGCGCCGGATCGAACACGAAGGCGCGGTCGTTCGCGCGGCCGTCGCCGTTGATGTCACCGCCGACGATTGGCGTGTATGGATATCCGGACTGCAAAATCCAATACGTCGTGATCGAGCTGTTGATCTTCGGAATCCGGTAGCCCAGCGCGACTCGCGCTTGGTGCTCCGGCGTGAAGCCCGTTCCCCAGGAGAGCTGGCGCGGATCGCCAAAGGTGGCGCCGTCGTAGCCGCGCGTGAGACTTCGCGTACTGGAGTACGTGTAGGAACCGTTCACGATCAACCGCCCGATCAGACCCGGGATGTACGGGACCAGCGTCACGGTGCCTTGCTTCACGTCGGAACGCAAATCAGATCGGCGTTCCACCACGCCGCCGAACTCCGACGACAGTCGCGAGTCGAGCGGCGACACGAGGCCAGTCGCCGGATCGATGCTCGACGGCGCAACGTACACGGGGCGGTTCGCCTCATTTGCCAGCGTAAACCGCGGTACCCCGGTGTAATTCAGATCGACGCTGCTTGACTGATGAACATTGAGGCTGTACGACGCGTCGAACGTGTAGAACATGAACCTGTACGCCGACGACCATCCGAGATTGCCAGTCCATCGCCGCGGCGCGCTGTACGCGGGATCGAACAACTGGACGGACGGCGCCGCGTCGGTGAATGCGGATGCGCCGGAACCATTCGCACAGCCGGTTGGAATGTCGCCTTGATTCGACAGGTAGTCCTGCCAGTTCGGAGTGGGCGACGCGGGGCCGACGCACGACAGTTGCTGCGTCGTCGATCCCGGAATACCGGTCGAGGCAATGGCGTTCGACACGAGCGACGGGCTGAGTTGCGAACGGAACTCACCAAAGCCACCGCGTAGCACTCCCTTTGGCGGCCGGTAATCAGTGCCGAGACTACTCACAGTTCCGCCGCCTCGCCCCGCGGTCTTCAATCCTCGGTAGAGCCAGTTGAATCCGAAGCGCGGACTCACGCCGATGCTGGATGGCGTGACGTTGGTATGCACGCCGAACACTCGCGCGATCTCGGTATTGTCGTTCGGCGTCTTGGTGAATGCATTCCAGTCGAGCCGAGGACCGAAGACGAATTGCAAGTCCGGCGACACGGTCCAGTAATCGGCGAGCGCGAACGCACCGGACGCTTCCTCACCCGTGCGGCTCGGCGAGTACAGCGTGCGCGAATAGCTCGCCGGCGTATTCGCTGCGAGATCGGCCAAGGAGTTGTAGCTGAACGCGCCGAGCCCGTTGGATACCGCCGTCTGGCTGTAGCCGTCGAGCTGCGCCTGTGAGTACACTTTAATGCGGTGCGCCACGGCGCGGATCGGATTGAACGACAGCTCGTTGTTCGCTTCCCAGCGCCAGGATTTCGTCGTGCTCGCCGTGGCGGCTCCGCCGAATTGCATTCCGGCAATGCCCTCCGTACCGTCGTCCAGCGCGGACGTCACCCGCACGGACCCGCTGGGGAGCGCCAGGTAGGGATCGGAGTGTAGGGTATTCACCGAGAGCGCCATCTTCGTCTCGCTCAAGTACGCGGCGTCGGCGCCGAAGTACTGCGAGACGATCGCCTGCAACGTCGCATTGCCCGACTCGGTGTGATTGTCGTGCGCCGGAGGCGAGAGCGGCGATGCAGACACGGGGTCGGCGCGCCGAACGCTGCCCACGCCCACGAGCGCCAACCGCGGCCTCGTGTCGATCTGCAGACCACCCGCCAGGTATGACTGCGCGCGGTCGAGCCTGAACGCGCCACTCAGGTTGGTGGACGTCACGTCGCTGCCAATTCCGTTCACACGGCTGGGAATCCCCAGACCGCCAAGTACTTGCAAAAAGCGATCGGCGGAATCGCGCGCCACGCCAAGGCGATCGAGTGCCGCACCGTCCGAACTCAGGATGGACGGCGCAATGGATGTTCGACGCGATCCCTGCACCGCAGCGCGGTACACCCACACGTCTTGTTGCAGTTCACCGCTGCGTTGGTAGCTCGCGGATAGGTTGGTGAATGGCTGGCCCAACTGCCGCGCCGCGGCGTCTGATGCCTGGAGCTGCGGCGCGTCGAGCGATACATGCCCCGCGGCATTCGTGATTGTCTTTCCGGGCGCGATCGTCGTGGAGATGAACGCGCCACCAAAACCGCCGATCGTCGGATCATACACCGATGACGCAACGTGCGTGGTGGTCTCCAGGTCGCGCGGCAGCGACGCTCCGTCGAATGCCAGCCCGTTGAGCGCAATTTTGTTCTGGCCGGCGTCCACGCCAAACACAGAGATGCCGCCGTCCGGCGTGACGGTGACTCCTGGCACAGTCGCCGCCATGGCATTCAGGTCGCCCATCTGATCCGGCGACAGCGCGCCGGCCACCGTGCCGTATCGCGACGTCAATCCGCCGAGCTCCGACGGTGCCTCGTCACCGCGCGGCGGCCGCGTCTTCTGCGCGGTCGTACGGATCGCCGCCATGACGACAACATCGGGCATCATGCGCGCATCGACCACGAACGTTGACTCGGCGCGCACTCGCGTCACACGCTTTCGGAAGGCTTTGCGGCCGGTTGCACCGACGTAGAGCAGGTAGTCGCCGGTTCCGGCCGAGATGTTGAGTTGGTAACGGCCGCCGGTGTCGGTCGTGGTCCGAAAAATTTCCCGGTTCGGCGCCATAGTGGCGATGACGTCGGCGCCGCTGATCACTCGGCCGCTGTCTGTCGTCACGCGGCCGCGGATGACGTCAGCGTGCGTTTGCGCGCGCAGCGCGACAGGCAGTACCGAAAAAATGACGGCGAGCAATGCGGCGCGGGCGAGTGAGCAGCACGGCATCTGCACCCCTTGATGAGTTCCAAGAGCGTTCAGCCAAAGCGACCTGCCAAACACCACCATCTGATACGCCGTCGACGCCCCGGCGTCAATACTAGCACTTTAGTACTAACGCGACCGATGAATTGGATGTGGCGTATCCGCCGAACAGCTGGTGGTGAGCCGGGTCGCTCAGGCTGGCCGGTACGTTCCCCATTCGGCGCGCAACGCATCGGCAATCTCACCAACGCTCGCGCGGGCACGCACGGCTTCGATGATCAGCTCCATCAACGGCGCACGCGCCGTGCTGGATGCTACGAGGTATCCGCGGCTTCCGTCGCGCAGTGCCGCGATCGCGCGCTCAACGCGGCTGCTGTCGCGCGCGGCACGGACGGACGCAAGCCGCTGGACCTGATCGCGCTCGAGCGCCGAGTAGTCAGGCGTGGCAATGACCGGTGGCTCCTTGCCGTCAGCATACTTGTTCACGCCTACGATAACGGTGCGCCCCGCTTCGACGCTCAACTGATACTCGTACGCGCTCCGCGCGATCTCTTCCTGGAAGAACGAGGCACCGATCGCCTTGGCGGCGCCGCCCAGTTCATTCACCTTCTCCATCAGCACGAGCGCCTGTCGTTCGAGCTCGTTCGTGAGATGCTCCACGTAGTAGCTGCCGGCCAGCGGATCGCCCGTGAGCGCCGCACCCGATTCGTTGGCGATGATCTGCTGCGTCCGCAGCGCCAGCGTGGCTGCCTGCTCCGTGGGCAGCGACAGCGCCTCGTCGTAGCCGTTGGTGTGCAACGACTGCGTTCCACCCAACACCGCCGATAGCGCCTGCACCGCAACGCGCACCACGTTGTTCAGCGGCTGCTGCGCCTGCAGCGTGACGCCACCTGTCTGCGTGTGAAAGCGCAATCGCGCGCTGCCGTCGCTGGCACCAAACCGTTCGCGCATGATGCGCGCGTACATGCGCCGCGCCGCACGGAACTTCGCCACTTCCTCGAACAGGTCGTTGTGCGCCGCGAAGAAAAACGACAGGCGCGGCGCGAAGGTGTCCACGCTCAACCCCGTCGCGATGGCGCGTTCGACATACTCGATTGCGTTGGCGAACGTGAACGCCAGCTCCTGCACCGCCGTGGCGCCGGCCTCGCGAATGTGATAGCCGGAGATGGAAATAGGATTCCAGTTCGGCACCTCGGCGGCACAAAACCGGAAGATCTCCGAGATCAACGCCAGGCTCGGCTCGGGCGGATAGATGTACGTACCGCGCGCGATGTATTCCTTGAGGATGTCATTCTGGATCGTACCGCTCACCCGGTCGCGCGCAATGCCCCGCTCCTCCGCCACCACGATGTACATGGCCAGCAGCGTTGACGCGGTTGCGTTGATCGTCATTGACGTCGAGACTTTCTCGAGCGGAATGTCGTTCAGCAGAACGTGCATGTCCTCGACGGTGTCGATGGCCACACCCACGCGCCCCACTTCGCCGAGACCGCGCGGCGAATCCGAGTCGATGCCCATTTGGGTGGGCAGGTCGAACGCCACGCTCAGCCCCGTTTGGCCGGCGGCCAATAGGTGTTGAAAGCGCCGGTTCGTTTCCGCCGCCGTGCCGAACCCGGCGTACTGCCGCATGGTCCACAGGCGGCCCCGATACATGGTGGGCTGCACGCCACGCGTGTACGGAAATGTGCCCGGGTCGCCGAGATCCTGGTCGTAGTTCACGGGATCGTCGTCCGGTCGATACACCGGACGAATTGGGAACCCCGAAGGCGATGTGATTTCGCGTTCCGACATGCAGCAAAACTAACCGGTTGCTACGCCGGTACGAGCACCGCGGCCGGCGCCAACACCCGCTCGGCGATCTCCACTTCGTTCTTGCTGCCGATGTACAGCGGTATGCGCTGATGCAGCTCCGTGGGCTGCACGTCGAGAATGCGCTGCGTACCGGTACTCGCCGCACCGCCCGCCTGTTCGACGATGAACGCCAGCGGGTTCGCTTCGTAGAGCAGCCGTAACTTGCCGCGCGGGCTCTTGGTGTTGGCCGGATACGCGAAGATGCCACCGCCGAGCAGGTTGCGGTGGAAATCCGCGACGAGCGAGCCCACGTACCGCGTGCTCAGCGCCTTGTGACCGCCCTCGATCCCCTTGTATTGCCGCATCACGGAGCGCACGCCTTCACTCCAGAACTGCTCGTACGAATCGTTCACCGAGAGATAGCGGCCGTTTTCAGGAATGCGAATGTTGGGATGCGACAACAGGAACTCGCCAATCGACGGATCGAGCGTGAACCCGTGCACGCCCTGCCCGGTGGTGTACACCATCATCGTGCTCGACCCGTAGATCACGTACCCCGCCGCCACCTGACGGCGCCCCGGCTGCAGCATGTCTTCCATTTCGCCCTGCCGGCCGCGCGTGATCTTGCGCACCACGGAAAAGATGGTGCCCACCGGCACGTTGACATCGATGTTCGACGACCCGTCCAGCGGATCGAACAGCAGGCAGTACGTGCCGGTGCGGAATCGATCCGGAATCTGGATGATGCCCGGCTCTTCTTCCGACGCCATGGCGCACAACCGGCCACCATGATCCACCGCCTTCATGATGATGTCGTTCGCCAACACATCCAGCCGCTGCTGCACCTCGCCCTGGACGTTCTCCATTTCGGCGGAGCCAAGGATGTCCGCCAGGCCCGCACTGCGCACCTTGTTCGAGATCATCTTCGCGGCCAAACCCAGATCGTACAGAATGGCCGACAGCTCGCCCGTCGCCTCAGGATGATTGCGCTCTTCCTCAATGACGAACCGCTCGATGGTAACCACCGAGGTTGCCGTATGTTTGACCACGTTGATCATCCTCACGGAAGGCGAACTCTATGATTCTCTGATGCGGCGTGCAGCATGATTGCACGCGTCGATTTCAAAGCGATTCCTAACATAGCCATAGCGCGCCGACTGCCACAGGTATTCCAGCGGAAACCAGCGGCTGGCTTCAAACTGATCGACGTGCCGAAGCTCGTGCAAGAGTAATTCCCCTGACGGCTGGAGATCTGGCGCCAGCCAAATCGTGTGCCACAGCGTGATTGCCGACACCGAGCGCCGGCCCAGACACCACCCGCCCACGCGCACCGGCAGTCCTCCGCGGCGCCAGCGCGCCCGCGCTACCTCGGGATACCGCGCCACCAGGCGCGGTGGCAACACGGCCGGCGCGCCTACCACGGCGTGGATCACCTGACGGAATCGCGCGGCAACTCCCATAGATCTCCTGCGGCCTCGACGTAGATGCGGTCCCCGTCCGTGCGTGCGACGATCGTGCCCACGCGATCCGTGCGCATGACCTGCGCTCCCTGCGCCGCGAGCGCGTGCATGATCGCGGCCGAGGGCAAATGATAGCTATTGCCCGCACCAACCGACACCAGCGCGAGCCGCGGTGCTACAGCCCGCAGAAACGCGTCCGACGTGCTGGTTCCGCTGCCATGGTGGCCGACCTTGAGAATGTCGGCATGCAACTCCTCGGCCCGGTTGCGCAGTAGCCATTCCTCCTCCGGACGCTCGGCGTCGCCCATCAACAGGATGCGCACGCGGCCCACACGAACCAGCGCCACCACGCTGGCGAGGTTTGGATCCAAAAGCGACGCCGTCCACGTGGAGTCTGGCGCGAGAAAGGTGATCGACACACCGTCAATTGCCACGCTGTCGCCCGGATGCGCCCGCGTCCACAGCACGTGCGACGCACGCGCCGCCTCGAGCGAGGCACGATACGCCTCCGCCGCGCCGGGAAAGCCGGCGTCCACGTACCGCACCGGATGCAACGCGCGCAGCACACTCGCGGCGCCCCCCACGTGATCCGTGTGCGGATGCGACAGCACGAACAAATCGAGCGGGCCTCCGCGTCGTCCCAGATACGGCAGAATCGTCGATCGGCCGGCGTCGCCGCCGCGCCATCCGCCTCCGGCGTCAAATAATATCCAGTGTCCGTGCGCCGTACGCAGCGCAATCGCGTCGCCCTGGCCAACGTCGATCATATGCAGCTCCACCAGTCCCGTACGCGGCGGCGCGAGCGGCATCAAAATCAGCGTGACCGCCGCGAACGAAGCCGCAGCGGCCGGTTGGATCCAATCTCGCGACGCACACGCCACGATCACGCCGGCCGACATCGCGCAGGCGGCCAGCGCGGCGGGCACCGTGGGCGAAATCATCAACGACGCATGGGGCACCGCCGCGCTGGTGGTGGCAACGAACGTCAGCGCACCGAGCAACGGATGCGCTGCGTCCGCGAACACCGCGGCCAGTGCATGAACGGGCGAGAGCAGCAGCCCGCAGAAGATCACCGGTTGCGCCAGCGCTATGAGCGGCGCTGCCGCGAGATTGCTCAACGGCGCGATCACGCTCACGCGACCGAACACCCACGCCACGATCGGCGCCGAGGCGATGGTAGCAACCGTGGTACCCACGAGCGTCAGGAGCACCGCCTTTTCGAGCGCCGGCCGGCGATGCACGCCGATGCGCTTGCACAGCCGCGCCGCGGCGATCATCGCCGCCACGCCCACCACGCTCAATTGGTACCCCGCTTCCAGTACGGCGCGCGGATCGAGCACCGGCTGCGCGGCGCCAATGGCCACGATCGCCCAGCGTGACGTCGGCCGCTGCACCACGCGGCTAACGAGCAACGCGGTCAACATGGTGGCCGATCGAACGGCGGGAATGGGCGCGCCAATGATCAGCACGTACAGCACAACCGTTAGCACCGTGATGGCCGCCGCGCGCGATCGCGACATGCCGCACAACTCGAACGCCAGCGCGATAGCTGCGGCAAGGATGCCAATGTGCAGTCCGGCAATCGCCAGTATGTGCGCCAACCCGGCCGTCGCAAAGCTGTCGCGAATCTCAGGCGTCAGCTCGTGGCGATCGGCGATCAACAACGCGCGCACGAGCGGCGCGTCCCCGCCGTAAGTTCGATCGATTGCGCGGCCCGCCGCGGACCGCATCCGTGGCAACACGGGGG
The DNA here is from genome assembly GCA_041690755.1 of Gemmatimonadaceae bacterium. Lineage (GTDB taxonomy): Bacteria > Gemmatimonadota > Gemmatimonadetes > Gemmatimonadales > Gemmatimonadaceae > JAQBQB01. Next base: position 101,651 of record JBEPWA010000002.1, on the reverse strand, counting down.
GCGCGCGCACGACTGTGACAACGGCGTGCTGCACGAGCACGCCGCGCTGCGACGCAACCATCTCGCCGCGCGCCAACACCGTGGCCCCGGCAGGCGCACCGCCTTGTTGCACCGATAGCGATGCCAGCGCAACGCAGCCCGCGATGCGCCCGCGGCCGAACACGCCGGGACCAACGCTGTCGTCGAGCACCACCGTGATCGCCGATTGGTGCGCGGCGACGCTCAGACAGCGCGCGTCCGCGCTCGTGGCAGCGTGCGCAATGACGGCGCCCGCCAACGCCAAGCCGCCGAGCGCCGCGGCGATCGGTGGTCCACGACGCGCACCGGCAATCGCCGCCGCCGCCACGGCAACGCCGCACACGGAGATCGACGCCGAGAAACCGGACAGCAAGCCGGCGAGGTATGCGGCGAGTGCAAGTGCAACGAGCGGCATGTGCGCAGGAGTTTGGAACTCCGGCCGCACACGCCTCGCATCAATCCATCGCCATCATCATCGTTGCAGCGCGCGGAGCCGAACGTCGTGCGCCGCAATGCCCATCGTCGCTCAGCCGGCCATTGGCAGCGGCTGGCGTTCGCCCACAATCTGCCCCGTGAACGTGGAGCCGGTGGTGCCGGTGAGCTCCACCTTGAGATAGCGGCCCACCATGCTCACGTCACCGGGCACGAGCACCGTCTTGAAATCACGCGACCGCGTCTGCACCAAGTCACCACCGCGGCGCGCCTCTTTCTCAACGAGCACTTCGTGCCGCTGGCCCAGCGCCCGCATGTTCGCGGCGCGCGAGTTGGCGCGCATCGCGTCAACGAGCCGCGCCAGCCGCTCGCTCGCCACTTCGTCTGGGACGGTCAGCTCAGCAGGCATTCGCGTGGCGGGCGTGCCGTCGCGCGGAGAAAACTTGAACGTGAATCCTTCGGCAAATCCCACTTCGTTGACGACGCTGAGTGTGTCCTCGAAGTCCGCATCGGTCTCGCCGGGAAAGCCGACAATGATGTCGGTGGTCACCGACAGCCCCGGAATCGCTTGCCGCAACCGCGCCACACATTCGAGGTACGTCTCGCGCGTGTAGCGGCGCAGCATGCGCTTCAGCACGCTGGTCGATCCGGACTGCATCGGCAGGTGGACGTGCTCGCACACGGCATCAATGGTCGCCATGGCGTCGATCACGCGATCGGAAAAATCGTTCGGGTGCGGGCTGGTGAAGCGCACGCGACGCACGCCGGGCACTGCCCCCACCGCGTGCAGCAGATCCGCGAAGTCGAACTCGCCATCGTTGTACGAGTTCACGGTCTGGCCGAGCAATACCACTTCGCTCATGCCCTCGGCCACAACGGCCTCCGTCTCGCGCACGACATCGGCCAGCTTGCGGCTGCGCTCGGAGCCGCGCGTCGTCGGAACGATGCAGTACGTACACCGATAATCGCATCCGCGCTGCACCGGGATCCACGCCTTGACCTTGTCGAAGCGCCGCGGCTGAAAATCCTCGTAGTGCTCCTCGAGGTCGAACGTTGTGGCCACGGCTCGTTCGCCGCGTCGCGCGCCATCGATCAGCGCCGGCAGCGCGCGGTAGCCGTCGGGACCGATCACCACGCTCACATGCTTGGCCTTTTCGAGAAGCAGGGGTCCGAGCCGCTGCGCCATGCACCCGGTAACGCCAACGATCGCACCGGGCTTCATGTTCCGCTTGAGCTCACCCAACCGCCCGATGACGCGCGTCTCGGCGTGCTCGCGAATCGCGCAGGTGTTGACGAGAATGACGTCGGCGCCGTCGGGATGATCGACGGCATCGTAGCCATGCGCCGCAAGCTTGCCGAGCATCAGCTCGGAGTCGCTCACGTTCATCTGGCAGCCGTAGGTCTCGACGTAGACGGTGGGACGCGGATCAGTCATCGGTCAGTGGGAAGGCAATCAGGCGATTCTGTTCGGCGGCCAGGCGCGCGGAAAAGCGGGCTCCGCGCGGGAGCGAGACGTCGGCCGGAATCACCGTAAGATAGTCTCCCGTCAGCCCCTCGCGCTCACCCTTGGAGCCGAGCACGACAACATCCGCGGGGCCGCCGCTGCGCGATGCCGCGTAGGCCGCCGATCGCCGTTCGGCGAGCTCCCGCAGCTCGCGCGCCCGCGCCTGCGCCGCCGGCGGCGGCACGTGATCCGGCAGCCGCTCGGCTGCGGTGCCGGGTCGCACCGAATACGGAAACACGTGCAGGTACGTGAACGGGAGATTGTTGACTAAGTCAACAGTCGCCCGGTGGTCGTCGTCGGTCTCGCCGGGAAAGCCGGCGATGACGTCGGCGCCCAATCCAAGAATGCTCATCCGCGCGGCCAACCGCTCGATAGCGCTCGAATAAGTAGCACTTGTATACCAATTCCGACCCATCCGCTTGAGCAACCGGTCCGAGCCCGATTGCAGCGGCGCGTGAATGTGCGGCACGAGCTGCCGCGGCGCTCCGCACAGGAGTTCCGCCAACGGCTCGTCGAGCTCCGTGGCCTCGATCGACGACAGGCGGAACCGGACGGCCGGCACATCCCCCACCAGCCGCGTCATCAAGGCGCCAAGCGACGTGCCGATGTCCGCGCCATACGTGCCGATGTGAATACCCGTAATGACAATTTCCGGATGCCGCTCCGCCAGCGCCGCCGCTTCACGCGCGATGTCGTCCATGGAACGGCTGCGATTGGCGCCGCGGGCCATGGTGGTCGCGCAAAAGGTGCAATGCTCGTCGCAGCCATCCTGAATGCGCAACAGCGCGCGCGTACCCGATTGCACGCGTGTGGTCGCGCCAGCGACTGGCGTGAGATCGAGTGCGGCGGCAATGCCGGGCAAATCGGCGCCGGCCAGCACGTGCTCCACCGACGGCAGCCGCCGGATTTGAATCGCCGCCGGACGCGCGTCGTCGAGCGCCGCGGCGCAGCCCATCACGATGCTGCGCAGGCCGGGCTGCTCGCGCGATGCGCGTCGTACGACTTTGCGCAATTCGGCTTCGGCGTCTGACGTTACCGCGCAACTGTTGAACACGGCGATGTCCGCGTCGGCAACGGACGTCACGATGGCGTGGCCGTTGCCTTCGAGCATGCTGCGAACCGCTTCTGTGTCGTACTGGTTCGCGCGACACCCGAAGGTGCGCAAATACACCTTCACGCCCGCACGTTCCCGCCGGCCGTCATGCGGACGTCCCGGTGCTCGGGTTTTCTCGGCAGCAGAAAATGGAAGGCACTGCCCTTGCCTTCGCCGGCGCTCTGCACCCAGATGCGGCCGCCATGAGCGTCGATCACGAGTTTGCAAAAGGCCAGCCCAAGGCCCGAGCTGCGCGTGCGCGGCATGTTGGGATTCTTCACGCGCTCGAACTTGCGGAAGATCACCTCGTGATACTCGGCGGGAATGCCCGGGCCGTTATCGGCGATGGTAAAGAGAATACCGTCGCCTTCGGCGCGCGCCGACAGCGTGAGCGTAATGTCGTTCGCCGAATGGGTTACGGCGTTTTGCACGAGGTTGCCGAGCACGCGCTTGAGCAGGGCCTTGTCGGCCTCGAACACCGGTGCGTCATCGGTGACTTCAACGGTGGCCGTTGCCTTTTCCTGCTTGAAGCGAATGTCCCACTCGTGGACGATTTCGTTGAGCAGCGCCGCCGGCGCAATTCGCTCGAGATCGAGCGACATCGTCGCCTCTTCGATGCGCGACACCTCGAGCAGATCCCCGATCAACGCCAGCAGGTCTTCGGCTTTGCCTTCGGCATCGGACAGCATCTTGCGCTGCTGCTCGTTGAGCGGGCCGAAGTCGCCGTCGATCAGCATCTCGGTGGTCGCCAGCACCGCCGTGAGCGGTGTTTTGAGATCGTGAACGATCATTTTCATAAGATCGTCGCGCATCTTCTCGACCTCGCGCAGCTTGCGCAGCGCGTCTTCGAGGGAATCGGTGGCGCCCTTGAGCTTGAGCAGGCTCCGCACGCGCGCGCCGAGCACGAGCCGATTGTGCGGCTTGGTGAGAAAATCGTCGCCACCCGCTTCGATCGCCTTGACGCGATCGGTGGTGTCGTTGAGCGCGGTCACGAAGATGACGGGAATGCTCTTGGTACGCGGATCGCGCTTGATGCGGCGGCACACTTCAAAGCCCGTGGAGCGGTCGTCCACCTCGAGATCGCCCGACGGCATGGACACGTCGAGAATGCAGAGGTCCGGGCGATGCTCGAAACAGGCCGCCAACGCGCTCGGCCCGTCGTATGAGGCAATGGCGCGAAAGCCGAGCACGTGGAGCTGGTCGAACAACAACTCCACGTTCGCGGCGACGTCGTCCGCTACAAGAATGAGCGGTGCGTTGGCGAGTGGAGCGTCGGCGTCCACGATGCGATTACGGTTGGACCGTGATACCGAAGCTGATCGTCCACGCCTGCTCCTTGGCGGACAGCGAGCCGGCGGTACGAGTGGCGTGAATGGCGGCGACGTCGCCAATCACTCGGCCGTTGGCGAATGCCGTTCCGAAACCGCCGGAGAAGCTGGTCTCCTGCACCTTGTGACCAGCTGCCTCGAACGGGAGCGTGCGATCCCGATAGCCCGTGCGGAGCGAAATGATATGATCGCCAATCCTGGGGCCGGCCACGTCCGCGCCAACGCTCGTGTCCCACGCATCAACGCCTACGAGCCCATTGGCCCCCAGTCCGCCGAGCGACGACCAGTTCTCGTGCGACGTGCGCACGGCGAACGACGAGTTGGTCAGACCGGTAAACGCGAGCGACCCGCCGAAGCGATTGGGCACGCGCGCCGAGGAGAGCACCGTATCCTGGGCGGACATATGGAGCGTGCCGCCGCGCAACATCGAACCTGACGCGACAAGCCACTTGGAGCTGAGCTGGAAGCCCGCCGACGCCGCCGGCCCGTTGAACCCGAGCACCCGCGTCTGCGTGAACGACGCGAACTGGACCGAGTCGGAGAACGCCTGGGTCAACGCGACGCGGTTATGTCCCACGATCTCGTGCCCGCCAATACCAAGGCGCAGCCATGTGGTTGGCGCCCAGCCGACGGCGAGCCGCAGATCGTTCATCGCACCGTCAATACGATCGGTGGTGACCATCGGCACGCTGTCGCCGTTTGACAGAAACTGCGTGGAGGCATAGCTGGTCGTAGCGGTGCGGTCGAGAAACGTGGACGATCCGACACTCACCACGACATTATGTGCCACCGGCAGCGCGGCGAACACGTTCGGATATCGCGCGGTGGTGGTGCGTTCGGTGCCGGCCGCGGTCGTGACACTGCGGTACTCGGGCTCGATCTGGAAGAAGAGCAACCGCGACGCGAACACGGCGATGGTGGCCGGATTCACCGGCGACAGCGGATCCATTTCTGCAACCGCGCCGCCCGTGCCCTGAGCGCGCGCGCTGAATTGCCCGGTGGGGTATCCAAAGCCCTGGGTACTCAGATTGGACTGCGCGCCCAACGACCACGCCGAGAGTGCCGTGAGCACCGTGGGAGCCACGGCCCGGCGAATGACGCGGCGCAGCGCGATGCGCGCCGTGCCGGAAAAGGATCGCGAACTCATGGTACTCCGTAGCTAGTCTGCGGCACGTACGTGATTCTCAGCCGCGGCCTGAGCGCCGCAGGCCCCTTGGTGGAGGAAAAGTCGAACTCACCGGGCAGCTGACCCTCGCCCCCACTTACCAGACCAATGCTTCGAGGACTGACTTCCGGCGTCTGGTTCTTCCACGTGCGCACCAGACCGGCAAGCTCGAACGACCGCACCCCGCTGTCGGCCGGCGCAATCAACACCGAGTCCAGCCCGAACTGTCCGGTGGCGCCGAGGAATTGCAGCGAGTTGGCGATGTTGTTGACCACCGGCGACGCCAGGATCGGCAAGGGATAGACGTAGATCGAGTCGTGCGGATTGACTCGGCGATTTGGCAGCTGCGTGAGCAGCAAGGACGCGCGCACCACTGTGGTGGAATCCACGATGCGCGAGGGAACGTCGAAGTGGAAATACGTTCGTCGGGACGGAACGCCGCCTACCGCCAGAATGGTGGCCGGATTCGTTGACAGCCCGCTGACGACAATGGTGAAGTCGGCGAGTGGACCGGACAGGAACGTTTGATTCAGCGGCGTGTTGGACACCGGTGACACGACGACCGGAAGCGCCGCCGTATCCTTGGACGCCTTGATGTACAGCGTGACGGCCGTGCCGGAATTCGAGGTGCCAATGCGCAGGTCGAAGCCGGGATTGCTGCGGAGCCGCAGTCCAACGCGCAGTCGCGTGCCCGCGAGGATTCGCGTCAGCACTGAATCCGTCGAGATTGGAATGCGCAGCGTGTCGAGCAGCGACTCGGGCGCAAACGTCTTGGAGCCGAGCAACCGGTTTGGTCGAAACAGCGAGGCCAGAATCGCCGACGACGTATCCGTTCCCGTCGTGTCAACGTTGTAGACCTCCACCGTCACCGGCGATTTCGCCAGGTGCAGCGAGTCGGGATGGATGATCGGCGCCACAATCATCGCCGTGTCGATGTGGACGATGACGCTGTCGAACGCCGTCTTGCTGTACGACTGCGGAATGGTGTCGAACCGAATGATGGCGCGCGTGTCGAGCGTGTCGCCGTGCGACGACAGCATGAGGGACTTTTCCGTGCCGATGGGCGGCAGGCCGGTGATCGTCGTGTCGGTGAGGACCGCGTCGATCGTTGTGTCGCGCAGGTTCACCGACTGTTCCGGGCAGAGGAGCGGGCATGACTTGCCCGCGTCGAGCTGTTCGGAACATGCGGCGATGGCGACGACGGCCGCAGCGGCCGCCAGCAATTTCACAACCTTCTTAAGCAAAACGTTCTCTCCGGTTCATCGCCGGTCCAGTGAATGCGGGGTGAATGCCTTCGGGAGCAGCTCGTCCAACGTCCAGCGCGCGTCGCGACCGCCGCGCGTCACGCTCACCACCAGCAGATGCGGGGCGAATTCCATCAACACTTGCCGGCAAATGCCACACGGCGGAGTCGGTTCGTCCGCATCCGTCGCGATCACAATTGTCTCAAAGGCGCGGTTCCCTCGCGCGACCGCCGCCGCAACAGCGCCCCGCTCGGCGCAAATGCCGGCCGGGTACGAAGCGTTCTCGACGTTACAGCCTTCGGCAATACTGCCATCGGACGCCAGGATCGCCGCGCCAACCCGAAAGTTCGAATAGGGTGCGTAAGCACCTTCCATCGCGGCGAACGCCCGCTCACGCAAAACAGTCAGCGTTCTGTCGTCGCCGGGAGCCTGCGCCCCCGGCCGCTCATCGACCGCCATCCTAGCGAGCGACCAGCTGCGGGAGAAAGGACGTTCCCTTTCCGCGGAACGATACGCCCAACCACTCGCCGATGGTCGCCCCAAGATCGGAGAACGTCGCCCGCCGCCCAAGCGAAACCGGCGCCACGGCAGGGCCGAGCGCCAGCAGGGGCACGCACTCACGAGCATGGTCGGTGGACGGGGTGGTTGGATCGTTCCCGTGGTCGGCGGTCAGGAAAAGCAGATCATCCTCGCGCAAGAGCGCCTCAAGGTCCGGCAGGGCGGCGTCGAACTGCCGCAACGCTCCATAGAACCCCGGAACGTCGTTTCGGTGCCCGAAGGCTTGATCGAAATCTACTAGGTTGGCGAACAGTAACCCACTTGCCGCGTCGGTGAGCCACTTCTTAATGGCCGCGATGCCTTCGCCGTTGTTCGCCGTATGCACCGACGAGATGGCGCGCCCGGCAAACAGGTCGTCCACTTTGCCCACACCGCCACGGGGAACCCCACCGTTTTCGAGCGCGTCGAGCAGAGTTTCGCCCGGCGGGGCAATGGAAAAATCACGGCGGTGGCTCGTGCGGATGAATGCTCCGGGCTGGCCAGTGAACGGACGGGCGATCACGCGTGAGGCATCATTCGGCGCCACGAGCATGGCCCTCGCCTGCTCGCAGGCGCGATACAGCTCGTCCAGCGGGACGATGCTCTCGTGGGCGGCGATCTGAAAAACCGAGTCGGCCGACGTATAGAGAATCCAGGCGCCAGAGCGCATGTGCTCCGGGCCGAACTTATCGATCACGGCAGTGCCGCTACCCACGACGTTGCCGATCACCGCACGTCCGGTGCGCCGCTCGAACTCCGTCACGACGTCGGCCGGAAATCCGTGCGGGTAGGTGGGAAACGGCTTGGCCAGGTGCAAGCCGGCAATTTCCCAGTGGCCTGTAGTGCTGTCCTTGCCGGCCGACGCCGGCACCATCAAGCCCCACGCGCCCGCAGCATTATCCACCGGATCGACGCCCTGTAGCGCCGCGATGTTCCCCAAGCCGGCGGCGGCCAGATTCGGCAAATCCATGCCACCAACCGCGCGCGACACGTTGCCCAGGGTGTCGCTCCCTACGTCGCCGTAGGCCAGAGCATCCGGCGCAGCACCAATGCCCACGCCGTCGAGCACGATGATCGCAGCGCGGCGCGTCACGATGCATCTCCCAGGTAACGGCGCGGCAGCCGCGAGCGCAGACCCGTGAGCAGCTCGTACGGGCTGATGTCGCCGAGCGCCGCAATGTCCGCCACCTCGATGCGATCGTCGCCGTCAGCGCCGATCAGGGTGGCGATGTCGCCTATCTCACAGGGAACGCCAGTCACGTCGATCATCGTCATGTCCATGGTGACAAGCCCGGCAACAGGAATGCGGCGTCCACCGAGCAACACGGAGGCACGGTTACCGAATGCGCGGCAGTAGCCGTCGGCATACCCCACGGCAAGCGTAGCGATCCGCCGCGCGCCGTTGGCCACGTATGTGCCGCCGTAGCTCACCGTTTCGCCGTCGGCCACCGTGCGCAATTCCAGCACGCGCGCCCGCAGCGACACCACCGGTTCCGGCACAATCTCCGGCGAATTGCCGCTACTGACGCCATACAAGAATACTCCTGGGCGCACGACATCGTGCGGCGTCCGGCCCCGATGCTCTACCGCCGGGCTGTTCTCGGCGTGCACCATGGGAGGACGAAACGGCAGCGCAGCCAATGCCTGGGCGAATCTCCGCTCCTGCAGCGCGCGCGCCTCGCCGTTGCGCTCGGCCGAGTGGAAGTGCGTGAACACGCCTTCGGGCGGAAAGGACCGGGCGATGTCCGCAATGGTGTGGATTTCGTCCCATTGCACGCCGGCCCGATTCATTCCGGTGTCGATCGACAGCTGCCAGGGGCGGCGTGTCTCCCGCCAGCGCTCAATGTCGGCGGGGCTGCCGAGTGTGGGCGTGAGATTCGCGCGAACGGCGGCGTCGAAATCGTCGGCATGCACCGGCGTGAAAATGACGATGGGCCGGGTGATTGTGGCGCGGCGTAGCTCTTCGCCCTCGGCGACCATGGCGACGCCGTAGCCCCACGGATCCAGCCGCTCCAGTGTGCGCGCAACCCGCACGGCGCCCAGCCCGTAGGCGTCGGCCTTGACCATTGGCAGGAGCGGCACGCCGGCCTGCGCCGCAATCGCGGCCCCGTTGCGTAACAACGCGCCGAGGTCGATATCGACCCAGGCGCGTCTCATCAAGCTATGCATTGACCCATGAATCGGAGGTCGGGTAGTATATCGGAGCTAAGGAGCCTATGCAACCGAAACCAACACTTGAAGATACGGTCGCGCTAATGCGCGATTTGCGTGCGCGCTGCGACTGGGACGCCGCCCAGACGCATGAATCGCTGCGCCCGTATCTGATCGAAGAAGCATACGAAGTTGACGACGCCATCCGCTCCGGAAACGACACCCAGCTCCGCGAAGAGCTGGGCGATCTCCTGTTGCAGATTCTCTTCCACTCAGTGGTCGCCGAGGAGCGAGGGGCATTCACGTTGTACGATGTGGCGCAAGGATTCATCACCAAGATGAAGGGCCGGCATCCCCACTTGTACGGCGACGGCGTGAAGCAGTCATGGGAGGGCATGAAGGCCAAGAAGCGCGAGAGCATCGTTGACGGATTGCCGGTGGACCTGCCCGGACTCCATCGCGCCTATCGGCTGCAGGACCGCGCCGCTGGCGTGGGATTCGACTGGCCGGATGTTGATGGCCCCATTCAGAAAGTGGAAGAGGAGCTTCAGGAGGTGCGCGAAGAATTGGCGCAGGGCACTCCCACTCCCGGCGCGGCGCCATCGTACGACGCGCAGCATCAACGCGTCGAGGAAGAGGTTGGCGACCTGTTGTTTGCCGTCGTGAATCTTGCGAGAAAGGCCGGCGTGCACCCCGCGCTCGCCCTGGACAAGGCGAATGTGAAATTCGCCCGGCGGTTCGGCGCGGTGGAGCGCATTGCCGCCGAACGCGGGCTCAAAGTTGGAGAGGCGTCACTGGAACAGCTGGACGCGATCTGGGACGAAATAAAAGCGGTGGAAGGATAGTGCCCCTCCACCGCACCACCGCACCACCGACCTACGGTCTGAGCCGCGTCATCATCCGCGGGAACGCCGCCGCCTCGCGGATATGCGGCAGGCCGCAGATCCACGCCACTGTCCGTTCCAGCCCAAGGCCGAATCCCGCGTGCGTGAACGTGCCGTACTTTCGCAAATCCAGGTACCAGCCGTACGCGTCGAGCGGCAGCCCTTCTTCCTTGATGCGGTGCAGCAGCTTGTCGTAGTCGTCTTCGCGCTGTGAGCCGCCAATGATCTCGCCGTAGCCTTCGGGCGCCAGACAATCGTTGCACAACACGGTGCGCGGATCGTCCGGGTTCTCCTTCATGTAGAACGCCTTGGCTTCCTTGGGATAGTTCATCACGAACACGGGCCGGTCGTAGTCGGCCACGAGTAGTGACTCGTCTTCGGCGCCCAGGTCATCGCCCCACTTCACATCGCTGCCCTTCTTTTGGAGAATGGCGACGGCGTCTGTGTAGTCCACTCGATGGAACGGAGCCTTGACCCGCTCGAGCGGTGCGGTGTCGCGCTCGAGCTCCTTGAGATCGGCGCCGCGACGCTCCAACACCCGCTGAACCAGGAAGGAGACAAAATCCTCCTGGAGCCGCATGTTGTCGTTCGAGTCGTTCCACGCCACTTCCGGCTCGATCATCCAGAATTCCGTAAGGTGCCGGCGCGTCTTCGACTTTTCGGCGCGGAAGGTGGGACCGAACGTATAGATCTTTCCAAACGCCGCCGCCGCCGCCTCGCCGTACAACTGGCCGGTTTGCGCCAGATACGCATTGCCTTCGTCAAAATATTCAGTGGAGAACAGCCCACTGCGCTCGCCGATTGCCGCGGTAAGAATTGGCGTATCGAGCCGAATAAATCCGCGTTCGTAGTAGAAATCGTGGATCGCCTGCTCAATCTCGCTGCGAATCGAGAAGATGGCCCGCTGTCGATTGCTACGAAGCCAAAAGTGACGGTGATCGAGCAGGAAATCGATTCCGTGCTCCTTGGGCTGGATGGGATAGTCGAGTGGACTTGGGCCAATGATCGTGAGGCCCGTCACACCCATCTCGAACCCACCAGGAGCCCGGTCTTCGGCGCGCACATCGCCCGTGACGTGCACGGACGTCTCGATCGTGAGCTCCTTGAAACGCTCCCAAACCTCGGGCGGCAGCTGCGTTTTGACGAAGACCGCCTGCATGATGCCCGTACCGTCTCGAAGTACGGCGAACGCCACCTTCCCCGACGAGCGAACGTGGGTGACCCACCCGCGAACGGTGACGGTTTGGCTTACATGGTCGTGAAGCTCGGAGATGCGGGGTGTCGCTGCGGTATCGGCCATGTAGAGAAACGGGCTAAGCAGTTGGCAGGGCGAGCTATAACGCTACACTTCTCCGTATGGCGATGGTACCCCCGTTGGCCTGCCAGCCACCCCGCAGCTAGCGGCTTCGTCCTTGCGGTGTGCACGTTGCCATACGGCTTTCGTTTCTGACCGATTTCCGCACCCACATGACCCTGCGTTCGAGGCTGGCAATCGGCCTCGTCACCATCGCGATCGTCCTCGTCGGACCGCTGCTGTTCGCCATTCCGTCCCTGTATCGGTTGAACGACGATGCAAAGACGCTGCGCGATCAGGAGTTCGCTGCGTCCCTGCTCATCGGTCGTTTACGCGAGGGGCTGAACGACCTTCGTCGTCAGGAACTGGCGCTGCTTCTGGTGCACGACGTTCCGTCCCGCGACTTCACCGACAAGCAATTGCAGCACGTCGCGGCGCTCGCCGACTCGCTGAACCGCTACCAGCTGCCGGAGTACGCGCGCGACATTGGCGCATCGGTCCGCAAAATCGCCGACGTCGCCCCGTCCGAATATCAGGCGGCGCTCGCGAACAACGTCAAAGTTGCCGACTCGCTTTCCGCAAACGTGTTCGTGCCCGCCCTCACCCACGCGGATTCCACCGTGATGGTGGCAGAACACGAACTGCTGCAGCGGACCACGCGTCGCGTTGCCGAACAGGCCACCAGCATTTCGTGGACGGCGCGCGTGTCAATCACCGCGCTCATCCTGGCGCTGCTGCTCGCCGGCGCGATTGCCTTTTGGCTCACGCGGTCGATCAGCCAGCCAATCGGCGATCTCAGCGCCGGCATGCGATCCGTGGCGGACGGAGATCTCACGTACGAGTTGTCCATTCCACCAGACCGGGCCGACGAGTTCGGACTGCTGGCTACCGCGTTTCTCGAGATGACACGCCAACTGGGCGAGCTCGACAAACTCAAGGCGGAGTTCGTGTCCGTGGCCTCGCACGAACTGAAGACGCCAATCAACGTGATCATTGGCTACCTCCAGTTGCTTGACGAGGGCGTGTATGGCCCGCAGTCGCCGAAACAGAAGGACGTGCACAAGACACTCGCCGTGCAAGCGAACACCTTGTTGCGGCTCGTAAAACAGCTCCTGGATGTCAGCCGGTTCGAGGCGGGCGGTGGTCGAGTGGAGCCCAGAACCGTGGAGCTCGACGCGCTGCTCGGCGAGTTGGAGAGCGCCTTCCACGTACTCGCCGTGCAGCGTGACGTACATTTCGGCGTACACAAGCGAGACGGCGTTCCCCACAACGTGAGCTGGGATCCGGATCGAATCAACGAGGTGTTGGGCAATCTTCTGTCGAATTCGTTCAAGTTCACGCCGCGCGGAGGCTCGATCGATCTGACCATCGAGCTGCACGGCGACGCGTTGAGCATGACCGTGCACGATACGGGCGCCGGTATTCCGCCCGAGCAGGTCCATCGTATTTTTGACAAATTCTACCAGGCCGATAACCAGCTGTCCGCGCACGCCAAGGGCACCGGCTTGGGACTTGCGATCGCAAAACAGATCGTGGACGCGCATGGAGGCACCATCTCGTGCGAAAGCACTCTCGGCACCGGCACAACATTCAAGATCGAGCTGCCCCTCCGGGTGGCCCGGCACTCGGTTACCCACCAGCGAGCAATGGCGTGAGGGTACGGTTGCGTGTTGCGGGAGCGTGCGCGTTGCTCATCACGGCGGGATGCGGACGGCTGAATGCCGTGACGGGTCCGTCGCCAGAGCAGGTGTGGCCGACAACGCTGGCGACCGCGCGTGGCTTTGCCGACGCAGGCCGGTTCGATTCAGCCGATAGCACGCTGAGCGGATTCGCCGCGATGTATCCGGGCACGGCGCCCGCGCTGGAGACGACGTACTACCGCGCGCTCTTCAAGATGGACCCGTCCAATCCGCAGGTGTCGCTCACCGCTGCCATGGCCTCGCTGGACGGCTACCTCGCCGACCGGCGCCCCCGCGAGCACGCCGTGGAAGCGGCCTCGCTCAGGCGTGTCGCGGCGCAGGTGGACGGATTGAATCGCGCGGCGGCCAGCGCGCTGGCACAGGCAAAGGACGCGTCGAACAACGCCAAGGCGCAGGCGGACGCGCGCGATGCCGCCGCCAAAGCGGCCGCGGACGCATCGCCGGCCGCCGACGCCGAGATCAAGCGGCTGAAGGACGAGCTGGCGAAAGCGAACGCGGAGCTGGACCGCATTCGGAAGCGACTGGGCCAGCCGCCGCCGAAACCGTAGCGCCTAGCCCACGCGGAACAGCTCCAGCGAGCGCGCGTACCGTTCGCCAAGCACGCGTCGCAGGCCGGCGTGCTCGGCGCGTTCCAGTCCCGAATCGCGCGACAGCAATGACTCCGCCGCGGTCCGTGCCCGTTCGTTCAGCTCCTCGTCGCGCACCGGATCGGCAATTCTGAACGTCGGCACGCCGCTCTGGCGTTCGCCGAACAGATCGCCCATACCACGTATGCGAAGATCCTCACGAGCAATCTCGAAACCATCGTCGGTGCCGGCGAAAATCTGTAGCCGCTGCGCCGCCTCGGGGCCCACGTCGCCGAGCAGAATGCAGTAGGACTCGGCCGCGCCGCGGCCCACGCGCCCGCGGAGCTGGTGCAGCTGCGACAGCCCGAACCGTTCCGGATGCTCGATCAGCATCACCGTGGCGTTCGGCACGTCGATGCCGACTTCGATTACCGTGGTGGCGACGAGCAGATCGAGCTCGCCGTCGCGGAACCGGCGCATGATGTCGTCGCGCTCCTCGCCCGGAATGCGGCCGTGCAGCAGTGCCACGCGGCGCGCGGCGAACGGTCCGCTGGAAAGAATTTCGAACATCGTCGTGGCCGCCTTGAGATCCGTTTTCTCGGATTCGTCGATCACGGGATAGACGACGTAGCCCTGCCGGCCCTGCTCCAGCTGCCGGTCAATAAACTCCATGACGCGCGCCCGCCCCGATTCCCGGCGTAGCGCCGTGGTGATCGATTGCCGTCCGGGTGGTCGCTCGTCGAGCATGCTGAGGTCGAGATCGCCGTACAACGTGAGCGCGAGCGACCGCGGAATGGGCGTGGCCGACATGAGCAACACGTCGGGCATCTCGCCCTTGGCGCCCAATGCCTTGCGCTGCTCCACACCGAACCGGTGCTGTTCGTCGATGGCGACGAAACCGAGCTTGGCGAACGACGTTGCCTCCTGCACCAGGGCGTGCGTGCCGATCACGAGCACCGGGTCACCGCCGGACAATCGCTTGGCGATGGCCTTTCGCTCGCGCGCCGGCAGGCCGCCGGTGAGCAGGATGGGCTCAATGCCGAGCGGCGCGAGCAGGCGCGTCATCGTACGCAGGTGTTGCTCGGCGAGCAGCTCGGTGGGCACCATGATCGCGGCTTGGTAGCCGTTCTCCAGGGCGAGCAGCGCGGCGAACAGCGCCACAATAGTCTTACCGCTGCCAACGTCGCCCTGGAGCAGCCGCTGCATGCGCCGGTCGCTGGTCATGTCGGCCACGATCTCGCGAATCGTGCGCACCTGGGCCCCCGTGAGCTGGAACGGCAATCCCTCGCGCAGCCCGGTGGTGAAGGTGCGCTTGGGCACAAAGGTGATGCCGGACCGCTTGTCGCGCGCCAGCTCCTTGGCGCGTTGATGCAGGAGTTGGACGAAGAACAGTTCCTCGAAAGCCAGGCGCGACCGGCCGGCCATCGCTTCGGCGATCGACGTTGGGCGGTGTACCATGCGCAGCGCGTTCGCAATGCTTGGCACGCCGGCGGCGGCCACGACGTCGGCCGGCAGGTATTCCTTGATGAGCGGCAGCAGCGCGTCGAGGTGCGCATCAATGATCGTGCGAATAACCTTGAACGACAGCCCCTCGGTTGCCGGGTAGACGGACAGCACGCGTCCTTCCATCGTGGCGCCGGTGTCGTCGCCCAGGTTGACGAACTCCCGCGGCTGGAGCTGGCGTCCGTGGAAGAATCGCACGTTACCCGTGACCAGAAGCACGTCGCCCTTGGCGATGGTCCGATCGAGGAACGGCTGGCCAGGCCATGACACTTCTATCATTCCAGTATCGTCACGAAGCACGGCCTGGAATATCCGCAGCCCCTTGCGGGTGGGAATGACGCCCTTGGAGATGACGGTGCCGACCACGGTGCCGTGCATGCCCGGCTCGAGGCTCTTGATCGGCGTAATGGTGCTCGCGTCCTCGTAGCGATGCGGCACGTGGAACAGCAGGTCG
This sequence comes from Gemmatimonadaceae bacterium, assembly GCA_041690755.1. Lineage (GTDB taxonomy): Bacteria > Gemmatimonadota > Gemmatimonadetes > Gemmatimonadales > Gemmatimonadaceae > JAQBQB01. Next base: position 85,778 of record JBEPWA010000002.1, on the reverse strand, counting down.
CCGGCCGTCACAATGCCCAACCGTCGCAATGCTTCGGCGCGCGCCGGGCCTACGCCCTTGAGGTAGGTGACCGGGGTGTCGAGGAACAGCCGCTGCGGCGGCTTCGCGCGGTCCGTCACGCCGGGCTCACTGCGGCCTCAGGTGCCGCTCATTCGCCGCTCAACAGCTCCCGCGCGAACGCGTCAGCGTCGAACGGCACGAGATCGTCCGCACTCTCGCCCACGCCCAGGAACTTGACCGGCGCGTCGATCGCCTCGTGGACCGCCACCACCACGCCGCCACGCGCCGTGCCGTCCAACTTCGTGACCACCAGACCGGTAATCGGCACGGCGGCAGAAAAAATCTTCGCTTGCTGCACCGCGTTCTGGCCGATCGTCCCGTCGAGCACGAGTAAAGTCTCATGCGGTGCGGCAGGCATGCGCTTGGCGATGACGCGCGCCACCTTGCGAAGCTCGTCCATCAGGCTCTCGCTGGTGTGCAGCCGACCCGCCGTGTCGATGATCAGCACGTCCACGTTCCGCGCCACCGCGGAATCAATTGCGTCGAACGCCACCGCGGCCGGATCGGAGCCTGCCTTGCCACCGACGAATTCGGAACCCGTGCGCTCCGACCACACGCGAAGCTGATCGATGGCGCCGGCACGAAACGTGTCGCCCGCCGCGACCATCACGCGCTTGCCCTGCGCGCGGAACTGCGCGCTGAGTTTGCCGATGAACGTGGTCTTCCCCGCTCCGTTCACGCCCACCACGAGAATGACCGTGGGCCCAGACGACGCCACCGCGAGCCGTGCGTCGTTATTGCCGGCCCGCAGCGCGTCGGCAATGCCGCTGGCGAGCGCCTCGTGAAATTCGTCCTGCGTCTTCACCTGGCCGCGCTTGGCTCGGCGTTCGACTTCTTCAATGAGCCGCAACGTGACGGGCACGCCGAAATCCGACTCGAGCAGCAGTTGCTCGAGTTGTTCCAGTGACCCCGCCGATACGCCGCCCTTCGCCAGCACGGCGACGTCCATCAACGCAACGTCCTTGATGCGCTGCCAGAGCGAGCGCTTCGGCACGTCGCCGGATTTACGCAGTAACCGCATGATCCTCGGTGTGATTCATCGCATGCCTCGTTTGCGCCGCACAATCCACTCGGCGCACAACATCAATATCGCGAGTGCGTACGCCCAACCGGCGCTTCGCAATCGCGGAGCCGCATCGGTGGAGATGGCACCGCCCACCGTTGCCGACGCGAGACGCGGTGCGCGCGGCAGCCACTCCCGCGACGGGTTCACCGCAAGGAGCGCCGTGCCGCCACGCGTGGAAACGTCGTAGAGTCCCGCCGCGAGCGGCGCCGACTCCACCATATTGGACGCCGCTGAGAAGTGAAGCGTCAGCGAATCCGTGCGCGCCGAACCACGCCCGCGCAGCGCCACCGTCACCACTGAATCCGACGCCGAGCCTCGGCGCCAGCGCACTGGCTCTCCCGCCCGCAGCAGCCGCTCGTCCGGCACCGCTGCACGACGATCCCCGCGCTCGGCGGCAAGCCAGTCAAATATACTCCCCCACAACGCGGTGAACGCGTCCGACGCGACGCCGCCGCGAAAGCGCCACCGCCACAACCCCGACGCCGCAACGACCACTACACGCCGCGGCTGATCGCTGCCAACGAGAATGGGACGCCGCTCGTCGCCGCGACCGCGCCGCGCCTCCACGCCCTGCCAGTCGCCCCTGGGCGTGACCGGCGCAAGACCGACAGGAGGCAGGCTGTCCCAGACCAGTCCCGACAGCGCAGGCGCGAGCGGCGATGCCGGCGCGGCCGACGCATACCACTCGCCTTCCGCCGGAGACGTCACGATCAGCGCCAGCGGGCCAATCGTTGCCGCGCGCGGCGGGCCGAACGCCGCAGTGTCGCCGTGAATGATTGCCACCGGCGCATCGTGCAGTGCCTGGCGTACCTGTTCTTCGCGCACCGGCGTGAGCGCTCCGTCCACGCGCCATTCACCGGGTGCGACGCGAAAATATCCGCTCGTTGGAATGGCCAACGCGCCGCGCAACACGGCCAGCGCGTAGCGCGCGTCAAAATCGGGCGACGTGGACACAAACACCGCGCGGGCCGAGTTCGACAGATCGATTGCCACGGCCAACGTGTCGTTGCGGACCTCGGCGTCCTCGGGCGATGTGATGGCAGCGCGTAGGACCGCTGGGCCGGTGGCACCTTCCAACCGCGCCTTCAGCGAAACGCTCCGCTCGCCGAATGCCGCAAAGGAATCCACAGCCGCCGACGCGATGATTTTGCCATCGAGCGACAACGATAACGTCCCGGCTCGCGCGCCTGCTCCGCCGGCAGCCAGCGCCACGGTCGCGTCAACAGTGTCGCCACTGATCGCGGCGCGCGGCACGTCCATGGACACAACAGCAAGATCACGGCGCGGCGTGTGCCGCAGAACAATGATTCGAGAGCCGGCCGGCAGCGCGCGCGCGGCGTCGGGGTCGTCGAGCTCCCCGTCGGTAACAACGGTGAGCGGGTGACCCGCGCCGAGCGCCCGCTCGACCATGGGGCGCAACTGAGACGTTCGATCGCGCGGCGCCGGAACGGTGCCGGCGCGTCGCACAGAATCTCCGAATACGAACGTGGATTCCGCACCGAGGGCGCGCACAGAATCACGCGCCGCGCGCCACAGCGTGCTGTCGCCCCGCACCATGCTCTGCGACGCGTCGAGCGCGGCCCACGGTGCCACAGACCTGGCGGGTGACAGCGGCGCATCGAGCAGCAGCGCGACAATCAGTGCGACCGCCGCGGCGCGCAGAATGGCCGCCGGAACCGCTCCCCAGCCGCCGCGCAGGGCGCTCCATCCGTACTGGATGAGCGCGACGACGATTCCCGCAACGAGCGCGATCAGCCAGGGCGACATGGCGCTTAAGCTAACGCGTCACCTTGTCATCCCAACGCGCGAAGCGACCGAGGAATCCAGCACGCGGTCCGCTTGCCCAGCAAACGGCAAAGTCGGAAGATCCCTCGCGTGCGCTCGGGCTGACAACGAAGAACTACTGGGGACCGAGCTTCGCCACGCCGACGATCGGCGTATCCATCGACGACAGCAGCTTGTCGCGCAGCTCCTGGAACTCGGCGCGCTCGGACGCCGGCACCGGATCGCCGCTGCTCTGCTTGAGCGCCACGCGAGGATCGCGTTGCTGGCCGTTGACGAGCACCTCGAAATGGAGGTGCGGTCCGGTGGCTAAGCCGGTGCTTCCGACGTACGCCACCGTTTGGCCGATGTCCACATGCGTGCCGACATGAATGCCCGACGCGTAGCGGCTCAGGTGTCCGTACCGCGTCACGAAACCGTTCCGGTGCCGAATCTCGAGCAGATTGCCGTAGCCGTTGCCCCAACCGGCGCGAACGACGACGCCGTCGCCGATCGACCGCACGGGCGTACCCTGCGCCGCGGCGTAGTCGAGGCCCTTGTGCATGCGCATGACACCGAGAATCGGATGTTCGCGCTCACCAAACACACTGGAGATGCGGCGGAACTCGAGCGGCGCCCGGAGGAATGACGCGCGCATCGATTTGCCGTTCTGATCGAAATACTGCCCCGCGGCCGACTCGCCAACAAAGCGCACCGCGTCGATGATGCTGCCCGAGAGCTTGAACGTGGCGGCGATCACTTTGCCGATCCGCACCGCGCCACTCGGCGCAACGGAGCGTTCGGCGGCAACGCGGAACTCGTCGCCTGCCTGCAGGTCGCGGCTCATGTCAACGCGATACTCGTAGACGTCGGCCAGCGACCAGGCGAGCTGCTGCCGCGCGCCGGACGGAAGGCTGTCCTTGGCGCTGGAGTTCATGGCGTCGTAGAGATTGGACGCGATAGTTCCCTGTACGACGATCGTGTCTGTCGTCCACGGAAGCAGTTCTTCGCTGCCGCTCCACGTGTCGCCGGACCGGCGAATATGCAGCAATCGATCGACCGCCAGTTGGAGGGTTATTTCCGACGGCGTTGAGTCAGCGGCTTCTGATTTGATGGTGACTGGCATTCCCGCGGGAATGCGGTGTTCGTCGAGCGATGTCGCCGCCTGCAGTGCCGCACGCGCAGCGGCGGTAGAAAGACCGCCGCGCTCGAGGAGCGAGCCAAGCGACTCACCGCGGGCCAGCGTGTCGAAGCTCAGCTTCCAGCTGGGTGTGGCGGCCTGCATGATCATCACGTCGGCCGCTTTGGCGTCAGGCTCGGGGAGACTGGGCGTGTAGCGAAGCGCGACAACCAGCGCCGTCGCGGCGAGCCAATACAGTCCGGTGCGTACGACGTTGAGCTTCAATCCATCTGTCTCCGGATGAAGGTCGGGATCTCCATGTCGCTGAGATCCTGCGACCCTTTCTCGGTGGACTGCCGCGGCGCGCGTGGCGGTTCACTAGCCCGTGTCGTGGAGTTGATCACTCGCGCCGGTCGATTTCCGGGGAACGGAATGATCGGCGAACCCTTGGCGGTTGCTCCAGATACCTTGTCCGACGTGGACGACCCGCCGAGCTGCAGAGCGCGATCAAAACCGGTGGCGATCACCGTGACGCGGATTTCGCCCTGCATGGCCGGCTCGTGCACGGCACCAAAGATGATCTCGGCGTCGTCTCCGACGGCGTCGTGAATGATCTCGTTGATCTGGTGGACTTCGCCGAGCGTGAGGTCTGCGCCGCCAGTGATGTTCACCAGCACGCCGCTCGCGCCCGAGATGCTGACGTTGTCGAGCAGCGGCGAAGCGATGGCCTGCTGCGCGGCTTCCATGGCGCGGTTCTCACCCTTGCCTACCCCGGTGCCCATGAGCGCCGAGCCGCCGGCCTGCATCACGGTGCGGACGTCGGCAAAATCGACGTTCACAAGGCCCGTGACGCTGATTAGCGACGAGATGCCCTGCGTGGCGTGGAGCAGCACTTCGTCGGCCTTTTTGAGCGCGTCCTGGAACGGAATGCCTTTGCCGACCACGGCCAGCAGGCGCTCGTTCGGGACGACGATCATAGTATCGACGTGCTTCCGCATGTCGGCGATGCCCTGCTCGGCCTGACGCATGCGCTTGCGTCCCTCGAACAGGAACGGCTTGGTGACGATGCCCACCGTGAGCGCGCCGGCTTCACGCGCCACCTCGGCGATCACCGGCGCGGCGCCGGTACCCGTGCCGCCGCCCATGCCGCAGGTGATGAATACGAGGTCCGCGTTGACCAGCGCGCGGCCCACTTCATCACGGTTCTCTTCGACCGCCTGGCGGCCGATGTCAGGGCGAGCGCCGGCGCCAAGTCCACGCGTCAGCTTTTTCCCGATCTGCACTTTCACGTCGGACTTGGACGTGAGCAATGCTTGCGCATCCGTGTTGACCGAGATGAACTCCACACCCTCGAGGTGCTCGTCGATCATTCGGTTGACGGCATTGCCGCCGCCACCGCCGACGCCCACCACCTTCATGCGGGCGTTCTGGGTCGCGCTCTCTTCGAACTCGAAGATCATTGAGAACGTCCGTACTTCGAAGTGGTGTGATCGGAACAGCGGGAAGGATAGCTGTTTCGGCGACTGTTTCAGTTAGCTCGGCACTGCTGTCGAGCCGTCGCTAAAACGCTCGCGCAATATAACGCTTTCGGTATGACAGGCTACCCGTTTTTCAGACGACGCATGCCTAAGAAAATCACACTTTCAGTTGAACTAAGTTTTCCACAGCGTCTCGACGCCCGTCACGTTTTTGATTCCCCTGTCATTCCGAGGAGCGCCCCCCTGTCATTCCGAGGAGCGCAGCGACGAGGAATCTTCGGGCTCGCCAATTATAAGACGGCCGAGGCAAGATCCCTCGCTACGCTCGGGATGACATCGAGTCACTCGGGTGACAGCTAGAAAAAGTCCTGCAGCCAGAATTTCACCTGTGACACGATTTTGTCCATGCCGCCGCCGCCAAGCTTGATCCGCCGCGTGCCGGCCACCACACCGCCCAGAGCAATCCGGTTCGCGCCGTACTGCGCCAACCCCGCCACCGTGGCAAAGCGCGGCGCCTCCACCGAATCCACCAATCCAGAAATATTTTCCGCCGGGATTCCCACCCGCACACCCGTTCCGAACACGTCGCTAGCCAGCTCAGCCGCACCCTGCATTGCCGCGGCGCCGCCGGTCAGCACCACGCCGGCGCTCAGCTTGCCCGCAAATCCCGCCGCAGAAATGTCCCGCTGAACCAAATCGAAGATCTCGTCCATGCGCTGATGGATGATGTGCGCCAACAGTTCGCGCGGAATCTGCCGGTCGCCCTGCGCCGCGGTGCTCGGCAGCTGAATCACCTCGGCCGGATCCACCAGCGACTCGAAGGCGCAACCATAACGCTCCTTGAGCCGTTCCGAGTCAACCTGCGTCACGCCCAGCCCGTGGACGATATCACTCGTCACGTTGTTGCCGCCGAACGCGATGGTGCCCAGGTGACGGATCTTGCCTTCGTGAAACACAGCGAGGTCCGTGGTGCCGGCGCCCATTTCCACGAGGGCGACACCCAGCTCCTTCTCGTCTTCGGTCAACACGGCCAGTGCACTGGCCAACGGCTCGAGTACCAGCTCGCGCACCTTGTACCCGGCGCGCTCCACTGACTTCCGCAGGTTGATCGCCGGCGAGCTCCCGATGGTCACGAGGTACATCTCCGTCTCCAGACGGGTGCCGCTCATGCCAATGGGGTCGCGAATGCCGGTGTCCTTGTCCACCGTGTACTCCTGCGGAATGGCGTGCAGCAGCTCCCGGTCCTGCGGAATGGACTGCGCGCGCGCCACTTCGTTGGCTCGGTCAACGTCCGACTTGTTGATCTCGTCGTGGCTCACCGCCACGATGCCCTTGCTCGTCATGGCCTGCACGTGCTCGCCGGCGATGCCCGCGTAGACCTCCTGCACCTCGGCGCCGGCCATGCGCTCGGCGTCCTGCATGGCCTTTTTAATTGAGCGCGTCGTCTCCTCGATGTCCGACACCACGCCGCGGCGCATGCCGGTGGTGCGCGCCTGTCCCACGCCCAGCACCTTGATGGTTGGATGCTTGGGCAGGTCGCCTACGACTTCGGCGATGATCGCGGTGGTCTTGGCCGAGCCGATATCGAGACCGGCGACGAGACGTTCGGAAGGGGAGTTCATTGCAGTCTGGCGATTACCTGATCACGGTAGCGAAGGTCGATCTCGGCGACGCGAAGTTGCTTGCGCAACAGATCCGCTTCCACGGGCTCGACTTCGGCGAGGCGGTCTAACGTAACGTCTTGCATGGTGCGCACGGGCTGCAAGGGAAATTGAAACAGCAACTCCCCGTCCGCCGTGCGCTGTATGGTAGTCACTCGGGCATACATGGCGGGCATCCGGTCACGCATGGCGCCGAGCAGGCGGAGGAGCGCGGTGTCCCGCTGCATGAGCACCGGCGCATCGATGGTGACACGCGCCGGATCGATCGGCAGCGGAATTCCTCGTGCATCATACACGCGAAAGCCTCCGTTCGCCGGAACGAGCGCCACCGGCGTACGTTCCGTGATCTCGACCACCAGAGTGCCGGGCAACTTTCGGCGAATCGCCACCCGCTCGATCTCAGGGTCGCTCTGCACCCGTGCCGCGAGCGGCGCCGTGGGATCCCAAACGGAAACCGTGGTGTCAACGTGCAGGCGATCGAGGATGTCGCTCGGGGCAAGATAACGCGAGCCGAGGATCTCGACACGGCGCACGTGAAAGAACGCCATGCGCCGCAAGAGCAACGGCGCCCACAAGGGAGCCGCGAGCGCGAGCAGGCCAACAATACCGACCAGGGCGAGTTTGAATCGCCGGGGAAGAAACGTGAAGCGGTGGCGGCCCTGCGGTTCGTCGCTCACGCGTGTCCCAGCCGCTCCAGCAATTCCGGACCTGTTTTGGTGATATCGCCCGCGCCTACAGTGAGGACGAGATCACCATTGCGTACCGCCGCGGCCAGGGCCGCGCCGAGGTTGGCGCGTTCGCCGCGCCAGACCACGTTTCCCCCTGCCGCCGCGACGGCATCGGCCACCAGCTGCGACGTGACGCCGGCAATTGGTTGTTCACGCGCCGGATAGATCTCGGTGAGAAACACGGCGTCCGCACCGGCGAGCGACGCGCCGAACTCGCCGGCAAAATCGCGCGTCCGCGTGAAGAGGTGCGGCTGAAACGCCACCACCAAGCGGCGGTTGGGGTAGGCAATCCGCGCCGTGGCGACCACCGCCGCCACCTTGCCGGGATTGTGGGCGTAGTCGTCCACCACGGCAACGCCGCGCGCTTCGCCGAGCACCTGGAATCGGCGCTCCACGCCGGCGTACGTCGCAAGCCCACGCGCCAGTGCGCCAAAATCCGCTCCGAGCGCCAAGCCGCCGGAAACGGCGGCGAGCGAGTTTAGAACATTGTGACGACCGGGAATCTGCAGTCGCACGCTGCCCAGCGACTCGTCATCAAACACGACCCGATACGACGAGCCCGTGGGCTCGAGCACGAGATCGCGGGCCACGACGCGCGCGTCGGGAGAATCGATGCCGAAGCGCATGATCTCCGCGCTGCTCGGCGTAGGCAGCGAGTTGGCTCCGGCGTCGTCCGCATTGAGCACCACCGTTCGCGCGCCTCGAACGAACTGCGCGAACGCCTGCTTGATGTCCGCGAGGTCGGCATAGATGTCGAGGTGGTCGGCCTCGATGTTATTCACCACCGCCACGGTGGGTGTGAGGGCAAGAAACGAGCGATCGTACTCGTCCGCTTCCACCACGTAGAGCGTGTCGCCACCTGAAAGCAGGTTTCCTTCCCACGCCGCCACGCGGCCGCCAACAATCACGGTGGGATCGCGGCCCGCGGCGGCGAGTGCCGCGGCGGTCATCACCGTGGTCGTTGTTTTTCCATGCGTGCCGGCAATGCCGACAAGCTCGCGGTTCGCCGTGACTTCACCCAGCGCTTCGGCGCGACGAATCACGGGCACGCCCAGTTCGCGCGCGCGTACGAGCTCAGGGTGGTCCTTGGGCATTGCCGAGGTCACGACGAGCGCGCGGGCCGTTTCGACGTGCGACGGATCGTGGCCGGTTACGACTACGCCGAGGCGTTGCAGGTCGCCGGCCGCCGCCGGGTTGGCGTCGCAGCCGGTGATTGGCACCCCGCGGCGAAGGAACAACTCAGCGAGCGAGCTCATTCCGGCGCCGGCGATACCAACGAAATGGATTGGGCGCGGGTCGGTCGAGTCGAGGAGGGCCATGGAGGGAAAATTAGGTGATCGGAGCGCACATTGTCACCGCGACCGCGAACCCAATGTCATCCCGAGCGAGCGTGAGCGTGGCGAAGCCGAGCAGGAATCCATCCGGCCGGCTCTCGACAACGACGAGGCGGAACGATCCTTCGCCGAGCACAGCTTCGGTCACGTCCCGAGCGGCTCTCCCAAAAAATCCAGGCCGCCTGCGCCAGCCAATTTTCCCAAAAGCTGTTTCCGCGTTATCCGCGTGTTCCGCGTATTCCGCGTTCAAATCGCCGCGTGCCTTCGACGCGCCGGTGACTCTGGATACAACGTTCAGCACAGCTCCCTGAGTTTTATGACGCGGAGAACGCGGAACACGCGGAACACGCGGATTGCTCCGAAGGGTGCTGTGGATCTCAACGCCACGGGCCGGGACAAACATTTTTGGGAACTGACCTCGGGCTGCCATTCGTGCGCCTCAACCAGCCACGCTTTCGCCTCAGGATCACGCAGTTCGCGTCGCGTCGGCAATCGCGAGAATGCGCGTCGCGATCTCGTCCGCCGCCCGCGGGCGCGCGCGGGCTCTGGCGCCGGCGGCGAGCGTCTCGAGCGAGGATGGCTCGGTGAGCAACCGGGTCATTGTGCCCGCGAGCCGATCGACCGTCAGCTCCGCCTGCGGAATGTGCACCGCAGCTCCGGCGCGCTCGAGCGTGATGGCGTTCGTGGCCTGGTGATTGGCCGCAGCGGTGGGCAATGGCACGAGCACGCCGGGAATGCCCCAGGCAAATAGCTCGGCGGTGGTCATGGCGCCGGCGCGCGCCAGGGCAACGTCCGTGGCGGCGTAGGCGTTGGCAATGGGCGCGAGGTAGTCGCGCACGCGCACCTGCGCGCTCTCGAACTGCTTGAACTGGTCGTAGGTAGCCCGGCCGGTTCCCCATATCACATAGAGATTGTCCGGGAGACCGCGCGCGATCCACTCGCCAACAATGCGATTGATCGCCAACGACCCCTGACTGCCGCCGTACACGAGCAGCACGTGTCCGCCAAAAAGCGGAAACCCCCACGCCGCACGCGCTGCCGCACGGTCCGGCAACGGCGACGGAGGCGGCTCGATGGGCGCGCCGGTGTCGATTAGCGACCCCTCATGGTGCGGCTTGAGCACCCGCGCCGCCTCGGGGAAATTTAGATAAATCTCATTGGACCAGCGGCTGAACGCGCGGGCGGTGAGACCCGGCACGCTGTCGCCGGCCTGTTGCACAATCGCGAGCCGGTGGACCACGCTGTACGCCAACATGATGCCGGCCGCATAACCGCCGGTGCCCACCACCACGGCCGGACGCTCCTGCGCAACGAGCTTCCCGATTTGTCGCCACGCACCGGCCGCGCCGAGCAGCGTGTGGTAGTTCAGCCAGATCTTTGTGCGATACAACGGGTGCAAGTCGAGCAGCAGATGAGGAAACTCGGTTTTGGGCAGCACCTCGCGTTCGATGCCCCGCCGCGCTCCGACAAAAAACGGCTCGACGGACGGGCGCAAACGCACCAGCGCGCGCGCGATCGCGATGCCTGGATAGAGATGCCCGCCCGTGCCGCCGCCGGCAAAGATGATGCGCGTCATTGGGTCGGCCTTATGCCAACGGGCTCAGTCTGCGGCAACGGCCAGTGGATCGGTGGCACCGCTGCCGATGACGCGTTCCTTGGTGCTGCCAATGTTCACGAGAATGCCGGTGAACAGCATGGTCAGCACGAGATTGGATCGACCAAAGGAGACAAACGGCAGCGTCAGCCCGGTGGTCGGCAACAGGCCGATCACGACTCCAATATGGAGAAACGCCGTCAATACCGTGGTGAAGGTCAAACCCACCGCGACGAGTTGCAGGAACGGAGTTCGGGCGTTCCGCGCGATGCGGAAGCCGAGCAATGCGTACAGAGCAAAGGCAATCGTGATGCCCGCGATGCCGATGAAGCCCCATTCCTCGCCCACCACGCTGGCGACGAAATCGCTGTACGGAAACGGCACGAACGACGCCTGCTGCATTCCCTGCCCGAACCCGCGGCCGGTGAGTTGTCCCGAGCCAACCGCAATGAGCGATTGCTGAAGCTGAAAACTGACCGTGGCTGGTGCGCTGCCCGGATGCATAAAGGCTGTGAGGCGCGCCACGGCATACCGCCAGCGCTCGATCTTCGTGAGGGCAAGCGGCAATCCCATGGCGCCTAGTGCCACGAAATGGCTCATGCGCGCACCACCGACGTATAGCAGCAGCGCCATGAGCAAGGTGTACAGCATGGCCACCGAAAGATCCGGCTCGAGCGCCGCGAGCACATCGAGCAGGCCAATGATGACGAGGAACGGCACCAGTCCCTTGGTGAGCCGGCGCAGGCTGTCCCCCTTCTTCACCACGAGCATCGACACCCAGACTACCACGCCGAGCTTGCCGAACTCCGACGGCTGAAACGACGCGCCGAACAGAAAGCGGCGCGACCCGTGAATGGTGGGCGCAATCTTTTCCGGTAGAATCAACACCGCCGTCATGGTCACGATGGTGAACCACATGATTGGCCACGCCCACTCGCGCAGTTTTTCGGCGTCGAATTTTGCCGCGATCGCAAAGGCGATAATACCCGCGGCAACTCCGCCGAGCTGCTTGGTGAGAAAGTACGCGCTAGACCGATGTTCGTTGATCGCAACGAACGCGCTGGCGCTGTACAGCACGGCCAGCCCAAACGCCGTGAGCACGGCGCTCACGAGCATCATGCCGCGCGCCTCTGGCCCCATGCGCCACCGCTCACGGACATGCGCGATCGACGGCGCCGCGGCGCGCGGACGATCGGGCGATTTCGTGCGGGTCGCCATCGCTACTTATTCCGCGCTGCTTCCGCGTACCAGCTGCTTGAACACGCGCCCGCGCTGTTCATAGTTGTCGAACATGTCGTAGCTCGAACACGCAGGCGACAACAGCACCACGTCGCCGGGCTGCGCGACACGACGCGCGGCGGCCACCACTTCCTCGAACGATGACCCCATCCGCGTGAGCGGCACCGACCCGGCGAGGTCGGCTTCCACGAGCGGCGCCGCCTCGCCATACGCAATCACCATTCTGCCCGTGCGCTGCAGCTCGGGAATGAGATCGGTGTACGGCTCTCCTTTGTGCTTGCCGCCGAGCAGCAGGACGGTGGGACGGGACATCCCTTTCATGGCGACAAGGGTGGACGCGACGTTCGTCGATTTCGAATCGTTGATCCACGTCACGCCGCCAAACTCTCCGGCCGGCTCGATGCGATGTTCCAGCGCGCTGAACGACTTGAGCGCCGTCGCAATGGTGTTGAGCGCGCGATCGCTCCGATGCTCGGCGTCGGCAGTCATCACCGACAGCGCGGCGGCGAGCGCGTTGGCCACGTTGTGGTCGCCGAGCAGCGGCAATTGATCGCGATGTAACAACGGCTGGCCGAGCACGGTCAGCTGGCCGGTCGCGCGGTCGAGGTAGGCGTCGCTCTTGCCGCGCACGGAGAACCGACTCTGCATGCCCGCCAGGTGCTCGGTCATTGTCTGCACCGCGGGATCGTCCGCGTTGGTCACCCAGTGCGAGGACGGCGTGGCATTGCGAAACAACAGCGCCTTGTCGCCAAAATACTCATCGACGCTGTCGTACCGGTCGAGATGGTTGGCCGACAGGTTCGTGAGCACGCCCACATTCGGTTTGATGCTCGGAGTGTCGTGCAGTTGGAACGACGATACCTCGAGCGCCACCCAATCGGGCGGAATCTTGCGCATCGCGAGCTCGGTGAGCGGCGTGCCGATGTTGCCCGCCGCCTCCGATCGCTTGCCGAGCGCGGCGAGCAGATGACCGATAAGCGCCGTTGTCGTCGTCTTGCCGTTGGTGCCGGTGACGGCGATGTACGTGAGACGCGGAAGGAACCGCAGACCGATCTCGATCTCACTCACGATCTCCACGCCGGCCTTGCGGGCCGCGACGAACGGCGGCGCATTGGGCGGCACGCCTGGACTAGCGACAACCAACGCCGAACGCGCAATGCGTTCGAGGTCATGGCCGCCAAGCTGGACGTCCACCTGGTCCTCGTGCAGCTCGACCGCTGTGGCCTCGAGCTCGGGCGACTGGCCCGCGTCGGACGCGTAGACGTCCGAGCCGGCGCGCGCCAGCAACTGCGCCGCCGAGCGGCCACTTCGTGCCAGGCCGACCACGGCGATTTCGCCGCGCAGCCATTCCGACCGCATGGCCGGATCTGAATTACGAGCCATGAGTGTAACTCTAACGGAGCTTGAGGGTGCTCAGTGCAAAAAAGGCGCAGAGGATTCCCAGAATCCAGAAGCGCACGACGACCTGTGTTTCCTGCCAGCCCAACTCTTCGAAGTGGTGATGCAGCGGCGCGCGCAGGAATATGCGGTGCTTCTCCGCGTACTCGCGGCCGTGTCGCCGCGCGCGGTACTTGAAACCGAACCGCTGAATGATCACGGACAACATCTCGGCCACGAACACTGCGCCGACGAACGCCAGCACGAACTCCGACTTGAGAAGAATCGCCACGGCACCGAGCGCGCCGCCCAGCGCGAGCGAGCCCGTGTCGCCCATGAAAATTTGCGCCGGGTGGGCGTTGTACCAGAGAAAGCCGATGAGCGCGCCGACAATCGCGAGACAAAAAATTGTCAGCTCGCCGGAATCCTGCAGGTAGAACAACTGCAGATACCGGCTGTAGTCCACGCGGCCAATGATGTACGAAAAAATCGCGAACGTGCCGAAGGCGATCGCCGACAATCCCGTGGCCAGGCCATCGAGACCATCGCTGATGTTCACCGCGTTGCTCGTACCCGTGAGAATGAACGTCGTGAAGATCACGTACGCCGGCGGCAGGAAATAGACGAGGTAGTATTTGAAGAACGGCAGCGTCGTGGACGCGCCCGGCAGATTTGGCGACAGCGGAAAGCGCCACAGGTAGAGGCCCAGCGCCACCCCGGCCGTGACTTGGCCGGCCAGCTTGTACCGCTCCACGAGGCCGTTGTTCTTTTCGCCGCGCTTTTTCTGCTGCATCTTGAGATAGTCATCAAGAAATCCAATCGCCCCCATCCACAACGTGAGTGTGATGGCGATGAGCAGATATGGATGACTGATGCTGAACCGGCCCCACAGCAGCACCGACACGAGCGCGCTGTTGAGAATGATTAGCCCGCCCATGGTGGGCGTGTGGCCCTTGCCGGCGTGCGACAGCGGCGTGCCTTCGCGCACGACCTGATTGACCGCCTGATCCTTGAGCGCGCGAAGAATGATCGGCCCAAAAATGAATGTCAGCAGCAACGCCGTCACCGCCGCGCCAACGGCACGCACAGAGATGTACGCGAGCACGTTGAGCACTTTGTACTGGCGGGCCAGCGGATACAGGAAGTGATAGAGCACGGAGAAGCTTGGTCGAAGGTCGAGGGTAGAGGATGGCGATTACCCCCGCAAGATCAGGTTTACACGTGCTGCTGCGCTGCCCATTCGCTGATCGGCTGCACCAGACGCTCCAGGCGCATGCCGCGCGAACCTTTCAACAGGATAACAGCATTCGGCGACAGACGCGGCGCGAGCGTGGTCCACAACTGATCGACGTCGTCAGCCATGATGACGCGCGAATCGCCCGGCGCGATACGTCTGAGCGCGGCGCCAAACTCGCCGATCACCGCGACCAACTCCACCCCAGCCGCCAACGCATCGCGCGCCACGTCGTCGTGCAACTGCGGCGCAGTGGGCCCCAACTCGAGCATCGTGGCCAGCACCGCGACACGCTGCCGCCCCTTGCCGGCGTGCTGCAACAGCTCGATCGCGGCGCGCGCCGAGCCCGGGTTGGAGTTGTAGGCGTCGTTGATCACCGTTACCGATCCGAACGTTTCGTAGTTGACGCGCATCGGCGGCACCGGCATTTCCGCCATGCCCCGCCCCGCATCGGCCACCGAGACGCCCAGTTCCTGCGCCACCGCGAGCGCGAGCATGGCGTTGCGCAGGTTGTGCACGCCCCGCAACGGAAGCACAATCTCCACGCCGTCCACCGTCAACGTTCCGCGGCCATCGGGCTCAATGCCCCACGCCGTCGGCTTCAGGTCGCCGGCGTCGAGGCCCGCAACGACCGTGCGCTTGGCGCGCGTGCGCGCTGCGTCTACAACCTCGGGCTGCGACGCCGGAACCACCGCCACCGCCACGCCCTCCGCCCCGGCAAGCTCTTCGCGCAGTACCCCGGCGAGATCGCCCAGCCCCTCGAGGTGTTCCTCGGCGACCGACGTCACCACGGTCACATCCGGGCCGACGATGGCCCGCAACCGTGGAACCTCTCCAGGCTGGTTGGTGCCCATCTCCACCACGGCGACATCCGCCGCGTCGGGAATGGCCAGCAGCGTGAGCGGAACGCCAATGAGATTATTGAAATTGCCGCTCGTAGCGTGCACCTCGAGCCGCGCACCGAGCGCCGCCTTGATCAGCTCCTTGGTGCTGGTTTTTCCGTTGGTCCCAACCACGCCAACCACCGGCTTGTTCCATAGCCGCCGGCGAAACGTGCCGAGCGCGCCGAGCGCCACGAGGGTGTCAGCTACTTCGTAGACTGGAACGCCCAAATCGCGCGTCTGCTCTAGGCCGCTCACCACTACGCCAGTCGCGCCTTTGGCCACCGCGTCGCGCAGAAAATTGTGCGCGTCAAAGTTCTCGCCAACGAGCGCCACGAACAGATCGCCCGGCTGAATGGTTCGCGTGTCCGTCCACACGCGACCGAACACCGCCGGTCCTCGCGGCAGGTTGACCGCAGCGAGCGTGGCCAGCGCGCCGGCGACGCGATCCATCGTCCAGAAGTCGGTCTTCGATACGGTAGGCTGCGGAGTGCTCATCGGCTCGAACTGTCGGTGTGGGCGGAGAGCTCGTTGACGATGAGCTTCTCATCGAACGGCAGCTTGGTGGTACCGCGAACCTGATACGTCTCGTGCCCTTTGCCGGCGAGCACGATCACATCCTTTGGCGTCGCGATCTCCAACGCACGGGCAATCGCCGCGCGGCGATCCTCAATGCGTTCGTGATTGCCGAGCGTCATGCCTTTCTCGATCTCGTCGAGAATTGCTTCGGGGTCTTCGGTGCGCGGGTTGTCGCTCGTGACCACGGCAATGTCGGCCTTGGCTTCGGCAATGCGCCCCATCTCGGGCCGCTTGCCGCGATCGCGGTCGCCGCCACAGCCGAACACCACGATCAACCGCTCCGGGGTGAACGGACGCACGGCGTCGAGCGCACGCTCCAGTGCGTCCGGCGTGTGGGCGTAGTCGCGCAACACGGTGGGATCGTCGCGCAGCACCTCGAGGCGACCCGGCACCTGCGGCATGGTGGACAGCCGCTCGGCGATGCGCGCTGACGGCACACCGAGCGCATACGCCGTGGCCGCGGCGCCGAGCGCGTTGATGACATTGAAGTCGCCAATGAGCGGAAGCTTCACTGCGCCGCGCTCCTGATTGAGCCGCACGGTCCACACGCTGCCCCGCGGGCCATACTCGACATTCTCGGCCGTCACCTCCGCCGACGTCACGCGCTCGCTGAACGCCACGCGGCGGCGATCGGTCTTGAGCGCCTTCCAGGCGACGTCATCGAGATTATAGACCACGGTTCCGTGCGGTAGCAGATAGTCGAGCAGCTTCGCCTTGGCGGCGAAGTACTGCTCCATGGTGCCGTGATAGTCGAGATGGTCGCGCGTGAAGTTGGTGAACGTCACGACGTCGAACGACACGCCCTCGATGCGGTGCTGGTCGAGCGAGTGCGACGACACTTCCATGGCCACGCGTCCAACACCTGCGCTCACGAGCGCGCGAAAGAGTCGCTGCAACTCGATCGGCCCGGGCGTCGTCAATCCGCCGCCGCCGTCCAGCGAGGTCCCTTCGCTGCCGATCAACACGCCGAGCGTTCCGATCGACGCCGCGCGCACGGTGCGATCGTCGAGCAAATGGCGGAGCATGTTGACCGTGGTGGTCTTGCCGTTGGTCCCCGTCACGCCGACGAGTTGCAGATCGCGCGCCGGAAAGCCGAACGCCGCGGCGCTTGCAATGGCGGCCGCACGGCGACCGTCGCTCACAACAAGCGCTGGTAAGGTGGTGCGCGCCGGATCCTGGACGATGGCCGCCGATGCGCCGGATTTGGCGGCAGCGTCGAGATAGTCGTGCCCATCGCGCTCGGTACCGCGCACCGCCACGAACAGATGCCCCGGCGCCACGGCGCGGCTGTCGTCCGTTATGCCGGCCACGCTGGCCGGAAGCGTGCCGCGGCGTTCCACGAGGAGTCCCGCCTCGTCGAGCGCCTTCGCGATCGTATTGATGTCAGCGTGCATTCAGTTGTCGAAGTGCAAACGAACCAGGCTTCCAATTGGGGCCAGCGCGCCGGCGGCGGGAGTCGTGGCCCCAGAACCGGCCGGCGCTCCAGCGTCGTGGGCGAGCTGAACGTGAAAACCTGCACTGTGCAACGAACGCACCGCGTCGCGGAGGTTGAGCCCATGAACGTCAGGAACGGGCTTAATCAGGCGTGGGACGGGCGGCGCCGGCTGCACGGGCAGCGTCACGATGAACGGAATGCTGCCGTCTTGTCCGGGCACGTCGCCACGTGCCGAACGCAACAGTTGGTTCACCTCCGACTCCGTGCGCAAAGCGAGCTTTCTCGTGGTGTCGCGACGCGAAGGCATTACGCTCGCCGCGAGTTTGGAACGGTCGAGCGCAGCGTTTTGCGCCGCCAACGCTGCCTCGAGAATCACCTTGGACACCGGCGCTGCAGTGGACGCGGCAAAGATCGAACTCTGCGGCGCCGTGAGCTTGACGACGATCACATACTGCGGCGCGTCGCCGGGAAAGAGTCCCACGAAATTCGGGTTGTAGCGCCCGCTCACGTAGCGACCGCGCACCGAACCGCGCGGCGTTCCGGTTTTGCCGGCCAGCTCATAGTTGTCGATCGCCGCCTTGAGCGCGGTTCCCTCATCGACCACGCCCAGCAGCATGTGACGCACCTTGTCGGCCACCGCCTTGGCCATGACGCGTCGCACTACACGCCGAGTGTGGCGGTACCGCACCGTTCCATCCGGCCCGATCACTTCTTTTACCAGCGCCGGCTGTACGAGCTCGCCACCGTTGGCAAACGGCGCGTAGGCGGCGGCAAGTTGCAGCGGCGTTACGGCGACCTCATAGCCCATGGCCATGGAGTTCGGTGACTGCTTGGACCAGCTGCTGGGCGGCCGAAGAATGCCGCTGGATTCGGTGGGATAGGCGACGCCGGTGGGCGTGCCGAACCCGAAGTCCCGCAGCGTCTCGTACTCCTGGCCCGGCGACAGCCGCTCGGCAAACTTGACGATGCCAATGTTGCTCGACCACTGCAGCACTTCGGCCAGCGGTGCACGGCCAATGAGATGTTCGTCGTGAATGTCGCGGCCGTTGATCGAGTAGACGCCGTTACCCGTATCGACCGAATCGCCGTCATGCACCAGGCCGCGCTCGAGCAATCCGGCGGCGATGAACGGCTTGAACGTGGAGCCGGGCTCAAACGGCTCGGTGAGCACGCTGGCCGACGACTGGCGCGGATCGAGCCGGCGGCTGGCCATGGCCAACACTTCGCCGTCGTGCGGGTCGAGAATCACGATGTCCCCGCCCTCGGCGCCCATACGCGCCACGGCATCGGCGAGCGACTTCTCGGCGATCTCCTGCAGGTCGGCATTTAGTGTCAATACGATACTATTTCCCTTCGTCGGTGCCGTGCCTGGTGCCGTTGGCGATTCGCGGCTCTGGCCTTTAGAGTCCTTGAATACCGTCGCCGTGCCGGGGGTGCCGCGGAGGATGGAGTCGAGCGACAACTCCAGTCCGTCGATCGGTTTGTTGTCGGCGTCCACGTGCCCGAGGATGGCCTGGGCGCCCGGCGATGCAGCGTACGACCGCATGATTGTGGCGTACGAGTGCACGCCGTGAAGCGCGATGGCGTCCGCGGCGTCCACGGCCAGGAACCGGCCGGGGATCGTGAGGTATTTACCCGACGTATCGAGCGCGCGGGCAATCAGCGAGCGGTCGATCTGCAGGCTGGTGAGTGCGCGGCGCAGCTTGGCCGGTTCGTTCACTTCGCGCGGCGCAATCTCCAACCGAACCATTTCGCGGCTCTCGGCGAGCAGCCGGTGGGTGGCATCAAAGATCTCGCCGCGCGGCGCCGGCACCGCTTTGGCGCTGGACTGCTGGCGTTCGGCACGGGCGCGCCAGTCTTTGCCGTGCACGAGCTGCACGCTGGCCGCCTTGTACAGAATGGCGAGCGCGAACACCGCCAGGGTGAGATGCGCGAGCTTGATCCGCCTATCGCGAATCATTCGGCGGCGTGGCGGCTGGCGGAGTTGGCGCGGGGCTCGTGCCGGGCGATGACGACCGTTTGAGAAACACCTGCTCTTCCGGCTTTGGGATGTGCATGTTCAGCCGCTGTTCGGCGATCGGCTGCAGGCGGGACCGGCTCGATGCGTCGCGGATCATTCCGTCGAGATGAATGCGATCCGCGTCGAGTGCATCGCGTGTGCGGCGGAGATCGCGAATGTCGCGCTCCTGCTGCACGCCATACACGCGTCGTAAGATGACGCCTGTGGTAACGACCACGAAACCGACCAGCGCCAAGGCGATGAGCGACCGCCGGCCGGCGCCTACGCTGCGCTTTGCCATGCCCGGAGCCGCGCACTGCGCGCGCGAGGATTACGAATGATTTCGTCCGCCGACGCGACACGCGCGCGTCGCATGATCGTTTCGCCAAGCGCCACTCCGCGACAGGCACAGAACGGATGCTTGGGCGGACAAATACAGCTGGAGCTCCAGTCGCGGAGCAGGTTCTTCACAATCCGGTCCTCGCCCGAGTGATAGGCGATCACCGCTAGCGTGCCGCCCGGCATGAGCCGATCGCGCAACGCCGGCAGCGCGCGCGAGAGACCCGTCAACTCGTCGTTGACCGCGATGCGCACCGCCTGGAACAGCCGCGCGAACTCCGCCGATCCGCTGCGCGCGCCGAGTACCGCGCGAATGGCGCCGACGAGATCGTCGCTCGTTTCGAACGGACGGTTCTCCCGGCGTCGCACGATCTCGCGGGCCAGACGGGCGCCCTTGGGTTCGTCGCCGTATTCCTTGAAGATGGTCGTCAGCGTCGCTTCGTCTTGAGAGTTGAGAATGTCCGCGGCATTGGCCGGCACGTCGCGCCCCATGCGCATGTCGAGACGCGCACCTGCGCGGAAAGTAAAGCCGCGCTGCTCGTCGTCCACCTGGTGCGACGAGATTCCAAGATCCAGCAAGATGCCGTCGAACATCATGCCCTCGAGCGCCGGCACCTCGGCGATCGACGCGTAGTTCGATTCGACGGCGAAAAACCGACCGGCGAGCGAATACTCATGGAGTCGGAGCGCCGCCGCGGCGAGCGCCTGCGGGTCGCGATCGACGCCGACCACAGTGGGCACGCCGGCGTCGAGCAGTGCGGCCGTGTGTCCGCCGCCGCCCAGGGTGCCGTCCAGCACGCGGCTACACCGCCGGAGCAACTCGGTGACCTCGGCGGCGAGCACAGGCGCGTGGTATGCGTTATCTAGATGCATGCCTTCGAAGCATATCGCATTGATCATCCACGGCGCACGGGCCGATCGCGCCGATGTGCGCCATCTCATCAGCTGGGTGCGCGGCAAAGGCCACTTCGTCGAGGCACATGCCACGTTCGAAGCTGGTGAAGCGGCCGCGCTGGCCGCGGACGCTGCCAGACGCGGCGTGGACGTCGTTGTCGCGGCCGGCGGCGACGGAACGCTGAATGAAGTCGTGAATGGGCTGGATGGGTACGACGTACCGCTCGGGATCATTCCACTGGGAACGGCGAACGATTTTGCGCGTCAGGTGGGCATACCGGCAGATGCCGATCATGCCATGGATGTTATCCTCCAGCGCAAGCCCAGGCGACTCGATACGGCGTCGCTGAATGGCCGGCGGTTTCTCAATGTGTCAGTGGGCGGAGTTGGCGCGGAAGCAACGGCAGACACACCGGCTGACGCAAAGGAAGCATTCGGCCCAATCGCCTACGCCATTAGCGGCATGCGCAAGTTCGCGGACTTGCGGCCGTCGTACGCCAGGTTCACCGGCGATGGTTTTTCATACGAAGGCGAATTCCTGATGTTCGCCGTGGGTCTCACCCGCTCCACCGGCGGCGGAACCATGGTGACGCCCATGGCCTCGGCCACCGACGGCCTGCTGGATTTGTGCGTCGTGGAAGGGATGTCGCGCAAGGACTTTGCGCGCACGGTGTTCAAGGTGAAGCGCGGCGAACACGTTGGCGAGGAAGGCGTGCGGTACGCGCAGGTGCGCTGGGTCACGATCGAGGGGGCGACGCCAATGGCCGTGAACGTGGACGGCGAAATGTCGAACGCGCCTCGGTTGACGTATCGGGCGCGATCGCGGGACTTGTGGGTCCACGTGGCGCAGCTGCCTGGCGAGGACACAGTGATCTGATGCGAAAAGCGCCCGTCGCGAGTTGCGACGAGCGCTTTCGATTTGCATCAGGTGCCGGGCGTCAGGGCCTGCAGAACGCCTTCTTCACCTGCGGAATGTACGCCGCGTACTGCGACACCATGCCGAGGATCTGTCCGGCCGTTGCCGGGTCTACCTTACCACCCGCCGGCATCGCAACTGACGTCTTGGCGAAGAGGTCTTCCGCCTGCTTCGACTCGGTGCAGGCCAGCGCCTGATCGTCCTTTTTCTTGCTCTTCACGAGCTCGCCCACCTCGGTCATGATGTCGGCCGCTGCGGAGTAGGACGTGACGCCGATGAAGTACTTGCTGTTTTCCGTTGGGGCGATGGCGTCGACCGCTTCCGCGCTTTGGAGCGCGGCGAGCCAATCGGCGCGCAGCTTGGAGGCCTGCGCCTTTCTCACGGCGTCACCAACCGGTCCGAGAAGCGCCGTGCCGAGTGTCGTCTTGTCAACGCCGGCGGCAATGGCGCTCTGCGCCCACGCCGACGCGCTGTCGGACATCTTCAAGTCGCTCGCCGTGATTATCGACAGCAACCACGCGTTGGAGCTCTTCGGGTCGATGGCAGTGGCACGGCGCGCCGAAGCAAGCGCCTGCTGAAGCTGGCCGGCGTTGCGGTAGTTCTGTGCCATGAGCAGCGGGAAGCTGGCGTCCTTCGGGAACTTCTGGGACGCCTGGGTCGCAATCTTCTGCTGTTCGGCCACGTTGCTGTCCAACTGCGCGGCGCCGAGCAAACGATTGTAGAAGTCCAGCGTGACGAAGCTGGTGTCGATCTTCGCCAGCAAGTCGGCGGTAACGAAGGCGGCCTTGTACTGCTTGGCCTTGAGCTGGAGCAACCACTTCGTGCGGACCATGCCGGGGTCGGCCGGGTTGTCCTTGAGGAGCGAATCAATGATCGGCAACGCCTTGTCCGGCGCACCCGATTGCGCGAGCTGGTTCACGATCGACTGCGCCACCGCCTGGTTGGACGGATCCGCGCGATAGATGCGAAGGTTGGTCTCGATGGCCTTCGTGGTATCACCCTTCTCGGCGTACGACGAAGCGAGGTTGGTCAGCGCGATGGTGCTCGTGGGGTCGAGCGCAAGAATGCCGTTCGCCAGCGCGATCACCGAATCAGCCGGAGCCTTGCTAAAGCCATAGGCGGTGAGCTGACAGAGCCGATTGAGCGTCGAGTTCGGGTAGATCTTGATGCCGGCCTTCGCCTCGACCACGGCCTCCGCGTACTTGGCGGCGCGCAGATCGTTGGTGCAGGTCTTGTACGACGGCATGCCCTTGAGCGCATCGGAGATCGACCGTTCGACGCTCTTGGCCGCGTCGCCCGCGTCCTTGCCGTCGACGGGCGGCAGCGGCTGGGACAGCGTCTGGGTGCCCGTGCGGGTGAGCAAGCGCGATTCAATACGGACGCCACCGCTGGCAGTCTTGGTCGCCGTGGCATCCAGGACGTACTCGCCGTGCAACTGCTTGGACAGCTCCATCAGATCGGACGCGCTGAGCGCTGAATCCGGCCGGTAGCCAGACGCGTCAAGTGTGCTGTTGATGTTCTTTTTCGGAATGACGTACAGGTCCTTGGCCGTATGCTCGTCCTGGACGCGCGAACGCACTTCGTCCGCGGCATCCACGCCGAGTTTCTGATCGGGACTGTGGAACGTCGCGATCAAGATGTACGGGGTGTCGGTACCCGGTGGACCGCCGCGTTGCGCCGGGGCTTGCGCGAACATCGGGGTGCTCGCCATGGAGAGCACGAGAATGCCAGCGGCCGTTGCCGCGTGACGATGTGTTGACTTCACGGTTCTACCTCCCAAACGGTGATCTACCATACCCCGTGTCGTGCACTCGGGTTCGCGACCGCGACAGCTTCTTTCAACCATGGGCGAAGAGGGACTCGAACCCCCGACACCCTGCGTGTAAGGCAGGTGCTCTAACCAACTGAGCTATTCGCCCCGCTACTTCAGAATGGCCAGCGGAATCAGGACGCAATAGCCCACAGCTAGCAGAATTGGCGCAATGGTTTCGCCACCGCGCGCCAAGTCCGCGAACCCGGCGAGGATCACAACCGCCGCAATTCCCCACCACATGAAGCCCCGCATTCGGGACGTCGTCTCGTTCGGTAACATATTGGCTGTAGTGTAGACCTTACGCGAAACCGTGTCAAGCAATGTGCTGACGCGAAGTTACGCGCCGATGATGCGCACATTACGTACCGATTAAGATGGCGAAAATGGCGGCGTTTCGTCCCCAAAATCTGTCTCATCGTCGCCGCGGATCAGTGCCTCAATGACGCTCGCCCGATGCGCTCGCTCAGCGGCCTCATCGGCCGCGACCAGCTCCGCCATTCGCTGTCGGTCCCGGCGGCGCTGCACCACGTACAACGGAAACACCACGATCACTATGAGGAGGCCACCAAACGCGACGTCGCCCACCAGCGCCAGCGCTCCATACCGACGGCGGGTTTCATGCTGCCACCGCACCTCGAATCCCGCCAACGTCAGCCCGTACGTGGCTCGCATGGCCCGGTCCATCGTCCCTTCGGTGCGCCAATTCACGAAGAAATGCGCCAATCCATTTGTCGTGTCGAGTGCCGCGAGGTCAACCACCGCGCGATAGGCGAGCGCGTAGGCGGTTTGCGCCGTGGTTGCACCGGCCTCCAGGCGGGTATCGAGCTCGGCGAACGTGGGGGTACCACGTACGGCCAGCGCCAGGTTGGCCGAGAACATGTCGTCGCGATTCCACTCGTGGGCGGAATAGCTCGCGTAGCCTTCGTCGAACCATCGCGGCGGCAAGTCGCCCAGATACTCGTGCAGCGCCAGGTGCGCCAACTCGTGACGAAAGACTTCGCGCGGATCGCCGGCGTCGGAGCCGGCGTTGCGCCCCTGCATCACGATACGGCGCGAGTCGGGAAACGCCACCGCCGCGCCCCACTCCGGCGCGCGGGGACCCACCCAGTCGCGAAATCGCCGATAATCGGGCGCAATCGCAAGGAGAATTCTCTCTCGCGGCCGCGGCAGCCCAGGAAAGGTGTCCGTGAGCGCTGCCTCGGCGAGTAGCGACGTGGCCAACGCCCGTTCAGTTGGATAGAAGACCGCGGTAAAGCGTCCACGGTCCATCCGCACCGGCGCGTCGATCTGCGCGGTGGCCACTGCGGGCAGCGTCGAACCGGCCACAGCTACGGCGATTCCAAACACGATCGCGCGCCAAAACCTGCGAACGATCCGTTCGCCAATCAGGGTTCCCCGCCCTCCGCGACGGTTTTGAGCACGTCCGAGCACCGCTGCCCCCACGGATTGAAGCTGTTGGCGGCATGACCCGCCGTCCACGTCTTCACGGCTTCGTCACGCTGGCCGTTGAACCAGTACGTGCGGCCCAACTCGTAATATGCCTCGATGAGATTCGGTCCGAGGGCGATGGTCTTCTGAAAGAACGTCTGCGCATCCTCGAACATGTCTCTCTCGAGATACACGAGCCCGAGATAAAAGTGCGCGTAGAGCGTGGCCTTCTTGTCGTTACCCAACCGAATGGCTCGTGACAGGTGCTCGATCGCCTCGCCGAAGATTCCCTTCTTGAGGCAGATGTACCCAACGTTGATGCGCGCCAGCGCATTCTGGGGCTCGCGTATGAGCACTTTCTGAAAATTGAGCAGCGCGGCGTCGAGCTTGTCCTGGAGCATCAGCGCCCAGCCGAGCAGCGATTCGGCATTGAGGTCGTTTGGCGACAGCTCGAGCGCTCTGTTCAACGCCTCCTCGGCGCCGACGTAGTCGCCGAGCGAGATCTTGTTCCAGCCTTTGTCAACGAATGTCGATGCGCCGAGATGGTCGGCGTGCACGAGCGGTTTTTCGCCGAGGAACGTGGGGGTGACGCTGGATTGCGCCGGCTTCAGCGCCTTCCAGCGCTCCACCAACTGGAGCACCTCGGTCTTGAGCTGCGTGTAGTCGTTCAGTTCCTGATCAACGATCTTGAATAGACCGCCGATCTCGGCCTTGAGCGCATCAAGGGCTGCGGGCGCCATCGGCGCGTCGAGCTGCGTGGCAAGTGCCTCACGGCGCGCGCGGAGCGCGTCCACGAGGTGCTCAGTCACGAACCGCGGCTCCCGCAGCGGCGAGGGGCTCCGCGACGGCAGCGGCCATTGCCTGCTCGAACACGATGCGATCGGCACTGGCCAGGACGCGCTCGACTTCGAGCACCACTACGAGCTGCTCGCGGATTTTGGCGATGCCGCGAAGGAAGTGCGATGACAGTCCGCGAAAGAGCGTGGGCGGAGGAGCAACGGCGGCGGCGGGGACGATCGCCACTTCGTTCACCGCATCGACGATGGCGCCGACCCATCCGTCGGTCGTGGTCAGCACGAGGATGCGAGTTTCCGCGGTAATGGACGCGTCGCGCAGGCCAATGCGGCGACGCATGTCAATCACGGGAATCACCTTGCCCCGGTGTTCGAGCACGCCCTCCACCCACGCGGGCACGTCGGGCACACTGCTCGGCGCGACGTAACGCAGCACGCGCTCCACGGAAAAAATGTCCGCGGCAAAGATGTCGTCGCCCAATCGAAACGTTACCAGCTTGACCGTGTCCGTCTTCATGCTCGTTCTCCTTCGCTGATCGCGGTTGCTCCCGCACCGACCATTGCGGCGGCGAGCAGTGCGTCGGCGTCGAGCACGGCAATCAGATCGCTGCCGCGCCGAACGACGCCGATGAGGACTCCGTCGGCCGCACCCGCACCCGGCGCGGGACGTACCTCACTCTCTTCGACCGTGATCGCGTCGAACACATCGTCGATCGCCAGCGCCACGCAGCGGTCGTCACGCAGAAAGACCAACGCTGCCCCGTCCAGCGTTCCCTGCACATTCAGTATCGGTCTGGGATCGTAGACCCTCACGAGCGAATCTCGGAGCGTCGAAATTCCGAGCACGAAGCGGCTGGTGTCCGGCAGCGGTTGCACGGCAGGCACGTCGATCACCTCGTGGACCGACGCCAGCGCCACGGCAAACCGCTCGGCGCCTACGCGGAAGACGAGAAGGCGGGCCACGCCGTCACGGAACATGGCGCACCAGATTGACCAACTCGGCGATTGCTGCGGCTATCTCTGTGAGCGGCGTCACACGGTCGGCGCCCGCGTGCATCAACGCGGCGTGGGGCATGCCAAAAATCGTGGCGGTATCGCGATCCTGGACGATCGCCTGCCCGCCCGCCTGGCGAATGAGCCGAGTACCCTCGGCGCCGTCGCGGCCCATGCCCGTGAGCACGACGGACACGGTGGACGCGCCGAACACGGTGGAGGCGGAGCGAAAGAGAATGTCCGCCGCCGGCCGCACGCCCCACAATGTTGGGCCATTCTCGAGTGAGATGCACGGTCCGGACGAACCGTCGCGTACGGACATGTGAAAACCGCCCGGCGCCACGTACCCGCGGCCATGCACCACCGGCTCACCGTCTTCCGCTTCGGCAAACGGCATGGGGCTCGCGCGATCGAGACGGTTGGCGAGGCTGCGCGTGAATCCAGCCGGCATGTGTTGCACAATCAACACGGCGGCGGCCAGGTTGGCGGGCAGGTCGGGCACCACTGCGGCGAGAGCGCGCGGTCCGCCGGTGGACGACGCAATGACCACGGCGTGGGTGGCGCGAAACCCGCCGTTCGATACGACTCGAGCACGTCCAGGCGCACCGCGTGGTGGCACCCGAATCGCGGCGAGATTTGCGTTTACCGCGCCACGCAATGCGTCGAGCAGCCGCGTTCCCACCGAGCCCAGGTCGAGACTGATCGACCCGGACGGCTTGAGCACAAAGTCCACCGCGCCAAGCTCCAACGCGCGCAATGTGGCTTCCTGTCCGCTGCTGGTCGTTCCCGCGCTGAGCATAACGACCGGCACGGGCATTTGACTCATGATGAACCCAAGCGCGCTGAGGCCGTCCATTTCGGGCATGTCAACATCGAGCGTGATGACATCCGGCCGCACCTCACGAATTTGCTTGAGCGCATCCACGCCGTTCCGCGCCGTACCGGCGACGACGAAATCGCCCGAGTTCTCGATGATCTGGGACGTGACACGGCGCATGAAGGCGCTGTCGTCCACGATCAGCACGCGCGGGCGGTTAAAGGACATGCGACCCCTTTCGCAGCGAGCGCACTTCCACCCGCCCGTCGCGCAGGTACAGATAGACGCTGCGACCGTAATCGTTGCCTGTGTCTTCCGCGACGATGGGCACGTTGCTCGCCGCCAACACTTCGCGCACGGCCGCGACGTTCCGTTCGCCGATGTTGATGCCGCCGGCCGCGATGAGATTGCCGAACATGCTGGCGCCGCCAACGATCTTGGCGCGAACGCGCTCCACCCTGGCCCCCAGGCGCTTCATCTCGTCGAGCACCAGCGGAACGGCGGTCGTGGGGAACTTGGCCGGATTCGAGCGATCGCGCGACATCGATTCATTCGGCAACAACACGTGCGCCAAGCCGCCCACGTGCACGGCTGCATCGTACAACACGATCGCCACGCAGGAGCCGAGGCCGATCGTGACGATCGATCCCTCGGCGGCCACGGCGTAGTCGGCTACCTTGACGCGAATCTCCGAGACGTGTGCTGTCACAGGCGCCGGAAAATGCGTTCGCGCGCGTCCACCGCGGTAAAACGGGTGCGCGCTGCGCCGAGGAGCGTTTCGACTTTTCCCAGCACGAGAAATCCACCCGGTGCCAGGGCTTCATAAAACTTCTCGAATAAGGCTTCCTGAGTCTCGCGATCGAAATAAATCATCACATTACGACAGACAATGAGATCATGGCTCCCGGTGGGCGCGCTTTCGCTGAGCAGATCGCGCCGCTCGAACCGAACGAGCGGACGAATGGCCGGGATGATGGTGAACGGCACGGTGTCGCTGAAGTACCGATCGCGCAGCTTCGCTGGGGTATCGGCAAAATCGGAGTCCACGAATTCGCCGCGTTCGGCGGCCGCCAGGCACTGCCGATCGATGTCGGTGCCCAGCACGCGCACCCGCCCGACCTGTGCGAGGCCGCCTTCCATTGCGGCGAAGCGATGGAACAGCACGGCGAGCGAATAGGCTTCGTCGCCGGACGAGCAGCCGGCGCTCCAGACGCGGATCACGCGGTCGTCGCGGCGCCATAGATGCGGCACGACGTTCTCGGCAAGCGACGCGTACACGTCCCAGTTCCGAAAGAGCTTGGTGACGTTGATCGTCAGCACGTCGAGCAGGCGCTCGTACTCGGCGTCGTCGGCATCGAGTACGCGCGCGTACTCGGAGTAGGTGTTCACGCCGCGAGCGCGCATGCGAACCGCGACGCGCCGGCGCAGGCATTTCTCCTTGTAGCTGGCGCAGCCGAATCCGCGCTCGAGTGAGATCTTGCGCGTTAGTGCGAGAAAATCACCGGGCGATGTCTCGGTCATCAAAACACCTGCCGAACCGACTCGAGGTTGGTTCGCACGATGGCGTTGTCCGGGTCGATCTCCAGCGCGCGCTCCCAGCACCGAACCGCTTCGTCGCGTTCCTGCCGCCGCAGGCGGATGTTGCCGAGCTTGAGGTAGACGTCGCCGCCCAACGTTGGATTGACCTTGGTGGCGCGGAGATACGCTTCGAGGGCTTCGTCGTACCGCGCGGCTCGATAGAACAGGTCGCCCATGTTCTTGTGCAGTTGCGGCACGCCGGGATCTTCCTGCGCGCCGCGCTCCACCGTGGCGCGCGCGTCATCGTACGCCCCGCTGCGTTCGAGCACCGTAGCGAGGTTATTCAACAACGCCGCGGCATGCGGATGCGCCGTGACGCCTTCGTTCAGCGTGGACGCGGCGCGCGCCGAATCGCCCACGAGCGCGGTGGCCAGTCCAGTGTAGTGGTACCAGGCGGCGGTCGGCGGCTTGGTGCCGAACAGCGGCCGCGCGGCGGACAGCGACGCCAGCGCCGACTGGAGGTCTCCGCTCATCAGGCTCACCACGCCCATTGATGTCTGGACCCGCGCGTCGGTGCCGCCGCCCCGACGAATGGCTTCGTCGAGCGCCTCGCGCGCTTCGGCATAGCAGTGCAGCTGCTCGTAGGCGTATGCCAGATTGTGGAACACCGCCATCTTGGCTCCGGGCTGCGCCGCCGCTTCGGCGAACGCCGTGGACGCATCGGCCCACTTGTGCTGGCGCGCCAGCACGAGGCCCACGTAGAAGCGGCCCACGGCGTCGTTCTCGCGCAGCTCGAGCACGCGCCGGAACTCGCGCAGCGCCTCGTCGAGCATTCCAGTTTTGTAAAACGCCACGCCGAGATTGCGATGCTCCTCAACACGGCTTTCCGGCAACTCCGGCACCGGCGTGGCATTGGTCTTTCCAATGCGGTGAATGAAACCCGCGTTCATCAACCCATACAACGCCTTGCCCACGTCGAACTCGACGAGCCCCGACGCGTCGATGATCTGCTGCACGTCGCGCGAGCCGTCCACGAGTTCCAGCACCGCGCGCTGCTCGGTGGTGAGCCCCACGCTGGTTGACATTGCCTTTGGGCCGTCGATCTCGAACACGATGTCGAACGTGGGAATCTTCTTCTCGACCAATCCCCATTCGTCCACACGCCGCGCGCCCTCGAGCAGCAGCGACTCCGGATTGATCGACACCACGTGATCGAGCGCGTCGGGAGCGACGTCGGCCTCGAAGTTGAACGTGCCCTGGTTCCAGGTGAACAGGAAATACACCGCTTCCTGAATCTGGACGTTGATCGCGGCGTGCAGTTGTTGCGTCGAGAGCGCGCCCAGTTCCACGATCAGCTCGCCGAGCCGCTTGTCGCGCCGGCGATCCTGGAGCTCAACCGCGGCATCGAGCTGCGACTGGGTGATCGTGCCGTTCTTCACGAGCACGTCGCCCAGCCGGTCGCGCCGGTTCACGATGGACGCGTAGCAGATGCGCCCCTTGTCGAAGTAGATGTAGCCGAAGCTCGCGCGATGGGTGACGCTGAGGCAGCCGGTTTTTTTGCCCATGGCGAGCAGTTGCAGCACGTCGGGCAGGCTGGCTTCCTTGAGGCTTCCGCGAATGGCCACTAGCGCAGCTCCTCGATCAGACGCGCCGCGGCGTCAGGCCACTGCCACACCACTTTTTCGGTGTCGAGAAAAAATGTATCCGATGCCGTGCGCATCGCCGCGTTGCGTGACGGCTCGGTTTCGTCCGGCTGCAGCTCGGCGCGCACGAATCCGACTGTGATCGGCAGCGCCTTGACCTCCGCCGACGCAACGATCCGATTGGCCGTGCCGATGATCTCCCGCACACTGGACACCGGGCGGTCGGCGAGGTAGCCGAGCATTTCCGCGTTCGGTTCAACGCCGAGATCGATGAGGAAACGCGAATAGAGCCGTTCGCGCAGGGCCCGGTCCGGCGCCTGCATCTGCACCACCAGCCCGCCCTCAAAGCGCGATCGTAGCCGCTCCTCGAGTCCAGACAACTCGCGCGGCGGACGATCGCTGGCGAACACGAGTTGCTTGCCGTCGGCATATAGCGCATTGAACACGTGGAATAGCTCTTCCTGCGTCCGTTCCCGTTCGGCAACGAACTGCACGTCGTCGAGCAGCAGCGCCGCGGCGTGGCGATACCGCGCGCGCCAGCGGTCTACCGTACCTTCCTGAAGTGCGGAGATCAGCTCGTCAACGAACAGCTGCGCCGGAACACACGCCACCGTGGCGCCGTCCCCGGCGCCTTCGAGCAGACCGTTACCAATGGCGTTGAGCAGGTGCGTCTTCCCCACGCCGCTCGGACCGTGAATGAACAGCGGGTTGTAGCGAGTCCCCGGCACGCTGACGATGGCGTCGGCCGCACGCACCGCGAGCTGATTACTCGTGCCCACGTCAAAGCCGGCGCGCGTGAACGCGGCCGACGGCCCGGGCGGTGGCGCGGCACCGCGGAGTGCCCGCTCGAGCAATTGCTCCGCTTCCGCCAGACGGTCGGGATCTCGGAACGCATCGTGCGCGGCCAGCGCCGCATCTATTCGTAGCAGTTGCCGCTCGAGGTCGCGCAACTTTGATACGCTGCCGTCGAACTTGCGCAGCACCGACTCCACGCTGCTCGGCGGTGTCGGATCGTGCAGCACGCGCTCGAGCATGCCGGTGCGGTACCCTTCGCTGGTCCAGTAGGCAATCCCATCCGTGAGCCGCGTTTTCCACTGTTCCACGTGGTGCGCTACGGCCAGGGAAATGTCCGTGAGGAAACTGGCGAACTCACCGTTCGGCCGCGGCTGGTCAACGCGCGGACGCTGTTCGGCGAGGTCGCCGAGAATCGACAGCACGGTGCTTGGATCGACCTGTTCGCCGCCCAGCGTTTGGAATGCGATCAAGCGGTTCAGTGCGCCCTGCAACTCGCGCACGTTCCGAAATGCCAGTCGCCCCACCTCGTCGATCACGCCGCCGCGAAAGCGCACGCCGCGCTCCTCGCACTTCGCCTGGAGAATGGCCATGCGAGTTTCATAATCAGGCGCGCCAATGTCTACGATCAATCCGCCGGCGAGCCGCGTGATCAGCCGCTCGTCCACGTCGGCGATCTCGGCCAGCGGGCGGTCGCTCGTCATCACCACCTGACGGCCGTCGGCCGTGAGCGTGTTGAAGATGCGAAGCAGCTCGCTCTGGGTCTCGCGATGGCCGGTGAGGAACTGCATGTCGTCGATCAACAGTACGCCCACCTGCATGTAGCGCTGTTGAAATTGTTCGGTAGTGGCCGCCGCGATCGCCTCGTGCAGTTCCTGGACGAAATCGTCCAACGTCACGAGTTCAACGACGAGGTCCTTTCGCTTCTGCACCACCTGATTGCCGATGGCGCTCATCAGGTGCGTCTTGCCCAACCCGGAGCTGCTGTACATGAACAGCGGGTTGTAAACGGTGCCCGGCGAGTCAGCGACCGCGCGCGCGGCCGCAACAGCGAGACGGTTTGCCGAGCCGACGACGAAATTGTCGAAGCGAAGCCGCGAGTCAACGAGCACCGGCTATCTCGCCGCGGCGGCGGGATCGCCGGCGCTCAGGCGCTTGAGCACCACCTCGGAGATGGAGCGCAGCGTCTCGAAAACGCCGGGGCCGTGCAGCGCATCGGCGGCGAATTCCGGCACGCCACGAAAGTTCAGCGCGTCGGACAAGATGTGTGGGCTGAGAATCAGGTCCGACGGCAAATCCTGTTTGTTGTACTGAATCACCAGCGGCACGGTGCGCGCCTCGATGCCCTGATCGGCCAGGTTAGCGTGCAGGTCCTGAAAGCTCTCGATGTTCTCCTCGAGTTGGCGCGCCTGACTGTCCGCCACGAACACCACACCGTCCGCGCCCTGGAGCACCAGGCGACGCGTGGTTTCGTAGTACACCTGCCCCGGCACGGTGTAGAGCTGAAACTTGGTGGTAAAGCCAGAGATGGTGCCGAGATCGAGCGGCAGAAAATCGAAGAACAGCGTGCGATCGGTCTGCGTCGCGAGCGACACCATCTTGCCTTTCCGGTCCTCGGGCACCTGGCTGTAGATGTAGTGCAAGTTCGTCGTCTTTCCAGACCTGCCGGGTCCGTAGTAGACGATTTTGCACGTGATCTCGCGGGTGGCGTAATTGACCAGGGACACGTTCAGCTTCTCCCGAACATCGCCGCCAAATTGGCGTTCAGATCGCGCTCGAAGTCCGCGGCCAGCGTCGGCGTACGGAGCGGAGCCAATGGCGGCGCGGCCGCCGCGAGCTCCTTGCACAGGTCGTCGAAGTACATGCGCACCAACCCGAGCGAGCTCTCGCCGTCGAACACCGTGAGACAAATGTAGGCACCGCGCGCGGTACCGGCGGGCGCCAGATAGAGTTGCCGATCGGGACCGGCATGGTGCAGTCCGCGGAATGGACGTCCATCCACGAGCCGGCCGAGCTCACCGGACGTGGCGTGCACTGCTGACGCCAATGCACACGCGGTCATGACGTCAATGGCGCGCGTGAACCCGGCCTGCGCCACCACCTGCCCGGACGGATGTAGCAGCAACGCCAGGCGCGCGCGTGCCTCGTCAACATACCGGGCAAGCGGCGCTTCGATCCACGGCTCGGTCGCGACGATTTTCACGCGATCGACTCCAGCGCTCTCAACAGCTCCACGCGTATCAACCCCACGTTGGTCGTCGATTCCGCGACGACGACGATGACGAGATCTCCGCGCCCACCCGCGGCGCAGATCCGGCCTCGCTCGGCATCGAGCTGCAGGAAAACAACGGAGCCAAGGTGTGCCGCGGCTGCCGACATCCGTGCCTTGCGATAGATCGAGGCAGCGAGAGCCGCGAGGCGCTCACCCTCCTGGCCGAATCGCAGACTGCTATCCACAACGAGCCCGTCACTCTCCGAGACGACCAAGCTCGCCCGCACGCCACGTTGCCGGCTCAGCGACTCCAGAACCTGCGCGAATGGACCGTTCACGAGCCCTCCCGCGCCAACCAACTCGCTGCACGTTCGGCGCAGCGGTCCAGCAGCCGCCGCAATAGCCCGAGCGGCGTGGCTTTCGACGCGGCGACCACGAGCAGGCTGTCATCGCTCCCCGGCGCCATAGCCACCACCGCAACCGCCGTCTCGAACACAATCGACTTCCATTCGCCCACGTCAAGATGCCGAGTGGCTCGCACCACTTCGTCGGAGATACCGCTCAACTGGGCGCCAATCTCTTCGCCGAGGTCGTTCCCCGCCGAATCGAGATACAGGCCGCCCAGCACATAACCGTTCGCATCCAGCAGCAGCGCTGTCTGTCCGTCGTCCACCAGCAGGTCGGCAAACAGGCGACGCGGGTCGCTGTGCCGATCGGCCGCGAACGGCATTTGAATGCCGCCCGACGACCGGCGCACCGTCTCGAGCGCGGCGTTCACGTCGGCGCCACCGCCTTCCGCTGCGGCGCGTCCGAGAAACGTCTCTGCCTCGCCAAATCTCCCCTGCTGAAAGGAGATGTAGCCGAGACCCTTCATCGCGCCCACGTGCGCTGGATCGATTCGCAACACCGTCTCCCATTCTTCGATTGCGCGCGTGAAATCGCGGCGGTCCACGGCGATGCGCGCTACGAGATCGTGCGCTTCGGCATGGCGCGGATGCCGTTCGAGTCCGCGCAACGCAATCTTCAACGCCACCTCCAGCTGCCCCTGCCGGCGGAGCGCTTCGCTCAGCTGCAGAAACACGAGACTGGCAGGCTCGCGAGCCAGTTCGTCGCTCCAGCGCCGAATCTCGTCAGCCATTGACGTAGGTCTCCAAAATTCGCTGCAGGCGAGCCAATGCATCGAGCGTATCGCGCGCTTCCGGCGCCGCCGGCCCGCTCGGATACAGGCGGAGGAATCGTTCGACCGACGCGCGGGCCGCGGTGAGATCGCCGCCAAGCGACAACGCCACCGACGACGAAATCGGCGGCGCGATATGCGACGCGATATGCGACGCGCTCGGCGACGAAATCGGCGACGAAATCGGCGACGAGATCGGGGACTCCCGCACGCTGCGCGGCGGCTCAGCCGGGGTGCGCCGCGGCGATTGCATGACGACGACCCCCGTAGTCGCCAACCCGTACGCGATCTTGGCAATCTCAAATTCATCGCGTGCCAGCGCCGCGGCGATCGCGCGCAGGTCGCGTCCGCCGTCGATCATCGTCAGCACTTGCCATTCGTGTGGCAGCAGGTCGAGTCTCGCACCGTCGCGGTCAACCTCCACCGGCGCGAGCTCCGGCACCACCATGAGGTTTGGCACGATGTCGGCAATGCGCGACCACTCGTCAATTCGCCGCGCGCCTTCCATGAGCAGCGACTCGGTGGACACGGTGACGCGCGCGTTGCCCGGCATCTCGTCGCGCGAACGCTCTTCAAAGGAGAAGAACCCTTCGCGCCACGACATGAGCTCGAACACCGCGCTCTCGATCTGCAGTCGCACCTGGCGCTCGAGCTCCTTCTGGGTGAATGCGCCGCTCTCCGTGACCGGCGGTTTGCTGCGAATCGATGCCTGCACAACGCGGCCGCCGTCGAAAAACACGAGTCCCTCGTCCTCGCGCAGTTGCGACGACACGCGCAACACGCCCGTCTTGCGGCTCAGATCGAGCAGCTGAAAGACGTCGTGGATGCCGAGCTCGCGGAGCGGTCCCTCGATCGCCATGGCTACCCCGCCTTCCGCGCGCCGAGAATGGATTGCAGGTCGCTTGCCGTGCGAATCTCGCGGCGCGCTCGACGGGCGTACTCGGTGGTCGGTCCGAGATCGATCACCTTTTGCCACCGGCCAATTGCATCGGCATAGCGGCGCTGCTCGCCGAGTAGCGCCCCCTCGTGGAACAGCGCGCCAACGTGCGACGGATCAAAGCGCAGCACGCGTGCGAACGACTGTACGGCATCGCGCTTTCGCCCGAGCGCCAGCAGCGTTTCGCCGAGCGCAATCAGCGCATCGAAGTGATATGGGTCGCGCTGCAGCAGATCAATGAGCAACGACAGCGACTCGCCAGGCCGCGCAAGGCGACGCCGCAGGGTTGCGAGCTCCAGCGTTGCCTCGGCGTACGTGGGAACTGCGTCGAGTGCCGCGATCAGTTCCTGCTCCGCTTCTCGATTCTGGCCTTTCCCCTGCAGCAGTTTGGCGAGTTGCAAACGCACCACGGCAAAATCCTGATCGAGCTGCAGGGCGTGACGATACGCTGATACCGCGCCATCGTTGTCGCCGAGCGACCGCGCAATGTCGCCAATCTTCTGTTGCACGTCGGCACGCATTGGCGCAGCGCGGCGCGCGGCATCGAGTACCGAGAGTGCCGCTGCCGGGTCGCCTGCTTCGGCGCACGCCGTGGCGGCGAGCATGAGGACGTCCACGTCCCCGGGCGCATCGGCGTGCAACCGCTCGGCGATCGGCCGGGCCTCTGCGGCGCGCCCAATGCGGATGAGCGACCATGCCTCACCGACCAACGCCGAACGCAGCGCCGGCACGAGTCGTGTCGCGTCGCGATAGCGTTCGAGCGCTTCGCCGAACAGCCCCTGCTTGAAGAAGACGTCGCCCAGCAACGCGAGGCCGTCGGCGCGCGGGTTGCCTCGCGCCATGGCGCGCGCGACCTCGGCGGACGCTCGGTCGTAGAGACCCTTCGACAGGAAATCCGTCGCCATCGCGAACGGCGACGAATCCGTCCGCCGCCGGGGGGCCGGCGGCGTAATCGGCTCCACGGACGCGAGCTCGGTGAACAAGGTGTCGAGCGATCGCGGATCGAAACTGAAATCGGCGATCGCCGCATCCGTGGTGTGCTCGCCGCCGAGGTCCGGCTGAATCGACAGATCCGGATCCTCGTATTCGACGTCCATGGCCAACTCGAACTTCTGCGCGACGTAGAAGGGATCGAGCTCAAGCGCCCGCTTGGTCTCGCGCAGCGCCCCTTCGAAATCGCCGAGGTTGGAGAGCGTGAAACTCATGTTGTAGTGCGCTTCGGCAAACTCCGGCTTCGCCTGAATGGAGCGCGCGAATGCGTTGCGCGCGTCCTCGAACTTCTGCAGCTCCGTGAGGACCAGGCCAATCCCGTTCCAGGCCACCGGGTGCTCGGGTTCTGCGGCGAGCACCTGGCGGAAGGTGTCGAGCGCCAGCGGAAAGCGCTTTCCGCGACTGAGCAGGAGCGCGAGGTTGAGCCGCGCCTTCACGAAGTTCTGCTGGTGATCGAGCGCGCCGCGAAAGGCGGCGACCGCCTGCTCCACGTCGCCGCGGTGATAGAACGAGACGCCGAGGTTGTTGTGCGCAATGACGTACGACGGCTCGGCCGCCAGCGACCGGCGATAGCTCGTTTCCGCTTCCGCCAGCGCACCCTGCTGATGGAGCGCGACGCCGCGTTCGTTCCACAGCTTGGGACTCGACGGCTGGCGCTGGAGCAGCTCGTCGTACAGCCCGAGCGCCTCCTTGGGCTGGCGCATGAGCAGGTGCATTTCAGCCATTGCCTGCAGCACGAGGTCCCGCTCTTCCCCGCGTTCGAGCGCGACGCGGTATTCGCGCAAGGCTTCGGTGTAGTAACCTTTACGCCGAAACGCCAAGCCAAGATTGTACCGGGCCAGTTGGCTCTCGCCGGTCACCTGGAGTTCCCGCTTCGAGTGCTCGGCCGTGTGGAGCGGTCCGGCCTGTTGATCGATCGCCAGGTTGGCGTGGGCGCGCGAGAGTCCGGGGTTGAGCTTGATCGCGCGCCGCGTCACGGCCTGGGCGTCCTCGTGGCGGCCCATGTCGCCGAGCACGAATCCCATGAGGTAGAGCGCGTCGTGATTGTCGGGATTGAGCTCGATCGATCGTTCCAGCGCGCGCAAGGCTTCGCCGTTGAGCCCCCGGTTGTACAACACCTCGCCCATCGTCACGTGCAGCAGCGAGCTCTCGGGGTCGAGTTCGAGGGCGCGCTCCAGGCATTGCTGCGCGCGCTCGATACCGCCCGTCTCCTTTTCGGCGAGCGCCAGCTGCAGGAGCGCCGCCACGTCGCCCGGCGCAAACTCGAGCAGCGCCGCGAATTCCGCGACCGCGTCCTCGGGCTGGCCGAGCAGCGAGAACGTTCGCCCGAGCTCCCAGCGCGCGTCGCGATCGTTTGGCCGCAGGCGCAGGCGTTCTTTCAGTTCTGATATTCTAGTATTATAATAACCGGTATTGAAATAGGCGATCTCCAGGTTGCGCTGGGCCACCTGCATCTTCTGGTCGAGCTCCAACGCCTTCATGAAGGCGGCGACCGCTTCCTCGTACAGCCCCTTGTTGTAATACAACACGCCAAGATTGTTGTGCGCCCCGGCGTCCGACGGGTCGATGCGTCGGGCAAACGAGCGAAGTACCTCGCGATCCCGCTCCGAGGTCAACGACATAGCGCCGGCCGGTTACCGGTGACCGGTCGCACGCCCGCCGCAGCGTTCCATCAATCCACCCGCACCGCTTTGAGAATCGCCTGCAGCGACGCCGAGTCGGGCAGCAGCAAAAAGAAACCGCGTAACTTCTCGTCGAGATCGCTCATCAAAAACTCGCTCTCCACACAGAACACGAAGTCCCGGTCGCTGCCGAACTGCAGATACGCCGTCGTCAACACCGCGGTGGACAGATCGATTGCCAGACTGGGGGGCGACGGTAGCAGCATCATGCCCATGAAGTCGCTGAGCGCGTTCATGTACGCCGAGCTCAGGATATTGCCCGCCTCCTTGATCGCCGACTGTTCCATCTCGCCGAACGCCTCCGACGGCGGCCGCCGCATGAGCATCGACGCCAACCGCAGCGCGGTGCGCCGTGGAAACACGAGCAGCGTGCGGCCCGTGAGGTCGCCCAGCATGTGCATGAGTACCGCCGCTACGGGCTCGTCCGGCTCCGACACCTGGGGCGGCACGTCTTCGAGCCGCGTGATGTTGATCGTCGGCACGCTGATCATGATCGTCTGACCGATCATCTGCGACAGCGCCGTGGCGGCGTGGCCGGCGCCGATGTTCGCGACTTCGCGCAGCGCGTCGAGTTGCGTGGGGCTCAGAGTACGAAGGTCGTCCATGCGATCCTCAAAGGAGACTGCTGACGTCAACGATCAGCGACGGTGTTCCGTCGCTCAACAAAGTCGCGCCGCCAAAGAACGGGAGGCCGTCGCGTACGGCGTCGTACTGTTTCACGACTATCTCTTCCTGCCCCGTGAGCTCGTCGATCACCAACCCTGCGCGACGATCGCCCAGGTCGATGACAATCACTTGTTCGAGTTCGATGTCGCCCCGCCAAGCACAGGGCGGCAATCCCACCAGCTCGCGCAGTCGCAGCAGCGGCAGGACGTCGTCCCGCACGAGAAGTACTTCGCGGCCTTTGACGGTGCGCACCACGTCGGGCGTGAGCTCGATGGTTTCGCTCACGTGGGCGAGTGGTATTGCATAAGTCTCATCGCTCACCCGCGCCAGCACCGCGCGCACAATGGCCAGCGTCAGCGGCAGCCGGAGCATCATCGTGGTGCCCTGCCCGGGCACCGAGCGAATGTCCATCGCGCCGCCCAGCGCGCGCACGCGCGTGTACACGGCGTCAACACCAACGCCGCGCCCCGACAGCCCGGTCACTTGCTCCGCGGTGGAAAATCCGGGACGCGCCAACAGGCGCAACAGCTCATCCTCCGTGAGTTCCGTTCGGTGCGCGTCGATCAGCCCGTCGCGCTTGGCGCGCGCCAGCACGCGGTCGCGATCGATTCCCTTGCCGTCGTCGCTCACACGAATGACGATGGCCGACCGATCGCGGATCGCGCTGAGCGTGAGGCGGCCGACGGCAGGCTTGCCGTTCGCCACCCGCTCCTCCGGCAGCTCGATGCCGTGATCGATCGCATTGCGCAGCAGATGCACGATCGAGTCGGCGATCTCGTCGAGCATCGAACGATCCAGCTCGATCCCCTTCCCCTCGGCGATGAACTCGACCTGCTTGCCCACGCTGCGTGCCGCGTCGCGCACAATGCGCGGAAAGCGATCGAACACCTGCGACACCGGCACCATGCGACTCGCCGTGATCTCGTTGCGGAGCTCGGTGATCAAGCGCGACGATTGTGTCACCGTCTCCGACAACGCGGTGTCGCCGAGGCCGCCGGCCAGCTGCGTCAGTCGCCCGCGGGCGATCACCAACTCGCCAATCAGGTTCATGAGGTTGTCGAGCCGACGCACGTCAATGCGCACGTGACGCGATCGGCTGTTCGCCGCCGCCGGTTCCGCAATTGCCAACGACGCTGGCGTTCCGAGATCCATGTCGCGCGACGTCGCGGGCGTCGGCGTCGCCAGGCGCGGCGCGGTCTCGTCCTCGCCAATCTGCACGGCCTCCACGTCGCCGGCGCCGCGCACCACGCGCTCGATGTCGGCCGGCTCGAGCGCGCTGATGACTCGCAACGCAAAGTCGGTCCCGAACCCCTCGGCTTGCAGCGCATCGAGTGACGGTTCGGTGCCGGTCACCTCGCCCAGTTTACCGATCGTCTGCACGATGATGAACGCGCGCACCCCGCGCAGCGGAGTGTCGGCGGCCAATCGGACACGCACCAGCGTTCCCGAGGTCATGGGCGCCGACACTGTCCATTCACCAGGCGCCGGCGACGCCGTGCCCAGCCGGCGCAGCGACGCCACGAGGTCCGGCGCGCTGACCTCGCCCTCACGGCCGGCCACCGCGCCTTCGATCGACTGTTCGAGCACGTCGGCGGCGTGGAAAAACACATCCATCATCGCCGCGTCGATCGACAGCGCGCCACGGCGCACACCGTCCAGCACCGTCTCCATTTCGTGCGACAACTCGGCCACGACCGCGTAGCCCATCATCGCGCTCATGCCCTTCACCGTGTGCACGGCGCGAAAGATCTCGTCCACCGCCGCCGCGGCCGCCGGCCCCGTCTCCTCGCGCTCGAGCACGAGCAGCGCCTGGTTGATACCCACGACGTGCTCACGGCTCTCAGTGAGAAACAGCTCGGCGTACTGGAGGGTATCCACGATCGTCGCCGAGGGAGCGTGCTAGGCGAGCACGCGCTGGACGGCCTCGAGCACGCGGCTGGGCTGGAACGGCTTGACGACGAAGTCCTTGGCGCCTGCCTGAATGGCTTCCACCACGAGGGCCTGCTGCCCCATGGCGCTGCACATGAGGATTTTCGCATTGGGGTCGAGCTTGCAGATCTCGCGCACCGCGTCGATGCCGCCCATGTCCGGCATGACGATGTCCATCGTCACGAGGTCGGGATGCAACTGCTGGTACTTCTGTACCGCCTGGACGCCCGTCTCCGCCTCACCCACAATCTCGAATCCCGCCTGCGTGAGGATGTCGCCGACCATGGTGCGCATGAAGATCGCGT
Source organism: Gemmatimonadaceae bacterium (assembly GCA_041690755.1). Classification (GTDB taxonomy): domain Bacteria; phylum Gemmatimonadota; class Gemmatimonadetes; order Gemmatimonadales; family Gemmatimonadaceae; genus JAQBQB01. The sequence continues at coordinate 44,387 of JBEPWA010000002.1, read as the reverse complement.
CGTCACAAATCAGAACCGAGTGCGTCAAGAACCCCTCCAAAAGAGAGCACGGAAGACCAGCACTAAACGAGCAGGACCTGGGCGATGATCGCGCCGAGATCGAGGATGACTACCGGTGTTCCGTCCACGGTGGCGACGCAACGCATGATCGCGCTCGTTGCCTCGTCACGGACGTCGTCGCCTGCCTCCAACACGCGCACGTCGAGCACCTCCTCGACGATCAGACCCACGAGGTGCTCGCCGTGCCGCACGAGCACGATCGATGCACCGGCCACCGGCGCCGCACTCCGCGACGGATCGAGCCGCAGTGCCAGGTCGAGCACCGTCACGATGGTACCGCGCATGTTGATCAACCCGCGCACGAACGGCGGCGCGCCGGGGAGCCGCGTCATCGGACGGAGCGGAATGATCTCCTGCGTGGCGCCGATCTCACAGCCGTACATGGTCGCACCCACGCGAAACAGCAGCGTGGGCGGTGCGATCACGTCAGACGTGAATGTCGTAGAATCCAAAGAATTCGAGCGGGTTGGTGTCGCCCAGTTCCACGTCGGGGCCTGCTGCGGCCACGACAGCGCGGTGCAGCTCTGCCGGCAGCGGTGAGCGGAGATCCACCAGTTCGCCCGAGATCGGGTGCTGGAAAATCAACCACGCCGCGTGCAGGAAGTGCCGGCGCGGTGGAAGACTCACCAGCTTGCGGCCTCCCCCACCCCCGTAAGTATCGTCGCCAACGACCGGATGGCCGATCGAGGCGAGATGCACCCGAATTTGGTGCGTCCGGCCCGTGTGCAGGTCGGCACGCAAAAGATCCGAGGAGTCGAAGCGCGCAAGCCGGGTGAAATCCGTCCGTGCCGGCCGTCCGGTATTGACGACTGCCATGCGCTTTCGGTCTCGCGGATCTCGCGCAATCGGCTTCTCGACCGTAATTCGGTCCTCGGTCACGTGCCCCCACGAGAGCGCGGCGTACCGCCGCGTGATCTTTCGGGCCTGTAGCGCCGCCCCCAACACCCGGTGCGCGCGGTCGGATCGCGCCACCAGCAGAAGGCCGGACGTTTCCTTGTCCAACCGGTGAACAATGCCCTCACGGAATTCGTCGGTGACCCCGGATAGCGGACCCCCGCGCCCCTTGAGCGCGTTCACAAGGGTCCCCGTCCAATTCCCGGGAGCCGGATGCACGACCATTCCGCCCGGCTTGTCCACCACCAGCACGTCGTCGTCTTCGTAGACGATGGTGAGCGGAATGTCCTCGCCAATCACTTGCCGGTCAGGCGGCGGGGCGACTTCGACGGTTACTATTTCCCCCTCGCGCGACTTGTAGCTGGCCTTCTCACGGTGACCGTTCACCGTCACCTGGCCGCCAGCGATCAGCGTCGCGGCCTGGTTTCGGGAAATGTCGAGATAGCCGGCAATGAGGACGTCCAGGCGCGGGGCGTCCGCCGAGGCGGTGATGGTGTGCGTTGTCGGGTCGGTCATTCGGTGGCACAAAGGTGGGATTCGCGACTGGCTGGAAGTTAGTCGCGAATCGAACGACCGGGCGCTCGGCTTACCGGAGCGCGGAAATCACGGGCGTCAGGTCGAAAACGGCGCCTTGTCGCGCGCGGCCGCCTCACTCGCCGCAATCGCCAGTGCCTGCCGGTCCTCGCGCCAGAGGACGAATGCCAGCATCAGCGCGCCCACCGTCACGGCCGAATCGGCCACGTTGAACGTCCAGAAGCGCACGTCGCCGAAACCGATATCGATGAAATCCACAACGCCGCGGGGCGACCGGAACCGGTCGATCAAGTTGCCCGCCGCTCCGCCCCACGCGAGTCCCAACGCCAGCAGACGCACGCGGCCATCCGAGCCCGGCGCGCTCGTCGTGCTCCAGACGCGATAGAGCCGGAGGAGAAAGATGAGCGCCACCACCGCGAACCCGCCAAACACGTAGCGCGAGTAATCGCCGGCCGACATGCTGAACGCCGCGCCAGGATTGTAGGCGAGCGTAAAGCGCACCACCTCGCCCACGACGGACACCGGAAAGTGCGGCGTCAGATTCTGCACGGCGAAGTGCTTGGTGATGACGTCGAGAATGATCACGACGACGGCGGCGGTCCAGAAGACGCGGCCGGTCTTGGAAGTCGAACTCATGTCGTGCGGAATATTACGAGAGTTCCCGTGGTTCAACCGTCACTGCCGCCGGCGCGGGCACCGGCGTGCTCTCGTACTGGGTGTCCTCGCCCCACAGTACCCAGGCGAGCAGAAAAGCGCCCAGGCTCACCGCCATGTCGGCGATGTTGAAGGTTGGCCACCGTGAGTCGCCGAAGCCGATGTCGATGAAGTCCACCACGCCGGCCGTCGAGCGAATGCGGTCGATCAAATTTCCTATCGCCCCGCCACACACCAAGGCGAGCGACAGCGTACGAAGAACGTCCCCGGAACGCGTCGCCGCATACAGACGACCGAGGATGAGCAGCGCTACGACCGTGAGCATCATGAAGATGCCGCGGGAATAGCGGCCCACGTACAGGCCGAACGCGGCACCAGGATTGTACACGAGTGTGAACCGCACCACGTCGCCGTAGATGTTGTGCGGCAAACGCTGGGGTATGAGCTGGCTCACCGCCAGTGCTTTCGTACAGAAATCCACCGCGGCAACCAGGACCAACACGGGCCAGAACAGACCCGAATTATTTTTTTGCATCTTCTTCACGCTGCTTGCAATCGATGCAAAAGCGCGCGTGTGGCAAAGCGTCGAGCCGCTCGAAGGCGATCTCGTTTCCGCACTGATGACATTTGCCGAACATTTCCGGCGTGCGATACAACCGGCGCAGCGCTTCGTCGATGTGCCACAGGAACCGCCCCTCCTGACTCGCGAACAGGAACGCCTTTTCGCGCTCCATGGCGTCGGTGCCCTGATCGGCCATGTGAAACGAGTAGCTGCTCAGATCACCGTCGGCCGACTGCGGCGTTGATCCGAACGCTTCATCATTCCGGCCCAGCTCCTTGAGCACCCGCTTCCGCTCGTCGATCAGCCGCTTCTCGAAATGCTGCAGCGACTTCTTCGGCATGCCCTTGGGCTTTTTGGGAGCGCTGTTGGTCGTCGGCATTGCTACTCTATCCTGGTGATGGCCACATAGGCCGTAAGACCGTCGAGATCGATAGCGTGCATGTCCCTTCCCTCCGTCGCCTCGCCCACGAGCTCGAGCTTGGCTGCCAACACTTCTTCGGCGATCCACGCGCCGTGCACCCGCACCACGGTCTGAACCTCGGTGGGGCCTGCCACGGTCAATTCGATCCGGTCGCTCACCGCGAATCCGGACTCCTTTCGCATACGTTGTACCCGGCTAACGATCTCTCGGGCATGCCCTTCGAGCTTCAATTCCGGGGTCACGTCAGGATCGAGCGCGACGAAGAATCCCCCGTCCTCCTGAACCGCCAAACTGCCTGACGCGCGCCGCACGATGGCCAGGTCGTCCGGCCCCAGTTCGTGCGATTCCCCCTCAACGCTAACCACCAGCACACGTCCCTGCAGGAATCCGCGCAACTCCTCGCTGCCGAACGCCGAAATAGCCGCGGCGGCGAGCGGCGTCTTCTTGCCAAACTTCTTACCCAGACCGCGGAAGTTTGGTTTCGCTTCCAATGTCACCAGCGCGTCGCCGGAGCTGGCGAATTCCACGTGCTTGACGTTGAGCTCCGACGCCAACAGCGGCACGAGCGGCGCCAGCACCGCATCGGCCGCGTGGGGCGCCACACAGACCATACGCGACAACGGCTGACGCACCTTGATGCCGATCTCTTCCCGCACCGCACGGCCAAGGCGCGCCAGCGTTCGCACGGCGCCCATTGCCACGTCGAGCGTCGGATCGCCCACGTAATCGCGCGGCGTCACGAACGGCGCGAGATGCACAGACTCGCCGGTGAGCTCGCGATGCACCCAGTCGCTGACGAACGGCGCCAGTGGGGCGAGCAGGCGGCACACGGACACGAGCACCTCATACAGCGTGGCGAACGCCGCGCGGTTGTCCTCGCCATCCACGTCATAGAACCGAGCGCGGCTGAGCCGCACGTACCAGTTCGCGAGGTCGTCATCCACGAACTCGATGATCGCCCGCGCCGCCGTCGTTGCGTCGTACGCCGTGAGCGCATCGTTCACCACGTGCTCCAGCGCGCTCAGGCGGCTGATCATCCAGCGGTCGATCACCGGCCGGCTGGCCACCACCGGATCCTGGCTGGACGGCGCCCAGCCGAAGTTCGCGTACTGGGCGAAAATACCGCTATACACGTTCTTGAATGTGCGCAAAAACCGCCCGGCCTGCTCGGCGAGCACCTTCTCATCGAAGGCGCGCGGCAGCCACACGTTGCTGGACGCCACGAGAAAGAGCCGAACCGCGTCCACCCCGTGCCGCTCGAACATCGCCCACGGGTCCACGATGTTCCCGCGACTCTTCGACATCTTGAGCCCCTGCGCGTCGAGCACCATGTCGTTCACAACCACGGCCTTGTACGGCGACGCGGACGCATGGTCGCTGTTGTTCGGCAACGCGTCACCCAGGCCGGTGGCGATCGCCAGCAGCGAGTAGAACCAGCCGCGCGTCTGGTCCACGCCCTCGGCGATGAAATCCGCCGGGAATTGCGCGGTGAATTGCTCGGCGTTCTCGAACGGATAGTGCCACTGCGCAAACGGCATCGATCCGGAATCGAACCAGGCGTCGATCACCTCGGGCGCGCGACGCATCGTGCCGCTGCACCCCGGCACGCGGCACTTCCACGAATAGTCATCAACGTGCGGCTTGTGCGGATCGAAGTCCGGGGGCAAGGCGCGGCCGGCGCGCTCCGCCAGCTCGGCGTAGCTGCCCACGCAATCGAGGTGCGACACCTCGGCATCGCACACCCATACCGGCAACGGCGTGCCCCAGAACCGGTCGCGAGAGATGGCCCAGTCGATGTTGTTCTTGAGCCATTCGCCGAACCGTCCTTCGCCCGTCGCCACCGGGTGCCAGTCGATGCGCGCGTTCCGCGCCATCATCGCCTCGCGCACTTCGGTGGTGCGGATGAACCACGACGTGCGCGCGTAATACAGCAGCGGCGTGCCGCACCGCCAGCAATGCGGATACGAATGCGTAAGCCGCCCGGCCTTGTGCAGCACGCCGAGGCGCTTGAGCTCCTCGGTAAGCAAGGCGTCGGCATCCTTGACGAACAGCCCGCCCACAATGGGCATGGATGCGGGGAACTCCCCCTTTCCGTCGATCGGCTGCAGGAAGGCGAGATTGTGGCGGCGGCCGGCCGCATAGTCGTCCGCGCCAAAGGCGGGCGACATGTGCACCACGCCGCTCCCGTCATCGGCCGACACGAAGTCCTCGCCGATGATGATCTCGTGCTCCGTGCCCTCGGGAAATTCGATCCAGTCGAACGGCCGCCGGTACCGCATCCCCACCAGCTCGGCCCCCTTCATGCGCCCCACCACCTTCCACCGCGCATCATAATCTTCGCCCAACGCCGCGCCCAGCCGCGATTCGGCAAGGATAAGAGTTCTCTTATCCTTGTCCGCCTCACGCCGCACCACCTCGACATAATCGAGATCGGCCCGCACCGCCAACGCCGTGTTCGACACCAAAGTCCACGGCGTAGTGGTCCACACGAGTATGCGCCGACTGACGCCGTCTAGACCCTCAACCCTAGACCCTAGACCCTGCAGTTCCAACGCGATATACACGCTTGGATCGTCGACATCCTCGTACCCGAGCGACACCTCGTGGCTCGACAACGATGTGCCGCACCGCGCGCAATACGGCAGAATCTTGTGCCCGCGATAGAGCATGTTCTTGTCGAACAGCGTCTTGAGCGCCCACCACACGCTCTCCACGTAGTCGTTGCTGTACGTGACGTACGGATGCTCGTAGTCGAGCCAGTACCCCATGCGCGCGCTCAGCTTCTCCCAGTCCGCGCGGTACTTGAACACGCTCTCGCGGCACAGCCGGTTGAACTCGGCCACGCCAATCGCTTCGATCTGCTGCTTGCCGCTGATGCCCAGCTGCTTCTCGACTTCGATCTCCACCGGCAGGCCGTGCGTGTCCCAGCCCGCCTTGCGTGACACGCGATAGCCCAGCATGGCGCGGTGGCGGCAGAAGAGATCCTTGATCGTCCGCGCGAACACATGGTGAATGCCGGGACGGCCATTCGCTGTGGGCGGACCTTCAAAGAACACGAATGACTTCGCATCCTCGCGCCCGGCGAGCGTCTGCTGAAACAGTTGCTCGTCGTCCCACCGCGCGAGCAACTCGCGTTCGACGTCGTCCGCCGGGCGGTCCGGCGGCAGCGGCTGAAATCGCGGCGTAGCGGTACTCACAGCCCCTCCAGAACGCCGCGCACAAGCGCAGTCAACTTCGGCTCGGCCACGTTGGCCGCGGCAATGATTCGTTCCACCGTGGGCTCAGGCTCGTTTGGAAGACACATGTCCGTGATGATAGAGAGTCCAAGCACACGCATGCCGGCGTGAACGGCCACGAGCACTTCGGGCACCGTGGACATACCGACCACGTCGGCGCCGATCGCGCGCAGATAGCGGCATTCGGCCGGCGTCTCGAGATTGGGGCCGGCCACCGCGACGTACACGCCCTCGCGCAGCGCGATGCGTTCAGCGGCGGCAACCTCGCTCGCCAGCGCGCGCAGTAGCGCGTTGTACGGCGCCGAGAGGTCGGGAAAGCGCGGTCCGAGCCGGTCGTCGTTCGGGCCAATGAGTGGACTGTCGCCGAGCAGGTTGATGTGATCGGCAATGAGCATGATATCGCCAGTGGCCCAGAGCGGATTGAGGCCGCCGCAGGCGTTCGACACGATCAGCGTTTCCACACCGAGCGCGCGCAGCACGCGCACCGGGAACGTGACCTGTTGCAGCGAGTACCCTTCATAGCGGTGAAACCGTCCCTGCATGGCGATCACCGTCTTGCCACCGAGCGTGCCGCAGATCAACCGTCCGTGATGGGACTGGACGGTGGAAGGCGGAAAGCCGGGGATGTCGCAGTAGTCGATTGCCGCGACCTCGTCGATCTCCGACGCCAGCGCGCCAAGACCGGTCCCGAGAATGATCGCGGCGTCGGGCCGCGCGCCAAACCGTTCGCGCACCACCGAGGCCGCCTCGTCGGCGAACTCATATGCGTGAAAGTTCGGCGCCACAGAGTGCGCCGGAGAAACGTGCGAGGTTGCGCTGGTCATTCTTTGACGAGCGATCCCATCCAGGCTGGAGCGCCGGTAGCGGAGTCGCGAAGGCCGGCGTCTGGCGGCGACTGCTCCGCGGCATTGATCTCCGACAGCTGCCGCTCGATCATCACGCGCAGCTGCGCGAGATACGCGCGACGCGCGCGGTCGAGCGACGCGAGCTGGTCCTCGATGCGGCGGATGTCGGAGCGCGCCTCGTCCATGAGCTGATCGGCCTGCGCGCGCGCTTCACGAATGACGAGCTGCCCTTCTTTCTCCGCCTGCTCGCGAATCTCGCCGCGCAATTGCTGGGCGGACACGAGCGCCTCGTTGATCGCCTTGTCCCGCTCGCGAAACGCGCGCAGCTGCTCGTGGAATCCGCGCGCTTTGTTGTCGAGATCCTGGTTGACGCGGGTGAGGCGTTCCAGCTCTTCGGCCACCTGGTCGCGGAACTGGTTCACCCGTTCGGGATCATAGCCGCGCAAAGCCTTGCCGAAGTCGTACCGGCGAACGTCCAGCGGCGTGAGGTGAAAAGTCTCGTCGATCATGCGGGTCTGGCTCCGAAGAGAATCGTTCCGAGGCGCACCAACGTCGCGCCTTCCTCGACGGCGACCTCGTAATCGTGCGACATACCCATCGATAGCTCCGTCGCCGAGTGTCCCGCCGCCTGAAATATGTCACGCGCGTCGCGCGCGCCGGCGAACACCATACGAAGCGTACCTTCATTCGCGTCCAACGGCGCCATGGTCATGACGCCCCGCACGCGAATTCCCGCCATGCTGCGCAAACGTTCTGCCTCGGCAGACCATTCCTGCCGCTCGAACCCGCCCTTGGTTTCTTCCCCCGCAACATTGACCTGGACCAGCGCATCAATGGGAACACCGGCGGCGAGGCCAGCTTCGTTCACCGCATCAGCAAGCCGGCTGCTGTCGAGCGAGTGAAGCAGATCGAACCTGGAGAGGGCCTTCACCTTGTTCCGCTGCAGATGTCCGATCAGGTGCCAGCGCACCGGCGCCGTGATGACGTCCATCTTTGGCAGAGCTTCCTGCACCTTGTTCTCGCCCACGTCAACGAGCCCGGCATCAAACGCGGCCTGGACGGCGTCCGGGCCGTGAGTCTTGGTGACGGCGACGATCGTCGTCCGTTGGCCGAGGCCGCCGCGGCGCGCTGCAGCCTCGATTCGGTCCCGCACGTCCCGGAGCCGCACCGGGAGGTCAGAAAACGGCATAACGTACCAAATTATCGTAGGTTACAGGTCGAATCAAGGGAAGCGAGTTGGGGGCGGCCGCGGCTCCGATCCGCCAGGTGCGGACAGGAAAGTAGCGAGAAAAAATCCCCATGTACGGGGTCCAGCGACTCGCGCAGCGTCTTTCCCGCCAACCACGGATCAATAGCGGCTGCAGCCTGGCGCATCGCCGCAGAATCGAGTCGAATAACTGAGAATAATTTATCTTGCTGGTTATCGGGTTCATCGGCGTCGTCCAAGCTCATATACACAAACCCAATATCCTTCCAATCGCGACCTAGCCGGTTTCTATCGCCAGCGGGTACAGTCACCGCTACCGCGACCGGCCGCCCGGCTGCCCGTGCCACCGCCGCGATTCTGGCCGACAGTCCCAGCTCGTCGCCCGACACCAATCCGTTGAGCAGCCCCTCGCGACGCTCCAGTTCGGCCGAGTACCACGGGGCTCCCAAGAGCGGCATCGTGATGATAGTCACGTCGCGTCGTTTGCCTTCGACTTGCTGGGCGTACCACAACGGATAGCTATCGTTATCCCCGGCAACGAACAGCACCGTCCGCGGCGGCAGCGGATCGAGTAAAGCTGACGCGACCTTCGACGGCAAACTCGCCTCCGGCTCCGACCGGCGCGACACGGCGGTCCAGTTGAACATGATGGGCAGCGCGGCGAGCACGAGGCCCGCTTGCACCGGCCACCGCACTCGCGGCACTCGCCGCATCAGCGACATGGCACCAATGCCGGCCCACAATCCCCACGCCCAAAAGCTCAGGACAAAGAAGTAATCGCGATCGCGCGCTTCATGTGCGGCGTCGTCCGGAACAAAACTCCAGCCAAACGACGCGCCTGCCCGCAAGTTGAGGTACGCGCCGACGCCCACCGACCCGGCGATGAAAAGCAGCAATACCGCGCGCCAACTCCGCCGGTCCACAGCGCGATGCTGTTGCGCGCCGATCACGCCGAGCGCGGCAAAGAGCAGCGTCATGAGCACGCGGCCAACGGTCGGAATGACTGTGGGCGCCAACGACAGCGCCACCTGCCAGTCGGCGTACTCGAACCAGTTGGCAATCTGAAGCCACCACGCCGCCCGCCGCGGAAAAAGACCGGCCACGTCGTACTGCCGCCGGCCAATCACATAAAAGAGTTGCTCCAGCGACACGGGATGCCCCTGATCGATCGCCGGCTCGTGTCGCGCGCGAACGAGCATGAACAGCAGCGCCGACCCGGCGACGACCATGGTCACCACCACGCCGACCGCAGCGCGCACACGCGTCCGGCGTGGCGCCCCGCCGCTCGGCACCACCGACGCCGCGATCACCGCCACGCCCGCCACGCACCACCACGGCGCAAGCCTCCCCGCGCCAACCGCGGCGATCGTAACCCCAAGCAGCGCTGCGCCAGCGGCCAAGTCGTATGAGCCGTCCGTGCGCTGCGCCGCGAGATAGATCACCACCGGCGCGGCCACCAGTATGCTGAGATGCAGTGGCAACGACAGCGCGAGTAAATAGGCCGACAACAGCAACCAGCGCCGCTCGCCGGATCGTCCGGCGAGATCGGCCGCGACGATTGCCGCGACCGACACGAAGAGCGACGCGGCGTACACTTCGGTCTCGGTGGCGTTCTGCCACACGGAGGTCATGGCGCCGGCGGTGATCGCCGCGGCCACGCCCCACCACGGCGCGCGCGTGGCCCGCGCGATCCACGCAGCAGACAATCCCACAGCGCCTGCCGTGCACGCAGCCGAGAAGAGATTGGTGGCAACGGCGTACGGCAAGAACCACAGCACGCGGGCCCACGTATTGAGCGCGAGTACAAACAATGGCGTGCCCGGCGGATGCGGAATGCCGAGTGATTTCGCGGCGGCAATGAATTCGCCGGCGTCCCAAAATGTCACGCCGGGCGCAAGGGTCGCGACATAGACCGCGAGCATGATCGCGCCGGCGGCGATCGCCGCGCGGCGCACCGTCATCGCGCGCCTGGCGTCACGCGCACCAGTTGGTCACGCGTGGACTTCGATGCCTGCGGCTTCGGCGACGTCGCGCAGCGGCCGGCCCGACACGAGCTCGCGCACCTGCACCGGCGTGAAATTGCGCCAAAGCTTTCCGTTCGCCGCCACGGTGATCGTGGCCGTCTCTTCGGACACGACCACAACGAGCGCATCCGTTTCTTCCGACAACCCAAGCGCCGCCCGGTGCCGCGTACCGAGTGAACGGTCAATGAGCGACGCCTGCGACAACGGCAGAATGCAGCCGGCCCCAATGATGGTGTCGCCACGGATGATGACCGCACCGTCATGGAGCGGTGAGTACGGCGTAAAGATGGTCGCCAGAAGATCGGCCGAGACCTTGGCGCTCATCTCCGACCCCGACTGCACGTACTGCTCGAGCGACACGTCGCGCTCGATGACGATGATCGCGCCGATGCCCGACCGGCTCAGGCGCTCCACCGCCTCCCCCACCTGTTCGCCGATTTCGCTCTCGCCCATGTGCGAGAACAGCCGCGACATGGGGGTACGGCCGATCTGCGCCAGTCCCGCCCGCAGCTCCGGCGCAAAGATGATCAACAGTGCAATGGCGCCGTAACTGAAGATGAGCGTGAGCAGGTAGAGAATCATGCCGAGCTGCAGCACGTAGGCAATGCCGTACGCCACCGCGAGCACGATAACGCCCACGAAAATCTGCATCGCCCGCGTGCGGTGCACGAGCAGCAGCGCGCGGTAGATCGCGAAGCTGACCACGGCGACCTCGAGGAGGTCTCGCCACCCCGGGTGCAGCAGTCGGAATTGCTCGATGAAATTCATATATCGTAATTCATATATAATAATTCATATACTCACCCCACCCGCCCTTTCGATTGCCCAGGCCACATCGAGCGCCTCGCGGGCCGCCTTGACGTCATGCACGCGAAACAGCCGCGCGCCGCGATCGAGGGCCGCCACGTTCGCCCCGGTCGTTCCCGCCACTCGGTCCGCCGCCACCGTCACGCCGGTGATCCGACCAATGAACCGCTTCCGCGACACGCCCACCAGCACCGGAAATCCGAGCGCCGCGAGCCGCGGCAACTCGTTGAGCACCCGCAACGACTGCTCGCCGCGCTTCGAGAACCCAATGCCTGGATCAAGCACAATGCGCTCCCGCGCCACACCGGCGCCAGTCGCCCGCTCGATCCCGGCGTGCAGCTCAGCGATCACCGCGCCGGTCACGTCGTCGCCATACTCGGCGTGCGCAAAGGTGGCCATGTCGGCAACGTCGCCACGCGAGTGCATCAGGACAACCCCTGCCCCGCCGCGCGCGCACACGCCGGCCATCGCACCGTCCAGGCGAAAGGCCGACACGTCGTTCACGATCGACGCGCCGCGCGCCAACGCTTCGGCGGCCACACGCGATTTCACAGTGTCCACGGACAGCGGCACGTCCGGGTGGTCTGCCCGAATCGCGCCGATCGCGGGCAGCACGCGCCGAAGCTCTTCGTCCACATCAATGGCGCTCGCCCCCTGCGGACGCGTTGATTCTCCGCCCACGTCCACCACGTCGGCGCCCTCGGCCACGAGGCGGTCGGCGTAGCGCCGCACGTCATCCAGAGACCGCAAGCGCCCGCCGTCGCTGAAGCTGTCGGGCGTCACGTTCACGATGCCGAGGATTCGCGGACGATCCAGCGAGAGCGAGCCGGTGGCGTGGTGCCAATGCATGAGCGGAAGCTATCGGTTTTCACCGGTCGAGGCAGCGCGCGCGGACAAAAAAACGGGAGCCGCAACCGGCTCCCGTTTTCACTGCCTTGTACCACGTTCAGCGCGCGGCAATCACGCAGGACTCGGCTCCGGCCCACCGAGCAGCGGCGGATTCATCCGGCGCGGCTCGAGGAGTGGCGTGATCACCGGCGCGGGTGCAGTTGGCGGCGCGCCGGACGTGCGCGGCGGCAGCGGCTCACCACGTGACAACAACTCGATGTCCTCGCGAGTCAGCGTCTCGCGATCGAGCAGCGCGTTGGCCACCTGGTGCAGCAAGTCAACGTGCAGCGCCAGCGTCTCCTTCGCCCGCTCGTATGAGCGATCGATAACACGCTTCACTTCCGCATCAACGAGCTGCGCCGTCTGCTCGGACACTTCGCGGCGATGCTGCAACTCGCGGCCAAGAAAGACTTCCTGCTCATTGTCGCCCACGAGTATCGGTCCGATGGCGTCGGACAGACCCCACTGCGTGACATAGCGACGAGCGATCGCGGTCGCCTTCTGGATGTCGCTCGCGGCGCCTGTGGTGACGCGATCGTATCCGAAGATCAACTCTTCCGCCGCGCGGCCACCGTACGACATCACGAGCACGGCCTCGAGCTGTTGGCGCGTCACCGACACGCGGTCATCCTCCGGCAGCGTGAACGCCAGACCGAGCGCGCGTCCCCGCGGTACGATCGTGACCTTGTGCAGCGGATCATTGCCCTTGACGCGCATGGCGCAAATGGCGTGACCTGCCTCGTGATAGGCCGTGAGCTTCCGCTCTTCGTCCTTCATCACCATCGACTTGCGCTCGGCGCCGAGCATGACCTTGTCCTTGGCGTCCTCGAGATCCGCCATGTGGATCTTGTCATGGTTCCGGCGCACGCCGAGCAGCGCGGCTTCATTCACGAGGTTCGCCAGATCGGCGCCGGCCATTCCCGGCGTGCCGCGAGCGAGCGTCGTGATGTTCACGTCCTCGGCGATCGGCTTGTTGCGCAGATGCACCTTGAGAATGCCTTCGCGACCGCGGAGATCCGGCGCGTCCACTACAATCTGGCGATCAAAACGGCCCGGACGCAGCAGCGCCGGATCGAGCACGTCCGGACGGTTCGTGGCGGCGATGAGGATCACGCCGTCGTTCGACTCGAAGCCATCCATCTCGACGAGCAACTGGTTGAGCGTTTGCTCACGTTCGTCGTGACCGCCGCCAAGGCCGGCACCGCGATGGCGCCCGACGGCGTCGATTTCGTCAATGAAGATGATGCACGGCGCGTTCGTCTTGCCCTGCTCGAACAGATCGCGCACGCGGCTTGCGCCAACGCCCACGAACATTTCAACGAAGTCGGATCCGGACATGGAGAAGAACGGACGGTTTGCTTCGCCGGCCACGGCCCTGGCGAGCAATGTCTTGCCCGTTCCCGGCGGACCCACGAGCAAACAGCCCTTTGGCAGACGTCCACCGAGCTTGGTGTACTTCTGCGGATCGCGCAGGAACTCAATGATCTCCTGGAGCTCCTGCTTGGCTTCGTCCGCGCCGGCCACGTCGGCAAACGTGATCTTGGGCGTGTCGCCCGTGAGCAGTTTTGCCTTGGACTTGCCGAACGAGAACGCCTTGTTGCCGCCGGCCTGCATCTGCTTGAACAAGAACAGATAGAAGCCGATGAACAGCAGCCACGGCAAGAAATTGATGACCCACGACATTATGGACGCGTTGGCGTCCTTGGCATCGATCGGCACGCCCTTGGCATTGAGCGCATCGACTTCGTGTTCGGAATTCTCGACGGGCAGACGCACCGTGAAGTTCTTCACGTTCGTCGCCGTGCCCACCGTCTCGCGGTCCTTGAACGCGCCTTCCACCGTCTTGCCGGCAACGATCGTCACATTGGCGATCTTGTCTTGTTGGAGGGCGTCGCGGTATTGAGTGTAAGTGATCTGCTTTGACGCCTCGGCCTTCGATCCGGTGAGCTGGATCAGAACGACCGGGATGAGCAGAATGAGAATCCAGAAGGACAGCGTCTTGGAAAAGCGTGCCCAGCTGAACTCTTTCTTGTTTTTTGGCGGCATTGAAGCTGGCATTACTGCAGGCTCGCTATGTACGGAATGTGCCGAAAATTTTCAGCGTGATCTAACCCATACCCCACCAGGAACTCATTTGGTGCATCGAACCCAATGAAGCGCGTTGGGTAGCGAAGCTCCGTCGCAAGGTGCTTGTGCAACAACGCACAAATCTCAACAGATTGCGGTTTCCGTGCCTGAAGCAGGTCCATGAGCCGGGTCAGCGTGCGCCCGGTGTCAACGATGTCTTCGACGAGCAAAATATGCTTTCCTTCCAGCTCGGTTTCGGGATCGTACAGGAGCCGGACATTGCCGCTCGAAACCGTGGAATCGCCGTAGCTGGAGGCCACGAGAAAATCGACCTGCAACGGACGGGTCACTTCCCGCACCAGGTCACTCAGAAATATAAAACTCCCCTTCAAGAGCCCGAGCACCAGCAGCTCGCCGTCCGGATACGAGTCCGTGATCTCGGCGCCGAGTTCGCACACGCGCGCGGCGATCTGCTCTTTACTGTAGACAATCCGACGAACAGTGCGGCCAAGCAGCCGCGGGTCAGCGGTTGGTATAGTCACAGATGAAAGGTAAACCCGGCCGACCGGACCGTACGGTTGCCGCGTCGCTACGGCGCACTCCCGGAATCCACACGACTTGATCGCCCGCCAATACTACGGGCCACTCTGTGCGTTCGTGTCCGGTCACACCGGCATCCGACAAAAAGTGCTTCACTTTTCGCGGGGCCGATCCGTCCGTGCCCACCATGGCGTCGCCGGCTTCCCAGATGCGGACCGACAACGGCCGGTCGGTGGGAAGCCACGCGGACCAGTGGTCGCCTGCGCCGTCTCCGGCGTCCGAGTAACCCTCCGAGTATCCCTCCGCAGAGGCCGGCCGAAACGACCAGTCGCCCCAGAGCGTGTGATTGGACAATGCCAACAGCTCGGGAGTTGGCTTCTCCTGATCCGACGCTCGGAGTTGGAGCAGGTCACGCGAGCGCGTGACCTCCCAACCGCCCGAGAGCTGAATGCGCGAGCCCACGCGCCCGTCGCGCGTGAATTCGGCCAACCGCACGGTGCCGCGGCGATCCAGCACCAATCCGGCGTGCGCGGCGATGGCCGGCCAGAGCACGCACAGCTCGTTCGTCGAGCGCGACGCGAGCGCATTGGCGCAAACGTCCAGACCACGCGTCTCGGCAAACGTCCGCAGCTCGATGTCGCTGGCGACGTATGCCGCGACGTCTGCCCGCCAGCGCGCCGCCTTCCGCGCCAACGCCAGGAGATCGGCGTCGAGACTCATGCGCACGTGTCGAAGCGCGGGGAGCAGGTCGTGTCGCACACGGTTCCGCAAATACTGCGGCGACGCATTGGACGGATCCTCCACCCACGTGAGCCCCTGCGCGCGCGCATACCGCGCCAAGTCCCGCCGGGTGAGACGCAGCAGCGGCCGCACGATGTCGCTCTCGGCAAAGAGGCCGGCGAGTCCGCGTGCTCCGGCGTCGCGCATAACACGCATCAGAATCGTTTCGACCTGATCGTCTGAACTGTGCGCAGTGGAGATGGCCGCCTGTTCGGCGCTCGCCACGCCGCGCAGGAACTCCCAGCGCGCCTCACGGAGCTCGGCTTCCGTCTCCAGAGGCGCCGACGCCTGGCCGCCCACGAACGCAATGCCCAGCGCGGCGGCCGAGCGCTCCGCCAGCTGCAGCGCCGCCGTGGCCGCGGTGCCGGTCCCGTGGTCGAACGTGGCAACGACGAGCTGCGACCGCGGCACGGTAGCTGCGGCGGCGTCGAGCAGCACCATAGAGTCGAGCCCGCCGGAAATGGCGAGCACGACGCGGTCGCGCGGTCGCAGGGCGGCCCGCACGGACTGGCGAACGGATGTCGTATCGCGAAGACTCACCCCTGCAAGATAGCGATGTACACGGCCCGACGGCCCCTGGAACGCACGAAGGCGCATGACTATACTTCTCGCGTTCGGTTCGCCCGGCCGGCGTTCGCCGGTCCATCAAGAAGCTTTTCAGGAGTGCGCACTTGCAAACTCACGGTCCGCTCGGAACCCTTTGGGTCAGTCTTGGACTCGGTTGCTTCTACATCGCGTTGATCTGGCTCAACACGCTGCTCGGTTTCTTGCTCACGCCGCTGTTCATGATTCCCGCCACTTGGGTCACGGACCGGCTCGGCGAGCGGAAGAGCGCTGCGGCGCGGACCTGACGCCTGGCACCCGCTCCACGCGGCACGTGCACTCACAGTCGGCTCGACCAAGGACGGGGATCTTCCCCGTCCTTTTTCTATTGTTGTGCTTCTGTCCAACAGGGGCGCGGGCGCAATTCGTCGTGCGTTCCTGGTTGCCGTGGCGCACCGTGGAAACGGCGCACTTCGCCTTTCATTATCCCGCCGAGCTGGAGTCGTGGACGCTCGGCGTGGCGACGCACATGGAAGCGATCGACTCGCTCGTGGCGCGCGAAGTTGGATACGCGCCGACCCGCAAGACCGACGTGGTCGTGGACGATCCGTACGGCTCACCGAACGGATCGGCGTGGCCGTATCTCGACCGGGCAGCGGTCAACCTGTGGGCAACGCCGCCCAGCCCGCGCATGGACATCGGTGAGTTCCGGGATTGGGGCGCAACCCTGATCTCTCATGAGTTTACTCATATCGCGCACCTCACGCGCCCGTCGCGGAATCCGCTCATGCGGGCGCTATGGCGCGTCGCCCCTGTTGATCTGGGTCCCATTCCCCTCACCGCTCCACGCTGGGTGATCGAAGGCTACGCCACGTACGTTGAAGGACGCGTCACCGGCTCGGGGCGCCCGCACGGCGTGTGGCGGCCGGCCTTTCTCCGCGAGTGGGCGCTGGAAGGACAGCTGCCGCGGTACGAGCAACTCGACGCGTGGGGCGCATACAACGGCGGCGAGTTCGCGTACCTCGCCGGCTCGGCGTTTCTCGAATGGCTCGCGCAGCGGCAGGGTGATTCAAGTCTCGTGCAGCTCTGGCGGCGCATGAGCGCCCGGCAAACTCGCACCTTCGATGAAGCGTTTATCGGCGTTTATGGCGAGAGCGCCCGCGTTCTGTACGGCCGATTCAGCACCGACCTCACCGAACACGCGGTGCAAGCTCAGAAGATTATTCAGGCCGCGTCGGCGTCGGCCGATACGGGATCGATCGAACAGCGGCTGTCCTGGGAGACGGGCGATCCCGCGCTGTCGCCCGACGGCCGTCACGTGGCCATTGTGCTGCGGTCGCCGGTGGCGCGGTCCCGAGTGGTGATCTGGCGGACTGCGGCCGAACCGGACACCGGAAAACAGCGCCGCGATTCCCTGCTCCTCGCGGCGGATCCAGAAGATGTGCCGGCGCGACAGCTCTACCCGCCGCCCAAAAAAATCCTCGCCATGCTCCGGTCACCCGGCGCATCATATGAAAGCCCGCGATTTCTGCGCGACGGTCGGCTGCTCCTCTGGCGCAGCACGCCGCAGGGGGATGGCTCATCGTCGCCGGACCTGTATCTCTGGAATCCGGCCAACGGTTCGGTGCGCCGAGTGACGAAAGGCGCCGCGGTGCTCGACGCCGACCCAACACCGGACGGCCACGCCGCGATCGCCACGCGCTGCCACGCCGGCTGGTGCGACATCGTCACGGTGAGTCTGATCAGCGGAACCGTGCGCACCCTCATTTCTGGCGCCGAGTCTCATTCGTTCTATAGACCGCGGATTGCACCAAATGGTGCAAGCGCTGTGGTGTCGGTGCACGACGGCACGCGGTGGCGCCTCGCGATCGTCGGACTTGGAACGGGTACGCTGACGTACGTCCCGGTGCGAGACACCGCCAATCATTACGACGCCACCTGGGGTCGCGACGCCAACGAGATCGTGGATGTCTCGGACCAGGGCGGCGTGCCGAACGTCGAACGCATCAACCTCACAACGCTCGACGCGCAGCAGGCCACGAACGTGTTCGGGGCCGCCGTGGCGCCGGATGTGAATCGCGCCAACGGAACAATCTGGTTTCTCTCGCTCTACTCGCGCGGATACGATCTGCGATCGGTGTCGCCCACCCAGAGCAGCGCCGTGGCCTACCTTCCCGCAACGCTGACGCCTGCCGCGCCCGTGCCAGTGGAATCGCGGCCGGCGCTTGGCGTCAATCCTGTCACGGGCCCGCGCCCGTTTGGCCTGGCGCCGCGCCAATTTCGGTGGATTCCCCAACCGCAGGCGGACGCCGACGGCGCAAGCGTCGCGCTTGGGCTCGAGAGCATGGATGTGATTGGCCGTAGCGAACTACGGCTTACCGGTGCGCTTGGAAGCGCTGCCAGTTGGCGCGGCGCGGAGCTATCGGGCACCTGGAATGGCAAGCCGCCAGCGGTTCACGTGGCGTTATTCAGCGCCGAACAACGGCTCACAGCGAGTCGTTCGCCCGTGCCAATTCCCGCGACGCTCGATCAGCGCCTCACCGGTGGCCTGCTGGCGGTAGCCGGCACACGACAATTCGATCGGTGGGCCGCTCGCTACCGCGTTGGCGCAACCGCAATGTCCGCGTCGGCCAACAATAACCGTGCACTGTTGTTCGGCAACGGTGGCGTGGGATGGGCGCAGCGCGGCGATCAATGGTCCAATACCGAGACCCTCAGCGGCGAATTCACGGGCGGCCGCTCTTTTGACGCGGCGTTCTCACGCGAACAGCTCGGCGGCTCAGTGGGCATGGCCGGTCACGGTCTGTTTCCGGTGAGCGCTGCGGCATCGTACGGTCGCACGAGCATCAACGCGCCGATCTTTGAGCAATTTGCTCTGGGCGGTGGGCCGTCGCCCGTGATCGACCAGGCGATTGTGTCACAGCGCGTCTCCATGCCAGTGCTTCCGGCGGGAATTGCTGTAGGATCTTCAGTGTTCTCATATCGAGTGAACGTTTCGACCCAGCCGCTGTCGTGGTATTTCTGGAGCGGCAGCACGGCGCGCGCCGGCGACAGTTTTACGGGATGGCATCGCGTGTTCGGCGTGGACTGGTCGCAGTCGATCGGTGCCATTCCGCTCGCTGGCACTCCCGCGGCGCGCGCACAGGTTGGAGTCGGTGAGTCACTCGACGCCCCGTTCCGCCGAAAACTCCGCGTCTACTTGAGCTTGATTCTCGAGCCGTAACAGAGCCTTACGCTGGCGTGACGAAGCGCGAAACAAGGCCGGCAAATTCACTAATTTGCATGGGAGTTCAACAACAAACTCGCTAAAAGCCGTTCGATGCGAGCTGTCATGACTGCGAATGACCGGCGTGCGCGCCTATATTGCCGACAGACAGGTCGCGTAATCACCAAGAGGAGGCAGATGATGGCTCACCGTGCCGCTCGGCTGTTACTCTCATCCATAGCTCTGGTCGTGCCGGCTGTATTGTCGGCGCAGGCGTTCGGGCTGAATGAGATTGGGTCCTGCGCCGTCTCGCGAGGCTATGCCACCACGGCATCGCCCTGCAAGGACGCGTCAACGATCTATTGGAACTCAGCCGCGGCGACGTCGCTGTCAGGTTGGAACATCGTGGCCGGCGCGGCCGCGGTGTCGGTGAAGGGTGGCTTCACTGAAGACACCACTGGCCACCACTGGGCGGCCACCGTGCCCACCGAATACATCCCGCACGTTTTCATCAACTACCACTCGCCAACGAGCAAGGCGGCGTATGGCGTTGGCATGTATGTGCCTTACGGCCTGACGTCCCAGTGGGGCGATGACTTTCCCGGCCGCTTCTCGGCGAAAAAGGCTTCGCTGGCAACGATTTACGTGCAGCCAAATTTTGCGTGGCAGCTCACGCCCAATTGGTCCGTTGGCGGCGGCCCGATCATTGGACATTCCACGGTCGAACTGATCCAGGCAGTCGATCTCGCGTCCCAGTACACCGGCGCCGGCGGCCCAACGTTTGGGCAGTTGGGCATTGCGACCGGCACAGAGTTCGCGCGCGTCAAGCTCAAGGGCAGCGCCATGGCATACGGCGCGCAAATCGCCATCGACGGACACCCGTCGCCCAACTGGACCGTGGGCGTTCGTTTCATGACGCCGCTCGATTTCAAGTACAACAATGCCGACGCCACGTTCACCCAGACGCCGACCAATCTCGTGATCGGCGGCACGGTGCAGGCGCCGTTCAGCGCCGGCACGCCTATCGACTCCATCGTTGCCCCGCAATTTCGGTCCGGCGGCGCCCTGGTCTCGCAAAAGGCTTCCACGTCGATCACCAACCCGGCGCAGGCGCAAGCCGGCCTGTCGTACTCGGGCTACACGAATTGGCTGCTCGAGGCAGACTACGCGTGGATCGGCTGGAAGCAGTTCAGCCGGCTGCCGGTGGACTTCACCAATCCGGTGCTGAGCAAGACGCTGATTGAGGACTACAACAATTCCTCGGCCATTCGCCTCGGAGCCGAATACACCATGCCGAGTGACGGTTGGAAGCTGCGCGCGGGCTTCTCCGGCGTCGCCAGCGCAGCGCCCGCGGAAACCGTAACGCCGCTGTTGCCGGAACAGGATCGCACCTATTGGACGCTCGGTGTGGGCATTCCGATCATGAGCCGGTGGACGATCGACGGCGCTTATTCGCACGTATCGACGGGCGGCGCACGCGGCCGAATCGTCGAGCGGACGAGCGAGAGCCAAACAGCCGCCCAGCTCAATACCGGCGTCTACACGCTGTCCGCGAACATCTTTTCGTTCACGATCAAGGCTTCCTTCTAACGCCGCCCAGGAGACCAATCCATGTCTCGCTCGCATACAGTCGTTCGCGGCGCCCTGTTTCTTGGCGTAGCCACGGCCGTTACCGCCGCCGTCGCGTGCAACAGCGACACCCATCTCGTGATGCCCGCCCCGGCCAACCCGATCTTCCAGAACTACGTCGCGATCGGCAACAGCCTCACGGCCGGCTACCAGTCCAGCGGCATCAACGATTCTACGCAACGGCAAGCCTATTCGTACCTGCTGGCCAAGCAGATGGGCACTCGGTTCGCCTATCCGTCGCTCACGGCGCCCGGATGCGCGCCACCGGTCAACAACTTTCTCGCCCAGTCGCGCGTGACGCTCGCAGGAGCACCGGCATCGACCAGCACAACGTGTGCGTTGCGAGACCCGGCATTCGTCACCGCCGTGCTCAATAACGTCGCCGTTCCGGGCGTCAAAGCAGCCGACCCGACCAGCATCGTTGGCCCGAGCGCGAACACGTTGACACAGCTCGTCCTGGGCGGCAAAACGATGATTCAGAAGGCGCTCGATGTGCAGCCGACCTTCGCCACCGTCTGGCTCGGAAACAACGACATTCTGGAGGGCGCCATTGGGGGCATGCCGTCCATCGCCACGCCCGTTGCCACGTTCATCACGAACTACGCCGCGGACATCAACACGCTCGTGGCGGGCGCTCCGAACGTGAAGGGAGTGTTGATCGGGGTCGTCCAGGTGTCCGTCGCTCCGATTCTCTTCCAAGCCGGTGTGCTGGCGAACCCCGCCGCCGCCGGTGCGGCGAGCCAAGTGGCCGGCCGACCGGTGTCGCTGGACCCGGTGACCTGCGCCGGTGCGGGTGCCGCCGCGTTGATCAACTTTCAGTATCTGGTCGCGATCAGGTCGCGTCCGGCCGGGTACCCCGGCACCGTCTACTGCGGCAAGGTGCTAGGCGGCGGCGCGGCGGATCCTGGCGACAATGGGGTGCTTGACCCGGCGGAGCAGGTGTCCGTGACCAACACCATCAACAGCTACAACGCGTACATCAAGGCGAAGGCTGACAGCATCGGCTTCGCCTACTACGACCCCAACACCACGCTGCTTGCGCTGCTCGCCTCGGGCAAGATTCCGCCGTTCCCGGTGCTGACAAGCGCGCAGCCATTTGGGCAGTACTTCTCCCTGGACGGATTTCACCCGTCTGCCGCGGGGCACGTTCTCATCGTCAATGATTTGATCGGAGTCATCAACTCCAAGTATTCGACATCGTTGGCAACGCTCCCGACACCGTAACGCGAGTGGCTCGGTTGGATTGAAGCAGGGGCGAGCCGGAACGATTCCGGCTCGCCCTTTTTCATTCGGGTAGGTTTGCGCAGGTTCGAGTGGATAGATGTGATGGCGGGGAGTGTCGGTCGAATGAGCAGGCCGAACGCGCTGAACGACTGTCTGCAAACCGTCGTGCAAGCGATGCGTGAAAATGTGATGTAGTACTAAAATCATTTCACTGCATGATTTTACATCTCACAAGATGAAGTACATTACCATATGCTTATCAACACGATGCCGATCTGCTGTTTGGGCCCGGTTCTAGCCCGGTTTCAGTCATGACCCGCTATGAAACGGCGTTCACCCGCCAGGTGGGGATCGACGTTCCCATGATCTGTGGGGCGATGTACCCATGCACCAACCCCGAGCTTGTCGCTGCCGTGTCCGACGCGGGCGCCATCGGCATCGTGCAGCCGGTGTCCATGACCTATGTCTACGGCCATGACTTTCGCGAAGGCCTTCGGCTGATCAAAGCGACAACCCCACGCCCTTTCGGCATGAACGCGCTCATCGAGCAATCTTCCAAAGCGTACATGCAGCGCGTCCATAAGTGGGTTGACATCGCCCTCGAGGAGGGGGTCCGGTTCTTCGTCACCTCGCTCGGAAACCCTCGCTGGGTAGTGGACAAGGCGGCGCAGGTTGGAGGCGTGGTGTACCACGACGTCACCGAACGAAAGTGGGCCCAAAAGGCAATCGACGGCGGCGTGCACGGCCTCATCGCGGTGAACAACGTCGCCGGCGGACACGCTGGCCGGTTGTCGCCGCAGGCACTGTGGGATGACTTGTCGATGCTCGGCTTGCCGGTCATCTGTGCCGGCGGGGTGGGCGACCCCCAGACCTTTCGCCAAATGCTCGACATGGGATACGCCGGGGTTCAGATGGGCACTCGCTTCATCGCCACCACCGAGTGTCTGGCCCACGCCGACTACAAACAGGCAATTCTGAACGCCGAGCCAAAGGACATCGTCCTTACTGAGCGGCTCACTGGCGTGCCCGTGTCCGTGATCAACAATGACTACATCCGCGGCCTTGGCACCGGCGCCGGCCCAATCGCCCGGTACATGCTCAAGCACCGGAGAACGAAGTACTGGATGCGCTCCATCTATGCCTTGCGATCTCTTCGCCGGCTCAAGAAAACCGCCTTGAGCGCGTCCGGGTCCAACGACTACTGGCAGGCGGGCAAGAGCGTAGCCGGTATTCACTCCGTGATCTCGGCCCGGGACGTCGTCAAGCAATTCGCCGCCGCACTGGACTAGGCTGCCGCGCGGCTCCCGCTCGGCAGTCGGCGCACCGAAACCCAACCTTCTGGCACCGGGTCGTGTCTAGGAGCTAGTTCCGGTAGTACGTGACTCCTGACGCAAGCCCGAAGTGCTGACCGAAAATCCGCGCCTGCTCGACCGCCAACTGGTTCATCGATGCCTCGCAGGCGACACCCTCGCCGAGCGCGCGTTATACGACGCGCACGTCGATCGGGTCTATCGGCTGATGCACCGCATGGCGGGCGATCCGGATCTGGCTGCGGACTTCACCCAGGACACATTCATCCGCGCCTTTTCCCGGCTCGACCAGTTCCGTGGTGAGGCGTCGTTGAGCACTTGGCTGCACGCAATAGCGGTATCGGTGGCGCTCAACGGCATGCGTCAGGTGAAGCGGATTCGGGGACGCACGGAGAACATCGACGACGTGCCGGAGCTTGCCGCGCCGGCGTCGGGGTTCACCGCCGATCTCAAGGCCAAGCTTCACTCGGCAGTGGATGCACTCTCGGAAAAGCTCAGGCCGGTGTTCGTGATGCACGACGTCGAGGGATTTACGCACGAGGAGATCGGTGGAACGCTCGGCATTCCAGCCGGGACATCCAAGGCACGGTTGTTCGACGCGCGGGCAAAGCTCCGCCTGGCGCTAGCGGCATTTGCGGGAGACCACATCGCATGAACGACGATCAAGTGAACGAGCTACTCAGCAAGGGAGTTCGCGACTACAACCAACCCGGCCACGTGCCGCGAGAGGAGATGTGGGCGCGTATTCAGGCCGAGCGGAGCCGGCAGGAGGTTCATGCACCGAGCGTAGCGCGTCGTTCGACGAGCCGCGCCTGGATGTGGCCAAGCGCAGGGATAGCCGCGGCATTGCTTATTGCGGCAGGAATTGGCATCGGGCGCCGGCTGGAGCGTTCATCCGCGGCCGTTGTTGTGGCCCCTGTCGGTCGTACCGCCGCGGCGCCGTCAGCACTCGATTCGTCGGTGGTAGTAGCGCCCGAACCGAACGGTGACCCAACGGCCAGCGTGATCGGCAAGCTGCGGCATGCGAGCCAGGCCAACGACGTTCATGCTCGCGAGGTCGTCGCAGCGTCGCCTTCCAGTAGCGGCGGCCGCACGGGTTTGTCACAAAACCCCAACCCAAACCTCGCGTACCAGCTGGTGGTGCTGCAGCACCTCGCCGGCACTGAGGCGATGATCACGTCGTTCCAAGCGTCGGCAAAGCGTGGCGTCACCGACACGCTCATGCTCGGGTGGTCGCGCCAGCTGCTCAGCACCACGCGAATGCTCGCCGCCTCGCCTGCGTCCGCTGATCCAACAATGAAGCGGCTGCTGCAGGATCTCGATCTCGTCCTCACAGAGATAGTCCAGTACAGCGCGAGCGGAACCAACAATCCCGATGAGCTGAACCTCATCGAGCAATCCATCAATCAGCGAAGCGTCATCTCGAAGCTACGCAGCACAATTCCCGGCCGAATCCCTTCGGCCGGCACCTGAGGAATCGACGATGAAGAAGTTTCTCCGTCTTAGCACGACACTCGCCATTCTGCTGGCCGCGCTTGGCGGGCCGGCGCCGGCACAGGGTGCCAAAACGAGCCCACCTGCCGGAGCCGGCAGCGATCAGCTGTACCTTACGGGCCGAACGGCGATGACCGACGGCGATTATCGGAAAGCGGCCACGCTGTTCAAGCAATTGGTGGACGCATACCCAACGTCGAAGAGCACCTCGGAGGCGCTGTACTGGCGCAGCTACTCGCTCTTTCAGCAGGGCAGCGCCGACCGCAGCGCGGCTGCTTACAGTGATGCGCTCACGGCGCTCGACCAATACGCGGCGATTGCGGGCAAGTCCCCCGCAAACGATGCGGCTGATTTGCGGGCTCGAATCCGCGCCGCTCAAGCAAAGCTCGGCAACGCCGACGCAGCGGGCGAGGTCGCGCAATCGGCCAAGCGCCTGAGCCAGGCGAGCGGTTGCTCCGGCTCGGCTGCCGACGAAGAGACGCGCATGGCGGCGCTCGAAGGGCTGTTGAGCATGAACTCCGACGACGCCGTTCCCATTCTCAAGCAGGTTCTCAAACGGCGCGACGCCTGCCGCGTCGATCTCCGCCGCAAGGCCGTGTGGATGATCTCCCAAAAGGAGGCGCCCGACGTCGCAACCACTCTGCTCGATGTCGCCCGCAATGACCCGAGCCTGGATGTCCGCACCGACGCCGTGTTCTGGCTGTCGCAGACGCGCTCCGAAAAGGTCATTCCCATGCTCGACTCGATTCTCTTCTCCGCCGGCGATGAACAGATCCGCAAGAAGGCGGTGTTCTCGTTGTCGCAGCAGCTTCCGGACGAACGTGCCGCACAGGCACTGCGTCGCGCCGTCGAGGACGAACGACTGCCCGCGGACCTACGCGGCGAGGCGGTCTTCTGGCTCGGCAACACCCCGAGCAACGCAAACCTCGAGTACTTCAAATCGGTGTTCAAGAAGAGCGCCGACAACGCCCTTCGCTCCCGGATCGTGCAGGCCGTGTCCAACACGCCCACACCCGAGGCGGCGAATTGGTTGCTCGACGTGGCGCGCGACAAGAGCTACGACGTCGATACGAGAAAGAATGCGTTGTTCTGGGCAGGCCAGCGCAAGTCGTTCGACGTCAATCAACTCTCGAGCATCTACGCGCAAGCCGGCGACGACGCGATCAAGGACCAGGTGATCTTCGTCTACTCGCAGCGGTCGGAGGCAGCTGCCACGGACAAACTCATGACCATCGCCAAGAGCGACCCCGACGTGGCAATGCGAAAAAAGGCGCTCTTTTGGCTGGGGCAAAAGAACGATCCCCGCGCCAAGCAATTCATTCTCGACCTGATCAACAAGCCATGAGACGCGCGCTGTGGTGCGTGGCGGCGGCACTCGCCGCCGCGCCGTTGCCGGCCCAATCGCTCGCCGCACGGGTGAACGCCGTGCGAACCGGCACCGTGCTCATGACCTTTGCCGCACGGCCCGGCGTCTGCGGCGACGGACGCGGAACCGTGACGACACACGACACAAATGCCCCGCGCGACAACGGGCGCTGGACGTGCCTGCCCGGCCCCGTTCGTGTAGCGGTTGGCCGAGCTGACGGAATGGTGGTGAGCGTTCGTGAATGGGTGGGAGGCCGCTTCATTCCCGGCACATCCGACACGGATCTCGGACGTGTCTCAGCACCGGATGCGGCACACTACCTCATAGGCCTCGGACGCGCCGTCTCAGGCCGCGGCGCGGACGAGGCCATCGCCGCCGCATCGTTCGCCGACAGCGTCAACATCGCTCCAGCGCTCGCCGCGCTGGTCCGCGACGCGAGCGCGCCAGCGGGCTCGCGCAAGCAGGCGCTCTTCTGGTTCGGCCAGAGCGATGCACCGACTGGCGAGCTACTGCGACTCGACCAGGACCTCGGCACACCGACGCTTCGCGAACAGTTCGTCTTCGTCCTCTCGCAACGCCACGACACCGCGGCGCTGGACAAACTGATCGACGTCGCGCGCCACGACCCCGATCGCGGCATCCGGAAGCGAGCAATGTTCTGGCTGGGGCAAAGCCGCGATCCGAAGGCGATCAAGTTCTTTCGCGACATTCTGAAGAGCTGAGACAACTCATGCGCCCACTCGCACCGGTTCTCACCATCCCACTGGTTGTCATATTCGCAGCGGTCACCGCGCCAGCCGGTGCGCAGTCTGTGGCGCAGCGTGTTGCCGCGTCTGACGGAACGGTGCAGATCGTCTATCCGAGTCGTCCGAGCGCGTGCGGCGATGGCGAGTCGTTCATTGGCAACGTCCTCGGGCAGTCGAACTACTACTCCGGCAACACGAACTTTTCCGGCAAGGGATCGTGGGCCGCGCGTCCATGCGTGCACGGTCCCGCGCGCCTCGTGGCCACGGTGCTGCATGGCGAGGTCACGCGTCTGCGGCTGCACGTTGGACCGGCCCCCGCCGCGCGGGCCGACGATCGCACGATGAGTGTTTCTGCATACGACGCGGTGGAGTGGTTGTCCGGGCTCGTTGCCAACGCCTCGGCACGCCTGGCGGACGACGCGATGCTGCCCCTTGTCGTGGCCGACGCCGGCGAGCCGTGGCCGGTATTACTCAGCGTGGCGCGCGACGACAATCGCCCACCCGACGTGCGACGCTCGGCAATGACCTGGCTCGGCAGTGGCGTCGCCGAGCATCTTGGCCTGCCCGAAGCGCGGCGCGGCAGCGACGACGATCAGATGCGCGCCGGAGCCGTGTTCGTTCTCTCGCAGCGCCCCAAGGGAGAGAGCGTTCCGGAACTGCTCGAGTTGGCTCGCGGCGCGAAGAATCCCGCTGTGAGACGCGCGGCAATCTTTTGGCTCAGCCAGACCGGCGACGCCCGCGCCACGGATCTCTACGCGCAACTACTGGGAAAGCAGTAGCTCCGTTCCCACGCCGACGAATTGGCCGTCAGGCGAGGAGGAGAAATGCGTCGTACAGCGCGTGCGTCCACGCCGTTACACCAAAACCGCGCACGAGATACAGGCCGCTAAACGCCAAGCCGCTCAGCAAGCGAAACACGAACGACTGTAGCTGAAACGGGTCGCCGTACGGGCCGATGTAGTGGAACGCCGAGAAGACAACGGCGCCGATGATCGCGGCCAGGAATCCCGATGCGCGCCGTCCAAAGCCGAGCACTATCCGAGCGCCGGCCGCCAGGCCGCCCACCAACAGAACGCGAAAGAACAACTCCTCGTACAAACCCGCGCCGAGCGACAGCATGAGGCGCGTCGGCCAACTCGTCTGCTCGATTGGGCCAAGGCTGAGCGTGTGCATTGTTCCGAGGAGTTGCGCCGTCGCCAATCCAATCACAAACCCGAATACGGCCGCCAACACGATCGCCTCGGCGAGCATGCCGAGAAAGATGATCGGCCGAATACGGTCGCGGCTGGCGCGCAGGTCCCGGATCACTAGCCCGAGTCCCACGAGAATGATCACGGCCATAAAGATGGCCGACCCGTCGGCGCCAGCCACGGCAGTGAACAGCGACCGCAGGATGGCGTCGGCGCCGTTGCGCAGCTCGGCCTGTCCAGGCTTCGCGAGCAGAGCCGCGAGCGCCTCATAACCGATCAGCAACGGCAGCGCGAACACAATGCTGTACCGGTGAGACCGGCTCAGCGCAAAATACGACGCGCGGCGTGCTGGCACCGGCGGACGAGTCGCGGAGGTCATGAAGCAATACTACGCAGTGAGACCGGCAGAAGTTCTACCCGAAACAGTTGCGGAACCCATGCACGCTCGATAGGGTACGATTGTGCGTCGCGAGGAACGATTCGCGATCAATCAAGTCGAACCCGAAACAGAGGAGGTGATCCATTGTCTAGCGGAACACGTAACGGCAGGATCGCCGGAAGCCGATGAGCCTTCATGGCTTGGAGCGCCGGAAGCCTGTTAGTTCCGGTGAAAGAATAAAGGGCCGCCGCGGAACATCGCGGCGGCCTTTGCCGTTTCCGATTCGCGCTCAGCGCCCCGTGCTGCCAAAGCCGCCGACCCGTGTAGTCGTCACACCCACCTTGCCCGGTTCGATGGCCAACCCCTCGTACCGCGCCAGTACCATCTGGGCGATGCGCTCAGCGTGCTCGATGCGAATTGGGTTGGACGTCGGATTTCGAACGAGCACCATCCACTCCTCGGGATAGTCGGAGTCGATTGTCCCCGGCGCGTTGGGGATTTGCAGACCTTTTTTGAATGTCGTGCCGCTGCGCGGGCGGATCTGCGCTTCGATCCCCAACGGCAACCGCGCCTTGAAGCCAAGCGGAATGAGGGCCGTTACCTGCGGATCGAGCTGGAAGTACGCCGCCCCGTCTCCGCCTTCGGCCGACGTGTCCCACACCCGTTGGCCATCGGAACACTTGATTGCCCGCGCCGTCAGATACGCGAACAGGTCGTACCCGGCGGACCCTGATGTCGCGCGCATGGGTGGCTGGGCATCGTGGTGCAGAAGTTCGACGATGACCGCCGGATTGTCTATCGACTGAGGCAAAGGAGGCAGGGATTGGGGTACACGTGGACCGGTAGAAACTAGCGTAGACTTGCCGACACCGCGTGGCGTGAACGAGCTTCTGGAATGATTTCATTCACTCGCCTCGCCTTATTTGCCGCGCTGGTTGCCGGCGTCCCCGCAACGGCGCCTGCTCAGCGCGTACCCGACCCCTTCACCGGTCCCGGTGTTTCGCGCGAGCTCGCGGCGCAACGCGCTGCGTTGTTGAGCGGCGTTCGGTACGAACTCACGCTCTCGGTGGAGCAACCGGACACCGCGCTGGGGCACGTGACCATCCGCTTTTCCGCGAAGAAACGCGCCGCGGTGATCGTTGACTTTCGCGGACCGTCGCTGAGCGCGATCACGGTGAACGGACGCGCGACGGAAACGAAGTTCAATGGCGCGCACCTCACCATTCCCGCGTCCGCCATTCGCCCGGGCGAAAATGTGGTGAGCGCCGACTTCAAGACGCTCATCGCTCCGGCTGGCGCAGCGATCATCAAATTTCATGACGACAAGGACGGCGCCACGTATCTGTACACGTTGCTCGTGCCGTCCGATGCGAACCTGCTCTTTCCCTGCTTCGATCAGCCGGACCTCAAGGCTCGCATGACGCTGTCGCTCTCGACGCCGGCCGCGTGGACGGCGATCGCCAACGGCGTTACCGCCACGAGCGACATCACGGGCAACCGCCGGGTGTTTCGCTTCCGCCAGACCGATCCGCTGCCCACATACCTGTTCGCGTTTGCCGCCGGTCCATGGAAGGAATTCGTCGGCGGTCCGCGAAATACACGATTGCTCGTGCGCGCCTCGCGGGCCAAGGAGGTCGAGGTGGACTCGATCCAGGACCAAGTGGCCTCGGCGCTCACATCGCTCGAGAAGTACTTTGGCGTGAAGTACCCGTTCCAGCAGTTTCAGTACATGCTCGCGCCGGCGTTTCCATTCGGCGGTATGGAACATCCTGGCGTGACGATGTTCAATGAGGATTCGTTTATTTTCCGCGAGCCGCCAACGCTCACTCAACGCCTTGGCCGCCGTGCCACGATCTACCACGAAGTGGCGCACCAGTGGTTCGGCGACGATGTCACCATGCGCTGGTTCGACGACCTGTGGCTCAAGGAAGGATTCGCCACGTACATGGCGGCCAAAATCCAGGACATCGAGGGACTGCCGAACCCGTGGATGTCGTTCTACCTGCGCAACAAACCGGCCGCCTACGACGTGGACCAGACCGCCGGCACAACGCCGGTCTGGCAGCAGCTCGGGAACCTCGACCAGGCGAAGAGCAACTACGGCGCGATCGTCTACAACAAGGCGCCAGGCATCCTCAAGCAGCTGAACTACCTGGTGGGCGACTCGGCGTTCCAGGCGGGCCTTCACACTTTTCTTATAGCCCACGCGTACGGCAACGCCACCTGGCAGGATCTGCTCGCGTCGATCGGCGCCGCGGCGCACCGCTCGCTCACCGAGTGGGGCCGCGCCTACATCCTGCGCCCCGGCATGCCGGTGCTCGAACAACACCTCGACGTTTCCAACGGCAAGATCAGGCGGCTGACACTCGTGCAGCATCCGGCGCAGGCGCTATCCGGCCACGGCGTGTGGCCCATGCGAACGCAGCTGGCGTTGTGGTCCGCCAGCACGGGCGTCACGTCCATTCCAATCGAAATTAGCGCCGAAACCACGGTCGTCGCCGCGGCGGCTGGACGTCCGGCGCCCGATTTCGTCTTCGCCAACCTGAACGACAATGCCTACGGCCAGGTGCTGCTCGATCCGCGGAGCGCGCAGTGGCTCGAGGCACACATTGGCGACGTCCATGAGCCGTTCCTGCGGGCCATGCTCTGGGGCGCGCTGTGGGATCTCGTGCGCGACGCCAAGCTCGCGCCGGCGCAATTCATCGCCACCGCGGTGCGTGAGCTGCCTGCCGAACGAGACGAACAGATTTCGTCGGGGATCGTATCGCGGATGACCCGCTCGCTCTCAGGGTACATGTCAGCCGAACAGCAGCGTGCGGTTGGTCCGTCGGTGGAAGCACTACTGCTGGCCGGCGCCTCGGATTCGGCGCGCGCCTACGGCGTTCGCAAGAGCGAGCTCGATGCGTACATCGGCGTGGCGCGTTCCGCGCAGGGAGTGGCGCGGCTCAGCGCCTGGCTCGACAGCTCGTCTACCGCCGGCTTGCCGTTGCGCCAGCCAACGCGTTGGTCGATCGTGGACCGATTGATCGAACGCCGCGCGCCTGGCGCCGACGCGCTCCTCGCCACTGAGACGCGGCGAGACACGACCACCGGCGCGCGGCGCAGCGCATTCGTCGCCGGTGCCGCTCGCCCCGAGGCCTCCGTCAAGCGCGACTACTTCGACAGATATTTTCGCGACACCACGCTCAACGAAGATTGGGCCACTGGCAGTCTGCGCACTTTCAACTCCCCAGACGATGCCGCGCTAACCCTGCCCTACCTCGTGCCGGCGCTTGATAGTCTGCCGTGGATTCAGCAGAACCGCCGCATCTTCTTCCTCGGCTCCTGGATCGGCGGATTCATTGGCGGACAGAATTCTCCGCAAGCGTTGTCCGAAATCGATGCCTTTCTCGCCAGCCGTCCGAAAATGGCCCGCGACCTTCGCGAAAAAATCTTGCAGGCGCGTGACGACCTCGAACGGACCGTGCGCATTCGCGCCAAGTACGCTACCGGCGCGGCGGTGCCGTGAGCCCTGCGTCAGCCTGAGCGAAGCGAGGGATCGGTCCGGTCGGCGGCACGGTCCTTCGCACTCGGCGCGCGCATCGGACGAGCATCATCGGCGGGGCTGCGATCGCGCGCCGTATACCGATCGTAGTAAGCGCGGCACTGCTCGATGTCGGCCGCGGTGAAGAACCCCGCACCGAGTCGTGACGCGCCCTGGAGCGCGAGCTGAAACAGATCGCGAGCCGTCCGAGCGATCGACGCGTCGCGTAACCCTTGTTCGCCTGCACGACGCAACAGCGCGGCACTGTCGCCCGCCAGCACCGCGGCTTCGCTGGACGACCGATCGTCGTACACCAGGCCACAGATTAAGAGAATTGGCACGACGTACCACTCCGCGTCGATCGCGTCGCACGACCGGACCTCGAAATGGCCGCGCGGGCGCACCTCGGGAAAGAGCGTCGTGAGGTGATCCTCCCACCGCGCATCCGTTTTGGCATCGATCGCCCAATCGCCGAACGGGTGGTGTGCTCCGTCGCCGTCGGTGCGCAGTATGTCGCGAGCGTCGAGCGCAAACCGCGTGTACGCCGACGCGGGATCGTCGTCGCGCTGGAACATGCCCGTTCTCGTAACGTCAAGCATCCTCCAGCAGTGCGCGCGATAACTGCGATGCCCCGTCTCCTGCTCCAGGTAGCGCGGCGAGTTCGCGAAAATGGCCGTCACGTAGGGCGCCAGGTCATTGAGCAACTGCCATCGCGCTGCAGGGGCTTCGCCACGATCCACCGATACTTGAATCGCCGCCGTCTGTCGCATCATGCGAATGCCGAACGGCCCGATGCCTTCAAAATATTCGGTCATCCGGCGATAGCGCTCGGCGGGCAGTTGCTGCGGAATCGACGTCGCGTCGTTGAACGGATCGATGCCGACCGAGTCCAGTCGCACACCGTCGTGGCTGAGCGCATGGCGTACCTGACCAACGATCTGTTGCAATCTCGCTGCGGCTGCCGACCCGCCCGAGTGAACGGCCGAACTGATCTCGAGTTGTCCGCCCGGTTCAAAGCTCACAACGGCGCCGTCGGCGGTCGCGAATTTCGGAACGTCCCCGTAGCCCGGTGTTTCCGTCCAGCCGAGCTGCGCCGAGCTTCGACGCAACAGGCCAACAAGACTGCGGCGTTCGCCTACCAGCAGTAGCGGCCTGTTTGTATCATCGTCGTACACCAGCAACTCCGCTTCCACGCCCACCCTCCGGTCATCGCCGGACGGCGCGAAGCAGCGGCGACGGACCTCATCGATGCGCCGAGCGATCCAGTCTGCCGGCGTCGGCGTCACGCCTCAGGCTCCAGCATCGACAGCGCGAACCGTCCTTGCCCGTCGGTAAACCATTCCGACACGCGAAGTCGCGCCGATTGGGCGAGCACGTTGACCGCCTCGCGATCGTACTTGTGGCTCAGCTCCGTGCGAATGCTCTCGCCATTCCGGAGCTCGATCGCCGGCAGTCCGGGCACGTGAACCACCTGATCGCCAATCGAGTGCAGATGCATCTCGATGCGGTGCTGTGCTTCGTCGTAGGGTGCATGATGTGCGTACCGCTCGGGCACAAAGTCGGCGCCGAGCTCGGCGTTCATTACGCGAAGAATATTTCTGTTGAACTCCGCGGTCACACCGGCCGAATCGTTGTAGGCCAACTCGAGCGTCGCGCGATCCTTGCGGAGATCGGTGCCGAGCAGCAGCCGGTCAGTGGGCCGCATCTGCGAGCGAATCCGTCGCAGCAGCCCAACCGCGCCCGGCCAATCGAAGTTTCCGATCGTGCTGCCGAGAAAGGCGAACAGCCGGGGGCCGGCCGGCGTGTCGGGGAGCTGAAGCGACATCCCGATGTCGGCCACCACCGGCAGCACGCGCAGATCCGGATTCTCGCGCTCGAGCGCGGCGCGCGTCTGATCGAGGAACTCTTCGCTGACATCCACCGGCACATAGGTCACGGCGTCAACCGTGGATTGCATTGCGGCCAACAGGATGCGCGTCTTGGCCGCACTCCCGGCCCCGAGTTCAACGAGCGTCGCCGCTCGCGTTGCGCGCGCCACGTCACCGGCGCGGGCCAGCAATATCTCACGCTCGGCGCGCGTGAGGTAATACTCATCAAGGCGAGTGATTTTTTCGAACAGCTCGGAGCCGCGCTCGTCGTAGAAATACTTGGACGGGAGCTCTCGCGGCGTGCGGCTCAACCCGTCGCGCACGTCGGCGAGCACCTGACGGGCGCGGCGACTCGCGCGGTCATCTGCGCTCTGCGGCTCTGACACCACGGGGTTGCCCGTCACCTGGCGCACCGGAACCCGCTGAAGATCTGCCGGCGAATTGGGTAGTCCCAGTTGCGGAAAGTATTTCTCGCCACACCGGCACGCGTCGCCCACGAGCCGCCGCGCAGCACCTTGTAGTCAGGACCAAAGAACACGTCAGAGTACTCCTTGTACGGGAACATCTCATAGCCGGGATATTGGTGAAAATCGCTCGACGTCCACTCCCACACGTCGCCGATCATTCCATAGCACCCGAGTGGCGACCAGTTCTCGACGTACGCGCCGAGGGGGGCCACCTCGAACGACAGCTGGTCAACATTGGCGCGCGCCGGCGTGGCCGGCTCGTCTCCCCAAGGAAACGCGCGCATGTGATCGGACGACGCGTCCCACCCCGCGGCAATCTCCCATTCCTGCTCGGTGGGCAGTCGCTTTCCTGCCCACCGCGCGAACGCGTCCGCTTCGTAGTAGCAGACGTGGCACACGGGCACATCGGGATTCACCGGCGCAACCACATCCATTACGCGGCTGCGCCATTCGTCGCCCTCTTGATACCAGTATTTTGGCGCGTCCACTTGGGCATCGGCGAGCCAGGCCCAGCCCTCGTCCGACCACAGTTCGCGGCGCGCATAGCCGGCGTCGCGCATGAAGCGGAGGTAGTCGGCGTTCGTGGCGGGGTAGACATCGATTGAAAACGGCGCGGCGTCGGTCTCGTAGACGGGCCGCTCATTGTCGTACGCCACACGGCGGTCGTCGGTGCCCAGCCGGACGCTGCCACCGGGAAAACGAACCATCGCGGCGCGCGCGGGCATTGCGCTGGGCAACGGCGCCACGGGAGCGCGGTAGACCCTGGGCGCAGCGTAGGGCTCCCCCTGCTTGAGCTGCAGCGTCTGGAGAATCGTCTCGCCGTGTTGGTATTCGTGCTGCAGCACCATGGAGTAGACGTAGCCGTCCCGCAGCAACTGGTTGGCGTCGTCGAACTGAACCGCCTGGAGACGCGCCTGCACGCGCGCGCGAATCTCCTCCATGAGCGTGCGGCATTCGTCGAGCGACGGAAGCGTGAGCGCGCCGCGCACGCGCCGAGGGTGCTCGAACGGATTGAACATTCCCGGCATCTCGCCGAATTCCACCGGCCCCTCGAGGTTTCGCACCAACCAGAGCTCCTCGAAATGCGCAATGTGCCCAAGGTCCCAGGCAATGGGGCTCATTAGCGGATCGTGTTGGCGATGCAGGTCCGCCTCGCTCAAGCGCTCCACGAGGGCAAACGTCCGCCGCCGCGCTTCGTCGAGGCGTTCCGCAATCGATTCGTGCATGTCACCGTCCCGGCGTGGTCCAGCGTTCAACGAGTGCCAGGCCGGCATCGACCACAATGGCGAGGAGCGCGGCGGGAATTGCCCCTGACAGAATCATGCGTGTGTCTGCAAGTGCGAGGCCCGCAACGATCGGTTCGCCGAGCCCGCCGGCGCCAATGAATGCGGCGAGCGTGGCCGTTCCAACGTCGATCACCGCCGCCGTTCGAATCCCCGCCATGATGACCGGCGCGGCAAGCGGGAGCCGAACGTCCCACAAACTTTGCGTATCAGTCATGCCCAATGCCAGCGCCGCGGCGACCGCGGACGGGTCGGCGTCGCGCACGCCGGTATACGTGTTTCGGACAATCGGATACAGCGAGTACAACACCAGTGCTACGAGCGATGGCACCAGGCCAATGCCAAACAGCGGAATCATGAAGGCGAGCAGCGCGATGCCCGGGAGTGTCTGCAACACCCCCACGGCCCGAATGATTCCCTCGGCGCCGCGGGCGTGACGCTCGAGCACCAAGCCGAGCGGGAGCGCGATGAAAATGGCGATGACCAGCGATATGGCAACGAGCTCGACGTGGCGTGCCGTGAGCCTGGCTATTGTCGCGCGCTGCCCTACGAAATACGCCCACAGCCCTGTACGACCGCCGTTCGGCCGCATCGTCGTCACGGCAGGCGTTCCGCCGTTGGTCGTCAAGCCGAGTGCAGACAATGCATCTCGCGCAACGACGGCAACCGGCTCACCGCCCACCTCGATTCGCTCATTCAGCGCCCGCATCCGTGTCTCGTCCAGCCGTCCGCTCAACTCGGCAAGGGCGCTCAACGCGGCGGGGTTCTCGGCCGCCAGGCGGGGCCCGACCAGCGCCGCAGCTTCGTACGGTGGAAAGAAGTGGCGATCATCCCGCAACACCACGAGCGCGTACCGCGCGATGAGGCCATCCGTGGAGTAGCCGTCGATCACATCTACCTGACCGGCCGCCAGCGCCTGATACTTCACGGCGGGAACGAGCGTGTGCACCTCGCGAAAATTCACTCCGTACGCGCGCTGGAGCCCGGGCAAGCCGTCTGCTCGTCCCACGAAATCCGGCGTGAATCCAGCCCGGAGCCCTCCGCTCGCCCGTGCGAGATCGGTGAGCGTTTCGAGATGCAGCGAATCGGCCGTGGCCTTTCGCACAGCGATCGCGTAACTGTTCTCGAACCCGAGCGGCGGCAGCCAGCGCACACCATATCGCGCGCGGAACTCCGAAGCCACACGCTGGTACACCGCACTCGCCCCTCCCTGCGGCACTTCGTTGAGAATGGCGAGCAGTCCAGTGCCCGTGTACTCCGGATAGACGTCGATGGCATTGGTGCGCAGCGCGCGAAAGGCAATTTCCGTCGCGCCGAGGCCGGGTCGGCGATCAACCCGGAATCCGCGCGCCTCGAGCAGCTGCGAAAACATTTCGGCCAGCAAATACGATTCGCCGAACGGCTTGGATGCCACCACCACGGGCCGCGGCGCCGGCTGAACGGCAATGCCCAGCGCAAACGCAAGTAGACGAGCGAGCATGTTAGGCGACTACCGGTGCGGTGACGCGCGCGCGATGCAGGAGCATTCTCACATATTCTGTTGCCGGCGTTGCCACCAGTTCGGATGGCGCGGCCACCTGTTCAATCCGTCCGCGTCGCATCACCACGACCACGGTGGCCAACAACAGCGCTTCGTGCAGATCGTGTGTCACCACCACGCTCGTCATCGCCACGCGAGCCCGCAGCGCCACGAACGCATCCTGCAACTCGGCGCGTGTGATGGCGTCGAGTGCGCCAAACGGCTCATCAAGCAGCACGATCTCCGGTTCCGCGGCCAGCGCTCGGGCAATCGCCACCCGTTGTCGTTGGCCGCCGGACAGCTCGCGCGGCCATCGTTCGGCGAACTTCTCGGGTTCGAGTCCAACGAGCCGCAATGCGTCGCGGGCGCGGGCTGGTGCATCGGTCCGCCCGATCAGGCGGAGCACGAGTTCCACGTTTCGCTGCACGCGCCAGTGGGGCAACAAGCCGCCGTCCTGCGGCACGTATCCCATGCGCCGTCGCAGCGCCACCGCATCCATTCCCGAAACATTGTCGCCCCCCACGCGCACGACGCCAGCGTCGGGGTCAACGAGCCGATTGAAGCAACGGAGGAGTGTCGTCTTGCCGGATCCGCTCTCGCCCACGAGCGCGACGCAGGCGCCGGTCGCGACATTCAGCGAAACGTCGTTCAGGGCCTCGACCATGCCGAAGCGTTTCGACACGCGAGCGGCGGACAACATCCAGGGGTCGCGCGTGGAGCTGGGCATACCGGGAAGATCCCACGGTGTCCCAGCTCATGGAAGGGCTGCTAGGGCTGGTCCGGCGCGGTGGCTTCGGCCTCGCGGCGCGCCAGCCACATGGGCGCAACCACGCATTGATCGAAATCGGCGCCGCGGCAGGTGGCTCGCGCTGAACGCTGTACCTGACGACGCACGACGTCCGGATATGTATGACAGTTCTTGGTATTGCGTCCGGTCACGCAGCCATTGTAGCTGAGCAGTGCTGTGCGCCAGGCATCGTCGCGGCTGTCTTCGATGTCGGCCGCCTTACCGGTGACCCATCCAAGAATGTAGATGCCGTATTTCAGATTCGTGGAATCGGTGTGCACGTTCGTGCCGAACTTGCGCCCGAGCACGCGCCACGGCCGGGCGTTCACCTGCATGAGCCCCACGGCGCCAACGTGCGAGCGCGCCGACGACTTAAGCTCGTCATTTTCCGTGAGCATCACGCCGAGCACGAGCGCGGGGGGGATTTTTCGGGTATACGCCTCGCGCACGGCCACGTCCGCCAGCGCACGCGCACGCGTCTGGTTCACCTTGCCGGTGCGCAACAAATCCATCGCGAAGTATTCGCGATCGAGCAAGAACTGCGGGGTGCGCAACGACACCTCGGCCGACGCGTGCAGCCATGGCGCGCGAAGTTCCAGCGAATCCACGTATCGGTGCTCGATGAGCGCCGACGCGACGCCCTGCTGTCCCACGTAGAAGGGTCGCGTGAGATTCGCCGTGACGACGATAGCTGCAGCAGCAGCCAAGCCGAGCCCAATCTGGGTCCAGACAGAACGTCGTGAAGAAATGCGAACCTCCCGATGACTGTGGGGGCGGTGGGAAGGACTGGAGCAAGCAGCCCCGGCAGTCCATTTGACGCAACGTGGTACCAGGCACAGCGGTTGGGGATACCAGATCCGCGCGCACCGAGCTCATCCAATTGCAGAGCTACCAACGTGTTAGCTCCACATGGTACCATTTTCCGCGCGATACCGCAACCCAATGCGCCATATTCCACAATCGGCGCGGCATCCTTTTTGTCAACGATATTGGACGCAACGCACCATGCGAGAACACGTTGCGCGTCCTCACACACCAAATGTCATAATGGGTAGCTCGATTCCCACCCCGTCCGCCGGAGGCACTCCGCCTCATTCCGTGGCGCGCGGCCCGGGCCGAATCAAAAAGCGACGCCGCATGTCGCGGTCCACCCAGTACTCGGTCGTTGCCGTGGCGCTGGTCGTTGTCGCCGTGATCGTGCAACTCATCGTGCACGCCGTCCGCACCGACCCGCGCGACAGCCGCACCATGGCCGAGCGCGAACTTACGCTCAACACGCTGCAGCCCGGTGAGCGCGTCATTCACGAAGTGTCGGTGTTCAAACGGCCGGCAATCGACTACTTCCGTGCGACGCGCGGCGTCCTCGTTCTCACCAATCAGCGTTTGCTCTATCTCGGACTCGAACCGCGGGATTTGCTCGCCGCGCCGGACCTGCCGCCCACCTTCGAGGAGCGCTCCTTTCCCATCGACACGCTGGTGCGCGTGAGCGCAGGCCGCACGTTCTTTGGCTTTGCCAAGGCGGTGGTGATTCACACGCCGAATGAGACGTTGCGGCTTGGCGTGCCGTCGTCCACCTGGCCCAAGGCTGACCTGATGATCGTGGCCATGGACGTACGACACGACAAGGCCGTGGCGCAGAGCGCGCAGCAACGCCAGTTCCTGGCCGCAGCCGAAGCGCAGCGGCAAGCCGCGGAACTGGAACGACGCAAGGCAAAGTTCTATACCGTGCGCCGCGGCGACGCCATTGGCAGCATCGCCACGATCTGGAACACCACGCCGGACAAGCTTCGCGAATGGAACAAACTGCCGAACAACAACATTCGAATTGGCGAAACACTCATGGTGCGCCCCGCGCTCTGACACGCGTGGGGCGCGTGACACGCATCACGCGCTAGCGCACCTCGAGCTTCGCCTCGCCGTCAAACACCACGCGCAACACGAACGCCGTGGCGGTGCTGTACATCCGGTCAATGCGCACGTCGTGCACGCCGCCCGACAGGAACACGCCCGGCGCCAGTTCGCGGTTCATCTGCTCGCCGAGTTGCGTTTGCACAGCGTCGAGTTGCGGCCCGATCGCCAGGCGCCCGTGCCCCGTGGCTTGCGCCAACGCGTGACGAATTCGCAGCGCGCCGAGCGTCGCCTTGATGCTCGACATTTTGCTATCGCTCTCTATGGTGTAGCGCAGGTCGCCAATCAGCACCGACCGCGATGCGGCGTCATACCCAATGCGCCCCATGAGATAGAGTGCGCCAGACACGCGGCCCTGAATGTCCACCTTCACCACCGCGCTGTCGCCGACCCCCCACACCGAGATCCCACCCACGGTGATGCCCTTGCCCGCCACCTCGCCGGCCAGCAGCGCTGTGGCGCGTTTGCTCAGCTCGTCGAACGGCAGCTCGATCTCCACCGGCACATGGATGCCGTTCGGCGTCAGCGCCAATGTGAGCGGCGGCAGCGGCCGCGTGACGACCACCGGTTTGGCGCCCACGGTTACGCGCGGATGCGCCGTGAGCACAATGGCCGTGGACACCGACGCGCCGGTCCCGTTCAGCGGGGCGAGACTGACGCCGTCGGGTGACATGTTGAACCAGACCGTCGACGCAGAGTCAACGGCGAACGGCCGCTGCATCAGCCGCCACATCGAGTCGGCGGCGGGCTGGAGATCCGCCGTCGCCGGCACTATCGAATCGAACTGCTGCTTGAGACGCGTGAGCTGGCCATCGAGGATGCGTCGCATAGTGGGCGTGGCGTCCACGCGCAGCAGCGTCACTTCGCACGGATCGAGAATGGCCGGCGCGAGCACGGTGGCCCGCGACGCCAGCCGCCAATCGTTGCGCCAATAGAGGTTCGTTGCAAACCGCAGCTCCGCGCGACGCATGGCTTCCGGCGCGTACCCGCAGCTCGCGATGCCGCCCACGCCCGGCAGCGCAACGCGGCCGCGAAACCGCAGACGCGTGAACAACGTGATGCGCTCGCCGAACATCTTCAGGTCGAGGCTGTCGCGACGATAAACGTATTGATGGCACACAAGCCCGCCGAGCGCGCTGCACTTCGCGCGGTCCAGACTGTCGGCTGGTGGAAACACGGAATCGATGCGCGCGCGCAGCGTGGACATGGCAATCGACACCGGCAGCACGATCGTCGCGCGCTCCATGGGCGGCACCGCCGCCAGCGACGCGCCGTCAACGGACGGACTGGGCACGGTAAAATGTCCGGCGCAGCCGCTGATGAGAAAAATAGAACAGAGCGCGACCGTACAGAGCGCGACCGCGCGAAACGCCAGGGCCGAGCGACGCATGCGTCAGCGCGCGGGCATGATCCGGCCGCGGCACTCGCCGAATCCGATGCGCCGGCGGCCTTCGCGCTCGCAAAAGCCGCGAAGCGTCACCTCGTCGCCGTCCTGCAGAAACGCCCGCGTCTCGCCGGACGGCAACTGCAACGGCTCGGTGCCGCGCCAGGCGCGCTCGAGCAGTGAGCCGCGCGCGTCCGCCGCGACGCCGGACACGGTGCCACTCCCCAACAGATCGCCCGGCCGCAGGTTGCAGCCGTTGCTCGCGTGGTGCGTCACGAGCTGGGCAATCGTCCAGTACATGTCCGTAAACCCGCCGCGGCTGACGCGATACGGCTCGCTCCCCGCCTGGCGCATTGCCGCGGTGGTGATCGACAGCTCCAGCGTGAGGTCGATGCCGCCAGCATTAGTATCATTTTGCGAATAAAGATACGGCAGCGGCGCGGGGTCGCCTTCCGTGCGCACAAACGCCGGCGCACGGAATGGGGCGAGCGCATCCATCGTCACGACCCACGGCGAGATCGTCGTCACGAAATTCTTCGCCAGAAAGGGGCCGAGCGGTTGGTACTCCCACGTCTGGATGTCGCGCGCCGACCAGTCATTCAGCAGACAGAGGCCAAAGATGTGCTCCTCGGCGCGGTCGATTGAGATCGGCTGGCCGAGCACGTTGCCGGCGCCAATGAATACCCCAACTTCCACTTCGTAGTCGAGCCGACGACTGGGACCAAAGGCCGGCGGTCCGTCATGGCCATCGCGCGTCTGGCCCACTGGCCGCTGCACCGGCGCACCGCTGGCAACAATCGACGACGCTCTGCCGTGGTAGCCGATCGGCACCCACTTGTAGTTGGGCAGCAGCGGATTCTCTGGGCGGAACATGCTGCCGACGTTCATCGCGTGGTGGATGCCCGCGTAGAAGTCCGTGTAGTCGCCGATCTGCGCCGGCAACGCCAGTTCGGCGTCGCGCATTGGAACGAGAAAGTGCGCGCCGCCAATCGGGGATCCCTCGCGCAACCACTCGCTCAGGGCCCGACGCAGGGCGCGGGCCGGCTCGCGGCCGGCGGCCATCATTGCGTTGAGCGTGGGCTGGCGGCCGAGCGTCGCGACAGCCATCGCGTCGTCCGGCAGTTCACCGGCGTCGGCCAGCGCGGCCACGTCCACGATTTGATCACCGATCGCCACGCCGACGCGCCACGCATCCTTCCCAGCGGCGCGCTTGAACACGCCGAACGGCAGGTTCTGGATGGGGAAATCGGCGCCAGCCTCGTTGGCCGCGCCCACCCACGAGCGCAGCGCGGGGTCGTGGGTTGCGTCGGGCTTATTCATACCATATCTCCAATAGCAATTTGCGCATGTCGCATCACTCCAGAATCGCCAGGGCGCGGAGGTCATCCACCGGCTCGCGAAAGGAGCACGAACCGAACGACACGGCGAACTCGCTTCGAATGTTCCGGATCTGCGCCGCGGATAGCCGGAACCCATTCCAACTCACCGCGGCCGACGTCACCTGGATCGCCGTCTCCGACCGTTCGTCGAGCACGCGGGCAGCGTCCGCGTCAGACATCCCGTCGTGCATGAAGGCGGCGGCGAGAAACAGATTCAGGTACCCGTACATCAACCCCACCGGAGCCCCTGTGTCGTACGTGAGCGGATACTCGGCGCGCAGCGGATGATGCAGGCCAGCCGTGGCCTTGAAGCGCACACCGGCGGCGACGCAGCGGCGCAGCATGCGCACCACGAGCTCCGGCGACGGTATTGCATTGGGCGTGACACCGCCGGTGCGAATCTTGGCATTGATGCCAGCCGCCGCAAGCGCGTTGACGAGCGGCGCCGGGTCCGGGTCGAGTGGAATCTCGGCGAATACCGCGAACGACGAAGCCGTCGCCGCGCCGCGAATGGCGTCGGGCGTCGCGAGCTTTGCTTCGATCGAATCGATCGACGCCTGTCCGGCGTGCAGGCGATTGTACTCCCGCGCCGTTGCCAGATCGTCGGCGATGTTGGCGCCGGCCAGCGCCGTCAATCGCCACTCCGGCAGGTCGTCGAGCGCCAGCGATGCCCTGGCCCGCTCGAATTCATCGAGACGCGAAATGGGCACCACAAAGCGGCCGAGC
The DNA here is from genome assembly GCA_041690755.1 of Gemmatimonadaceae bacterium. Classification (GTDB taxonomy): domain Bacteria; phylum Gemmatimonadota; class Gemmatimonadetes; order Gemmatimonadales; family Gemmatimonadaceae; genus JAQBQB01. The sequence continues at coordinate 938 of JBEPWA010000002.1, read as the reverse complement.
ATCCAGGCGTGGTCGTCGCCGCGATAGGCGGCGTAGTTCCGGACGGCGGCCGGCATGTCGAGCGCGGCCGGCGGGAACAGCCCGGCGTAGTCAACAATGCCGGCCAACAGCGCCCGCAAAGCCGTCATGGCTTCAGCTTCTTGCGGGTTTTGACGATGGTGCCGCGGCACTTGGGCGACCCGCAGCGGCATGTATAGAAACGCAGATCTTCTTCGGTGTACTTCGGATCGTCCTCGAACTGATAGTCGTAGACGAGTTCCGTTCCCTTGGGAATCGCGCGCTTTGCCTCGAGCCAAATGTGACCGCGCGTGATGACGGCTTCGACGTTCGCGTCGCACGAGTGATTGAGGAAGCGCGCCTCGTTCCCCTCAAAGGCCGCGTCGAGGCAGATGCGGTCGTTGAGAATGAACAGGAAGGTGTGGTGCTTCTTCATCGTTTCGTCGTTGTAGCGACGATCCGCTTCGCGGTTGCCGATCTTTTCGCCGACGTACTCGATGACCTTCGCGCCCTTCGGAATGTCCGTACGGGCGAAGCCGCCGAGCCCGTGAATGGGTGACCGACGCAGCTCGAGCCACTCGTTCACCGGACCGACTTTGCCCGGCTTCGAGGGACGCGCGCGCTTGGTAGTGCGCTTGAGCGCCGTCTTGGTGGCAGTCCGGCGCTTGGTCGCCGGACGCTTTTTCTTTAGTTGTGATTTTTTTGTCGTGGCCATCGGGAGGGTGCGATTAATCGACGAATATTAGTCGAACCCGGCACCGAAATGCGACGGCCTCTCGCGCGGTCTCCTAGAAATCGAATCGCAGCCCCGCCGTGAACGCAAAGTTGTTCGCCGTCGCGCCGTTGATTCCAAGGCCTGTCGCATCCTGAAAGTTGAACTTTCCGATGTAGTCCTTGGCCAGCACGCGCAACGCGACACCGCGGCCGACGGACAGATCGGC
>JBEPWA010000001.1:0-176406 GCA_041690755.1 Gemmatimonadaceae bacterium | reverse complement strand
GCCTTGTTGGCCTTGTTGGCCTTGTTGGCCTTGTTGGCCTTGTTGGCCTTGTTGGGCTTTCTGGCCTTGCTGGCCTTGGCGGCCCTGCTGCCCCTGCTGCTCCGCGCGCTGGTTCATCCGATCGTTCATGGATTCCAGACCGCGCACCAAATCGCGCGCCTTGTCAGCCGCCTGCGCCTGCTGCTTCTGACCGTTCCCACTCTCCGCCGCTGCCTGCGCTTGCTGCAATCGCTGGCCGAGATCCGCGATGTCCGCGCCGATCTGCTGCTCAGTGGAATTCATCCACTCGGGCGGCGCCGTGGGCGTCTGCTGCTGCGTGTACCGAAGCTTCTCCTCCACCTTCCGGCCACGTAACGTATCGGCAGTTGATTCGAGCGCTTGCGACAACGCCCGCTGATCGCGCTTGGAATCAAGCGCCATGCGATCGAGCTTCGTCTTGAGGTCCTTCACACCCTCGGCCATCGCCCCCTTCTGCTGAGCGATGGATTCCTTGAGCTGCTGCTGCGCCGCGGCGTTGCCGGCGGTCTGTCCCAGCTTCTGCACGTCCGACTGGACCTTCTTCTCCTGATCCGCCAGTTGCTGCGCGGCGCGCTGCACATCGCTCAGATCGCGCCCCGACCGCCCATTCTTCTCCTGGTCGAGTAGGCGCCGCGCTTCCTGCAGCGCGTCGAGCGCTTGCGCAGCGTCAGCCGACTTCTGCCCGCTACCGTTCGCCGCCGACCGTCGCATGGCGTTTGCCGCCTCCTGCAGCCGTCGCGCGGCATCGGTCAGCGCCGGCGACTGCTTTTCGCGAGCCAACCGCTCGAGCTGGCGCACTTGCTCCTCGGTCTGCTGCGCTAGGTCACGCTGGCTCTGCCCACCCTGCGCACCGGCGGCGCCCATCTGACTGAGACTATCCGCCTTTTGGCGCGCGCGATCGTTCTGCTGCTGCTGGCGCGCCGCCAACTCGCGCAGCTTGTCGGCGCTGGCGTCCACCTGATTGTCCGCCTGTTGCTGCTGCTGACTGGCTTTCTCGCCGCTCTGCACGGTCTCGTACTGATTGCGCAGCCGATCCTTCTGTAGCTCGAAAATGTCGGCGAGATCCTGCGCGTCGGTCTGTTGTCCGCCACCGCCGCCACCACCGCCGCCGGCGCTATTCATCGAGACCTGGATGTCCCGAAATACCGCCTCGGCGCGCTGCAATTGCTGCAGGGCGCGCTGTTCCGGCTGCAACGCAGACTGCGGCGACCCGCCTGCCAGTTGCTTCTCCGCGGTGTCCATTGCCGCCGCGGCCTTGGGCAGAATATCGGAAATCTTTTTCCAGTTGCTGTCGCCAGACGCGATACCGCGCTGCACGAGACGATCGGCAAGCTGGCCGGCTTGCTCGCGCAGCTTCTGCTGCGCCAGACGAATCGTCGCCAGGTTCTCGTCGAACGACTTTTTGTCCGTCAGCGCGCTGTCGCGCTGGGTTTTGAACGTGGCGGCAATGATGTCGCGCTGCTTCTGCGACAACTGGCCGGCGTCGTCCGCCTGCTGTTGCCCGCCGCCACCGCCGCCGCCCGGCGGGCTTTGACGCTGGCGATAATCATTCTCATACGGGCGCACCTGCATGAAATAGATGTCCGTTGACGCATGCTGCGGACCGCTCACCGTGTTGTTGTCAGTCGCCTTTGCGTAGTACGACACCACATCGCCCGGTTCGAGCTTGAATCCCTCGAGCATGAACGTGTATCCGGCCGACACGTCCTTGATCGCTCGCGCGCCGTCGTGCAGCGACATCGTGTGTTCCGGGGACCCGTTCACCGAATACACGAGCTCGAGCTTGGCCACGCCATAGTCATCGTCGGCGCGCGCCTCGGTGTACACCTCGTCCACCGACAGCACCTTTTCGTCGCGCCCCGGCTTGGTGAATTGCACCGTTGGCGGACGATCAGGTAGGACGTCAATCGTGTAGTCGAGCGACCCGGTCACCATGCGACCGGCCGGCCCTTCGAGCTCCACTTTATAGAATCCTGGTTTGTCTACGCGCAGCATCGCCATCAGGTGCCCGTCCGACGTCGGCACCAGCTTGAGCGTGTCGCCGCCGTCCACCACAATGCGGCCGCCGTTCGTCGGCATGGTTGACGCCACGCGAATGCGCACCATCGTGCCCTTGAGCGCGGCAATGTCGCCCGTGCTATCCACGTCCTGCGGATCCATTTGCGTGTACGCCGGAAAGCGATACTGCAAATCCACGTTCTTCACGTACGGCAGGTTCGACACGTCCAGCGTGTACGTGGTCGAACGCACGCCGTTCGCCTCCACGACATACTCTGTCTTGCCGCCAATGTCGAACATGCGGAACGCGTAGTTGCCGGTGCTGTCGCCCAGCATTGGCAAGCGCGTCCAGTTCGTCGAGTCAACATTCCGCACCAACAACTCCACGCGCTCGGATTCGAAGCCGCGCAGCTTTGCCTGAATCAGTTCATCGCCCCCTCTGGCAATCGTGACATTCCCGGGCTCCACCGCAATACTGAACGGCGTAGTCGCGGCCGCACGCGCCCACGGTGTGGCCACGAGCAGCACACCGTTGCGCAGAATCGGCGGCCCGAACATCGTAAGCAGAATCACGCCGAGCATGACGGCGGCGAGCACGCTGCCGTTGGCGCGCAGCTCTCCGGCATCGATGGCGCGTCCGTCGTTCGCCTTGTGCACGCGCTCCAGCGCGCCGCGCGTGAGTCGCTCCACGAGTGCCGGTGATCGAATCGCCGCCCCGCCGGCCGGCGCCGCGCCCTGCAGCTCCACGGCAGTGATCACCGCCGCCTTGAGCGTTTTCTCATGCTCTTCCAGGTACATCGCCACCTGCTCGTCGCGCAGCTTGGGCAACAGGGGCAGCACGATGAAGCGAATCGCGATCCCGGCAATGGTCAGGAGCGCAACGATCCGGACGCCCAGCACCGCGCCGTCGGAATAGTGCAGCACGCTCAGCACATAGGCCGCCGCGGCGAGCACCGCCCAGCTGGCCGCAATCGTGATTGCCGCGCCGCGCAGCGCGCGCTTCGCGCGATACCGCGAGCGCACGCCACGCACCACGCCAAGTAGCTGCGACTGCTCTAACGGAAGCCGTCCGTCGTGTACGCTTTCCATCGTGCCCCCAGTTTTTATCCCGCGACCTTCGACAATCGATTCGACAGCGCCGTCTCCACCGCCAGCAACAGCAGCGCGCCCATCAAGAGATACCACCACACTTTCTGACGCTGTTCCTGATCCTGCGGCGTGGCGGCGTTCAGGTCACTGCCCGGCAGACGTTGCCCGTTCACGGCGGTGACCGCACTCACCACATCCTGCGGATCGAGATGCGACAGGTCCGACTCCGACGGGTCAACGTTGACGGCGATCGGCCGTCCACTGCCCGCTGGGGTAGAGGGACCACGCAATTCGTAAAAGCCCTGTTCTTTGAGTGTAACGAGGTGATTCGGCCCTGTCGCTGTCACGCGCTCGCGAACGCCCGACGGAGCCTCCAGCGTGAGCTCGCTCGTGCTGTCCGATCCGCGGCCCGCGACAAACGGCGCGGTCAACTCTCCATGTCGCGACAGGTCCAGCACCTCGCCGGCCGTGAACGACGCGCGCGGGTCGGCGTATCGGGCCACATCCTTTCCAAGCTGGTGCACGAACGGCAGGAACACAGGTTGTAACGGCAGGTTCGTCCAGTACGGATCGATCGTTGACGCCCACATCAGCACTTTTCCCGTGCCGACGGTGCGTTCGACCAGCGCCGGAGAGCCGTCGTCAAAGCGCGAAGGCACCGCGGAGCCCGTGGCCGGCGAGAGCGACCGGTAGCGATAGAAGCGCGCCGTGGAGAAATCGCCGCTGCGCGGGGCATTAAACAACTCGAATATCGGATGCGCGTAGTCGAGCGACGACATGGTTCCGCCCGCGTCCGCCGTACGATCCACCACCGCGCCCACTGTAGCGGGCAGGATCGAGCGCCATTCGACCGGCCAGTTCTCCACCCGGCTCGCACCGGGCACGATGAGCAGGCCGCCCCCGCCGTCAACGAGCGAGCGCAACCGCGCGCCCACCGGTCCGGATGGCGGCGCAACTTCGTCGAGCACCACGAGCGCCCGCCCGTCGATATCGCGGGGCGTGAGCGCATCGACCGACTTTTCGTCAACATGAAACGATGGCCGATCGCCGATCGACAGCGCGCGCGACAGATACAGGCTCTGATTCGCTCGCGCAGCCGAACCTGCCGGCTCTACGATCAACACCGGCACCGCTTCATCCGGCGCAATCGTGAAGTTCAGCACGTCGTCTTGCGGCAGCGAGTCGGGCGTAATGCGCACCGCGCCTCTCGTTGCGCCAGTCGGCACGGCAATCGACGCGAACGCCACCTGCTTCGCACCGCTTGCCGGCATGTCGGCCCGCACGGTCTGTACGTCGCGTCCGCCCACCGAGAGCGTGGCGGTGATCGATTGCGCCGCCGCACCGGTGTTGATCAGCCGTGCGGCAACGGTCACGTGATCGCGCTCGCCCGTGCTGTCGCGGCTGGTGGTGACCTGAACCACGGCGACGTTTGGCGCCGCGGCGCTGCCAAGATCCACCGGCGTCACCACGGTGCCGGGCGGAAAGCCGATCTCGTTGTGATTCGCCCACCCAATCTTCTGATAGTCGCTGATCAACACAACTTCGCGCCGCGGCAACGTTGACGCGGAAATGATCTGCGACGCGAGCTTGAGTGCCGGGGCATACCGAGTTGCCTCGGCGCTCAGCTTTGCGGCATTCACCACTGCGGTAATGCGATCCGGCGGCGCCGTGGGATCGTTGGCCACCACTGCATCCTCGGCGAACAGCACCAGCGTTGCATGATCCGTCGGCGACAGGCCCGCAATCACTTTCTTTGCTGCGTCGCGAGCCCGGTCCCAGCGATGGCCGTAGCCCATGCTCGCGGACCGGTCGAGCAGAATCACGACTTCGCGCGCGCCAGTGGTGCCGATTGCTGTGTGACGGCGGGCAAAGAACGGCCGGGCAAACGCCGCAACCAGCATCGCGAGCGCGACGCAGCGCAGAATTAGTAGCAAAAGGTGACGAATCTTTTGCCGGCGCACGGAACGATAGGGAATCCGCTGGAGGAACATCAGCGACGGAAACTCGATCACCGCCTTGCGCTCACGGTGGATCAAGTGGATGATCACCGGCAAGGCAATCGCGGCGAGGCCGGCAAGGAACGCGGGGGCGAGAAAGTTCATCTAGCGCACCCGATTGAATCGCTGGCGCGCCGCGAGATAGGCGAACAGCGCCTTGTCCAACGGCTTGGACGTGTCGAATAGCGAGTAGTCGGCCCGCGCGCCGCCGATTCGCCGCGCCAGCTCAGCCGTGTGCGACGCGACGAGCTCCTTGTATTGCTTGCGAAGGTATTCCGGGATCACCGGCATCTTCACGCCGGTCTCCATGTCGATGAAGTTGCTGGCATCGGCAAAGGTGAAGTCGATCTCGCGCGGATCGAGCAGGTGGAACACCACCATGTCATTGCCGCGGCCGCGCAGGTGCGCCAGCGCCTTTACCACGTCGTCCGGATCTTCGTAGAGATCGGAAATCAGCACGATCATGCTCCGGCGTCGCAGCGTCTCCGACAGCTTCCGCAGCGGCGGCAGCAGCGTCGACTTGCCGGGCGTCACCTTGGCATCGCGCCCCGTCCGCTCCACGCGGTCGAGCGTATGCAGGATCTGCTGCAAGTGCTTGCCCGACGGCGGCACGTAGTCGACGATGTCGTTGTCGATCGTCACCAGGCCAACGCGATCGCGCTGCAGGCTGGAGAAATACGCCAGACTCGCGGCGAGAAAGCAGCCATAGGTGAGCTTGGACAGCCGCCGCCCGTCGTCCATCGCGCCATACCGCATCGACGGCGACACGTCGAGAATGACACAGAAGTTCGTGTTCGTGTCGGCTTCGTATTCTTTAATGAAGTGCCGGTCGCTGCGCGCATAGAGCCGCCAATCGATCCGCCGCACGTCGTCGCCGGGCATGTATGCGCGATGCTCGGCGAAATCGGTGGACGACCCGAGATTCGGCGCCCGGTGGAGACCGTTGATGAATCCTTCCACCACCGTGCGCGCCAGCAGCTCCAAATTCCCGATCCGCGCGAGGACGGACGGGTCGAGGAAGCTGGTCTCGGGGAGGGTGGAGGTCATGGGGCGCCTTTGGCGCCTTCGGCGCCGGTGGTACGGTGGTGCGGTGGTACGGTGGTACGGACTGTCATTCCGAGTGAGCGGAGCGACCGAGGAATCTCGTGTCGTCCGGCTAGATCCCTCGCCTGCGCTCGGGATGACAATCCGGGGCACCCGTACCACCGTACCACCGTATCACCGCACCACCGCTCCATCGCCCCCATCACATCCCCGACTTGGGCGTCGGCACTGCCGCCAACAGCCGATCGACGATCTGATCCGACGTCACTTTCTCCGATTCTGCATGAAAGTTCGTTAATACCCGGTGACGCAACACCGGCTTGGCCAATGCGCGAATGTCTTCATAGCTCACGTTGAAGCGTCCGTCCATCAGCGCGCGCGCCTTGCCGCCGAGGATGAGCATCTGTGGCGCGCGCGTGCTGGCGCCGTACGACACCCACTGCTTGATGAAGTCCGGCGCATTGGGGCCCGGGCGGCTCGTACGCGCCAGACTCACCGCGTAGCGCGCCACCGGCTCGGCGATCGGTACGCGGCGGACGAGCTGCTGAAATGCAATGATGTCGGCACCCGTTACCGCGTGCTGAAAGCGATGGCTCTGCACCGACGTGGTGCGCGTCGCCACCTGCACTTCCTGATCTTCCGGTAGGTAGTCCATGACGATGTTGAACATGAAGCGATCGAGCTGCGCTTCCGGCAACGGATACGTGCCTTCCAGCTCGATGGGGTTCTGCGTGGCGAACACGTGGAACGGCTCTTCGAGCTTGTAGGTCTTGCCCTGTACTGTGACACGATGCTCCTGCATGGCTTCGAGCAGCGCCGACTGCGTTTTCGGCGGTGTGCGGTTGATCTCGTCGGCGAGCACGATGTTGGCGAAAATCGGCCCCGGCGTGAATACCATGTGACGGCGGCCCGTTTCCGGATCGTCCTGAATGATGTCCGTGCCGGTGATGTCGCTCGGCATGAGGTCTGGCGTGAACTGGATGCGCGAGAACTTGAGATCGAGCACCTGTGAGATCGTGTTGATCAGCAGCGTCTTCGCCAACCCCGGCACGCCAACAATCAGGCTATTACCGCCCGTGAAGAGCGACAGCAGCACGAGCTCCATCACTTCCTCTTGGCCCACGATGAGCTTGTGCAGCTCGGTAAGAATCTGATCGTGGCCCTTCTTGAGCCGTTCCGCGAGCGCAATGTCGTCCGAGGACTCCAACGCCGGGGCTGAAATCGTAGTCGCCAAGAGAAATCTCTGTAGAGGGTCAGTGCGTCAACGCGTAAACGATGTAATTCACACCCAGCTTGTACGTCTCGTTCGCGGCGGCAATGGGCACGAAGCCGGTGCCCGACCACTGCCACGATTCACCGATATCGTTGTCGACGTTGGCGATCAACAGCATGCGTTTCGTCGGATCGTTGTCTTCATACACGGTCCAGTAGGTCGGCAGATTGGAGCCATACGCCGATCGCGAGGAGATCGCCGCCTTCAGGTCAATCTTGAAGAACGAATCGAAGATCGGTTCGGTGCCCGTGAGCTGCACCCATTTCGCGTTCGGCAACGCACGCGCCAGCTGCTGGCGCAGATTCGTGAAATCGAATTCGCCGCGCCAGTTCTCGCGAAAGTCATCGAAGATCATGAACCCGCCCTTCTGCAGATAGGCGCGAAACCCGGCGATCTCCTTGTCGTTCGGTTGCCAGCCGCCAGGCTCGGACATGTAACTCACCGGATATTTGAACAGTGCCGGATCGTCGAGCGCCACCAACGCGCTGCCGAGAATCGAGCCGGACTGCACAAACGGATTCACGGTGCTTATATCGCGAAGGATTTTGGTGAAATTCTCCTCGGCGTCCGGATAGTCATGCGACCAGCCAGGACCTTCGTTTCCCGACCAGTGCTGAAAGCCGCGATACTTGATGCGCGCGAACGTGAACCGGCCGTCGTACAGCGGATTTCCATGAAACGCCGGCGGCTGATACGTCTCGTCCGGGCTGCCGAACATCTGATTCAAGTTTCCGCCACCGCCGGCGCCGCCCCTACCGCCCCGGCGTTGTGCGTCCGCGTCGCTTACCGCCGCAACTGCGAGCAACACCACTCCAATGACAACCTGCGTCGCCTTCATGGCTTGTTCACTCCCGGGGGTGAGTGTGGGCGCGCGTCGTACAGCGTTAGCAACAAGGCCTGCGCTTTCTCATAGTTGGGCGCCTCTTCCAATGCCCTGAGCACGCTCGTGCGCGCATGCACATCATCGCCCATCGCGTGCTGCGCCACCGCCAACTGATACTCCGCATCGGCCTTGTCCACCGGCCCAAGCGCCACGATCGCCTCGCGCTCGCGCACCACCTTGCGCAAATCACCGCTCTTTTGCGACAGCTCGGCTAGCCGTTGGTGCGTGGCCATGTCGAACGGATTGATGTACATCGCGCGGTCGAGCGCGTCTGCAGCACCCGCGGCATCGCCCTGCGATTCCAGGAGATCGGCCAGCATGAACAACGCCTTGGAATTCGTCTCCGTGAGCGCGGTCCAGCTCTTCAATACCGCCGCCTGCTTCTGCTTGTCGCCCTTCTTTTCGTACGCAGAGGCGAGCAACGCATACGGACTGTCATCGCCGCCGTACTCGGGAAACAGTGACCGCGCTTTTTCGAGCAGCGGAATTGCCTTGTCGATTTCGCCGTGCGCGAGCATCCCTGCGCCAGCGAGCAGTTGGACGCCAAAATCGTTCGGGGATTTGGCAGCTGCCGCCTCGAGCTCAGCGTTCGTCATGCCGGCGTTGATGTCGGGCGGCTCCTCGGTAATCGACGGCAGCACCGCCGCGAACCGCGTTTTGAGATAATCGTCGAACTTCTTGTCGAACGATTTCATGTCCGTGTTCAGGACACGCTGGAACACCTGCTCCGTGGTCGCTCCGCCCTTGTACGCCTCGAGCATCTTGAGCAGCGCAGTGTCACCGTAGTCCCGCGCAATCAGTTCGCAGACGAGTGACGCCTGGTAATACGAGAACTGCACCTGCTCCGGATACGCCGGGTGCATGAACCCGTCGTTCATCCGGCTCACCGGCACCAGCTTGCCGGCCTTGAACGCGGCAAGGAAGTCCGGCGTCACGCCAAAACCCCAACCCGGCTTGGCGTGATGCTCCTCGTACACCGACAGGCCCTCCGACAACCAGCGCGGAATGCGATTGTCGGTCATCCCAAGCGTGAAGGTGTGCGCCAGCTCGTGCCACACAGTCGATCCCCAATTGAACGGCCCGGCGTCTTTCGCCGCGGGCGAGTCGAACGCCAGCGTTGTTCCAAAACTCACACCGAGCGCTCCCAGGCCGGCCAGGCCAATGGTGCGCACGGAGAAATCGGCGTGGCTGCGATACACCTCAACGCGGATTGGCGGTGTGGGCGTGAATCCATAGTGCTTTTGAAATGTCGCATACGCATTCTCGGCGAGATCCTTCAGGTAGATCGACAGGATTGGCGACTCATCCTTTTCGATCATGAACTGGAAGTGCTCGCTGGAGATGAGATCGTAATTCTTGTACGTGTCCAGCAGATCGAGCGTGTTCTTCACCCACACGTTGTATGGATCGCCGGCGAACGACGTCTCCAGACTCTTCTTGCCGTCGTCGATCTGCCCCAGTCGCAACTGGTTCATACCCAGCACGCTCCACGAATGCCAATCCGTTGGCAAAAGCGCAGTGGCCTGCTTGGCGAAGTCCGCCGCCGGCCGGTAGAGCCGTACGTTCGCCGACAGTTCAGCAAGCGTACTATAGAAGTCGGCATCGGTAGGATCGAGCGCCAGCGCGCGCTGCCTCAACGCTTCGTATCCGGCCTGATCGTGCGTGAGGAACTTGATCGCCGCGGCAACAGCAAGCGCATTTTGGGACGACGGGTTCACCAGCAGAGCGTGATCCACCTCCTTCTGCGCTGCCACGTAGTCCTCGAGACCCATGAGCATTTGCGCATGGAACACGAGCGCGTCCGGGTAGTTCGGATTCACCGCGAGTGCCGCGCGAAGCAACGAATCTCCACCGGCGAGTCCGTCGGCATCCAGCCGGTGCGCCGCACCCAATAGCGCCCGCGGGTTCGTTCCGTTCGTCTCGAGGACATGTTCGAACGCCTTTTGCGCGTCGGCAAAGTTGTACTTCCGCAGAAACAGCTCGCCGAGGCGAATCTTGGCGTCCGCGTTCGCCGGGTCGGCCTCCACTGCGCGGTCGTACGCCTTGAGCGCATCCTTGAACAGCTGTGGGTCGTTCGCCCCGAGATATTCCACGGCGGTGCCGACGTCGGCCAACTCTGCGCTCGTCAACGACGCGCCGAGGCTGGCGTTGTAGACGTCGATGAACCGATCGAACTCCTTCATAGCGCGAACGCGTTCGCCGCGATTGTAGTGCAGCTCGGCCAGATTGAGCGCCGCCGTCAAACTGTCGGACGCATGCTCCGCTCCGGCCCGAACGAACGCGCTCTCGGCGGCCGCAAGTTTTCCGCGCGCCGACAACACTTCGCCGAGCGTATTCCAGACTTCGCCGCCGCCTTTGGCTACGACAGCTCGCCGCCCGACGCCCTCGGCCTCGTCGTACTTCCCCACCGTCTCATAGGCGCGGGCCAGATCGCGCTGCGCTCCAATCCAAGCCGTGTCGGTGGTCGGCACCTTGGACAGGAACTCGATCGCGTCGGCGTAACGGCCCGTCTTGAGCGCGTCGCGTCCGTCAAAGGCGTTTTGCGCAGCAAGGGTGTGAGCGGCCAGCGCTGTCATTCCGAGCGCAGCGAGGAATCTTGCCGGTCGGCACGCGACACGTGCGCTCGAAAGAAGATTCCTCACTGCGTTCGGAATGACATGCACGGGCGCATTGACAGACATCACGACTTCCCTTTTTCGAGCTCGCGAATCGTCTTCGCTTTGCGCGCCAGCGGCACGAGCAACGCCTCCAGTGCATCGTCGTAGGCGTCCGCCGTCATCGTCGCCTTTTTGCCGCGCAGTTGATCGATCTGGTCCTCGATCGCGAACTTTTCGTTGTACAGCGTCACGAGCTGTGGATCGTTTGCGCCGGCCCGCGTTGCGAACGCTCCGTCGAGAAAGAAACGCCGCGCCAACACGCCTTCGCCGGTGCGCCCATCGGGGTTGTCAACGCCGGTCTTGGCGCCCATGTCCTCGAGCTGCGCGTGCTCGGTCTGCAGGCGCGTGTCCGTGTCGTACACGCGCTTCGTCTCCACGACCGCGTACCGGAACGCCTCGAGCAGGGAGACGCGCCCGTCCTTGTCGGTGTCGGCGCCGTCCTTCGTAAGCGCGTCAACGAAGAATTGTGCAAAGCGCGATTCGTTTCGCTCGAACGAGCTCTTGGTCGCCGTGATGATCACGCGATTTGGCCCCGACAGCAGCGGCAGCATGTCGCCACTCGCGCTCGTGAGATCAACGAACGCCACTTTCTGCGTGGGAAACTTTCCGAGCAGTTGCGCAAAGTCGCGCGTGCTGAGATCAGGGCCCGGAATGCTGATCTTGGAATCCTCGCCGTCCCCGCTGCCGTGGCCAATGAGCACAATTGCCACCTGGTCGCCGCTGCCCGCCCGCGCCGCGATCTGCCCAATCACCCGTTCAACGTTCACCTTCGTGGACTGTCCCTTGAAGTGCGGCAACTTCGACACGCTGTCTTCGCCGAGCCACACGACATCGGAATCAGGAATACCGAACTTTTTTGACGCCGCGTCGGCGAGCGCCGACGAAATGCTGTTGAACGTGTCGGAGTATTTCTTTTCCCCGCCAAGTCCGCTGACAATGACGAGGTGCGTCTGTGCACCGAGCGCCCGAGCCCCGCCACCAAGCAACGCCGCGAGCAACGCAGCGCCCAGCATCCTGACCGCCGACCGGAGACCGCTATCTGTCATGCCAACCCCCGCGCTTTGCGGTACGACCACTCCGCCGTCACCAGACCCACGAGCAGCAGCAGCACGGCCGGCATGTCCCACAGATCCATCTGATTCACCACGGTTACGCCGTGCTTGCTGAGCGCAACGTCTTCGGCAAGCGTGCCCGCCGTAGCGGGCGTGTAGAACTTACCGCCTGTCTCCGTCGCCATACGCTTGAGCAGCGGCGCGCGCATTTCGGCGTCGAAATACTCGGTGTTGAGATCCGCCACGCGCACGTACCCCGTATCGCCCATCACGGCGCCGTTCGGCAACGTGGCGGTTACACGAATGCTGTACACGCCCGGCTGATCCGGCGTGAACGTTCCGCGATATTCGCCGTCGCGGTCAATCGCCCAGTCGAGCGGAAGATCACGGGTGAACCCGCTGTCGCTCGTGAGATGGGCAATGACTTTCGCGTCATTGCGCGGCACAAAAATGCTGTCCACCACCGAGGCGCGAATGGCGAGCGGGTTTTTCGGATTGATCTGGTCGGTGGGCAGCGAGACCACGACACGATTCGGTACGTCGCCCGTGAGCCAGCGCAGCATCTGTCGCCAGAACCGCTCGAACGACTGATCCTCCGCCGGCGACGCCGGATCCATCTGCCAGCTCCACGAATCCTGAATCGGAAACGCGACGGCCAAGCCGCGGCCGTAGCGTTGGTAGACGAGAATCGGCTGCTCGTAACTCTTGAGCGACACCCCGGGATCGCCAGCGCGTCCGCCGGCCGGCATTGTTCCGGTGATCAGCGTGACCGCGCCCGGCTTCACGCTGCGAATGCGATTGACGGCCGTGACAGTCGGCAATGTCTGCCACCGCGCCGCTGACGCCGTTGGCGTTGCCGCGATCTGCGACACAGCGTGGCTCGCGCCGGCCGGAGTGAGCGACGCCTTGAGATCAGCGAAAAACGTTAGCGAATCGGGTACGGCGTCGCCGCTCACAACCACCGGCATCACATCGGCGAGCGGCGTGCCCGCGTAGCCTCCCTCCGTGAAAGCGTGACGACCGCCGAGCATCAACAGCCCGCCGCCACGAACGTTCACAAAGTCGGCGAGCATCGCCAGTTGGTCGTGCGTAAAGAAGCTCGCTTCGATGTTACCCAGGATCAGCGCGCGGTAGCGAAACAACTCGGCGCGGGTTTTTGGAAACCCGTCGAGCAACTGATCCGGAGTGTCGATGTTCAACCGCAGAAACTTGTTCGGCGCCGTACGCTGGAGCACCACGAGCTGAAGATTCGAGTCCGCCGTCACCGCCGCGCGAATGAATCGCATCTCGGACCGCGGCTCGCCTTCGACGTAGAGAATTTTCTCGCGGCCGTCGCGAACGTCTACCAACGCCTGCTGCGCGTTGTTCTGCTCCACCTGTTCGCCCGGCTGAACCGGAATGCGAAACGTCAGCGACCGCGCGCCAGCCTCGTTAGCCGGAACGGTGATGTGCACCGGCGACACGTCGCCATCCGGTGGAAGAGTGATCGAGTCGCGCGCTACGATGCGGCCGCCGTCTTCCACGTTCAGCGGAACCCGCACGCCGGCGTACCCGCGCTGGCGAATCAACAGATCTGCCACGAGCGAGCCGCCCTTGAGCACCGAATGCGATGCCTCCACCCGGCGGATCTCAATGTCCTTGTCGAACCGGTCCGCACCAAGTCCAACCGTGAAGATCGGCACCGACCTGGCACGCAACGAGAGCAGCTCATCGCCAATCGGCGCGCGTGAATTGTCCGCGCCGTCGCTCAGCACCACCAAACCGGACAGCGGCACCGCGTCCAGCTCCTGGCGCGCCTGTGCGATGGCCGGCCCCAGCTGCGTTTGGTTGTCCGAGAACGTCAGCTGCGACACGCTGTCGATGCGCTGCGCCCCGGACGAAAAACGAAACAGCCGCACGATGAACTTCTGCCGCAGCGACTTGAGCAGCGCGCTATCTGGCCCACCGAACTCGTGCTCCACCCAGTCGCTGCGCGCCTTGCCATCCTTGTCGGCCACCCGCATGCTGCGCGAGTCGTCGATAAGCACGCCCACGTAATTACGCTGCGGCACCGCCGCCGACAGCAGGAGCATGGGTCGAAACAGGCAGACCACCAGCACCAGAATCGCCGCCGTTCGCAGGCCCACGAGCACCCAACGATCTCGCTGGGTGCTCTTTCCGCGCACGCCGGCGTAGCTCATCAGGGCAGGAATACCGATCGCCGCGCCGAGCACGAGCAAGATCACGATCGAAAAGGGCGCGCCAAAGGCGAAGGTGCCCTTCGCGAACTCAGTCGGTCTGTATTTGAAAAGGAATTGAAAAATCCCTTCAAGCCAGTGGGCCATTGCTGCCGTTCGACGTGTGGCGACGCGCTACGCGGGGTGATCGCACTTCTTTGTGATGTCTTAGCTACGCTCGGCGGCGCTCTATAGTTGAGACCCACGAATGCCGCTCGCGGTTCCGTTTCTCGCCGCCCGCTACATTTTCCCTACATGAATGCTCGCTATCTGACGGCCGACGTTTTCACCGATGAGCGCTTTGGCGGCAATCAGCTCGCGGTTTTTCCCGATGCGCGGGAAATCGCTCCAGAGCTAATGCCACACATCGCGCGAGAGTTCAACTACTCGGAAACCACTTTCGTTCTGCCACCGAACGATCCGAGCCATACCGCCAGGGTGCGCATCTTCACGCCCGGTGGGGAGTTACAGTTCGCCGGGCATCCCACAGTGGGCACCGCGCATGTGCTGGCGAGCATTGGAGCGATCAAGCTCACGGGCGACGAAACGCGCATCGTGTTCGAGGAAGGCGTCGGCCCCGTGCCCGTCTCCATTCGCTCGGCCAACGGCCTGCCCGACTTCGTCCAGCTCTCCGCGGCCATGCTCCCGGAAGTCGGACCGCCGCCGCCATCAGCAAACACATTGGCGGCAATGCTTTCCCTGGCACCCGGCGACGTGCTCGACGGCGACATGACCGCTCAATCCGTGTCGTGTGGCACGCCGTTTCTTTTCGTCCCGCTCCGCGACCGCGCCACCGTCGCTCGCGCGCGACTCAAGCTCGACCTTTGGGAAAGCGCGCTCGGCGGCTATCTGACGAACAAGGTCTTTTTGTTCGCCATGGGCGGCGAGCGCCCGACGTCCGACATTCGCGCGCGCATGTTCGCGCCAGGCATTGGCATTTCGGAGGATCCCGCGACCGGAAGCGCCGCCGTTGGCCTGGCCGGCTATCTCGCGGCGCGCGACTCCCGCACCGACGGCACGCTGCGCTGGGTCGTGGAACAAGGCTTTGAGATGGGCCGGCCGAGCATTCTCGAGATCGAAGCCGACAAAGAGCACGGCGCGATCACCGCGGCCCGCGTTGGCGGCCGCACTGTATTGATCTGCGACGGGAACATGCGCCTATGACCGTAGAATCCAAATCGGATCTCGCCGGCATGCGCGCCGTGGGCAAGCTCGTGGCGCGTGCACTGCGCGAGATGCAGGCGTCGCTCCAGCCGGGTATGACCACCGAGCAGCTCGACGACGTAGGCGCCAAATTTCTCCGCAAGCACGGCGCACGCTCGGCCCCGCAGCTCACCTACGATTTTCCGGGCTTCAACTGCATTAGCGTGAACGACGAGGTGGTGCACGGTGTGCCCGACGGACGCGTCCTGCGCGCCGGCGACGTGCTCAAGATCGACGTGACCGCGGAGCTCGACGGCTACTTTGCCGACTCGGCGATCACGGCGATCATTCCGCCGGCCAGCGCGGCGGCGCAGCATCTCGCCGACTGTGCCGAAGCGGCCTTCAACCGCGCGGTGAGCGTGGCGGCGGGCGACGTTCGCATCTCCGAACTCGGACGTGCTGTCGAAGCCGAAGTGCTCCGGTGGGGTCACGCTGTGATCCACGACATGTGCGGCCATGGCGTGGGACGCGCCCTACACGAACAGCCGTCGGTGCCGAATTTCTTCAGCCCATTCACGCCCGGCCGGCTGCAGGAAGGCCTGGTGATCGCACTCGAGCCCATCATCGCCGAGTCGCCCACCGACGTGTATGAAGACGACGACGGCTGGACGTTGCGCACAAACAACGGCTGCCTCGCCGCACACTACGAGCACACAATCATGATTCGCGACGGCAAGGTCGAGATCCTCACGGCGGCGTAAAGCACCGCCATCCTGAGCGAGCGTCGCACTTGTTGTCAGCGTGAGGGAGCAGAACACCAGCTGTCATCCCGAGGGAGCGTAGCACCTGTTGTCATCCCGAGGGAGCGTAGCGACCGAGGGATCTTCTCTCGCGCCAATTATCGCGCGCCCTTGGCGAAGATCCCTCGCCTTCGCTCGGGATGACAACGCCTCCGCTCGGGATGACATCTACAGTATCTCATCGAGGCTCCGCGGCCAGTCCTGCTTGAGCAATCTCGAAAGCCCGCGATCCGCCAGCAGCTTTCCATCCGTCTGGCATCGCGCGCAGTAGTTCGTCTCGTTGTCGGCATAGCGGATTCGTTGCACCGGACTGCCGCAAACTGGACATGGCTGGCCATACCGGCCGTGCACCGCCATGTCCGGCCGAAATGCCGTGACGCTCTCGGGAAACCCGTCGCCCACCTCGCTGCGCAAGCGATCCGTCCACTCGGCCAGCGTGTCTCGCGTCGCCTGAAACAACGTCGCGATCTCATGGTCCGTGAGGCGGCTCGTGAGCTTGACCGGCGACAGCCGCGCACGATGAAGCAGCTCGTCTGAATACGCGTTGCCAATGCCGCTGAACAACCGCGGATCGGTGAGCGATCGCTTCAGCGTGTGATTCTCGCCACGTAATCGCCCGGCAAACTCCTCCACGGTTGCGTCGAACACTTCGAGCCCACCGCGATCGATTTCCGCCAGCGCCACTCGGCCGCGGAACAACGATATGGACGCGCGGCGCTTGCTGCCCGCCTCGGTCAGCGTGAGCGTGCCATTAGGAAACTCGAACGCAGCCAGGCTCGCGCGGCCCTTACCCTTTGACCCGCGTGGCTTCCAGTGCAGGCGGCCGGCGATCATGAGATGCAGCACCGCAAACAGCTCTTCGTCGAACGCCAGCACAATGCGTTTGCCAGAGCGTTCGACGCCACGCACCGTTTTGCCGATCAACGCGGCGAGTGGCGGGTCCACGGTGCGAAGCAAGAACGGCGTGTTGAGCCGCACCTCTTCCAGCGGTTGTCCAATCACGCGCCGCTGGAGCGCCTCGATGTAGACCGTGATGTCGGGGAGTTCAGGCATCGGCGTGTATTGTCATCCCGAGCGACAGCGAGGGATCCTCCATCCTGCCAATTATAGTCGGCAAGACAGGAGATCCTTCTGTTGCTTCTCTCCCTGAGAATGACAACGGGCAACCCTTTTCCACATTGCGCTGTCTCAGAGATTGGTGCTACCCTGAAGCGTTCAGGGAAGCAATGCGGCGCGGAGGAGTACCTCGCGCCGCTCCCATCAACATTTCAGGGGGCACCCCGTGGCCGCTGCCGATCTCGATCTCCTCCAGGGTACGCTCGATCTCCTCATCCTCAAAACCCTCACCTGGGGCCCGCGACACGGCTACGCCGTTGCATCGTGGATCCGCGAGACCACCGACCAGCGTCTGCAAATCGAAGAGGGCGCCCTCTACACCGCCTTGCACCGAATGGAAAAACGCGCCTGGCTGGAGTCCGAATGGGGCTTGTCGGAAAACAATCGTAAGGCCAAGTACTACCAGCTCACCGCGGCCGGACGTAAGCAACTGCGCGCCAAGACGGCGCTCTGGGCGGAATACGCCGGTGCCGTTTTCAAAGTTCTCGAAACCTGCTGACGGCTGGCCCCCATGTCACGCATTCCCGGACTCAAGCGCCTCGTGCGCATTGAACGCGACGGCGCCGGTATCGATCGCGCCGTGGATGACGAGCTGCAATTTCACTTTGACATGACGATGAGGGATCTCTTGGCCAACGGAATGAGCGCCGACGACGCGCGCCGCGAAGCTCAGCGCCGGTTTGGCGACGTCACCGCCACGCGCGAGCGGCTCGCAACCATCGACCGTTCGCTCGTTGGACGCGAACGCCGCGCCGCATGGTGGGGCGCGTTTACCCAGGATTTTCGCTACGCCGTGCGCGGCCTTCGGCTCAAGCCGGGATTCGCTGTCGCCGTAATTCTCACGCTCGGCCTGGGAATCGGCGCCAACGCCACGATGTTCGGGATCGTCGATCGGCTCCTGTTCCGACCGCCGACTTTCCTCGCAGCGCCAGCGCTCGCGTCGCGCATCTATCTCGTACGAGACAACGCCGGAAAGCCGTTCACCTCCGACTACACCGGCTACCAGCGCTACGCCGATCTCCGCCAATGGACGTCGTCGTTCGAATTGATGACGCCGTTCTACATCAACACCAAACCGTTCGGCACCGGTGAAGCGACCAAGGACCTCAAGGTGGGCATTAGCGGCGCGGACTTATGGAAGATGTTCGATATCCACCCGGTCGCCGGCCGCTTCTTCACCGCCGAAGAGGATACGCCGCCCATGGGGCAGCGCGTGGTGGTGCTGTCGTATGGACTCTGGCAGACCGAGTTCGGCGGCCGCCGCGACGTCATCGGCGCCAAAATCGATCTTGGTCCGGACAAGTACACCGTGATCGGTGTCGCTCCCACGGGATTCAACGGGCTCGGCACCACGCCGGTGGCCGCGTTCATTCCCACCAGCGCCGCGTCGTCACAAGCAAACGGCGGCCGCAAGCAGACCTGGTACACCACCTACAACATGAATTGGTTTCCGATTTTTGCGCAGCGGAAGCCAAGTGTGTCCGTACAGACAGCCAGTGCCGATCTCTCGGCGGCGTACCAACGGAGTTACGCGGCACAAATCGCGATCAACCCGCAAACTACACCCATCGCAACTGCCCATCCACGCGCCTATGCCGGTCCGGTACTGCGCGATCGCGGACCGGACGAGAGCAACAGCGCCAAGGTCGCCACGTGGCTCGTGGGGGTTGCCGGCATCGTGTTGCTCATTGCTTGCGCGAACGTCGCGAACCTCCTGCTTGCTCGCGCACTCAAACGCCGCCGAGAAATCGCCGTGCGCATCGCGCTCGGCGTGAGCCGTTCACGTTTGCTCATGCAGCTCGTTACCGAAAGTCTGATTCTCGCGGCACTCGGCGGCATCACCGGATTGGCAATTGCCCAATGGGGTGGCACGATCATGCGACGCGCGCTCCTGTCGGACACAGATCTGCCCAGCGCCCTGAGCGATGGCCGCGTGCTGCTGTTCTGTTTCGGACTCACAGTGATCACCGGACTGTTGACTGGGCTCGCACCGGCGGTGCACGCCGCCAGAGAAGACGTGGCGTCGGCGCTCAAGGCGGGGGCGCGCGAAGGCACGGTGCAGCGCTCGAGACTCCGTGCCGGTTTGCTGATTGGTCAGGCGGCGCTCTCAGTGGTACTTCTGGTGGGCGCCGGCTTGTTCGTTCGCAGCCTGGTCAACGTCCAGCACGTACGCCTTGGTTTCGACGCCGATCGGATCCTGTCCGTCGATCTCAGTGATCGTGGCGTCAAGCTCGACTCGGCGCAGCAAGTGAGTCTGCACCAGCGGCTTCTCGAACGCGCGCAGTCATTGCCTGGAGTGGAGCACGCGACGCGCAATTTGACCGTGCCGTTCTGGTCGGATTACGAGTGGGAGCTGCATGTCGCCGGCATCGACTCGGTGAGCAAACTCGGAAACTTCGATCTGCAGGCCGGCACGCCGGACTTCTTCGCCACTATGGGCACGCGCATCATCCGCGGTCGCGGAATTCGCGCGGAAGATCGCGCCGGCGCGCCGCGCGTGATGGTGGTGAGCGAGGCGATGGCGAAGAAGATCTGGCCCAACGACGATCCCATCGGCAAGTGCGTCCGCATGGGCGCCGACACCAACCCGTGCATCTCCGTGGTCGGCGTCGCCGAGGACGTGCGTCGGGGAAAGCTGAGTGAGGTGGATCTTCACTACTATCTCTCCATCGCCCAGTTCCAGCCGACCGACGGTGGACTGTTCATCCGCACCACCGGCCCCGCCGACGCGCAGCAGGAGCGAATTCGCCGCGCGCTCCAGCGCGTCATGCCCGGCGTGTCGTACGTCACCGTCACGCCCATGTCCACCATCATCGGTGGGGAAACGAAATCGTGGCGGCTGGGCGCGATCATGTTCACGATATTCGGCGGCCTGGCGCTACTCCTCGCCGCAATTGGGCTGTACAGCGTCGTCGCCTACACGGTGGTGCAGCGCACCCATGAAATGGGAGTGCGCGTGGCACTCGGCGCTCAGAGTCGCGATGTAATTTCTTTAATACTGCGCGAAGGCCTCAAGGTCGTGATCCCGGGCGTGGCGCTCGGGGCGATCGTCGCGCTGTTTGCCGGCAAATGGATCGCGCCGCTGCTGTTTGACGTCTCGCCCAAGGACACGTCGGTTCTGGTGACGGTGGTCGTCACGCTCATTGCCGTGGCCGTGGCGGCGAGCTGGGTTCCCGCGCTGCGCGCGTCGCGCGTCGATCCCAACGAAGCGTTACGCGCGGACTGACGGCCGTGTAGGCGACATCTACGGCTTTTTCGTCGCCGGCGGCATTGGCATGCCCGGCATGGCCGCCATGGCGGAATCCGTCATTGGCGGAAGATCGGATAAGTGTTCTTGAATGACGTACCAACGGCCGCCGCGCTTCTGAAACACCGCCGTCCAGGCGCCGCCAATCGAATGCGGAAGATTGCGCGGCGTCAGGTGCGGCACGTGATAGGTGGCCGTCATCACCGCGGCGTTTGGCGAGAGCACGTCGAACACCATTTGGTCCCACACCCAGTGCGGCTCGCGCATGTTGGCACCCACGTTCGTCCAGAACGCGTGGATTCCCATGGCCAGCGTGTCGCGAGACGTTGTCATCTGACCGCCCGACGCCGAAACAATGCGTCCGCTGTCTGGGTAGAGACTCAGCAACCGCTGTTCGGCGCCCGGTGCCGACAGGTCGTAGGCGGCTTTCACCTGTCGCGTAAGCGAGTCCACGATCGCCCGCTGATCGGCAACGGAGACGGCGGACGGCTGGGCGCAGCCGGCAAGCGCGAGCACGGCAAGACAGGCGGCGAATTGCAATCGCATGGCGATCCCCAGGTGGTTGGCGGCCGTTCAACGTACCCGATTCGAGCCCTGGTGTTCGATCCGGCCTTTTCACGCGGCGGCCGTGTTGTCCCTTCGAAGGGACGCCTCCGTCCCCGGCGGGTGACGCGCGTTCGTGACTAACCGCATAAATTCAGGCTTAGTGCTTGGCCTACGGCGTGCCAGTTCCAGTATATGGATTCCCCGTCTTTTGGCGCTCCAGCTCGATCGGTCCCGGAGGAAACGTGCGAAGGTTCATCCAGTGGTCCTTGGTCCCAGTTGCGGTCGTCGCGCTCGCGGCGTGCGGTACGCGCGACTCGCGGTCTCCCACAGCCATGAATGACGATCTGAAGCGCGACCTCAAACTCGCGTCGCAGACGCAGAGCCTACAGATAAATCCGGACGAAATCGCGCCGAAGTCGCAGCAGGAACTGGCAGTCCGCCCCAAGGCCGCGCCAAATGGCTCCAAAGTCATTCGGAGCGAGCATCCGACTGTGAAGGCGTCGGCCCGTCCCAGCGAAATCGCCGAAATCAAGACGGACATTCCGCAGGTCGAGGTCATGGCCTCCACGCCGGCACCGTCCGAAACGCCGAGCTCCGACGCGCCGCCGCTTGCGCGTCCGTCGCCAATGCCAGCGCAGACCTATCCGGCATCCGAACGCATTCCGGAAGGCAATGGCGGAAATAGCGGCGGTGGAATTCTCGGCGGGATCATGGGCGCGGTCATTCGCGGCGGTATCGGCGGCGACGGTGACCACTGCGATCCGCGCGGTCCGCGCCGCACAGGTCGTCCGATCGGTGGCGACGTCTACATGCCGGGCGGCGGCAACGTGATTGGCGCGGTACTGGGCGGAATGGCGGGTTCGCGTCGAGGACGGCCTTAACGTACCAAGCAAGACACGTCCGCTCTAAGTAAGGGTTTTGAAAACGTCGCTCGAGTTCACTCGGGCGACGTTTCGTCATACGCGGCCATTGCAAACTGTTCATGCCGAGGCGCTGTCCAACGTGCACGCCAGTTGGTGACCCAGCCACCCTCGCAACGGACAATCCGATGGACTCGTTCCTCCGGGATATCAGATACAGCCTGCGCCGTCTGAGGAAGAGCCCCGGCTTCACCGCCATCGTGGTCTTGACGCTGGCGCTCGGCATTGGTGCGAACACGGCAATCTTTTCCGTCGTCAACACCGTGCTGCTGCGCGCGCTGCCCTATCGCGATCCCGGCCGGCTCGTGTCGATCCTGCACTTCTATCCGTCGCTGAGCAACATGGAAGCGCCGGTGTCGGCTCAGGGCTTTCGCGACTACCGCGATAAGACCACGAGCTTTGAATCCGTGGCGGTCGAGACCAACTTCGGCGCGAATCTCACCGGCTCCGGCGACCCGGAGCGCGTTCCGGGAACTCGCGTCTCCGGCGACTGGTTTCACGTCCTCGGTACGGCGCCCTTTCTCGGACGTACGCTCACGCGTGACGATGATCAGCCGGGACACGAGCACGTGGTGGTGCTGAGCCATGGTGTGTGGACGCGGCTGTTCGCCGCCAAGCCCACCGCCATTGGCCAAACGATCGAGCTGAATGACGAGCCATACCAGATTGTTGGCGTGATGCCGGCCAATTTTTCAAGCTTCTTCGCGAAGAACGCCGATCTGTTCGTGCCCCTCGCTCTCGACCCCGTGCAATTCACGCGCGGCTATACCAACGAGTTTCTGAATCTCGTGGCGCGGCTCAAGCCGGGGGTTCCGCTCGAGCGCGCGAAAGCCGAGATGGCGACCTTCGCTACAAATCTCAAACGGGCAAACCCGAACCAGTTCGCGCCGACATGGACGCTTGAGGTTCGCACGTTGGACGACATCGCCACCGGCCGGCTGCGGCCGGCGTTGCTCGTGCTGCTCGGCGCGGTGGGGTTCGTGCTTCTCATCGCGTGCGCCAACGTCGCCAATCTGCTGTTGGCTCGCGCCGCCGTGCGGATCAAGGAAATCGCCATTCGCTCGGCCCTCGGCGCCGACCGCGCGTCGCTCATCCGGCAACTTCTCACAGAGAGTGTCATCCTTGCGCTGGCCGGTGGCATGCTTGGGCTGTTGCTCGCGCAACTGAGCGTCAAGTCGCTCGTGGCTCTGAGCCCCAATCTTCCGCGCGCCTCGGAGATCGGGATCGACGGTCACGTCATGCTCTTCACGCTCGTCGTATCGGTGGCCACTGGTTTGCTGTTTGGCCTGGCCCCGTCGCTCCAGTCTTCGCGCACCCGGCTTAACGAAACTCTAAAAGACGGAGGCCGCAGCGGCTCGGCCGATTTCGCCGGACGTAACGTGCGGCGCGCGCTGGTCGTCGCCGAGGTGGCGCTGTCACTCACGCTGCTGATTGGCGCGGGGTTGCTGATCAAGAGTGTTGCGCGGTTGCAAGGCGTGAATCCCGGCTTCAACTCGCAAAACGTGCTCGTGTTCAACCTCGCATTGCCGCAGGTGAAGTATCGCACCGACACGGCGCAGATTCTGTTCGCCGATCAGCTGCTACCGCGTCTCAACGCGTTGCCAGGTGTGAAGGCGGCAGGCACGACGTCGGTGATTCCATTTGGCGGAGGGTGGTCCACGGCGAGCTTCAACATCGAGGGCGTCGTCGTAGGCCCCGGGCAGAACGGACCGTGGGGCGACTATCGGGTCGCGTCGCCGCGCTTCTTCGACGCGCTGCGCATTCCGCTGGAGAAGGGCCGTCTGTTCAACGACCAGGATCGCGCCGGATCGCCGCCGGTGGTGGTGATCGACGAGCAATTCGTGAAGAAATATTTCCCGAACACCAATCCGATCGGTAAGCGAATCACCTTCGGCGCATCGCCGGGCAAGACGGATTCCACGTGGATCACGGTGGTTGGCGTGGTGGGTCACACCGCCCACGAAGGCCTCGATGCCGACCCGCGCATTCAGTACTACTTTCCGTTCTCGCAGAACGGCGGCCGCCAGATGACCGTCGCCATTCGAACGACGGGCAATCCGCTGGCGCTCGTGCCGGCGGCCCGCGAAGCGGTGCATGCCGTCGATCGAGATCTACCGCTCTCCGCGGTGAACACCATGGACAAGCTCGTGGAGTCGTCGGTCGGCCAGCGAAAGCTGTCGATGATCCTTCTGGGCGTATTCTCGGCAATCGCGTTGCTGCTGGCGTTCATCGGCATCTACGGCGTGATGAGCTATTCGGTTACCCAGCGTACGCGCGAGCTCGGTATTCGCATGGCGTTGGGGGCGGCACGCATACGGGTGTTGGGGCTCGTTGTGAGTCAGGGAATGACACTCGCGTGTGGCGGCGTCGCGATTGGGCTCGTCGCGGCGTTCGCGCTCACGCGCTTCCTGTCGAACCAGCTGTTCGGCGTGGGCGCCACTGACGCGGCGACGTTCACGATTGTATCGGTGTCGCTGCTCGGCATCGCGTTCCTGGCAACGTTGCTGCCCGCGCTGCGTGCAACGCGCGTAGACCCGGTGGTGGCGTTGCGAGACGAATAAGATGTCATCCCGAGCGCAGCGAGGAATCGTCCGTGAGCCGTCTTAATAATCGGCAAGAAAGAAGATCCCTCTTTCGCTGCGCTCACTCGGGATGACAATAGCGCTCGGCTCGCTCGGACTGACAGCTCTCGCGGTCTCGGTTTTGCGCTTGTGCGCCGTCAGGAGGCACACCAATGCCAGACGAGCAAATCTTCGACTTCGAACGCTGGAATCCCGAGACTGCTGCCGGTACCGGCGACGCTCGCGAGAACGACCCGCAGGCCGCGGGATTCACCGGCGACGACGACCGACTGTACCGCTCACACTTTCAGCACGCCAACCAGTTGGCGGATCGCGCCTACGAACAGGCGCGGCCCGCATACCGGCTTGGTCAACTCGCTGCCGCCGATCCGGCCACGCAGGGCCACGCCTTCGACGACATCGAGAAGGATCTCGAGAACGGCTGGCTGAACGTGCGCACCGCTAGCGGTGATTGGGCGTCGGTGCGCGAGTTCGCGCGCACAGCGTTCGACCGTGAGCGTCAGGGCAGTATCGCCAACACCACTCAGTCATCCACGAGCGACACGAACGATCGCGTTCCTTACACGGATCCGCTCCCAGGCAACGTCGATCCTACGGAGCCTGGAAGCCCCACCGCTTAACGCATCAAGTAGACTTGATGAATGTGCATCCGGCTTCCTGCGCGCGATGCACAGCGTAGACGCCGGTGGGCTGCAAGATCACGCCGGGAACGAGGTTCGCCTTCAGCTCCTCGTATACCGTTTGGCTATTCGCCTTGGTCTTTCGCGAAATCACACCGGCATAGCCATGTGTGGCGCGATCGCAGCCCAGCAAAATGTGCCCGTTTGCGGCGAGCCACATGAATGTTGACTGCGGACGAGTGGCATTGCCCGTCGGCCGAGCGCGCGCGCCTGCTTTCGGCGGCGTCGGTGTCGCGTACGGATTGCGGATCGCCCACTTGTCGTCGTCGTCCTTGATCTTGAGCTCCTTGCCGAGCTCGTACTTCTCCCACATCGCGTCGTTGAAGATCATGGGAATCGCCTGGTGGCGAATCACCAGCACCGTCTGCACATCGGTGGGGCCGGCGGCAACCGCGTCGCGCATGCCCGTGATGTAGCCGGTGGCGTGCGACAGCGCCGCACCCTCTTCAATGCCCGGCGAGTCGAACACCGCTTTGTGTTTTGCCGTTAGCCGGCCAAACCACGAATCGTCCCAGTGAACCGGCGCGGGTGGTGTGATAGGCCTTGGCGGCGGCGCGGGTGTCGCCGCGGATTGTGTCGCCGCGAGCGGCTGCGCGCACGCGCCGGTCGCGAGAACGATAGCGGACGCAGTGAGTTGTCCAATGAATTCGCGGCGCGGGGTCGGACGGTCGGACGGTGTGGACACGGAGCTCACGTGGGCTGGTGGTGGGTGGTTGCCGCGCTTTCCGCGACACCATCATTGCTGACGTCGGATTTAGTGCGTATCGCGCGCTTCTGCCAGTCGGCTGCTGCGCGCGACGCGTTCCTCACGGCTGTCCGATTGTGGGACAGACAACCTGGCTGACGGACGCTCCCCGTTCGATGGGTCAACCGCAGAGGCGTAAGACGTTGCTGTACAACATCATACAACTGGCGCACGTCGATGCGGTGCTCGGCTAATGCAGTCGCGGAATCCCTAAGCCAACGTCGATCACGCCGGCGCCAATCAACAGGGCGACCATCACGGCCAGCGTCAGGATGACGGCGATCGCCACGCGGCGACGCAGCGCCCGCAGCGCATTCCATCTTGGCACGTCCACGTAATAGCAGTCCGGACCCACCTCGCACAACACGGCACGGCGTACAAGAATTTTGAACGCAACGCGCTCGTGAACGCCAACATCGCTCGGCGTGCGCGCCGCGGCCGGCGATGTGGCGCCGGCTTGTTCGTAGAGCCTGACGATATCCCGTTCTTTCCGAATGATGATCGCAGCGGCCGCACCCATGCACGCACCGTAGGGCTAGAGGTGAGTCAACTATACATTCCCCAGCCGGATCTGCCAGCTCGAACCATCCTGTGCCTTCAGATGAACTTCCCCGTGAGCCCCAACAAATCTCATCATCGGCCCGGCGGGGGATTTCAAAATCCCTGGCCGAACGCCGAGCTCCATGGGTTCAAGGATTTCCTTCGTTGGAGACTGGGAGAGCGTCGTCATACCGCGATTGCGCCCACACCCGTGTATGGCTCGCTGCCGGCATGCGCGCCAATCGTCGTGACACCACGCGCTGGGCCGGGGTATCGATCGGCTACATGGGTTGGCCATTCGACCGTGCTACTTCAACTCGGATCGCTGAACGTTCTCACCGATCCGGTGTGGAGTGAACGGGCCTCTCCCGTGCAATGGATCGGGCCGCGCCGCATCATGCCGCCCGCCATCGACTTCGACGCATTGCCGGAAATCGACGTGGTGCTGTTGTCGCACAATCACTACGACCATCTCGACGCGGCGGCAGTACGCCGCATCGGCAAACGATTTCCCGCCGCGCAGTGGCTTTGCCCGTTGGGCCTCGGCGCGCTGCTTCGCTCTTGGGGAATCACGCACGTTGCCGAGCGCGACTGGTGGGAGACCGTGGACGACGCGGCATTCACCGCCACATGCACGCCGGCGCAGCACTTCAGCGCCCGCGGCCTCAGCGACCGAAACGACACGCTCTGGTGCGGTTGGGCCATCGAGACCGATGGCGTTCGAGTCTATTTCGCCGGCGACACGGCGCTGCATCCGGAATTCGGAGGCATCGCATCGAAAGCCGGGCCATTCGATCTCGTGCTTCTGCCAATCGGCGCATACGAGCCGCGGTGGTTTATGCGTGCCGTGCACATGAATCCCCAAGATGCCATCGAGGCATACCGCGCGCTCACTGCGGGCCACGCGACTCGTCCACCCTGTCTCGCGTTGCACTGGGGAACGTTTCGACTCACTGACGAACCGGTGGACGAGCCGCCGCGGCTGTTTACTCGCCTGTGGAATGACGCCGGCTTTTCCGCCGCCTCTGCGTGGGTCTTTGCCCACGGCGAAACTCGGCGGCTTTAGCGAATTATAATTCGTTGCGGAAAGGCTACTGCCGGCAAGGTACGTGCGGGTCCGCCGGTTTTGGCGCGTCGAGCGCAGGACGATGGCCGGCGTTGGCGACGAACTGCGCGACGTCGAAGACCATCTGCGTCAGGCGCGTGTAGTCGGGATAGTCGATGTACTGCGGCTCGTCCGTGAGCTGGTGATAGTCCATGTGACTGCCCCGCGACAGCGACACGCTGGGAATTCCGTATCGCGCGTAACTATAGTGATCGGCACGGCAGTAGTACTGCTGCGGGTGACCGGGCGCGTCGTATTCGTAATCGAACACGAACGGCGTGGGTTCCCTGGCGTTCACCGATTCGACCATGTCGCCAAACTCCTTGGACAAGCGCCGCAATCCCACGACTTCGAGATACGTCGGGCCGCCGGCCTTGTTGTCCAGCGCCGAACCTCGCCCGATCATGTCAACGTCGATCTCCGCCACGATCGAGTCGAGCGGCACCGTTGCGTGATCGGTGTACCACGCGCTACCGAGCAGCCCTTCCTCCTCAGCGGTGTGCGACACGAACAGAATGGAGCGCCGCGGCTTGATGGAGCCATTCATGAACGCCTGGGCAATTGCGAGCAGTGCCACAGTTCCACTGCCGTCGTCGTCGGCGCCGTTGTAGACCGAGTCGGCGCGCGGCTTGCGGATCGCACGCAGACTATCGAGACTCGCGCGAACCCGTACCGCCTGTTCCGGCGTGGCCTCGCGCCGAGGACTATCGGCGCCGAGCGGGCGCACCACCGTGTTGAAGGCGCGAATGGAGTCGTGGTCGAACGCCACGGTGCGATAGCCCAGATGATCGTTGTGCGCGGTGATCGATACGTATTCGCCGCGCAACGCCGGATCGGTGCCCGGCACGATTGCAATGACGTTCCGTGCCAGCCCGGGCATGGCGAGCGGATCTCGTGACCGGATGTTCGGCACGGTCTGGAAGAACGTGCCCTGTTCGCCCGCCGGCTGCAGGCCGAGTCGCTGGAACTCGCCCGCGACGTACGCGGTCGCCCGCTCGTTCCAGATCGTACCCGCCTCTCGGCCCATCATCGTGTCATTAGCAAACGCGAACAGGCGCGCCCGAAGCTCGCCGGCGTTGATCGCCGCGGACGCCGGCAGCAGCACCGATTCCGGTGCCGGCGATGTGGTCGCCGCGGGCGCGTGCGCACAAGCGGCACTCAACAACGCAGCAATGACCAGAGCGGCGCCCGATGGGGCTCTCATTAGTAAACTAGTAAATGTTGATTCAGTCGATCCGCGCGCGACCATGGAGTTGTTTCCGCGTGTTCTGCGTTGTCCGCGTATTCCGCGTCAAAAAAATCTTGGATTCCTTCCGTTGCCGATTATTCGCGATCCATGCGTTTTTTGACACGGAGAACGCGGAATACGCGGAAATGATGATGGGGGAGCGGCACAACAGAGCGACGCGCATCGCCGAACGGGTGCAGCCCGCCATCGCCCGAGCCAAAGGCCAGTCGCCTTACGGCGACGTTGCCGGCGTTCGGCGCGGAGCCTCAGACATTTCGTCGAGATTGGTCACCGTTGACAGCAGTAGCGCATCGAGGTTGAACAGCACCTGGTTCTTGGGCACCGGCTTGCCACCCGCTATCCGCGTGCGGAACGACGAATCCGCCGTGAGATCGTACGCTTGCAGCATCATCGTCGCCGAATCGTTCGGGAGCAATCTCAAACGGATCGACACCACCACGTCGGAGTTCAACGACTTGGTCACGAGATTCACGTTGCGGGAACGCAGCAACTCGTTCCGTACCGAGTCGGGGTCAACGATGATGAACTGGCGGCGCGACCGTAACATTCGGCGGAGACTGTCGCCCACGGCGCGGCCGAGGATCGTGGCCTCCGGCCATCCGGGAACGTTGGCCGGCTCAGCAATGAGCAGCCGGCGCGGTCCCGTCACGACAGTGGCGCCGGAACCAGAGTTCGCCGCGATGATCGAGTCAACCACCTTTCGCTGCGTTCGGTCAGCGAGCGTGACTCTCGCAATCGAGTCCTGGACGCGCGCGGCTTCGAGCATCTGCCGCGTTGCCTCGGCGATGCGCACCGAATCGGCGCGCGTGACCGGTGCAGCGGCCGCGATCACCGACGGGCTTGCAGCCGGGATTGCAGCCGGGATTGCCGGCGGTATTGCGGCCGCGTTGGTCGTTGCCGGCGACGGCCCGGCCGGCGGAACGGGCAACGCTGCGGATTTCGGGGGCGGCAGCAACGACGCCGTAGACCGTTGACGCACCACCGAATAGCCCACTCCGCCGATGATCACCACCAAAAACGCCGCCGCGACAAGTGCCAACGACCGCGAGTTGTACGACGACGCGCCCGCGCCGCCGCGCAGCGGCGTGACGGGAAGCGGCATCGTCATTGAATCAAGCTCGTTCAGGATCTCTTCGGCCGTCTGTGGCCGGCCATCGGGATCCTTGGCCAGGCACCGCATGATCAGCGTTGACAGGGAGCGCGGCACCTCGGCCGACAGCTCGTGTAGCGGCTTGGGATCGCGCGTCAGTTGCGCGGCAAGCGTTTCGCGCGGCGACGGGCCGGTGAACGGCGACACCCCGGTCACAAGCTCGTACGCCAGCAACCCCACCGCATAGATGTCCACCCGCTGATCGGCCGCTGAGTCGCCGGCGAGTTGCTCGGGCGCCATGTATGCCGGGGTCCCAATCGCAATGCCCGCCGAAGTGAGGCCCGTTGCCGGCATCGACGCGCTGAGCGCCTTGGCCACGCCAAAGTCCGTGACGAGGGCATGTGCGCCCTGCGTCAGGATGTTTGCGGGCTTGATGTCGCGATGCACGACGCCGCGCTCGTGGGCAAATGCCAGCGCGTCCACGATATCGTGAATGATCCGCATCACTTCGCGAACCGTGAAGTGCCGCTTCCGCTCGAGCGCGGCCCGGAGCGACTCGCCCTCGATATAGGGCATGATGTACCAGAGCAGATCCCCCTGCTCGCCGGCGGACAACAACGGCACGATGTGCGGATGCTGAAGCTGGGCCGCCACCTGAATCTCGCGGCGGAACCGGTCGCGATTCACCCCAGCGGCCAACTCGGGGGGAAGCACCTTGACCACCACTTTCCGGCTGAGCGCGAGATCCGTGGCCACGAAGACGCGGCTCATCCCGCCCCCAGTCAGCTCGCGATCGAGCTGGTAGCTGGTCCCCAAGGCCGACTGGAGATGTTCCGAGAAGTCGCTCATCGCGGGACTGCTTAAGGAAATGGTATGACGGCGCGGCTTACAGCAGTTGGTGCCCCTGCTTCGTATTACCCCTAAGAGCCCTCTTTCGCTGAGAGAGCGACTAGGCGGGCAAAATACGGTAAAAAAATAAGTGTAGCTGCGCCGAAGCAGACAAAGGGTTGGATAAACTCATGCTTTGCCACTTTCGCGTTGCGCGCGTAATGGTAAGATTAAAGCGCTCTAATGTTCGCCGATACACCTAATTCACTTTTCCCAACGGACCCGTGGCACGAGCCAAATCGAAGACCAGCCCGAAGCGCGCGAGCGCAGAGTCTGTCATCCCGAAGAGCATTCTCGCCAAGGAAATTGCGAGCATTCTCGAGGATCAGAATCTGACGCAGACTGAAGCGGCGTACATCATGCGCGATGCGCCGTCACAGATCTCGCTCGTCGTCACCGGAAAACTGCGTGGTTTCTCGACCGAGCGCTTGCTTCGCATGCTAGCCCGCCTCGGACGCGACATCGACATCGTTATCCGGCCGTCGAAGGGCAAGGCCGGAAAAGTCAGCGTCATCAGAAAGTAAGCTCGGCCGGTCCGTTCGGCTCGACGACGACGCCCGTTCTGCGGTGCGTCGGCGTCGGCTGTTCTCAGAGCTTGCTGTACGACGTCGCCAGTCGGTTCAAATGCGCGCCTGCCCCGATCATTCGTGATGTATTGCGTCGATCGGCGATAGGCGCGCCGCCCGCATTGCCGGGTACAGTCCGAATGTAAGACCGATCAGCACTGACGCGCCAATCGCAACGACCACAGTACTTGGCGACAGCCAGGCTTGGATCGGCGCGTGCGCTACTCGGCGCATGATCGCCGTGACCACAAACGCCGCGGCCACGCCTAACAACAGTCCGATCAGGCTTCCCACGCCTGTAATCGCCACCGACTCGCAGAGAAACTGCCACATAATGTGGCGCTGTGCGGCGCCCGAGGCCTTCCGGATGCCGATCTCGCGTGTGCGCTCGATCACGGAACTGAGCAGAACGTTCATGATCCCGATGCCGCCCACGATGAGCGAAATGCTCATCAACGCGCCAAGGAATACCTTGAACAGCAACAACGCTCGCTGCACCTGCGCGAGCCGAGTCTCGTCGGACACCACGCTCACGCGGTCCTTCCAGCCTGTCCCGTACTCCGTCGCGGCCCACCGCTCAATCATCAGCCGCGCTGCCGCCACACTTTCTACCGATTTTGCAGTAGCCATGAGACGGGCGGATCGTTCCGACTGACCCGGCACCATAGCGCCCGGCACGGGACGCACCGGCATGATCGCGCGGCGCGTTCTGTCATTTTCCACAGCGCGCAGCACGCCGATGATGACCCGGGGCTGTCCTTGAAACAGCAGCGTGTCGCCAATCAGCTCACGCGGCTGCCGGCCCTTCAAATAGTCGCTCGCCAGCCGGTAAGAGATTACTGCCACCGGCGCGCCACTCGCCGCTTCGGCGTCGCTGAACGCCCGTCCGGCAAGAATCGACGAGTCGGGCTGACTCGTGGCATCTCGCGCCAGCAGGCCCACGATCAGCGTGCCGTGCGGCGTCGTGTCGGCGGCCGTCGTAACCAGCGCCGATCCGTTGACGACCATGTTCACCACGGCGGAATCGCCGACGGCCGCCCGCAGGGACGCGGCATCGGCAAAGTCAAACGCCTGCGGATTTGCCAGCGGAATGGGCGTGTCGTCAACCATGCGGAAGGTGCGAGGCGCCACCACAATCCGTTGCAGATCAGTGGTGCTCCCGATCTGCGCGCGCGCCAGTCGCTCCATTCCATCGCCCACCGAGAGCACCGAGACCAGCGCCGCGACGCCGATCACGATGCCGAGCGTCGAAAGAATCGTGCGGAGCGGATTGGATCGAAGCGTCTCGAAGCCGACGGACAGCGAGGTGGTCAAGAGCGGGTTGGGCATGCCCTGACTACGCGCCCGCCGCCGGAACGGTTACACGTTTGTACAGTTACGTCGGTGGCGCCCTATCGTCGAATTGGTATGCGGAAAATGCTCGCCTTCATCGGCGCCACCATTGGGGGCTACGCCGGCTGGTACCTCGGCGCCCCCATCGGCTTCATGACGGCCTTCTTCGTCAGCACCATTGGCAGCGGCGTGGGGATGTACGTGGCATATAGGGTGGCGCGAAACTACGAATAGCGTCAGAACTTCGCCTCGAGGTACAGATCCACCCGGAACTGCTTGCGTGGGTACAGTCCGCGAGCCACGTCGAACCGAAAGAGCCCATCCAGGAACGACACGCCAGCTCCAACGCCGCTCATCGGGCGCCCGACATCGGAGAGCTTGGAGCGATCGCCGACCCAGCCAATGTCGGCAAAGATCGTGGGTCGCATCCCAACGTCGTTCGTCCCCAACTCGGTTCGCGTCAGCCAGAAAGCGTTCCCGCTCTGCGTGGTGTCGGGACTCTGTCCCCTTACTGTCTGCGAACCGCCAAGAAACCAGCGGCGTTGTGCCGGTAATCCGCCGACCGAGCTACCGCCAGCAAGCGTGACCGAGCCGGCCAACGCACCCAAGCCATGCGACACCGTCACGTCCAGCGCCGCCCGTCCATACAGCGAATCGCCGTGTGCCGCTTCCACTCGGAAGTCGGTCGCCACGCGCAGACCCTGCGGATCGAGTCCGTACTCCTGCCCCACCCGCGCTGCCAGGCCGCTGTAAACGCCGCGCCGTGCTGTGATGTTGGCTGGAAAATCAGACCCATTCACAGCGAAATTCGTTTCAACTGCCGCCGCCCGTTCTTGCTCGACGAACGCCCGCCAGTCCACGCGCGTTCCGCCGCCGAACGTCGCGTCGCGACCGCCGCCAAACTCGGCGCCAGAGGCGCGGTAGTAGAACCCCTCGTCGCGCCCGAACATCAACGCCGAGAACGAGCTGCCAAAGCTGAGCGGGTGTCCCCAGTCGCTTGCCGACACGAGTCGGTTGTACAGCGACAGATGATACGTGTCCGTGAGGTTGGTGCGGTTTACCGTGAGGTCGATGTTCGGCTCGCGATCGGCCAACCCGAACCGGCCGACCACGATGCCGCTGTACCCGCCTCCCACCTCTTGATGCACCGACGCGCCGAACGACAACCCTTCCACCCGATTGTATCGCATGAGCGGCAGGCCGTACGCGATCTGCGGAGGCGGAAGAAACTGGCCCCTGAGCGACAGGGGCGCCTGCGCGCCAAGCGACAGCGCCTCGGCTTTCAAGTCATCGAGCTCCTTGGTGCCGAACAGCTCTTCGCCCGGGTCGTAGATCGACGCCGGGAGGTCGCTGGAGTGCTCGAGCTTTGAATAGTCGCAGGGAACGCGCGTCGCCACCTTCAACCCCGAGTTGAATCTTGACGTCATCTCCACGCGCGTGTCTGACGTGTCGCACTGATCGCTGCGCACCTCGGCCGGGCGCTGGCCGCGGCGAATCGAATCACGCACGGCGCGCGCATGTACCCGGGCCGTTGTCCGCACCGAATCGCGCCACGCATCGGCCTGGGCCTCCGTGAGCGAATCGGGCATTCGCTTGCTTTCAGGAACGATGATCGCCGGCAAGCTGTCCTTGCCGTTCACGCTCGCGTAACTGAAGCTCTCTTCCATCTTGAACGGCACCTTCATGAAGCTCACCTGCGCACTGCCCTCGGCCATGCGCAAGCGCGGCAGCCAGAAGCGGCCCTCGTGCAGCCCGTACTCCACGGCGATCGCCGTCACCTCGGCTTTCATTGGCGTGATCATCGGTTTCACCCACATCGGCACGTCGTCCTTGGACTTGGGATCGTCCGTGTTGGCGACGGCCCAGATGTCCATTGGCACTGACAGGCGGTACGCGGCGCGCACGAGCTGACCAGACTGGGTATCGAACCAGAGTGACCCAACGGCGAGATTCCACTTGGGTTCGCGCGGGCGAACCTTGAGTTCCCGCAGCTGGATGCGCGCCGCGTTTGGCAGCTTGAAGCTGAGTGAATCGCCGGTCTCGTAGGTGTAGTACGCTTCGGCGCCGTCGGCGATCGGATTGACGATCTCGCTCTCGTCCACCTGCGCCCGCGCCATTCCGTTGCCCACCCAGAGCGGTTCGTAGCCGGGGTAGTACGGAATCGACGTCTGCATGTCCGGATCGTCCGTCTCGCCGCGAGCTTCGTCGTGCGTTTCGTTGGGTGCAACGGGAATGGCGGTGCGAGCGCCGCGAAGCTCAACCCACGCGCCCACGCCCTGCCGCCACTGCACGCGTGCCGCGCTTTCGTGGATGAACAGCGTTCGGACGCGCGCCAGTTTGGAGAATCCCATGCCGGCGGAAATCCGCGAGTACGACATCGCGTCGTACGCCACGAGCGCCGAATCCTGCGACAGTCTGGCGGTGCGTGCGCGCAGCAATGTGATGCGCGCCGTCTCGTCCTTGAACGCCGTGCGCTGATCCTCTGCGGTCACGGGACGCCGTATACCGCGGTGGTTGCCGCGTCCTCGAGCACGCACGGTGTCGGCGGAACTATCACGCACCACGGGCGGGCGCCGTTGCGGCGGGGCGACCTGAGCCTGAAAGTTCAGCGCAAGAATGGCGCTGAGGGCGAGAAGCATCCTTATAGACTCCGGGGATTAGCGGCTACTCCACGATACGGGTGGTCGATCGGCCGGGTTTCGGCCACAGGGCAACCCGGCGTCCCTCGCTGTAGAATTAGCTCTTATGCCAACGACCGCTGCCGCAGCGCCGCCGCCCGCGCTGCTCGTTCGAAATCTCCATAAGCAGTACGAAGACGTTCAGGCCGTTAACGGCCTGGACCTGGTAGTGTCGCCCGGAGAATGCTTTGGATTGCTCGGCCCCAACGGCGCCGGCAAAACGACCACGATCGAGATTTGCGAAGGGCTGCTCGCCGCTGACTCGGGCGACGTGGAAATTCTCGGACTGCGCTGGGATCGCGACGAACGCCGGCTGCGCGAACGACTCGGGATCCAGCTCCAGGAGACGCAGCTGGCCGAAAAGCTCACTGTCGAGGAGACGGTGCGCCTGTTCCGGAGCTTTTACGCCAACGGCCGCACGATCGACGAGGTCATCACCCTCGTGCAGCTCGACGAAAAGCGCGCGGCTCGCGTCGGCAAGCTGTCGGGCGGACAGAAGCAGCGCCTCGCCCTCGCATGCGCAATCGTCGGCGATCCGGATCTGTTGTTCCTCGACGAGCCCACCACCGGGCTCGATCCGCAATCGCGCCGCCAACTCTGGGACTTGATCACGGACTTCAAGGCCCTGGGGCGCACGATCATACTCACCACACACTACATGGACGAGGCGGAAATGCTCTGCGACCGCGTCGCCATTGTCGATCATGGCAAGGTGATCGCGCTCGGAACACCACAGGAGCTCATCGGTTCGCTCGGTGCGGAGCACGTGGTGGAGTTCGCACTCGCCGACCCGACACAAACGCTCGACGACGCAACGCTGAGCGCGATCGATGGCGTCCAAGCCGTGCGCCGTGTTGCGTCGGGATACGAGCTCCAGGTGAGCGCACTGCACCGCGCCGTGCCGGCATTACTGGCTGTGCTCACGCAGCGACAGTTGGAGCTGGCGCAGCTCACGACGCACTCCGCCACGCTCGAGGACGTGTTCGTGTCGCTCACCGGGAGGCAATTGCGCAATGCGTGAGCGACAGAATCCATCCAACGCACCACGCGGCCTGTTCAGCAGTTCGCTTTGGCAGCTGATCACCGTACGCTTCAAGGAATACACACGGGAGCCCGAAGCACTGTTCTGGTCGTTCGGTTTTCCCATTTTGCTGGCGATCGGACTGGGCATTGCATTTCGCAGCAAGCCGGCGGACATCGTGCACGTTGCCGTCGTCCGAACCGATTCCAGTGCGTCGTCGCTTGCCGCGGCGATTCGTCGCGATCCAGGCCTTGCCGTTGAGGAACTGTCCGCCGACAGCGCCGCCGCGGCGCTGCGCACCGGCCGGGTGGCGCTCGTGGTGAGCGCTAGCGGCAGCCAAGTTCGATATCAGTACGACGACACGCGCCCCGACGCGCGCACCGCGCGGCTCATGGTCAACGACGCTGTGCAGAACGGCGCCGGTCGCAGCGACATACGTCCCGTTGCTGACAGCCACGTCAGTGAGCGCGGCTCCCGGTATATCGACTTCGTCATTCCAGGTCTGCTCGGCATGACGATCATGGGCGGCGGCATCTGGGGACTCGGGTACTCCATTGTCGATCAGCGTCGTAAGAATTTGCTCAAGCGACTCGTGGCCACGCCAATGCCTCGGTCACAGTACCTGGCTTCGTACGTCATCTCGCGGCTCGTCATGCTGGCGGTCGAAGCCGGCGTGCTGCTCGGATTCGCTGTGTTCCTGTTCGGCGTGCCAATGCGCGGATCGTTTCTCTCGATGGCGGTCATCATTGTAGTCAGCGCCCTGGCGTTCGGCGGGCTCGGACTGCTGATCGCGTCGCGCTCAAAAACGATCGAAGGCGTGTCGGGCATGATGAACCTGGCAATGCTGCCGATGTGGGTGTTGTCCGGCGTGTTCTTTTCGTCGGAGAACTTTCCGCACGTCATTCAACCGTTCATCAAGGCGCTGCCGCTCACCGCGGCGAACGACGCCTTGCGCGCCAACATGCTGCGCGGCGTTGAGCTGTCGGCGCTCTGGCCACAGATGGGAGTACTCGCGGCGTGGATGATCATCTGCTTCACGATTGCCCTGAGGATTTTCCGGTGGCGATGAGCGGCGACCTGTCACGCGACGAGCTGATCTCGCAGGGGCGAGCGGTCCTCGACTGGATCGCCGGCTACCTGGAGCATCCGGAACAGTATCCGGTGTTATCGGTGATGAAGCCGGGCGAGGTCCGGGGTTCGCTGCCCGCCTCACCGCCGGTTGCCGGGGAGAAACTCGAGGCAATTCTGCGCGACTTCGAGTCCAAGATCATACCCGGCATCACGCACTGGAATCATCCTGCATTCTTCGGCTACTTCGCCACGTCGTCGTCCGTGCCCGGCATCCTTGCCGAAATGCTCGTAGCAACGCTCGACGTCAAGGCGATGTTGTGGAAGACGTCCCCCGCAGCCACCGAGCTAGAGGAAGTCACCACCGATTGGCTCCGGCAGATGCTTGGCTTGTCCAAAGGCTGGTTCGGAATCACGACGGACACTGCTTCGATCTCCTCAATGCTTGCCCTGGCGGCGGCACGCGAGGCACGGCCCGAGCTCGAGATTCGCGAACGCGGCATGGCCGGACGCACCGATCTCCCGCGCCTGCGAGTGTACGCGTCGAAACACGCGCACTCGTCGGTGGACAAGGCGTCGCTGGCGCTTGGCATCGGCCTCGAGAATGTCGTCAAGATTGAAGACGACGATCAATTCCGGATGCGCCCTGAACTTTTGGCCGCGGCAATCGCCAGCGATCGCGCGCGCGGCTTTCTCCCGCTCGCCTGCGTGGCGACAGTGGGCACTACGAGCACATCGAGCATCGACCCGATACCTGCCATCGCCGAGATCTGTACGCGCGAGCAGGTGTGGCTGCACGTCGATGGCGCGTACGGCGGCACGCTCGCCGTGGTGCCCGAGTACCGATACGTGCTGGACGGAGTTGAAGGCGCCGATTCGCTCGTCGTAAATCCACACAAATGGCTGTTCACACCGTTCGACTGCTCGGCGTTCTTCATCAAGCGTCCCGATATACTCAAGCGTGCATTCTCGCTGGTGCCTGAGTACCTCGTAACGCGCGAGCAGGACGAGGTCGTGAACTACATGGACTACGGCGTCCAGCTTGGCCGTCGCTTTCGCGCCCTTAAGCTCTGGATGATCATTCGCGCATTCGGCACCGAGGGGCTGGCCGAGCGGCTTCGCGCACACCGCGCGCTGGCGCTCGAGTTCGCCGCGTGGGTGGAGGCGAGCGCCGATTGGAAGCTTATGGCGCCCGTGCCGTTTGCGCTGGTGTGCTTTCGCTACGCGCCGGCCGGCGCGAGCGACGAGGAATGCGACCGGCTCAATGAGCAGATCATGCATGCCGTGAACGATGGTGGCGAGGTGTTTCTCTCACACACCAAGCTCAATGGCCGATTCACAATGCGCGTGTCGATCGGCAACATCCGCACGGAGAAGAAGCATGTCGCATTGGCCTGGGAAAAGCTCAACCAGGCCGCAGCACTGTCATCCCGAACGCAGTGAGGGATCTTCTATCGGCCGACTTATAATCGGCACGAAAGACGATCCCTCTCTCGCTACGCTCGCTCGGGATGACACTCCGCTTATTCGTGCGCCGCGAGCTTGTCGGTGTACAGCTGCGGATACCGCATGTGCAGGTTCACCACTTTCGGCGCGTCGTTGATCACGATGTACGGCGCGTCGGGATTCTTCTCCGCATAGTCCTGATGGTACGATTCGGCCGGCCAGAAGTGTCCCGCCGCGGCCACCTGGGTGACGATTGGACGCGGGTACACGTGCGCCTTGTTCATTTGGTCGATGAACGCCTCGGTCGCCTTTTTCTGCTCCGGCGACGTGTAGAACACCGCTGAGCGGTACTGCGTGCCGACGTCCGGCCCCTGGTGATTCAACAACGTGGGATCGTGAGCCACGGTGAAAAAGATCTGCAGAAGTTGCGTGTATGAAATCTGTGAAGGATCGAACGTCACCTTTACCGATTCAGCGTGGCCCGTTCGGCCCGTGCCCACCTGGTCATAGGTCGGACGGTCAACGCTTCCGCCGGCATAACCAGACGTCGCGGCTACCACACCCTTGGTGTGTTGAAACACCGCCTGAATTCCCCAGAAACAGCCGCCGGCAAAGACCACCGATTCCGTGTTGGCTGCCGGCGCGGCGGACGCCGCGGCGGCGCTTGACGCGGACACAACAACCCCGGTGGCCAGCACTGCAAGAACCAGCATGAGATGCTGCAGACTCCGCTTCATATCGTGCTCCTTGATTTATTCCTCATCGGCACCCGCCACGTTCGTGGCGGCCGGCGCATCGCCGGCGGCCAGCACTTCGACGACCTCGTCTTCCACGTGCTGTTTGCGCATCGCCCAGAATACAATCGCCAATATCAGAACGATTGCCACCACCAAAAAGTTCTCGTAGCGACGAACGTGGCCCAGCACGATTAAAGTGGTACGGCCGAATGCCCAACCGATCAGCGAAAAGAAATAGGCCCAGGTGACACAGCTTATTGCGCTTCCAATGAGATACACCGGAAGCGGGAGGCGCGCGGCGCCGCAGGCGATTGGAAGCGTGAGTCTCAGTCCGTACGCCCATCGCACCGCGCACGACGATCGCCACGGATGCCGCCGCACGATTCGGAGCGCCCGGACCATGAACGTTCGCAGCGACGGCCACCGGCGTCGGGCCCAATCCCCGCGCCAGCGACCGATGTAATACAACCCGAGATCGGCGCCCCATGTTCCGGCGGCGACCCACATGCCCACCAGCGACAGCCTCAGCCGGCCGTCGTGCGCAGCAAGTCCGCCAATGAGCGGCGTGGCCTCTTCGGTGACGATGCCCGTCGCAGCAAGCGTGACGTACGCCCAGAATCGGTGAAGGGCGGCGACCGCGTTGGGATGCGATGTCGCGGCTTGCAGCAGCGCAAGAATGGTCGTCGCTCCCGATGGACTCGTCAGTTCACTGTCAACGCGGCGCGATGCTCGTGCGGAGCCGCACTGGACGCGTCCAGGTGTGCGCGGAGCTTCGTAATGAGTCGCTTGGTGACGGGCCCCGGTGCGCCACTTCCGATCGGTTGATCGTTCACGCGCACGATTGGCATGATGTCGGTCGTGGTGCCGGCGAGAAACAACTCGTCGAGCCGCGGAATGTCTTGCTCGCTAAACGCCACTTCGTGCACTGGAATACCCAGCGACCGCGCGTGCTCGAGCACAACCGCGCGGGTAATGCCAGGCAGAACGAAGTTGTTCAATGGATGCGTATGAATTGCCCCGTCGATCACCGCGAGCACGTTGGTGTGGGAGCCCTCCGTAACCACGCCGTCGCGCACCAGCAACGCCTCTACCGCACCGGCGTCCGCCGCGGCCTGCTGCGCGAGAACGTTGGGCAACAACTGCAATGTTTTCAGGTTACACCGCAGCCAACGCACATCCGGAACCGTAATCGCCGTGGCGCCGCGGCTGCGAAGTTCTTCTGGTGGTGTGAAGCGATTGACCGTGAGATACACGGTCGGCGGTATGTCGGCGCTTGGAAAACGATGCGTTCTCAGCGCCGCACCGCGCGTGATCTCCAGGTACAGCGACGCCTCACCGTCGATCAGTCCACTCTCGCGCAACAGGCGCTCGGCAACCTGCGTCAGGACCGCCATTCGCGTCTCCTCGGGGGGCGCGATGCGAAGCGCGTCGAGCCCTGCAAGGAGCCGGTCGAGATGGCGCTGCGATTCGAATAGTTGCCCATTCAGCACGCGCCACACTTCGTAGACTCCGTCGCCAAACACAAAGCCACGGTCTTCGACTGAGATCGCCGTGGCGGCGCGGGGGAGATAGTTGCCGTTCAGATATGCAAGCACGTCTTGGCCAGCGCGTTGAAGTTGAATCGAAGCCTATCGCCATTGACTGGGCTGCCGCAACGTTGGAGACGGCAAAGACCAGTACTCCTCTCCCGGCCGCTTGGACCGCGATAGTCCTGGAGCACGCAACTTCTCAGCGCGCGATCGCGTAGAGGGAGGCAACTCAAGCCCCAGCGACATGCTCGATCACGAGTTCATTGGCCTGCAGCAGGCCCTCGCCGGCGAATACTCCCTCGAGCGCGAGCTCGGCCGCGGCGGAATGGGCATCGTCTACCTGGCTCGCGAGGTGCAGCTCGACCGGCTGGTGGCCATCAAGGTGCTGCCGGGAGCGCTCGCCGCGCTGCCGAGCGTTCGCGAACGGTTCCTCCGCGAAGCCCGCATGGCGGCCTCGCTGTCGCATCCCCACATCGTCCCCATCTACCGTGTCGGCGAATCGGATGGGTTCGTCTTTTTCGTGATGGCGTACGTGCACGGCGAAACACTGGGCGAACGGCTGCGGTCCCGCGGACCTGTATCCATCGCCGTGGGAGCGCGACTGCTCCGTGAGGTGACCTGGGCGCTGTCGTACGCGCACGGACGTGGAATTGTCCATCGCGACATCAAACCGGACAACATTCTCATTGAAGCCGAAACCGGCCGCGCACTCGTCACGGATTTTGGCATCGCGCTGCGCGGGGGCGCCGACGGCGACGAGGATGCCCGCGTCATGGGGACCGCACACTTCATGAGTCCCGAGCAGGCGGCGGGAAAGCTGATTGACGGACGCAGCGATCTGTACTCGTTGGGCATCGTGGCGCATCTGGCGCTGAGCGGACAACTGCCGATTGATGCCGCAAGCGTCACTGGAGCCACCCATCCGCCCGTGACGATCGCGACATCTGCAGCACGTATTCCGGCCGCTCCAATTCCCCGCGCGCTCAGCGCGGTGATCGAGCGGTGCTTGCGTCCCAGCCCCGACGACCGCTTTGCCTCAGGCGAGGAGTTGGCCGACGCACTCGAGGGTGCCTCCGCGCCCGTGCGCGCCAAGTTGCCCATGGCGCTGCGCGTTTGGACGCAGGCGGTCGATCCGCTGCGCCCAGTGTACCTGGCGTGGAGCGGCGTGTTCACCATGGGACTTTTGAGCGAATTACGCGGCGGACTGAGCGGCGACATCCTTGCCATTCTTGCCTTCGCTCTGCTGCCGCTCGTTCCCCTCTCAATCTTTCACGCGCGCAAAACCTATCAGGCGTTGAGCGCCGGCTACACTCTGCGCGACTTGCGCGCAGCCCTCAGCGCCTGGCAGAACGAGCGGCGCGAGGAGTTGGCATTTGAGCTAGATGAAGCAGAATCGGCGTGGGCGAAGGCGATGCGATGGGTTACCTACTCGCTCGTTGACGGCGTGGCGTTTGTGTTTTTCGATGGAATACCGCACACGACGTTCGCCAAGATCGTCACTGCGTCCGTCATCTTCGGAAGCATTGCGAGCTTTACGGTCAGCAACGCGATGGGCGTGCGGTTGATCCCGAGGCGCATTCGGCCCAAGCTCATTGGCGGCATTCGCGCGGCGATTTTTAATAGCCGGATTGGCCAGTGGGCGGTGCGTCTGCTCACGCCGGGCAAGCGCAAGTCGATATCAGCCGTTGACTTCCGGCCAACGGAAATGGCGCTGGGGCTGGCCGTGGACGAGTTGTTCGCGGCACTACCCAAGGCGTATCGCGAACACCTTGCCGATCTTCCCGCCGTGGTTCGTAGTCTCGAGGCACATGCCGAAGCCGCGCGCGCTCGCGTCGATGAGATCGCGGCGTTGATGTCGATCGGCGGCAGTCAGCCAGCGGCAACGCA
Organism: Gemmatimonadaceae bacterium; assembly: GCA_041690755.1. Classification (GTDB taxonomy): domain Bacteria; phylum Gemmatimonadota; class Gemmatimonadetes; order Gemmatimonadales; family Gemmatimonadaceae; genus JAQBQB01. Next base: position 133,264 of record JBEPWA010000001.1, on the reverse strand, counting down.
GGCGGGGACTCTCATGGCCAATCGCGACGCGGCGAAGGCGGAATTGGCCAAGAGCGTCGCCGCGTTGGAGACGGTGCGCCTCGACCTGTTACGTCTGCACGGCGGCGCGGGCGACCTCCGCCCAATTACCACTGTGCTCAAGGCGGCCAAGGAGCTCGGGGATGAGCTCAACCGCCTCGGCAGCGCGCAACGCGAGGTGGACAACGTCGTACGCCGACCGCTGTTCCACCTCACGCCGCCTACACCGGTCTAACAACACAGTCATCCCGAGCGAGCGCAGCGAACACTCCACTGTCATCCCGAGCGAGCGCAGCGAACACTCCACTGTCATCCCGAGCGAGCGCAGCGAGAGAGGGATCCTTGGGACCGCCGATTATAGGTGGACCGATAGAAGATCCCTCGCTGTCGCTCGGGATGACACGGCTTGCATCGGGATGACGCGCACTACATCAGGATGACACCTGCGCCGTCGCCGGCACCGCGTGCTCCGCCGTCATCTGCTTGGGCTTCCGGCCCATTCTCCGCATGAATGCATGCCGCCATTCATCTAGAATCTCATAACCGGTCGGAATCACCAGTAACGTCAGGAATGTCGACGTGATCACGCCGCCGATCACGGCCACGCCGAGCGGCGCGCGGAACTGCGCGCCTTCGCCGCGTCCAAGCGCCACCGGAATCATTCCGGCGATGAGCGCGAATGTCGTCATGAGAATGGGACGCAGACGAATGGCGCCTGCTTCGATCAGCGCTTCGCGCAGCGGCATACCTTTTTCCTCACGCGCCCACTTGGCGAAATCGATGAGCAAAATGGCATTCTTCGCCACGATGCCCATCAGCAGGATCACGCCGATCAAACTCATGAGGTTGATCGTCTGACCCGAGATGTCGAGCGCCAACATCACGCCTATGAGCGACAACGGCAACGACATGAGAATGGCGATCGGATCGATGAACGATCCGAACTGCACCACGAGAATGAGATACATCAACAGCACCGCGATGCCGAGCGCGGAAAAGATCTGCCCGAAAACCTCTGCCTGCGACTCGGCGTCGCCACCGATCGTGTAGCGCACGCCCGCCGGAAACTGCAGTTTCGACAGCCGTGATTCGATATCGGACGTCACATCGCCAGCCGCACGCCCTGCCGTGTTGAGCTCCACGGTCACCACCGGCTCGCGATTGAGGTGATCGATGATCGCCGGACCCACGCCTTCGCTAATCGTCGCGATCTGACCGAGCGGCATCATTGACGGCGCACCGTTCGCGCCCTGCACGACCATTGGAAGATTCATCAAGTCGGACGCGCGCTGACGCGACTCCGGCGTAAGGCGAATCGTGACTTTTCGCGACTTGCCCGTGGGATCGATCCAGTAGCCGGCGTCGATACCGGCGAACGCCGGACGCAATGACTGCGCGACGTCACCCACGGTGAGGCCGAGCGTGCCCGCCACTCCGCGATTCAGGTCGATCACGAGCTCCGGCTTCTGCCCTTTGGTCGACAAGCCAATGTCTACAGCGCCTGGAACCTTGGAGACTTCCGCGCGCACCATCTCCGCCGCCTGCGCCAGCGCCACGACGTCCTGGCCGCGCAGCTGCAGTTGGATCTGCTTCATGCCGCCGCCAAAGTCCGACGTGAACACCGACACCGACGCGCCGGCGACACGCTTGGTCTCCTTCCTCAGCTCTTCAGCCAGCACCTCCACAGACTTGGAGCGTTTGTCCATGGCCACGGTGCGCACGTAGATGTTCCCTTCGTCTACGCCGCCAGTCGCCCCATTGCCGAGCGTCGTGTAGGTGTACAACACCTCGGGATGGGCGCGCGCGATCTGCGCCGCTTCTTCCGCTTTAAGGCGCGTGTACTCCATGTTCGCGCCGGGCGGAGTCTCGAGCGCCATGATGAATTCCGAACGATCGTCCACGGGGAAGAACGCCGTGCCCACGGTGCGCACCGGTGGCACGATCATGGGTGCCAGGCCAAACGCGCCGGCACCAATGAACATGAACAGGGCGACACCGGCGGCCACGATGATCGAACGCACCGGCACATTCAGTCCGCGCTTCACGAGGCCGAACACGACGATCGCGATCCCCACCAGCGCCACACTGAGCCCGCTCAGCCCGTAGCTCGGCAAAAAGAACGACGCGAAGAACGACATCGCCGCCATCGTAACCATTGCCGTGCGGTGATCAAGCGCCCACGCAATGACGTGCCGGTAATCCTGTGACCGATGATTGAACCAGGCGTTGAACTTGTCGAGCTTGCGCGTGATCCACGCACGCTCGCTCATCGGCTTGTGCGGGTCGGGCCAATAGGCCGAGAGCATGGGGTCGAGCGAGAACGACACGAACAGCGAAACGGCGACCGACGACGCGATCGTCAACGCAAAGGGCTTGAACCACTGGCCACCCACGCCCGGCATGAAGCCGATGGGAACGAACACGGCGAGAATGGAGAACGTCGTCGCCGCCACGGCCAGGCCAATCTCGTCGGTACCGTCGTGCGCCGCCTGAAAGTGATCTTTCCCCATCTCCACGTGCCGCACGATGTTCTCGCGCACCACGATGGCGTCGTCGATCAGAATGCCGATCGCCAACGACAGCCCAAGCAGCGACATGGTCTCGAGCTTGAACCCGAGCGTCCACACGGCAATGAAGCTCGCCAGCACGGAGATCGGCAGCGCCACGCCGGTGATCACCGTAGATCGCCACGAATTCAGGAACACGAATACCACGAGCACGGTGAGGATCGCGCCGAGAATCAGCGCCTCCTCCACGTTCTGCACGGCGTGTTCAACGCGAACGCCGGAATCCTTCACGAGGTCGATCTTGGTGCCCTTGGGCAGCGTCGGTTCGAGCTCCGCCAGACGATCGCGCACGCGCGCGGCTACGTCGGTGGTGCTGTAGCCCTTCGTCTTCTTGACGTCGATGCCGATCGCTTCCTTTCCGTTATACAGCGCCAGCGTACGCGGTTCTTCGGTCGCGTCCTTGGTCGTTGCCACCTGCCCCAGCCGAATGAGCTGTCCGCCGCGGTCGGCCACGACGAGATTCTCGAACTCGGCGGGATTCTGCAAACGTCCGCGCAGCCGGATCGCCCGCTCGTCGAGCGTGCCATTCACTCGACCCACCGGCGCCGCCAGATTCTGCGCCTGGAGCGCCTGCGCCACCTGCGCCATGCTGACATTCGCCGCCTGCAGCTTGTGCGGATCGACTTCCACCGTGAGCTCGCGCTCCACCTTTCCAAAAATCTGTACGTCGGCCACGCCGGGAATCGCCCGCAACTCGCGCGTGATGCCCGGATCGGCCAACCGCGTCAGCTCCGCCGGCGACAGCATCGTTGACGAAATCGCAACGGAGATGATCGGCCGGTCGGTGTCGTTGTACTTGCTGACGATCGGCTCCTTCATCTCCGTGGGCAGGTCGGCGCGGATCGACGAGATCGCGTCGCGCACTTCCTGCGACGCAACGTTGAGATCCTTGTCGTACAGAAACTCGATCATCAGCATCGAGTAGCCGTCGTACGCCTTGCCTGTGATACGCTTCACGCCGGAGATCGAACCGATCTGCTCCTCCACCGGCTTGAGCACTTCACTTTCCACGACCTCCGGCGACGCGCCCGGATAGACGATGCCCACCGTGAGCCATGGCGGCGCCACATCGGGGAATTCGTCCGTTTTGAGCTTGAACAACGCAAACGTTCCGAAAATCACCAACGCAACCATCGCCACAACAGTGATCAGCGGCCGCTTGATGGCAAAATCCGAGATGATCATGGTTTCCTCGAAGTATCCGACGTCGCGCTCACCTTGATCGGCGTCTTCTCCGAGATGCCGCGCGCTGCACCAAGGAGAATCGTGTCGCCCGGCTGCACGCCGCTGCGAATCTCTACCGTTTCTGTCGCGGCGTCGCGAATGCCCAGTTCCACATCGGCTTTTTCAACGAGGCCGCCCTTGATGCGCATCACGAACGGGCGCAGGCTGCGTTCGTCCACCGCGGCCAGCGGGAGCACCGGTGCGGTCCGCACTTCGGACGCAACGTGGCCGTCGGCGAACAGCCCGCCCACCAGCACGCCACCCGTGTTCGGCAGTGTCACGATGATGCGCACCTGCCGCGTCGCCGGATCGGCGATGGGGTTGATGCTCGTGATGTGACCCGTAAAGCTCCGCGTCGGATAGCCGTTCACCGTGAAATCCACCGGCACGCCGAGACGGACTTCCGACAGCTGATCGGCCGGCACAGATGCTTCCAGCCGCATCGTTGCGGGATTCACGATCGTGTACAGCGCACCGCCCGGCTGCACCACGTCGCCCGCGCTCACTTGCCGAGCACTCACGATTCCGGAGAACGGCGACACAACGGACGTCTTGCTCAACTGCTTCTCGGCGTTGGCGAGCATCGCGCGCGCGTTAGCGACCTGCGATGCCGCGGCCGAGTATTGATTGGCGACCACTTCCACGTCACGCTCGGCGATCGCTCCAGCCTTGAGGAGCGCCTCGTTGCGATCCACCTGCTTCTTGGCGATGTCGGCGCTGTTCTGCGCCGTGGACAGTGCAGCGCGCGCCGAGAGCACTGTCTCGCGAAGCGTCGCATCGTCGATGCGCACCAGCGGACTGCCCTTGTTCACGTGCTGGCCCTGCTCCACGTACGTCTGCAGCACCGCCCCGCCCACCTCGGCGCGCACCGTCGCCTGCACTTCTGGCGCGAGCGATCCGGAAATTGCCGGACCGGAGCGAATCTCCTGCGACTTGACGATCGCAATGTTCTCCGGACCAACCGTCATGCCCTGCGCGGCCGCCGGCGTTTTGCTGGCATCGGTTCCGCCGCTGCACGCCGCGCCACCAGTTGACAGCACCAGCGCCGCCATCGTGATCAGGCCGCGGTGTCGGAGTGTGTTTTCGCTGGCGGTCATGGGATGCCCCCTGTCGTGCCGGTCGTACCGGGTGTGCCGGCGGTTCCGGTGCTAGTTGATGTAGGAATCGTGGTCTGGCCCTGCGTTTGTTGCTGTTGTTGCCCCGCGCCTGCGGCGCCGCTCGTTGCACCGGTGGTCGATTGCAGCGGCAAGTCGCGCAACAGCGCGAGCCGCACCCGCGCCACCGCCAGATCACGCGCCGCCTGCGCGCGATTCGCATTGGCCTGCTCGAGCAACAAGCGCGACTGCGACAGATCTGTTTGCGTGGAAATGCCTTCGCGGAAGCGCACCTGATCAATTGCGTATGCGCGCTGCGCCTGGTCGGCCGTGCCGCGACTGGCGTCCCACGCGGCCTGCGCCTGGGTCAGCGAATTGAGCGCGACGCGAGTGTCCAACGCGGCGAACTGACGCGTCTGCGCGGCCTGCGCGCGCGCCTGGTCCAACCCGGATTGTGCGATCAACTGGTCGCCCTTGATCCGCCCGCCGTCGAGAATCGGAAGACTCGTCGATACCCCAACCGTCCAGTTGTTCACCCCGTTGCTCAGGTTGGGAATGAGCTGGTTCGGAAAGTACAGCCGCTGATAGTTGGAGACGATTGAGAACGACGGGATACGCTCGGCATTCGCGATCTTTACCTGCGCTTCCTGAACGCGCACGGCTTCCTCCACCTGACGCACAGGGGCGCGATCGGACGTGATGGTATCCGTGACCGCGCCGGTCGCGAGCGCCGGCAACGCCGGACCGGACGGCTCCTCGATGCTCGTGGTCAGCACCAACGCATCGTCCAGCGGCATGTTGAGCAGTTGCTTGAGCCGCAGGTACGATACCTGGCGGTTGGACACCGCCTGAATGCGCACCGGCAGCTGATTGTCGTGCGTCACCTGGGCGCGCAGCAGGTCGTACTCCGACGAATTGCCCACTTGCCGCGACAGCCGCGTTTGGTCGAGCACTGTCTGCGTCTGAGCGAGCGACGAGTCGGCGATTGTCACCAGTTGGTCGGCGAGCACCGCGTTGTAGTACGCCTGCGTCACATCGAGCGACACCTGCGCGCGCTGTGCCGACACCTCGACGTTCGCCGAGCGGAGCTGCGCTTCAGCAGCCCGATTCTGCGCGGCGATTTTGCCGCCGCTGAACACGTTCTGCGAAAAGTTGAGACCGAACGCGTACTGGTTGGTGGCGCCGAAGCTTGTCTTGCTGAGATCGAATCCCCCGCTCCCCGCTGCGGCCTGACAACTGGCCGCTTGCGCCAGCGACGCCGCGCGCTGTTCGGGCGTGGCATTGGAGGGAAGGAACGGCGTGCAGAGCGACTGTGTCGTTGGCACCACGACCGTATCGCGCGCGGGCGCCGCCGACAGACTCGAGAACTGCGACTTGAGCGTTTTGGTATAGCCGGCGGTGCCCGTCAATTGCGGCAGATATTGGCTTCGCGCCTGATAGCGTTGGCCGTTGGCCCGCGTGACGCCGGACCGAGCAATGTCGATCGTGGGGCTCTGCGCCTGGGCCATGCGCAGCGCGTCGTCGAGCGACAGCCGCACCGCTCCCGCCGTGGGCTGTTGGGCGCCGGCGCTTGACGCGGCAAAGGCCATGAGCGCCGCGAATGCGACGGCAAGGCCCGCGGCCGGCATGCCGCGAATCGAAACGAAATTCATGATCGATAATTGAGTGAAAGGCATGACATGAGAGAATTCAGTCTCCGGCGGCGGCGCGAACCACGGGTGCGCGGAGACGGGCAGGCTTCACGCCAAGAGCCCGCATGAAAACACGTACGTATTTAGAGGGTGCTTCGGATTCAGGCTGCGGAAATCCGTTCGGCATCACACCACGCGAGATCGCGTCACCGAACAAGGCGCTCATGAGCATCGCGACGGCGGTGGGCACGTCTCCGTCGTCCGCGGCAATGCCCATCGACTGCAAGCGCAGGACATAATCCGTGAGGATCCTGCCCGCACAGTTGGGGCCCTCGCACATCGAGACCGCCGCTTCCGGCCGCTCCTCGATCTCGCCAAATGACGTGCGAATCAGGGCGTTGTTCTCCCGCATGTGGCGTAACACGGCCGAGCACCATTCGGTCATTTCGCGCTCGGGATCTACCGGATTGTCGGGCAGCGGCGACACCGGCGATCGTGCGACGTGCGCCTCCATCAGCGCTTCGAACAGCGCGGCCTTGGAACCAAAGGTGCGAAAGAGCGTGACTTCGTTGACGCCCGCTTCAATGGCGATCAGACGCGTGGTAGCGCCTCGGAAGCCATGCTGCGCGTAGACCATTTTGGCAGCATCGAGAATACGATCGCGGATATCCATAGGGGGCGCAGTCTATCAAGCGGCCCACCGTGATGCAAGTAGTTACTTACTTACTTCAAATGTTTCCGCCGCAATCGCCCGCCCGCTAACCCTTATTCGCCCTCCCGTCGCCGAGTGCGGCGCTCAAACACCACTTCTCGATTCAAAATCATGTACCGAATCACCCGGTCCTTCGCTTCCGGAAATTGTTTGATCCTGTCCCGAAAACGGTCGTTCGACACAATGCTCGCCCGTAATTCACGGGCAAATGCAAGAATGAAATAGTCGGCATCCGTCCCCGCAGGCGCCTGACGCACCACGCCGTCGTCGATCAGCTTCTGGTATCCGGCGCCGTCATCGATCTGATGACGAAGGGCAGCATCCGCCACGATGATCGGGTCCAGTCCCTCTTCCACCAGCTTGTCGCGCACCAGCACGAGATTCAGCAGATGCGGCGGCTCCCCTTCCGTAGAATACGCCACGTTGGAGCCGTCCACGATCGCAATGTTGCTGGTCCCTTCACGCGCGGCCGGCGATTGCACACTCATCAACGTTTCGTCGCCGCGGCCGCAACAGAATCGGCCGCCGCGTAGGCGCGCAGCAGCACTTGGGCGCGTGCCGCCTGCGAGTTGTTGCTCGCCGCAACCGCCGATAACAGCGATTGCAACTCCGATCGCTCGGTCACGCCGGACAACTGCGTCGCGTAGTCGGCCATCAACCGCTGGCCTTGCACCTGCTGCACGAGAAAGGCGCGGTCCAACGACCCGCCGCGATTCGCGCGCATCGAGTCGATCTGCGCCTGCATCGCGCCGGCGACGTGTTCCGCCAGGGCCGGTGCCACGGGTACCATGTTCATGCGCCCTGCCAGCGAATCGATCGAGTACTTTAGTGCCGCACTGCCCCGCGCCACCGATGCGGCAAACGCGCGCACGGAGTCCGAACGCGATCCCTGCAGCTCGACGTTGGCCGCGGTCAACTGCGCCGCATTCATGGTGCCGAGCAGCGACAGGACGTTCGCGTCGGTGATCCATCGCCCCGCCACCGGTTCGGATGACGCGTTCGACACGTCGCCGCCCGCGGAGTCAACCCGCGCCACGGCGCTGTCGCCATTGGTTGACGCGACGGTGACGCTCCCGTCGTTGTTGTTGCGCTGACACGCGCCGGCCATGCAAAGGCTGATCGCCGCCAGCGCGACGACACCGAATCTGGACCTGGAACTGCTGCGCATTGCGACTCCGTTTCGGCTGAATCCACCGGCCCGAATGCAAAGAGTGCCCGGGCTCTCACCCGGACACTCTTTTCAAGAGGCGCGCCGCAACCGGCCGCTGACGAACTGGACCGCGAAAGTTTACGGCTTCGTGGCGTTCAACTTGGTCTGGATCGCTTGCGCCTGTGTCAGGTGTCCCTGAATGATCGGCGTCGCACCGGTAATCGCCGCCTTGAGCGACGAATCCGTCGCGGCGGCCTCGGCAGTCTGCAGGAACGACAACACGAACTGGTGGACATTCACTTCGCCATCGATGTACGCCTTATCCCAATCGGCGCCTTTCGCCATCGACGTGAGGTTGTCACCCATCTTCTGCGCCATGGCAGGGATCGTATCACCGGCCGGCGTCGCCGGCGTGATGTTGATCTTCTTGGCCAGCGCCTGCCCAGCCGCACGAAGCTTGTGATGGTCGCGCTCCATGTCCTTTCCGAACGACTTGACGGCGGGCATGGTGCCCTTGGTTGCGGCAAGCGCGCCACTCGTGCTATCGGCGGCGTTGAGCTCATCGAGCATACCGAGAATGTTCGCGTCGGTGAGTGGGGCCGGAGCCGGCGCCACCGCGGGCGCAGCTGCCGCCGCTTTCGCCATGGAATCAGCAACAGCAGCCGAGTCGGTCTTGGTGTCACCCTTCGCACACGCTACCACGAGCGCCGAGGCGCCGAGCACTGCCAGTCCACGGGTCAAACGAGTCGACATACGAGTCTCCAAACAGGTTGATTCTCCCGGGCGCTCCGGGGGTTCGTGCCCTGCGTGTGAGCAAGATTTATACGCGGTGGCGCTGGATGGGTCGGCTAACACCGCCGGTTAATGGGCGTCACACAGACACGATGAATAAGGCGACGATTCGAAATATCCTCATGTTGGCGGTGGCCGCTCTGTCGGCGTCGCTAGAAGCGCCGCGTCTGGTGCATCAGCCGCTGAGTTCGGCAACCAGAGAACTGGCGGACGCTAGCGGCGCAATCAACAGCGCTGTGCAGAACGTCGCCGACAACATCACAGAGAGCCATCTGGGCTTCGACACGAACATCTATCCTGGTGACCGCGCCATGGCGGCGTGGAAACACTCGGGCGAGTACGAGTGGGTGGGGTACTATCTCCCGGCGCCCTGCCACAAGGATGACACGTGGGCGAACACGCGCGCGCACCTCGAACAGAACGGGTGGGGCCTGGCTGTGATCTACGTCGGTCAGCAGACTTGGGGGAGGCGACTGCCCGCGGCTCCGGCCAAGGCAGCGAAGCAGACGTCCGCGAAGTCCAGAAAGCACAAATCGTCGCGCTCGACTGGTGCGATGTTACGAAAATCCTCAACGCCAATTGCCGCCGCCGGCAAGGATTGTTCGGCGTCGCTCGTGACCGGCGCGGAGGGCGCGGTGGATGCCCGCGACGCCGTGGCGAGGACGGCGCATGAAGGGTTTGCCAGAGGCAGCGTCATATTTCTCGACGTCGAATACATGGACGTGATTCCCCAACCGATGCGTGATTACTATCGGGCGTGGACGCGCGCCGTGCTTGCCGACGGACGCTACCGGCCCGGCATCTACGCCCACACGCGCAACGCCGCGGCGATCTACGACGACGTGAGCGACGAATACAGTCAGGCGGGAATCAGCGATGATCCGCCGTTCTGGATTGCCGGCGCCAAGGGATTCTCGCCGGGCCGTCCGCCCACCGACGTCGGTCACACCTTTGCCAGTGCCTGGCAAGGCGCGCTCGACGTGGTGCGCACCCACAATGGCGTGCAACTGCCCATCGACATCAGCGTGGCGGCCGTGGCCTCGCCAAGCGGCGCGGCGCGCACCGCGGAAGCGCGATAACGGCTCTCAGTCGCCAGGCTCGGCGATCGGCGCGTGAACGTGTACCACGGCCTTGCGGCGAAAACGTCCAAACACGCGCTCGCGCCATTCATCAAGAATCTCGTACACGGTCGGAATCACAATCAGCGTGAGCACGGTCGAGGTGATCACGCCGCCGATCACCGCGCGGCCAAGCGGGGCGCGAAAGTCCGCGCCCTCGCCCAACCCGAGCGCCACCGGAATCATTCCCGCAATGAGCGCGAGCGTCGTCATGAGGATTGGACGCAGGCGAATGCGGCCCGCCTCAATGAGCGCCTCCCGCAACGGAATGCCGCGGTCCTCGTGCGCCCACTTGGCAAAGTCGATGAGCAAAATGGCATTCTTCGCCACGATGCCCATGAGCAGAATCACGCCAATGAGACTCATGAGGTTCAGCGTATCGCCGGTGATCAGCAACGCCAGCACCACGCCAATGAGCGACAATGGCAGCGACAGCAGAATCGCCAGTGGATCGAGGAACGATCCGAACTGCACCACGAGGATGAGGTACATCAGCATCACCGCCACGCCGAGCGCAACGAAGATGCTGCCGAACACCTCGTTCTGACTTTCAGTCTCGCCGCCCTGCGTGATGTGATAGCCCGGTGGCAACTGAATCTTGTTGACCTCGGCCATCACTGCCTTGGACACGTTGCCGAGCGACGAGCCTTCAATGTTCGCCCCCACCACCACGACGCGCTCGCGCTGGTAGTGATCGATCTGCGACGGCCCCGAACTCGGCGTGATCTCGGCGATCTGGCTGAGCGGAACGAAGGACGCGACGCCCGCCGGAGCCGCGCTCGTACCGGCTGGTGCCGCGGCGGCCTGCGCCGGCGTTATCATCACAGGCAGAGTGCCGAGATCGGCCGCGTTCTCCCGCGCGCTGGCCGCGAGCCGTACGTGCACGTATCGCGAGATGCCGGACGGATCCACCCACGTGCCGGCATCAACGCCGGCGAAGGCGAAGCGGAGCGACGACGCGAGTTGGCTGAGGCTCACGCCAAGCGTTCCCGCCAGCCCACGGTTGACGCGAACATTGAACTCCGGCTTCTGGCCGCGCGTAGACAGGCCCACGTCCACCGCGCCCGGAACCTGTGTCATGATCTTTTCCACCTGCAGCGCATACTGATTTAGAACATTCTGATCGGACCCCTGCAGCTGCAGCTGCAGCTGCTTCGCCGCGCCGCCGAAGCCAGACGCAAAGGTGTACGCCGTAGCGCCGGCCACTTTCCGCATGTCCGCGCGAACGATCTGTGCCACGGCGTCCTGGCTCAGCGCACGGTCCGACTTGGGCTTGAGGCGAACGTAGATGCTCGCGTTGTCCACTTCGGCAGAGCCGGAACCGCTACCCACCGTGGTATAGGTGTAGCGCACTTCAGGCCGCCGGCGAATCAGCGCCGCGATTTCCTGTGACTTTACAGTTGTATAATCAAGGCTCGAACCTGGCGGCGTCTCGATGGCAATGTTGAGCTCCGACGTATCGCTTACCGGAACGAAGCCGAAGCCGCCGATCGTCGCCTGCAGCGCGATCGCGCCGACGAACGACAGGACGGCAAGGATGACCATCGTCCACCGGTGATCGAGCGCCCAGCCGATGACGCCCTTGTACCGGTCGGCCTGGCGATCGAACCACAGATTGAACCGTTCGAGTGCTCGGGCCAGTGCGTTCCGCCGGTCGTGCGCCTCAAGCTGCGGGTCGGCCCAGTAGGCCGAGAGCATTGGATCGAGCGAGAACGAGACGAAGAGCGACACGAGCACGGCCGCGGCAATCGTCAACGCGAACGGCTTGAACCACTGGCCGGCAATGCCCGGCATAAATCCCACCGGCACGAACACCGCGACGATCGAGAACGTGGTGGCCGTTACGGCCAGACCAATCTCGTTGGTGCCTTCGTGCGCCGCGGTCATGTGATCCGACCCCATCTCCACGTGCCGAACGATGTTCTCGCGCACGACAATGGCATCGTCGATCAGTATGCCGATCGCCAGCGACAGGCCGAGCAGCGACATGGTGTTCAACGTGAACCCGAACATCGCCAGCGGCACGAACGACGCGAGCACCGACACCGGCAGCGCCAGGCCGGTGATCACTGTGGACCGCCACGAGTTCAGGAAGAGAAATACCACGAGCACCGTGAGCAGCGCGCCTTCTACCAGCGCCTCTTCGACATTTCGCACCGAGCTCCGCACCCGCTCGCCGGCGTCTCGCACAATCTCGATGCGCGTTCCCGCGGGGAGCGACGGCTGCAGTTGCGCCACGCGTGCCTTGATGGCGTCGGCCACCGCGGTCGTGCTGTACTCGCGCGATTTGACGATGTCGAGGCCAATGGCCTGCTGATCATTAAAGAGCGCCGACGACTTGGCCTCCGCGGCGCCCGCGGCCACGTCCGCAACCTGACTCAGCGTGATCAGCGTGCCATTGCGCTGCCCCACCACCAGATTCGCGAAATCCTCCGGACGATCGAAGCGACCTTCCAGCCGAATGGAGCGCTGCTCGAGCGGGCTGTTAACGTTTCCTACCGGTGCGGCAAGATTCTGCGATCGCAACGCATTCACCACAGCGTCGATGCCAATGCCCGCCGCGGCCAGATCGGTTGGGCGCACGTCCACGTTGAGTTGCGCGCTGTCGCCGCCCACCACGTTCACCTGAGCCACGCCGCCGATCGCGCGTAGCTCGCCGGCAATGGTTTGATCGGCCAACTGGGTGAGCTGCGGCGGCGACAACACGGACGACGTGACGGCCAGCGACACGATGGGAAGCTCGTTCGGATCGAACCGCTGGATGACCGGCTCGATGATTTCGGCCGGTAGCTGTGCGCGGACGCCGGAGATCGCGTCGCGAATGTCCTGGGTTGCCTGCTCCACCGGCTTGGAGAACACGAACGTCACGACGATCTGCGCGAACCCGTCGGTGGACGTGGAATTGATCTTGTCCACGCCGCTGATGCCCGAGAGCTTGTCTTCGATGCGCGTAACGACCTCGCGCTCGACCACGTCTGGCGCGGCGCCAGGATACGCAATCCCCACGAACACGATTGGCGCATCGATGGCTGGAAATTCGTCTGTATCGAGCCGCGCGAGCGAGGCCAGGCCAAACACGACCAGCGCGATCATCGTGACGACTGTGATGATCGGCCGGCGAATTGCAAAATCGGAAATGAACATGGTGTCGGCCTCTGCCGCGACGTAAGGACCCGGCCCGCGTTGCGCCCCGGGCTCCAAAAACTATCGGGTGTGCTTCGACGGCCAAAGTGGCCCGCCGGCCGGCCCATGAATCAGGCGGGCGACCGGCGGCGATTCGGACGGCACGCTAGCGAGTGGCCGAGACCCGGCGAATGAAGATCAGGCCATCGAAGTTTTGTGGAAACTCTAACGGCGTTCTGAAGAGCTGCGGCGTGGCCGACGAGTAAAGTTCCGTGATCAACCGCGCGTCGCGGGGGCCCTTGAGATATTTCCCGCCGTCGTCGGCCGGCAAATTCCGCATGTCCACCCAGTACGCGGCGAGCGGAACCCGCGACAGCACGTCTTCGTACGAGCCGCTTTCCGGGGGCGCCACGGTCACCGAAGTTTCGCCGCTGGGTACCCCGGTGCGGCTCAGGCTTCCGTTGCGTGCTCGCACCGAACCGTTGCCAAACATGAATGCCAGCGTCCGGTAGCGTTCGCCCAGTTGTTTCCCGAGCGCCACTCCGGTTTGTACGGTGGTGCCGTCGAGCGTGAGGCGACCCATTTCCACGTCGCCGCCCCAGAGCATGAGCTTCGAGTTGGGTCCGAGCAAATCGGCCAGAAAGAGCACATGGGCCGCATTGACTTGCTCGCGCGGCAAATAACGCAGGCCAATGGTGACGTGATGCTGTACGAGTCGCGCCATCTCTTCGACGTAGGCCAGCTGCGCCGAGTGCGACGGGCTCACACGTTGGCGCAGCGCCACGATGCTGTCCACCGCCGCTGTGGCAACGATTCCGCAGCCGCGCCAGAACGTGCTGTCGGCAGCGCGCCCGCCATTGCCGAATCGCGCCCCTTCGTCACGAAGCACGCAGGGATATTCACGCCGGAACCACGCTTTGAGCGGCGCACCGGCGATCGAATCGGGCATCGAATTCACCACTTCCACGGCGTGCGCAGCGGTAGGAATTTCGAATCCGTAAAAGCCAATTTGCTTATCGGGGCCGTGCGTGCGGTTCCAGTCGCGCATCGCCTCGACCAGCGAGAGCATCTCTGGCGTGGACCAGCGCGGCGAGCCAAGTGTGCGAAGCAATCGCTTGATGTCGCCCGTACCCGACCGCACGTAGCGGTTCACCTCCATCGCCTCGGGCATCGGCCCTTGAATGGCCAGACCGCGCACGTTCGCCGAGTCCGCGAGGGCGAATAGCAGGTGCCGCATCACGGCAGGAAATTCTCGCGTGCCCTCCGTGAGCTCGCTCACTCCAACAACGCGCGCGTCGCCCGCAAAGGCGGCGAGCGCTGATCGGTTCACACCCGGCGTCGCGGAATCGGCGACCGCCACTGTCATGGCGTGCGCCTGTACCCACTGCGCGGCGATCGCTCCCGCTTGACTGAGCGGCAGGACGACCGGCGCTGCGGCCGTGGGCGCATGCTGGCAACCAAATGCCGCAGCGGCAATGAACAGCGGAACGATGCGAGCAAGCTTGGGCATGTTGTCCTTTGACACGTTTCAGGGGCTCCGCCACTACTCCAGTGAATCTACGAACGATGCGCACACGCATTGCCGGCGCGGCGACCCGGCGGCTCAGCCTTCGTCGAGCAACAGCTCGAGCTCGCGCGCCGACGCCGTGGACGCGCGATTTCGAAGCGTGATCCGTGCAAGCGTGCGCCGAATTTCCAACCCTTGTACCGGCAGCACCACGATCTTGTTCAACGCCAGCTGATCGGCTGCCGCCGCTCGCGAGACGATTGCCAGACCGAGGCCCGCCGCTACGCCTTGCTTGATTGCCTCGGTGCCGCCCACGCGCATCGTATTGGCAAGTCGAACGCCGTGCAGCGCCAGCGCCCGCCGGCTCACTTCCCGCGTGCCGGAGCCGGGCTCTCGCACGAGGAGCGTCTCGTGTGCGAGCATGCCCACGTTGACGTTACCGCGAGCAACAAGATGATGGTCGGGGGCGGCGATGACCACCAGCTCGTCCTCGCGCCAGGGCTGTACCTCCACCCGGGCGTGCGACACCGGCCCTTCGACCAACGCCACGTCCACGCGAAACTCCAACAGCATGCGCAGCACCGTGCGCGTGTTCGCGCTGGTGGTCTGAATCCGGACGTTCGGCCGCCGCAGGTGAAAGCGCCCAAGCACGGGCGGCAGCATGTACGTCGCAATCGTGGTGCTCGCCGCGATCCGGAGCACGCCGCGCTTCATTCCGCGCAGCTCGCGAAGCTCCTGCTCCGCCGTGCGCTCCACGCCAAAGAGTTCGCGCGCTCGCGCGTAGAGCGTGCGCCCGGCATCGGTCAGCTCGATCGATTTCCCGCGGCGATCCATCAATGTGACGCTCAGTTGGCGCTCCAACTCACTGAGTGACTTGGAGATCGCCGGCTGGCTGAGGTTCAGCGATGCGGCGGCCTTGGTGAAGCTCCGATGGTCCGCCACCGCAGCGAA
Organism: Gemmatimonadaceae bacterium; assembly: GCA_041690755.1. Lineage (GTDB taxonomy): Bacteria > Gemmatimonadota > Gemmatimonadetes > Gemmatimonadales > Gemmatimonadaceae > JAQBQB01. Next base: position 117,377 of record JBEPWA010000001.1, on the reverse strand, counting down.
CAACCGCAGATGATGGAGATTGATCGCCATAACCCATAGTAATCGATATATGAAAACAATGTACTGGCTTCATTTACATGGCTCCCGTACCATCCGGCATGATCACTGACCGACCCTTTCGTTCGCTCCTTCCTGGCTTGGCCGCCACCATCGCCGTGTCAGTCGTCTCCGTCGCCGGCGGCCGACTCGAGGAAATCCTGTTTGGCCACGCCACCATCGAACCCCTGGTCCTCGCCATCCTTGTCGGGATGGTGGCCAGGACCGCCCGCGGCGAATCGCCCGCCATGGAACCGGGTGCGCGGTTCGCGGCCAAGGAGGTGCTCGAGGTAGCGGTCTTTCTGTTGGGAGCCACGATGGACGTACCGCGGCTTTTTGCTTCAGGGCCGGCACTCGCCGGTGCCATCGCGCTGCTGGTGTGCCTGGCGCTGGCGTCGGGGATCATCGTCGGACGGCTTGCCGGACTGTCGCCAAAGCTCGCGGTGCTCGTCGCCTGCGGGAACGCCATCTGCGGCAACTCGGCGATCGCCGCCGTGGCTCCGGTCATCGGCGCCGATCGCGAGGAGGTCGCCGCGTCGATTGCGCTCACCGCGGTGCTTGGCGTGGTCGTGGTGCTCTGTTTGCCGCTGCTCATCACCCCGCTCTCGTTGTCTCACTACCAGTATGGCGTGCTGGCGGGTCTGTCGGTCTACTCCGTTCCACAGGTGCTCGCCGCGGCATTCGCCGTGAGCACCGTGAGCGGCCAGGTAGCAACCGTGGTGAAGTTGGCGCGCGTGCTTATGCTTGGGCCGGTGGTGGTTTTCTTTGCGTTGCGAACGCACCGAGGCCCAGCCGCGGCGCTGTCGTTCTGGAAGGTTGTTCCGTGGTTCGTCGTGGGATTCGTTGCGTTGGCCGCGCTGCGGTCCGCGGGCACAATTCCCGAGGCGGCATCGACTGCGGCAAAGTCCGCGTCGGGCTGGCTGATGATCGCAGCGATGGCGGCGTTGGGGCTCGGTGTGGACGTGCGTGCGGTGCGGAAGATTGGAACGCGCGTGGTGCTCGCGGTTACCGGCTCGCTCTGTACGCTTGTCGTGCTATCGGTGCTGCTGATTCGAATACTGGGGCTGCGGTGAACGCACCGGCATCGGGCTCGGCTTGGCTCGGCGTCAGCATAATGTCGAGAATGGCAATCCGCGTTTCGACGGAGAAAGTGTGCGACATCATGATCGCGCCATGGGGAAACACCTCGACGGGCAACGCCTCGGCCGCAGCACGCGTTACGAACACCGGACTTCCGGCGGGAATGGCCGCGAGGTCGTCGCGGCCGACTATGATCGGGCGCAAATTCGCCAGCCAGCGCGCGCCGGCCCACGCCGCGCAGAGTTTGCCCGCCATGCGCGGATCGACGCCAATGACGTAGACCGGCCCGCGGCTCAAAGTGGCGCGAATCTGCGCCGAATGGTCGCGGTCGGATGACACGAGCACGAGCGGACGGTGGAGCTCCTGCACCAGGCCGCGCGCTTCCGCCACGTGAAAGTGCGTCGTGAGCACGAGGTCGGCGTCTTGAATGCGATCGCGCGTATCGTCGTCGTGCAGCGACGCGATATCCACCCACGTGGCCGCAATGCCGAATTCATGCTGCAACTGCAGGGTGATCGCCAACGCGCTGTCCGTGTTGCACTCAATGCACACAGCCGAGAGCGTTCTGGCCTTGACTGCACCGGAGAGCATGTCGCCGAGTTCTACGGGCGGCACTCCGCGATTGAATCCTTCGATGAACATGTCGAGGATCCACTGCGATTTGGCCGGCCGGCCGAGGCTGTGGTGTGCCAAAGCGGCAACGTAGATGCCGGACCGAGGCCGCATGTCAACCAAGCCTTCAGCCGACAATTCGCGATATGCAGATAGAATCGACCGCTGGTCCACGCCGAATTCCGCCGCCCCCGCGCGAAGGCTGGGAAGACGATCTCCACTCTTGATGAGGCCGAGATGCATGCCCCACTGGATGCGACGCCGCAGGACGGTGGCGACGTCAGCGCTGCGAATTCTTTCCACGAACGTAAGCTCTCTGACAGGTGGCCTCCTAACAAGTCCTTGGGCCACCACGTATACAGCACTATTTTATCCAACAGGGCATCTGCTGCGAAACGAGGGCTGACGGATAGAGTGCCGGTGTCATCCCGAGTGGAGCGAGGGTGCTTCTGTGGGCCGTTCTATAATTGGCGCGAGAGAAGATTCCTCGTCGCTTCGCTCGCTCGGAATGACAGAGTGAGGACTCGCTCGGAATGACAGCGTCGAACGCTCAGGCGGGCGTTACTTCCCGGAACCGGACTAGGCGGCGGCGATCCTCGTCCCAGAGCGCCAAGCGGAGCGCGGCGAGACCCGACGCCGGCGTGATGACGGGCGCCTGCTGAAACAGCGGGTTCTCGTCGTGACATCGCTGCAGGCGAAAGTTCGGAATGCGCGGCGCCAAGTGATGGACGTGATGCAGACCGATGTTGCCCGTGAACCAACGCAGCGGCGCCGACAGTCGCAGGTGCGAGCTTCCGCGCAAACAGGCCGTGACGTAGTTCCATTCGGCGTGATCTTCCCAGTACGCATCCTCGAACTGGTGCTGCACGTAGAACAGCCACACGCCCGCCATGGCGGCGAAGTAGAACGACACGAAGTAGACCAGCAGCACGGTGGACCAGCCGAACAGCCACATGGCCGCGGCGAGACCCAGCACCAGCGCGGCGTTCGTGCCCCACACACTCGTGAGCTGCTTGTCGCGCGTTGCGTTGCTGCGCCCGCGAATGCGCTGACTCACCATGAGGTGAAGCGGACCAACGAGCAGGAGCGACGCGGGATGACGAATCGTGCGATAGATCAGTTGCTCGCGCGGTGTCTTCTTCAAATACTCACGAACCGTGAGCGTGGGCACATCGCCGTGGCCGCGGCGGTCGAGATCGCCCGAGGACGCATGATGCAGCGCATGGTCGCGACGCCACTGCGCGAACGGCGTCATGGTGATCACGCCGGTGATAAACCCGATCGTCTCATTGAGCCGGCGCGACGGAAAGAGCGAGCCGTGCGCGCAGTCGTGCATGAGAATGAACGTCCGCACGAGCAGTCCTGCAGTCGGCAACGCGAGCAACAGTCCCAACGGAATGGAGTAGTGCAGCACGAACCCCATCAGCCACATCGACAGCGCCAACAGCCCGAGCGTTGAGATGACCTGATACACGGCGCGCCAAATGTCCGCGCCGACGTAGGGCTCCACCACGTCGCGCCAGTTGCGCTCTTCCGTTGGAGCAATGTGCGTCACGCCGTCCGTCCCATATTCGCGCTGCTAAAGCATTGACCGGCCAGATTGCGCGACGAGTACGACGATCCTTCGCCCGTCTCTGGGCGCCAGCACCAGTCATCCGGGCCGTTGGCTTCGGCGCGATAGAGTTGTTCGCGCGTGGGCGACGCGGTCTTGGCGCCACCAATGTGCCGCTTGTGCGTGATCGCGCCGTCCCACTCGATCACCAGCAACCGTCCGTCGGCGAGATTGCCCGAGCGGCCGGCCACCCACGACATGCTGAGTCCCACGGGACCGAGCTGCACCACCAGACGCTGCGGCGCGCAATGCATTTCCACCTGCTTGTCGCCCAGGCGATCGCTCTCGAACTTCACCCGTTCGGCGAGCTCGGTGGTCAGCATTTCGAACTCGCGCTTGAGCGCCGTCTGGGCGCGCGGCTGCGACATGTAGGTCTGGTGTCCTTCGCTCCACGCCGGCCGCATGACCACCGGTTCCGGCGGAGCCACGACCGGCGGCGCCATCACCTTGCCGCCAGCGGTCGCGAGGCGCGCGAGAATCGAATCCGTTGCAGCGTCGATGCTGCTGTCGGCCATTGTGCAGTGGTGGGCTGTACGCAACCAGGTCGGCAGCGGCGCATCGTCGAGCATGAGCACACACACTGACTTCTGGCGCTTGGCCTTGACGCGTTCGCGCAGAGCCAGCGCGTCGCCCGCCGTACAGGCGTCGTGTCCCCAGAGCCGCTGATGGACCACGACGGCGACGCGAGCCGAGTCGGCCATTACCGACGCCGCGGTCGTATCGGCCACGGGGTCGGGCCGCATGTCGTCGCGCTGGTTGCGCCAGAATAGTCCGGGGCCGGCGCGGCGCGCGATACGCTCGGACAAATCGGCCACGAGCAACGCGTCAAACGAAACCGCGGAAATCGCCACGTCGTGCGTGAAGTTCGTCATGAAGCTCCCTGGTACAGTTGAGTCGTGCCCTCGGACCAAACGCAGCCGGCCCGGCACTACCTGAACGGGACGCCGCGAGCGGCGCGATCGGCGGCAACGCGCTGCATCGGCGTTACAAACCTGCAGCATCTCAGGGGACTTGCATGCGCACTGGCCATCGGGAATCTAACGTCCGACACGGCCCTCCGCTTGCAGAACGGCCCAAACCGCCTAAACGCCGGGTGTCGCCGACAGGCTAACTTTTCTCACATGACACCGACGTTCGGCGAGGCGGCAACGCCCATGCGCCCCGATCTGCGCGACGAGGACCTAAACAATATTCTCACGACATTTTATGAAAGAGTGGGAATGGATACAATTCTGTCGCCCTATTTCGCCAATCTCGATATGACGGCGCACATGCCGCGCATCACCGGATTCTGGTCCACGCTGCTCTTTCATACCGCGCGGTATTCGGGGAACGCATTCCTGCCACACCAGAAAATGCCGGGACTCGCCGCCGAGCATTTCGCGCGCTGGGTGAGCACCATGGAGTCCGTCATCGACGCGCAGTTCGCCGGCGACAACGCCGAACAGATGAAGGCGCTGGCGCACCGCATTGCCTACAGCATGCAGGTGCGGCTCGGCATCCATCCGTTTGCCGCGTTCCAGCCGTCCGTCGGCTAGCGACCGCCCTCGTTCATCCAGCGCTGCTTCGCAGTCTCGCTGATCGGATGCGGCTCGGTGCAACCGGCGCCGGGCAGGTGCACCACCGTCAGCAGGAACGTGGCGCCGTCCTTGGTTCGCGCCGCGTGCTCAACACCTGCCGCCACCACCAGCACGTCGCCGGTGTGAAGGTGGTACTCCTCGTCCACCACGAGGAACGTCACGTCGCCCTCGAGCACGTGGACAGTGATTGGTGCGTCGGTGCTGTGCGGCGGCAGGTTTCCGCCCTTGCCGAGCGCCATGATCGTGAGGCGGAGCGGCCCTTCCTTTACGAGGGTGCGAGCGCTCCGTCCATGTTGCTCCACGAGCGCGCGATCGATCGTCCGTGCGTCTTGCGACAGATGCTGAACGAGGACGTCGCCGTTGATGGTGCGGTGCATTGATGACATTGGGCCCCGGGTGTTATGACCGTACGAGTTTTTTAAACGCCACGCGATGCGGCTGGTCCGCGTCGGCTCCCTTTCGCTTTTTCAGATCGTCCACGTACGACTGGTAATTGCCCTCGTGCCAGACGACTTCCGAATTGCCCTCGAACGCGAGAATGTGCGTCGCCACGCGATCGAGGAACCACCGATCGTGGGAGATGACGACCGCGCAGCCGGTAAAATCGATCAGCGCATCCTCGAGCGCGCGCAGCGTGTCAACGTCGAGATCGTTCGTTGGCTCATCGAGCAACAGCAGGTTGCCGCCGCTCATGAGCGTTTTGGCAAGATGCAGACGATTGCGTTCGCCACCCGACAGGTTGCCCACCTTTTTCTGTTGATCGGTACCGCGGAAGTTGAAGCTCGACAGATACGCGCGGCTGTTCAGCTCCTTCTTGCCGACCATGATCAGCTCGAGGCCGCCGGAGATTTCCTGCCAGGCTGTCTTGTCCGGATCGAGCGTGCGATTCTGATCGGAGTAGGCGATCTGCACCGTCTCGCCCAGTTTGAGCACGCCGGCATCGGGCGCCTCGTCGCCCACGACCATTCGGAACAGCGTGGTCTTGCCGGCGCCGTTCGGACCGATGATGCCCACGATGCCGCCGCGCGGCAGATCGAACGACACGCCGTCGAGCAGCACCTTTTCGCCGAACGCTTTCTTCACGTCGCGGGCCGTGACCACCTCGTTACCGAGACGCGGCGGCGGCGGAATCACGATCTCGTGCTGCATGATCTTTTCCGCCGTCTCCTGCTCTACCATCTCCTCGTACTTCTGCACACGCGCCTTGTTCTTGGCCTGCCGCGCGCGCGGCGCGAGCCGCACCCAATCGAGCTCGCGCTGCAGCGTGCGCTGCCGAGCCGACTCCGTTTTTTCTTCCACCTGGAGACGCGTGCGCTTCTGCTCGAGCCACGACGTGTAGTTGCCTTCGTACGGAATGCCGTACCCGCGATCGAGTTCGAGAATCCAACCGGCCACGTTATCGAGGAAATACCGATCGTGCGTCACCGCAACCACGGTGCCGGGGAAATCGTGCAGATACCGCTCGAGCCACGCGACGCTCTCGGCGTCGAGATGGTTCGTGGGTTCGTCGAGGAGCAGCACGTCGGGATCCTCGAGCAACACGCGGCACAGTGCCACGCGGCGGCGCTCGCCGCCGGACAGCAGCGTGACGTCGGCGTCGGGGGGCGGGAGACGCAACGCGTCCATGGCGATCTCGATCTTGTTGTCGAGATTCCACAAGTCGTGCGCGTCGATCTGCTCCTGCACCCGCGCTTGTCGCGACAGGAGCTTGTCCATGGCCGAATCGTTCATCGGCTCGGCGAACGCCATGGAGATATCTTGGAATTCCTGGAGCAAAGCGCGCTGCGCTTTCACCGCGAGCTCGACGTTGCCGCGCACGTCGAGCGCCGGATCAAGATGCGGCTCCTGCGGCAGGTAGCCGATTCGCGTTCCCTCCGCCGACCACGCCTCGCCCTGATAGTCCTGGTCGACACCGGCCATGATGCGCAGGAGCGTGGATTTGCCGGCGCCGTTGCCGCCCAGCACGCCGATCTTGGCGCCGTAGTAAAAGGAGAGCCAGATGCCGCGCAAGATTTCCCGCGATGGCGGGACAACCTTGCGCAGGTCTTTCATGACGTAGATGAACGCTGGAGGAGCCATGTCGCGGATTCGAGTGGGAATGGTCTGGCGAGGAATTTAGCCGCACATCCACCAGCCGCGACGTGCCGCGGAATTGCCTACAACGCCATCTCCCAGGTTTCCGCTCGCATGGGCTTTCCGAAAAGCGAATGCTCCTCCTCAGCGATGAGCTCGAATCCCACGGATTTATAGATGCGTCGAGCGGCGGCGAGCTCGGGGTGAGTCCAGAGCTGGATCTTCCGGTAGCCCACCTGCCTGGCGAATCGGATCACCTCATCCACCAGACGCCGGCCCACGCCGAGTCCGCGCGCCGACGGGTCCACGAGCAGCAGCCGCAGCTTGGCCACCGTCTTCGACTTGGAGACGATCAAAATTGACCCGACATTTTCTCCGTCGCGCTCGGCAATCCAGCACCGCTCGCGCACAGGATCCAGCTGCATGATGAACTCGGAGACGACACCGGCCACGAGCGCTTCGAACCGCTCGTCCCATCCGTACTCCTCGAAATACAACGCGCCGTGCACCTGCACTACCCAGCCCATGTCGCCGGGCCGGTGGGATCGAAGCACATATGCCGCGGCACTCTCGGCCGGTGCGTCAGGATCGAGCGACTGCCGTATGGTCTGCATGGCGGCGAGCACGCGGCGTTGTTCGGCCGGCGCGAGCGGCTGTAGCATTGCCACGATTTCGTCGCGCGCGCCCTTGTCGAGGGGAGCAAAGGCCTTGCGTCCTGCGCTCGTGAGACGGAGTTGCGTCTGGCGCCGGTCGCCCGGTTCCACTTCGGCATCGACGAGCCCGCGCGACTTGAACACCCGCAGCGTGCGGCTGAGATAGCCGCGATCGAGGTCGAGCGTTTGGGCAATTTCGCTGGCCGTGACGCCGTCGCGGTGGGCAAGCTCGTACAAGACGCGCACTTCGGTGAGCGAATAGGGGCTGCCCAGGTGTCCGTCGCCGAGTGCGCCAATGCGACGGGTGTAGAAGCGGTTGAATTCACGAACCGATTCGGCGTGGCGGTCGATCTGGCGCATAGATTTCTCGGTCGGGAGGGGGCGGGACAAAGTCAAGCAATTAGTTGATTTTGTCAACTAACTCCCTACTGTGTCGCCAGCTTGGCCCGGGCCGTAGCTTTGTTGCATTCAGCCAGCCCTTTTCCTCTCGCTCGTCCGATTAAGTGATCACACTGGACTTCGCGACTTTACTGCCTGACCTGTCGAGCCCGTTGCGAGCCCTGCCGATCGTTTTTCTCGGCGGCGTGCTCACGAGCCTGACGCCCTGCATCTACCCCATGATCCCCATCACAGCGGCGATCGTCGGCGGTACGTCGGTGGGGGAGCAGAGCGCCGGCGTCACGCGCCCGCCACGCTGGCGGCCGGTGGTGCTCACGCTGATGTACGTGCTCGGATTGTCGCTCGTCTACTCTGCGCTGGGGCTATTCGCCGGTCTCACTGGAACGCTCTTCGGTTCCGTGAGTACCAACCCATGGCTGTATTTCGCCATGGCTAATCTGTTGCTCGTGGCAGCGCTCGCCATGCTCGACGTGCTGCCGGTTCGGGTGCCCACGGCAATTCTGCAACGGGCCAGCAGCGCCGGAACAGCGGGGCGCGCCTCCGGTGCGTTTACCATGGGGGCGATGTCCGGACTCGTGGCGGCACCTTGCTCCGCGCCGGTGATGGCGGCGGTGCTCACGTGGGTGTCGGCAACCAAGAGCGCGGGCCTCGGCTTCATTTATTTGTTCGTGTTCTCGCTCGGGATGTGCACGCTGCTGATTGTGGTTGGCCTGTCCTCCGGCGCGTTCGCGCGGTTGCCGCGCGCGGGGATGTGGATGGTGTGGGTGAAGCGTCTGTTCGCGCTCGTGATGATCGGCGTAGCGGAATACTACCTCGTCAAGATGGGGCAATTGATTCTATGAATCAGCGGAATGCGGGAAGTCTGAACGCGTTGAAGACATCAGTGTTGACGCTAGCCCTGGCAGCAGCCGCGCTCGTGGTGCCGCGCGTTGGCTCGGCGCAGGACCTCGGGTTGAAGATCGGCAGTATGGCGCCGGCCGCCGTGGTGTATACGCTGGACGGCAAGACGGCGGATCTGTCGCAGTACGTGGGCAAGACGCCGGTGGTGATGGAGTTCTGGGCCACCTGGTGCGAGAACTGTAAAGAGCTCGAGCCCACACTGCTCGACGTGGCGAAGGCGTACGGCAAGCAGGTCAAGTTCGTGGGCGTCGCGGTGTCGGTGAACCAGTCGCCGGCGCGCGTCAAGGCGTTCGTCGAGAAGCACGGACTCCCCGGCGATCAGTACTACGACACCAAGGGCAACGCGACGGGCGCGTACGACGTGCCGGCGACATCGTACGTCGTGGTGATCAACAAGGCCGGCAAGATCGTGTACACGGGCCTGGGCGGAAAGCAGGATCTCGCGGCGGCGATCAAGAAGGCGTTGTAGCCGTTAGAGTGCGGCCGCCACTTTCGAGAGTCCGTCCAGCACGTCGTCGATATCGCCCGCTGTGGTGCGGGGGTTCATCATCGTGACGCGCAGCACGCGGCGGCCGTCGAGCGTCGTGGCGGTGATCCAGCCTTCGCCCGACAGATTGTAGCGCTCGCGCAACTCGCGGTTGAGTTGATCGAGCGCTTCGTCGTTCAACGACCCGCGCCCCACGTACCGAAAGCAGAGAATGTTCGATTCGGGTTCGTGCAGCGTCTCGAAATCGGGCCGCTCCTGCACCGCTTCCCAGAACAACCGGGCGTTGTTGCACATGTGGTCGTACAGTTCGCCGAGTGCGTCGGCGCCGTAACGTTGCAGCGCTACCCAGAGCTTGAGCACGTCGGCGCGGCGTGAGCAGAGAAAGGTGCGCGTGCCCTGATCCCACACGCGTTCGCCGCCGTGGGCTCCCTGGAACAGGTACGGCGCGCGCTGGGAAAAGGACGAGTCGAGATCGCGCTCGTTGCGCACGAGCACCATGCCGGCCTGCAGCGGCAAGAGCATCATCTTGTGCGGATCCCACGCGATGGAGCGGGCGCGCTCGATACCGCGGGCTCGATGTTTATGAGTATTCGATAACAACGCGGACGCGCCGTGCGCGCCGTCCACGTGCAGCCAGACGCCGTGTTCGTCGCACAGGGCGCCGATCGTCTCGAGATCGTCGAACGATCCCGTGGCCGTGGAGCCAGCGGTGGCGACCACCGCGATGATGCGACGTCCCTCGCGGCCGAGCGCGTCGAGCGCTAGTCGGAGTGCGTCGGGATCCATTTTGTGGTCGCGCGAGCGGATCGGCACGGCGTTCTGCGTGCCAATGCCCATTTCGCCGGCGGCGCGCGTCACGGCGTAGTGCGCGTGCTCGCCGCAGAGGAGCACCGGCGGGTCGCCGCCGACACCGGTCGTCCACGCATCGGGCAGCGCGGCGTTGCGCGCGGCGAGCAGGGCGGTGAACGTCGCTTCGGTGCCGCCCGTGGTCATCGTGCCGCCCGCGCCTTCGCCATAGCCGGCGAGTCCGCACATCCATTCGATGACGCGATGCTCGAGCACCGTGGCGACCGGTGACATTTCGAATACGGCGACGGACTGGTTGAGCGCGGCGGTGACGCTCTCCATCCAAACCGCCGCCGGCAGCGGCGCCGACACCTGATGGCCGACGTATCGCGGATGAAAGAGCCGATTGCAATCGGGAAGGATATCGGAGCGGAGGCGCGCAATGACCGCGTCGATCGACGTGCCGGCGCGCGGCATGGGCTCGTCGAAGCGCGCGGCGAGGCCAGCGGGTGTGTGCGCGGTGGACACGCGTCCTTCGCGACTCCGGGTTTGGGCGAAATAGTCTGCGGCAACCTTCACGAACGCCTGGCCTACGGCGGCGGAACAGTCGGCTTCGATCGTGGCAAGAATATCGGGCAACGACAACGGGCTGTGTGTGTCGGTCATGTGACGAGGGGGAATGAGCTGCTGAACGCGAGATCGAGCACTTTCTTGGTGCGCGTGAGATCGATCGCGCGGTAGGCCTGAATGGAGTCGATGACGACCGGCTCCGTGATGCGAACGCGCAGGAGGTGGCGCAGCCGTTCGCGCGGCAGCTCCGGGTAGAAGCTGAGCGTGGCGTGCGGCGTGAAGGTGAAGCGAGGCTGCTCGAACTGTAGTCCGCTGGACTTGATCCGTTCGTGCAACGCGCGGATCGGGCCGTTCGGGTCGATCGTCATGACCACCACGGTGCTCTGCATGAAGCGCTCGGGTGGCTGGAGCAGCACCGAGAACGGACGCGTCTCCGCTGCCACCTGCTCGAGCGCGACGCGAAGCTGTTCGTCGGTGGTCTCGGGCGGAAAGGGCCCCATGCCGGACGAGCCGGTGATGGTAATGTGCGGCGGCAACTCGGCGGCCATGCGCGGATCGTAGCGCTGCTGGATTTCGCGCAGTTGGTCGGCAACGCCGCCATGCAGCTCGGACATGACGATGATGCCGGGCTTCATGACGGTGGAACGGTGGTACGGTGGTACGGTGGTACGGTGCTACGGCAACAGCCAAGCGCCGAGCGGGTCAGCGTCAGCGAAAGGCGGGCAGGATCGAGAAGGAAATGTGGGACAGGTCGCCGGGACTGACGGATGCGTTCAACAGCCATTTGTCGAGATGATTGCCAGGGTGTTCGTGATGATAACGGACCACCTTGATCCCGGCGAATGTTCCGATGGCTGCGCCCATGATGACGTCGCTGGCCCAGTGCCGGTTGTCGTACATGCGTGACAGTCCCACCATGGCGGCGCCCCCATACATGGCTGGCCCAATCGCCCACGTGCTGTTCGGCCACCACCGGCTCGTCTCAGCCGTCACCGCGGCCGCGGCCGCGAAGGCAGCGACTGCGTGGCCCGACGGGAACGATTGGTATTTCCCGCCCGCGCTGAAGCCGCGCATCAGCTGCCAGTCGTTCGGGTTCGGCACCGAGTCGGCGAACGGGCGTGCGCGTCCGAAGAAATCCTTCAGCACACTCCCGGCTCCCTCCCCAATCAACAGCGCTTCTGTTCCGCGCAACCCCAGCTCGGCCAGCCGCTCGTTCTTGGCGATGCGGCCCGTGGTGTACATCGTGACGCCAATGATCACCGATCCCGGCGCGACGAGCTCGCGAACCGTCACCGCCGCTTTCCTGAGAAATCGATTTCGCTGCCGGTCGGGCTGCTGCATCACGTCGGCAACCCGTTTGTCGAATGGCCGGATTGCCAGCGTGCCCAGTGTAAATGCGCCGGCCATCACGCCATCGCGCCAAGTAAACAACGGCTGGTGAAAGTTCGGATCGCTCTGGGCGAGCAGCGGGCCGGCCATGCCGCACAGCATGAGCAGCGCGCCAATTCGCGAGTTCCAAGTTTTCACCGGGCCTCTTCTTGTTCGGGTTGCCGATTCATGGTGATCTCCTTGGAGGCGTCGAGGTCGGCGAGAAACATTCGCTCGGCTTCCATGCCGAGCGCTGCGTCTTCGATCACAGCGTCGAGTTCGTAGTTGATCGCGACGCCGAGCGGGTTGAAGTCGGTGGATCCCACGCGGACCCAGCGTCCGTCGATGACGCTCGACTTCGCGTGCATCATCTCGCCCTGCCATTCCCAGATGCGCACGCCGTTGGTGAGCAGGCGGCGGTAGTAGCGGCGCGCCAAGAGCGAAACCCACGGGTGATCGTTGCGGCTTGGAACGAGAATCCGAACGTCCACACCGTCGCGCGCCGCGCCATTCAACGCCTCCACTTCGGAGGGTGACGGCGTGAAGTACGCCGTGGCAATCCAGATAGACCGTCGGGCTGAAATGGCCTGGATTTGTAGCGCGCGAGACACTCGGAGACGCAGCGGCTCGCCCTCCATGATCCCAACGAGCGCCGGCTCGTCGGTGGCCGGATCGAGATGGGCGCCGCGTGCGCGGCGACGCAGAAAGCGGTGCGACCCGCGGCGTTCGCGACGCTGAGTGCGCGCCCACATATGATCGAACGCGTTCACCATGTCGCGCGCCGCCGGTCCCTCGATCTGCACGGCCGTGTCACGCCACCGGGAACGATGGGTTTTCTGCACCCCCGTGGTCCACTCGCGACCCACGCCGACGCCGCCGGTGATACCGACCGTGCCGTCCACGACGAGCAGTTTGCGGTGGTCGCGCGGCACCAAACCCAGCCAGGCATGGAACCCTGGCGGACTGAACACGGCCACCTGCACCCCGTGTTCCTGCAACTTCTTGATGAACTTGCGGGTCACGCCACGTCCGCCGATCCAGTCGCGCAGCACGCGGACCTTTACGCCCCGCTCCACGGCGCGAATGAGCGCGTCGGCCATCAATTCGCCAACCTCGTCGGACCGGAAGATGTAGCTCTCCAGATCGACGTTGGTGTGCGCACGGTCAATCAGGTCAACCATCGCCTTGAAAGTGGCCGGCCCGTCGCGCAGCAACAGCACACGATTGCCACTCGACACGTCGGCGGCCGCAATGCGCCACAGACCGCGGGCAAAGGAGGGTCCGGAGGCAAGCAAATCGCCGCCGAGCCGTGGTGCGGCGAGGCTAAGGGCTGGGTTCGTCACAGTCTGCACTCTTACAGAATGCGTGCCGCCCTACTTCACCCAACCGGTGACGAGTCGCTCGAGCTCGCCAAGCTCGAACGGCTTAGTGAGGACCGGGCGCTCCAGCGCAGCGATCGATCTCTCGACTTCTGGATCACGAATGATGTCGCCCGTGACGAACACGGCATTTTCGGCGACGTTCGGCCATTGCATGTCGATCAGCTCAAAGAGGTCGAATCCGCTCTCGCTCCCCAGCCAGATATCGATGAACACTCCGTCCACCGGGTGCGCCTCGAGGACAGCCAGTGCTTCCGCGGCGGATCCGGCGGTGAACACTGTATGGCCGCGGCGCGTCAGCCAGGATCGAATGGCGCGACGAATGGCATCTTCATCATCGACGTAGAGGACAGTCGGCAACTCGTCTCCGGCCTGGGGTGGTCCAATCGGGAGGGCGGAATGTAAGGGATTTTGCTATTATTCCGCATGCTCAACATCGATTTGACGGGACGTCGCGCGATCGTTGCCGGAGTGGCCGACGACGGCGGATTTGGCTTCGCAATCGCCAAGGCGCTGGCCGAGGCGGGCGCCAGTGTTTGCGTTGGGACGTGGCCGCCGGCGCTCAACATCTTCATGAATCTCCTTGAGCGCGGGAAGATGGATGAGTCGCGGCGCCTCTCGACCGGCGAGCTGCTGACCTTCGAGAAGATTTATCCGCTGGATGCCATGTACGATCGATATGAAGACATGCCCGAGGACATCCGGGCGAGCAAGCGTTACAAGGATGTTGGCGACTGCTCGATCAGCGGCATGGCTGCGCGACTTGTGGCGGACTTTGGTGAGAAACCAATCGACATCGTGGTGCATTCACTGGCGAACGGGTCCGAGGTCAAGAAGCCGCTGCTCGAGGTGAGCCGCAACGGCTACCTCGGTGCCGTGAGCGCCAGTGCGTATTCGCTCGTGTCCATGGTGCAGCATCTCGCGCCGATCATGCGCGACGGCGGCGCGTTCGTATCGCTCACATACATGGCGAGCGAGCGGGTCATTCCGGGGTACGGTGGCGGCATGTCGTCGGCCAAAGCCGCGCTCGAGAGCGACACGCGCACATTGGCGTTCGAAGCGGGCCGAAAGTTTGGCTGTCGCGTCAACACCATATCCGGCGGACCCTTCGCGTCGCGCGCCGCGAGCGCGATCGGCATCATCGGGAAGATGGTGGAGTACGTGTCGGCGAACGCACCGCTCACCGAAAAGCTCACGGCCGAAGAAGTTGGGCAGACGGCCGCGTTCCTCTGTTCGCCACTGGCGAGCGGAATCACGGGCAACACGGTGTACGTGGACAAAGGCTACAATGTGATGGGGATGGCGGTTCTGGACGCCGGGCAATAGCGACCGGCGCGGAACGCAGGAGATCCGTCAGAGTTGACGTGCGTGGTGACACTAGGGAGATTCGCACGACCCACCCTTTGGAGCCGCCTCTGACCTCGCACTGCCAAATGACCGTGCGCCGCGCATGACGTGGAGGCGATGGGCCTTCACGGCCGTGTCGTTCGCGGGCGTGTTCGGTATCTCGATCTACTTCATCTGGCGATGGTGGCAGGCGGGTGGCGTGATCAGCCTTCCGCCGCGTTCGCATCTACTGGCGATCTCGGCGGTGATCATCGAGATCCTCACGCGCTCGTGGAAGATCACAATGAGCGCCAAGGCCGCGAACATCCGCCTGCGATTCAGCACCGCGCTGCGAACCACGCTTGCCGGCGATTTTGGCGCGTCGATCACGCCGGCGCGGTCGGGCGCCGAACCGGCGCGCTTTCTCGTGCTGGCGGAGGCGGGAATTCCGACGTCGAGCGCACTGGTGGTGCTGTTCGCCGAGCTGTTTCTCGAGGCGCTGTCGCTGGCCACGGTGGTGATCATCGTGGCGTTCGTGTTCCGGCATGCCGGCATCGTGTTGGGCGCGCTCGTGGGTGTAGTGGGCGCGTATGCCGGATTTGTCATCGGCATTGCCGTACTGGCCGTGGTGCTCTCGCGCCGGCACGTTGGCGACGCGGCTCCGCCATGGGCGCATCGCTTTGGTCTTGGCGGCCGGCGCTGGGATGTGATTCAGCGGTGGTTCGCGCAGGTGCGCTCGACGGTGGACAGCGTGAAGCACATCGACTACCGGTGGGCGGCCGCCGCTTACACGATGTCGGTGATCCACGTGGCGATGCGCCTCTGCGTGCTGCCGGCGCTCGTGCTCGGCGCCGGCGCGAGCGCGCCACTCGCGCCGCTCGCGCTCTGGCCGCTGGGGCTATTGTACGGCGCAGCGGTGGTGCCGGCGCCGGGCGGCGGCGGCGCAGTGGAGCTGGCGTTCCGCGCGGCACTGGCCGGCGTGATTGGACCAACGCTCTTTGCCGCGGCGCTGATCTGGTGGCGCTTCTACACCTTCTACATCTACATCGTGCTCGGCGCGATCGCGGCGGGCGGCACGGCGTTTCGCGCCATGCGCAAGACGAGCGAGATGGAAGAACAGCTCGAGGCCGCGGGCTGAGTCTCAGACTTCGTGGAGCGCCTGAATATGTTCCGGGAAGTAGGCGTTCCGGACGTACTGCTCCACCATGCGCTGGGTGTTGAAGAACGATCCGTTGAGGGCGATCGCGGCGCGCATCACCTCGGCGTAGGCGAACGGCAACCCGTAGTAGAGCGGCAGAATGACGCGCTCGAGCTTGATATAAATCTCATTTGCGTCCTTTGATTGATCGCCTTCGGTTTCGGCGTTGCCAATCGACCAGCCGGTAACGCCCTCGACGTGGCCTTCGATCCACCAGCCGTCGAGTACACTGAGGCTCGGCACACCGTTCAGGGCGGCCTTCATGCCGCTCGTGCCGCTCGCCTCCAGCGGCTTCATTGGGTTGTTGAGCCAGAGGTCTACGCCGGCGACGATCTTGCCGGCGATCTCCATCTCGTAGTTCTCCACGTAGACGACGGTGACCTGCCCCGCGAGCGCCGCCGCGGCCTCGTAGATGCGCCGAATGAGATCCTTGCCGCCCGAATCGTTGGGATGCGCCTTGCCACCAAACACGATTTGCAGCGGGCCGACGGCCGTGGCCATCTCCATGAGACGCTTCGGATCGGTGAACAGCAGGTCGGCGCGCTTGTACGGTGTGGCGCGCCGCGCGAACCCGATAGTGAAAACCTTGGGGTCGAGCGTCACGGACGTGCGTTCGGCGATCGTGGCGATCATTGCTGCCTTGGCCTCGGCGTGCGCGAGACGGATTTCCTGGAGCGGAATTCCGACCGCGTACCGAAGGTACAGATTGTCCGTGCGCCACTCGGGGATTCGCCGGTCGAGTAGCGCCTGAAACGCGGGCGACGTCCAGGTGCCCGCGTGCACGCCGTTGGTGATGGCGTCAATGGGAAAGTTCGGAAACATGCTCTGCGACACTTCGCGATGCTTCATCGCCACACCGTTCACCCAGCGCGCGAGCCGGAGCGCGAGGTGGGTCATGTTGAGCGTGGCATCGTCAACGCAGTGCGCGGCTTCGAGCAGCGCGACGGTGTCGTCGCCCAACACCAGGCGCACAACGTCGAGACTGAACTTGTCGTGACCAGCCGGCACCGGCGTGTGCGTGGTGAACACGCACTTTGTCCGCACCGCCTCAATGTCCGCTTCGTCGAGCTCCGAAGCCTTGCGACCGTCGAGCTGCCACTCGAGCAGACACAGGGTGAGCAGCGCGGAGTGTCCTTCGTTCAGGTGATAGATCTGCGCCGCACAGTTCAGCGAGCGGAGCATCGCCGCGCCGCCCATGCCCAGCACAATCTCCTGACAGAGGCGATAATGCGTGTCGCCACCGTAGAGATGATCGGTGAGCGTGCGGTCCCACTCGCTGTTTTCCGGCAGTTGCGTGTCGAGCAGATACACCGGGACTTCATGGCCCGTGATGCCGCGCACCGGAAACTTCCAGGCGCGGATATGCACGGTGCGTCCTTCGATCATCACGGTGGACCGAGCATCCACCGACTCCAGCTGCTCGTCGGGGCTCCAGATGACGGGAGCTTCGGTCTGCTGGCCGTGTTCGTCGAGATGTTGCTCGAAGTAGCCCTTCCGATGCAGGAGCGTAATTCCCACGACGGGCACCGAGAGGTCCGCCGCCGACCGCAGCGTATCGCCGGCGAGCACGCCAAGACCGCCGCTATAGGTTGGGATCGCCTTGTCCAGCGCGATCTCCATGGAGAAATACGCGACGGTCGCATCTGAAGGAACGTGATTCATTCAAACCTCAAAAAAAACGCAAACAGGGGGTGGCTTGGCGTGAAGCTAGTTGACCATTACCATGACGGGAAGTTTTGAGAGGAGACTGGCCACACCGGTCGCCCCATCCATTGGGTCGAGGTCTTCGTGGAGAATGGCGGCCTTCCATCGTTCAGTGCAGGCGTCGGCGGGCAGCTCAACCTTGGTATCTCCCCACCACTCCGCAGCACTTGACCCGGCCAGTCCACACACCACGCGCGGCACGACGGTGATTGCATGCCGGCCCCCCTGACTGCGCGCGAACGCGATGACGTGCTCGGAGCGCGCGCCGTGCACGGCGAGCGGGCGGTATTGGCCGTGCGTGAACAGCTCGGCGTCTTGCCGGCGCAACTCGAGCAGGCGGTGTACCACGAGCAACTTTAAATGATTGTCGTGCAGGTCCGCGGCGCTTCCGTCGCCGGCGCGGCGCGAAGCGGTGGCAATATCGGAAAGCATTGCGTGGCGAACGTCGTAGTCGACCTGACGGCGGTTGTCGGGATCGACTAGCGCGTAGTTCCACAACTCGTCGCCCTGATAGATGTCGGGCGTGCCGGGCGACGTGAGTTGCACCGCGATGCGTGCCAACGCGTTCGACGCGCCGGCCGCGGCGATCCGCGACACGAAGCGCGCGACGTCGGTGAGGAATGGCGCGTCATCGCTCGGCTCGAGGATGCGCTCAATGAACCGGTCGAGCGCGCGCTCGTACTCGAGATCGGGATCGAGCCAACTGGTGCGGCTCTTGGCCTCGCGCGCCGCCTTGAGCATGTAGCGCGCGAGACGTTCGCGCGCCGCGTCACGCCACGCGCGGTCCGGCAGATCATCGAGCCGCCGTCCGGCGCGGGGTGCCGGCCACAATGCAATGAGTGTTTGATAAATCAAATATTCGCCGTTCGTGTCGGGCGCCATGCGGCCATGCGCCATGGCCCGATGCTTGTCATTCAACCGCCGCCAGCGGCGGAACGACCGCTCCCATTCGGCGGGCACCTCGGACAACACGGCGAGCCGGGCACGCACGTCCGCGCTGCGCTTGGTGTCGTGCGTGTTGGTGGCAAGCAGCGCGAGCGGCCAGTGCGCCGCACGGTCCTCGTTGCCGCGGTGTAGCCGCGCAACGGCATTACCAAGCCGCCGATCCGGTGCCCCGCCCACTTCATTGCGTGAGGCCAGCGGCACGTAAGCGTAAAGTGCCGTGTCTTCCACACCCTTTGCCGTGGCTGGACCGCTCAGTTGTTGAAAGCGCTCGACAAATCGATTTCGCGTCTCCGCCTCGAGCGGTGGAGGCGGCCCGCTCAAGATATCCGCGACGAACGCAACGATCTCAGTCAATGCGCCATGTTGCTGCGCGGCGGCGGACGCCGCTGCAATCGCATCGCGATCGGCCTCGCTGGCCGGCGCGCCGGGCGCCACGTAGGTGCGATAGACGGGGAGCGCGGCGAGCAGTTGAATCAGCGTGTTGCCCAATTCCGTCACCGGCCAGCGATGTCCGCTTCGTCGAGCCAGCGGCTCGAGCAGCGCGGCCAGGCGATCCACGTCGGCGCGCAGCGGGCCGCCGAGCATCTTCATCTGGCTGAGTCGCGCGAGTTCCGGGAACGTCGCGTCCGCGCCGAGGTGTCGCGTGCGGCGGTACCAGCGTTCGATTTCAGCGAAACCGCCCGCGTCGATGAACACGTCATCAAGTTGATTGAGAAACTCATAACCTGTCGAGCCCTGCACCGGCCACAATTCCGGAAGCCGCTCGTCCGGCGCCAGGATCTTCTCGACGAATATGGGCGTGCCGCTGGGCACGGCGGCGCGCAATCGCGCGAGATACGCGGCGGGCCGCCTCAGACCGTCAATGTGATCGATACGAAGTCCGTCGATCACGCCTTCATTGACGAGCCGCAGCAGGTATTCGTGTGTTTCGGCGAACACCGCGGGGTCTTCGGCCCGCAGTGCTGCGAGGTCATTCACATCGAAGAAGCGGCGGTAGTTGACTTGGGTTGCGCCGTGTCGCCAGAACACGAGCCGGTAATGCTGTGCGTCGAGCAGTTGGCGCAGCCGCTCGCCACCTTCGCTACTCGAATATAAATCGGCGAGCGTTCCCGCCTCTTCCGGGTCTACCTGCGCGAGCTGGAGTTCCGGCGGCAGCGAATTCGGATCGATGGGAAAGCTCTGGCCGAAGTACGTAATGCGCGGTGTTTCGCCTTCGATAAGCTTCACCCCCAGCTCGCGCCTCTCAATCACCCGATCGAGCTCGTCGCCGAGCACGGGCAGCACGAGCTTGTGGTGGGTCCAGTCGATGTCGAACCACCTGGCGTATCGCGAACGCTGTCCGTGGGTGAGGACGTCGTCCCAATATCGGTTCTCGTCGCCAGTGCCCATGTGATTGGGTACGACGTCGAGGATGATGCCCATGTTGCGTTCGTGAAGCTCGTGCGCCAGAGCGCGGAACTCGGCCTCGCTTCCGAGCTCGGGATTGATGCGCGACGGATCCACCACGTCGTAACCATGCATGCTGCCTTTGCGCGCGGCGAAGATCGGCGACAGGTAGAGGTGCGAGACCCCGAGCTCGGCGAAATAGGCAACGCGCTCGCGCACGTTCGCCAGCGTAAAGCCGGCGTTGAGTTGCAGGCGGTACGTGGCCGTGAGCGCCGGTTCACTCATGACGGGTGGCGCTCGCTGCCTCTGGTGTCCCAGCGGATGGAGACGATGACCTGGGCGCCGGCCTCGATTGCTTCGAGCGCATGGGTCATCTTGCGAGACCAACTCGGAAACCGGTCGGCACCCACGCCCGGAACATTCACCGGTTCGGTTTCGCCGGCGATGTCGTCGAGTGACAGACCAATGAGCATCGCGGGGGTGCGGCACAAAAAGGCGTGAATCGCATCGCGAAGTTCCGCGGAGCTCGACAGCTCATGCGATTCCGGCAGGACCTGCTCGTGGGCCAGGCGCTGCAACAGCGCGTGGCGATCGTTGGCGCGGTCGTTTTGCGCGCGCGCGTAGTCGTCGTCGTTGGCGATCAGTCCGACCTGGCGTCGGACCTCGATGTCGCGTGCGGCCCAGAAGCCGGCGATCGGCGCCATGTCGTGGGTATTGGCCGTGGCCAGCGCGAGGCGCGGATAGGTTTCTGCGTTCCGGTACCCGCCGTCCGATGTTCGTTCGAACTGCAGCACCTTTGATGAAAGGATACCCCACTTGGTGAGCGCCGGCGGCACGTCGTCCGGCACGGTGCCGAGGTCCTCGCCGACAATGAGCGCGTTGTGCCGCACGCTCTCCAGGGCGAGAATGCCGAGCAGATCGTGCGACGGGTAGCGCACGTAGGCGCCCTCCTGCCCTGATTTCCCATCGGGAATCCAGAACAGGCGAAAGAGGCCGAGCACGTGGTCGATCCGCAGCGCGCCGCCGTGGCGGAACCCGGCTCGTACGAGATCTATGAAGTACCGATACCCCTCAGCGCGCAACGCGCGAGGGTCGAGCGGTGGCAGGCCCCAGTTCTGACCCTGCATCGCCAGCGGGTCAGGAGGGGCGCCGACGGCCACTCCGCGCACGAACAACTCCGGCCGCGACCAGGTGTCCGCACCGGCCGGCGACGTTCCAATCGCCAGATCCTGATACAAGCCGATGCGCATGCCGGCGGCGCGTGCCCGCGCCGCAGCGGCAGCGAGCTGACAGTCCGCTTCGAATTGCAGCCAGCGATGGAAGTCGATCCGCGCGCTGTGCTTTGCCGCAAACGCTTTCACGGCGGGCGAGCCGGGCGACCGCAGCGTCGCCGGCCAGGTGCGCCAGTCGTTGCCATGTGACTCATGGCCCGAGCTGCGCATTTGCTCTTCGGCGATCGCCATCCATGTGGCAAAGCGTGACAGCTCGGGTTCGTGTACGGCGGCGTACGCGGCGTAAGCGCGGTCGCGCTCACTACCCGATCCGTGCACCTGCGCTGAGAACGCGTGGTGCAGCGCGTCGAGCGCGAGGCCCTTCACCGCCATCACCTGCTCGTATCGAACTGCGGGACTCTCACGCAGTGCCTCGAGCTGGGCCGCGATCTCGGGCGACCCGAGCTGTTCACGCAATTCGGGCAGCAGCTCGAGCTCGGGTACACGGGTGACGTCGATGTAGATGGTGTTTCGAAACCGCCGGCTGATCGGGCTGTACGGGCTGATGTCGGTGCCGCGATCGAGCAATGCGTGCAGCGGATTGACGCCCACGAAATCGGCGCCAAAGCTTCCGGCCCACTCGCCGAGCGCTGCCAAATCTGAGAAATCGCCAATGCCCCAGTTCTTTGCGCTACGTACCGTGTACAGGTTGGCGATGAGTCCGAACGCGCCGTTGGGCCCGAGCACCTCGTCGGGCGACAGACAGCGCGACGGCACGACAATGAGCGTTTGCTCATCGCCCCATTCCACGCCGGTGCCGTCGAGTACCACGGTGACCCGGTGATACCCGAGCGGCGGCTCGCCCGGGAGCGTCATCTCCATGACCTCGTCGGGGCGCCAGTAGCCGGTGCTGTCATAGCGCCGGCCGTCCTCCAGCTCAACGGTGATTCGCCACGGACCGCCGGCGCGCGACGACGGCGTGCGTACGTCGAATCGCGACAGCCCGGAGTCGCCCTGTTCTACCACGCGAACCGGAGCCACGAGCGCCCGGCGGTCGGCGGTGGTCAGTGCTTGCAGTGCACGGCACGCGTCGTCGTCGGTATCAACGTGAACGCCCATGCCGGCGAGCAGCGCACGTCGCGTGTCGTCACTCGTCGTATGCCGTTGGCCGCTCTGGTCGAAGTACTCGGGAAGAATACCGACATACGCAGCGAGCTGCTCCAGATGCGTGGCGTGATCCGTCACGGAGTGGCCAACACTAGCACCAGCGCTCCGAGCGGCGGCAGAGTCAGCTCGACCGATTGTGGATAGCCGTGCAGCGGCGACGGGTCGCTGGACACGGTGTCGAAGCGGCCGATGTTGCTGCCTCCCCAGTCGCCGTCATCGCTCGAGAGCAGGCGTTGGTAGGTGCCGGGCGCGGGCACGCCGACGCGATATCGCTCGCGCGGCTGCGGCGTGAAGTTGAGCACAACCACGGCGAACGAATCGCCGGCACTTCGGACGTACGACACGACGGAGTTTTCACGGTCGGCCACGTCGATCCAGGTGAAGCCCTCCCAGCTCTGATCGTCGTGCCAGAAGGCCGGCTCGTTTCGGTACATCGTGGCCAGACGTGACAGATAATTCTCCATGCCGCCATGACTCGGATCTGAACGCAGGTGCCAATCGAGACTCGTGTCGTGATTCCATTCGGTCCATGGCGCGAGTTCGGTGCCCATGAACAACAACTTCTTACCGGGCCGCGTGAACATGTAGGCGAGCAGCAGGCGCAAATTCGCGAGTTGCTGCCAAGCGTCACCCGGCATTTTGCCGAGCAGCGAGCCTTTCAGATGCACCACTTCGTCGTGCGATAGCGGCATGATGAACCGTTCGCTGTACTCGTAGAGCATGGCGAAGGTGATCTGGTCGTGATGAAAGCGCCGATGGACGGGATCGAGGCCGAAGTAGGTGAGGGTGTCGTGCATCCAGCCCATGTTCCACTTGAAGGTGAAGCCCAGCCCACCTTCCGACACCGGTGTCGTTACCGCCGGCCACGCTGTGGATTCCTCGGCGATCGTCACGCAGCCGGGCGCGTTGATGCGCACCGCCTCGTTGAACTGTTCCAGTAGTTTGATGGCGCTGAGGTTCTCGCGGCCACCCTGCTCATTGCGCACCCACTCGCCTGCTTTGCGGCTGTAGTCCAGATAGAGCATGGAGGCCACGGCATCGACACGAAGTCCGTCGGCGTGAAAGCAGTTCAGCCAGTACAGCGCATTTGCAACGAGAAAGTTCCGCACCTCGGGCCGGCTGTAATTGAAGATCAGGGTGCCCCAGTCGGGATGCTCCCCCAGCCGCGGATCTTCGTGCTCGAACAGCGCTGTGCCGTCGAAGCGACGCAACGCGTAGTCGTCCTTGGGAAAGTGGGCCGGTACCCAATCGAGAATCACGCCAATGCCGCGCGCATGCAACGTGTCCACGAGGAACCGGAAATCGTCTGGCGTGCCGTAGCGCGACGTGGGCGCGTAGTAGCCGCTCACCTGATAGCCCCACGATCCGTAGAACGGATGCTCCATGACGGGCATCAATTCGACATGCGTGAAACCAAGCTTCGCTACATGATCGGCCAGCCGCGGCGCGATCTCGCGATAGCTGAGCATGCGATTGTCGTCTTCCGGAACACGGGCCCACGAGCCGAGATGCACTTCGTAAATGCTCATGGGCGAACGCACGAGATCGACGGAGGCGCGACGCGCCATCCAGTCGCCATCGTTCCATTGATACGTGCCGTCAGCCTGCACGATGCTCGAGGTAGCCGGCGCCTGCTGCATCTTGGCGGCAAACGGGTCGGTCTTCAGCCGAATGGCACCTTCTCGCGTCAGCAGCTCGAACATGTACAGCGCCTCGGCGGCCACGTTCGGAACGAAGAGTTCCCAGACGCCGGAGTTGCCCATGATGCGCATGGGATAGATGCGTCCGTCCCAACCGCAGAAATCTCCAACGACACTCACCCGTCGCGCATTCGGCGCCCATACGGCAAAGCTCACACCGGCCACACCGTCGATCGTCCGGAGGTGCGCCCCGAGTTTTTTCCAGATCTCGTAATGGGTGCCTTCGTTGAACAGGTGGAGGTCAACGTCGCCGAGTGTGGGGAGAAAGCGGTACGGATCGCCGCGCTCCCAGACGGAGCCGTTATCGTAGTGAAAGCGAAATACGTACTGCAACGGCAGTACTTCGCGCGGGAGAAAGGCGCCGTACAGGGCCGATAGCCCGTCGGCTTCTCGGCGCAGCTCAACCACGCGTCCGTCGTAGAGCACGCACTCGACGCGCGCGGCATCGGGAATCATTGCGCGAACGATCACGCCCGGCACGCCGCTCAGTGTCGCAGGATGCGCGCCGAGAATCGAATGCGGGTTCGCGTGGTCCCCACCCAGCAGCCGAACCAGCTCTGCCTGATTCACCACCGGAAGCATTGGAGTTTTGCTAGAGACCGGCGCTGGTGTCTTTCGCGTTTTTGATTTCTTGTGCGTCATTTGACTGCCGGGTGCGTAATGTTGCCGCTCACGTTCGTCGGATCAGCGGAGTCCGCCATGCGCCGGTTCTCGCCGTATCGCAGCAGCAACAGCGAATACGGGTCCACCGGGGTGAACCCGGTGGGAATGACGCGAAGCTCTCGATGCGCGGTGTCGATCAATTCGGCCCAGATGCCGTCGCCGTCGATGGCGGGCATGGTGAAGGTGACTTGATCGTTGCCGCCGTTGAGCAGTAGGAGAATCGTCTCGCCCTTGATTGGACGGCCGCGATCGTCGGTTTCGTCGGTTGCATCGCCGTAAATGAGCATGCCGAGCGCGTGATTGTCGCCGTTCTGCCAGTCATGATCGGTCATTTCCTGGCCGTCGAGCCGAATCCACGACAAGTCCTTGCGTTCACCCGTGATCGTTGGCTCGCCACGAAAGAAGTGCCGGCGGCGGAGCACTGCGTGGGTGTGTCGAAGGTTGAGGCACTTTTTCGTAAAGGCGAGCAGCTGGCGCCGCCAGTCGTCCAGCTCGTCCCAGTGCATCCACGTGAGTTCGTTGTCCTGCGCATACGCGTTGTTGTTGCCGTGCTGCGTGCGTCCAATTTCGTCGCCGTGTGACAGCATTGGCACGCCCTGCGAAAAGGCGAGCGTCGCGATGAAGTCGCGCATGAGGCGGAATCGCGCGTCGAGCACCGCCGGCTCCTTGGTGTCGCCTTCCACGCCCCAGTTACGACTGATGTTGTCGTTGTGTCCGTCCTGATTGTCCTCGCCGTTGGCCGCGTTGTGCTTTTGCTCGTAGCTCACCAGGTCGTAGAGCGTGTAGCCGTCGTGCGCGGTCACGAAGTTGATGCTGGCGTAGGCGCCGCGGCCGCTCGCCTCGTAGATGTCGCTCGAGCCGGCGAGTCGGGATGCCATCTCGGGAGTATGCCCGGAATCGCCCCGCCAAAAATGACGCACCGCGTCGCGATATTTGCCGTTCCATTCCGCCCAGCGAATTGGGAAATTGCCAACCTGATACCCGCCGGGCCCCACGTCCCACGGCTCGGCGATGAGCTTTACCTTGGACAGCGTGGGATCCTGGTGGATGATATCGAAGAAGGACGAGAGCTTGTCAACGTCATGCAGCTCGCGGGCGAGCACGGGGGCGAGATCGAAGCGAAACCCGTCGATGTGCATGTCGTCCACCCAGTAGCGCAACGAATCCATGATCAACTGGATGGTGCGCGGGTGTTGCATGTTGAGACTGTTGCCGGTGCCTGTGAAATCCGTATAAAAACGCTTATCGGTATCGAGGCGGTAGTAGGCCTGATTGTCGATGCCGCGCAGGGATAGCGTAGGGCCGAGGTGATTGCCTTCGCCTGTGTGATTGTACACCACATCGAGAATGACTTCGATGCCCGCCGAGTGGAGCGTCTTGATCATGCTCTTGAACTCGTAGACCTGATTGCCGAGTCCTTTCGCGGCGTATCGCACGTCCGGCGCGAAATAGCCGATCGAGTTGTAGCCCCAATAATTCGTGAGGCCACGCTCGGCCAAATGCCGGTCAACAACGAACTGATGAACCGGCAGCAGCTCCACCGCGGTAATGCCCAGCGCGAGGAAGTATTCGATCATCGCATCGCTGGCGAGGCCGAGGTACGTGCCCCGAATGTTCTCCGGCACATCCGGGTGCAGCTTGCTCATGCCCTTGACGTGGCACTCGTAGATGACCGTGCGATTCCAGGGAATGCGGAGCGGCCGGTCGTTGTCCCAGGTGAATGCCGGATCAATGACCACGCACTTGGGGACATTGCCTGCGCTGTTGTTCGGATCGGGCACCAGGTCTTCGGCGGCGCCGCCAACGTCGTACGCGAACAGCGCATTGCTCCACTTGATCGAACCCGTAATCGCCTTGGCGTAGGGATCGATGAGCAGCTTGGCCGGATTGAAGCGGTTGCCGTGCTGCGGCTCGTACGGACCGGAAACGCGGTAGCCGTAGAACTGACCCGGGCGCACGTCGGGGAGGTAGCAGTGCCACACCTGATCCGTGTACTCCCGCATCACGATCTTGTATGACTCTTCGGCGTCGTCCTCATGGTTGAACAGGCACAGCTCCACGGCCGTGGCGTGCTCGGTGAAGATGGCGAAGTTGACGCCCTGGCCGTCCCAGGAAGCACCGAGTGGATAAGGTTGGCCGGGCCAGACGCGCATTATGATTGTTTCGTCGTGAGAAAAATATGAATATCAACGCCCTACATGCGCCGACGCGCCCGGTTGGGCGATGTAGACGGCCGCCGTCCACGGCGGCATGTAGATCGTGCGCGGCGCGCTGGCGAGCAGCCGGCGTGGACCGTCCGACTCTTCATCTGTCGCAACGTGCGTGGCGAGCTGGGCGTTTCCCCCGTAACCCGCCGCGTCCGTTCCCAGACGCATGCTCCATGCGCAACCGGTTGAATCCGGTATTGGCACCTCCAGTGCCGCTGCAGAGCAATTGAACACAGAAAGAATGGTGGGATACGTATCGGACCACTCGTCAACGCATTCCCGGAGGATGGTGATCCAGCCTTGATTGCCATCGTTGACGGTGATGCGGGCCCGATCCGGACGCATGAGCCAATTTTCGCGACGAAGGGCGATCAGGTCACGATAGAGCGACAACAATTCGCCGTGGCCACCTTGGCTCCGCTTGTCCCAGTCGATTTTCGAACGCTGAAACGTGGCATCGGCCTGCGGGTCGGGAAGATCGGCGCCGGAGCTGAAGGCGGCGTACTCACGTTTGCGACCGTCGCGAACCGAGGCGGCAAGCTGTGCGTCTCGATGACTGACGAAATACTGGAATGGATTCGTCTCACCGTACTCCTCGCCCATGAAAAGCATGGGGATGTACGGAGAAAGCAGTAGCAGCGCCGCGGCGAGCCGTAGCTTGTCTGGTGTCAGCAATGCGGCGAGCCGATCCCCGTGAGCGCGATTGCCCACCTGATCGTGGTTCTGCACGGACACGACGAACCGGTCGCTCGCCAGGCCTACCGACGGGCGGCCGTGGCGACGGCGGCGGTATGTCGAATACCGGCCGTCGTACACGAACGGCTCGCGCAGCGCATCGCCAATGTGCGACACGGTGCCGAAGTCGCAGTAGTAGCCGTTGATTTCGCCCGTAAGCACGGAGTGCACGGCGTGATGGAAGTCGTCGCTCCACTGTGCGTCGAGTCCAAAGCCGTTGTACTCCACCGAATTCACGAGCCGCGGATCGTTCAGATCGCTCTCGGCGATCACGACGACCGACTTCTGCATTTCCTTGGCGCGGTCGTGCACCGCCGCGGCGATCTCCTCCAGAAGGTGGCGCGCGGTGAGGTCGAAAATGCCGTGCGCCGCGTCGAGGCGCAGACCGTCGATGTGAAATTCCGCTGCCCAGTACGAAGCGTTGTCCACGACGAAGCGGCGCACGGCATCGGAGTCCGGTCCGTCGTAATTGAGCGCGGCGCCCCACGGCGTTTTGTAGCGATCGGTGAAGTACGGACCGAACGCCGCGAGGTTGTTGCCCTCCGAACCTACATGATTGTAGACCACGTCGAGGATCACGCCAATGCGCAATTCGTGCGCGGCGTCGATGAGCTTTTTCAACTCGAGCGGACCGCCGTAGCTGTCCTGCACCGCATAGAGTCCTACACCGTCATACCCCCAGTTCCGGTCGCCCGAAAACTGTGCCACTGGCATGAGCTCTATGGTATTGACACCCAGCGCCCTGAGTTCGGGGAGGCGCGGAACGATCGCGGCAAAGGTGCCCTGCGGCGTGAACGTGCCCACGTGCAACTCATAGGCAATGATTTCGTCCATGGGCGTGCCGCGCCACATATTATCGGTCCACTCGAACGCCGGATCGACAACGCGCGACGCGCCGAACACACCGTGTGGCTGCCAGCGGCTCACGGGATCGGGCAACTCACGGCCGTCGTCGAGCACGAACAGGTAGTCGTCGCCAGCCGCGGCATTCGCCACGATCGCGCAGTAGACGTCACGCTCGCCGGGCACTGGCGTCATCGCGTGATCGCCCTGCGCCGCTCCGGAGCACAGGCGCACGCGCGGCGAGGCGGCGTACGGAGTCCAGAGCGTGAAGCGAACGGACTTATCGGGCTGTGGCTGTGCGCCTGCGTCGAGAGACCACAGTGGCAACATGAAATCGAGCGTCGAAAGGTGGACGGAAGCGGCACCGGCCTGGGTGCCGGCGCCGCGGTAGGAGCCGTGCAATGTCTGGGTACAATATCGCACCGCCCGGGATCGGCCGATTTCTTGCCTTTTCTCGCCAAACGGGGGACGGGAATCACGCACTGACGGGGGGCAAGCCATGCGGTGGAGTCCAGGCGGTTCGAGCAATAACGTGGAAGATCGCCGCGGGTCGAGCGGCTTCGGAATGGCGCCGGTGGGCATTGGCGGATCGGTGGTCTTGTTGATCCTCAGTTTGATTTTCGGCCGCGATTTTCTTCCCGGAGCAGAAGTCGATCCCGGGCAGCAACAGGCGGCGAGCGGTGAGCTTGCACCGGTGTCGCAATCGCCGGCTGAGGCGCGCGAAGTCCAGTTCGTCAAATTTGTAGTGGACACCGCCGAAGCAACGTGGGCCCAGATTCTTCCCGCGCAGACCGGGACGGCGTGGCACAACGCAAAGGTTGACATATTCCGCAATGCGATCCCCACCGGGTGTGGCACCGGACAGACGGCAATGGGGCCGTTCTACTGTCCGAACGACCAAAAGGTCTACATCGATCTGGCGTTCTACGACGAGCTCCGCGACCGCTTTGGCGCGCCGGGCGAGTTTGCGCAGGCGTACGTGATCACGCATGAGCTGGGACATCACGTCCAACACCTGCTCGGTACCGACGAGAAGGTCCGTCAGGCGCAGGAGCAGAATCCGGGTGCGGCGAACCAGTTGTCGGTGGCGCTCGAGTTACAGGCCGATTGTTACTCGGGCATATGGGCCAACCATTCGCAACAGCTGATCGAACCGGGCGACATCGACGATGGTCTCAACGCCGCGGCGGCCGTGGGTGACGACCGTATTCAGCGCGCCACCACCGGGCACGTGAACACGGATTCGTTCACGCACGGATCGGCGGCGCAGCGGTCGAGCTGGTTCAAGAAAGGCTATACGTCCGGCAATATGAAGGACTGCAACACGTTCGTGGGGATGTGATAGTACTGTCATACTGAGCGAAGCGATGGATAGCTGTCCGTCATTTCACCATTTCGCTGTGGTGCGCGCGGAAGGCTGGAATGACGGGGTCGGGTTGACAACGGTTGCGGGTGTGAGGGTTCTGGGTGACTGATTTACCTCGACGGGTCATGGGGCTCGTCGGGGTCCGTCGCATACGGAAGCGCTGTCGCGTTCTGCGCGACGACCGCGGGCCATCGCAACAGTCGACATGAATCCGAGGAATGCGATGGTCCCCTACGCCGCCAAGCGACCCGTCGCGGTCCATCAGTTACCCGCGACACTCAACGCACGACCGTAGTCAACCCGACCCCGTCATTCCAACTCTCGCCGCGCACGGAGACGTGGTTGACGCCTACCGCATCGCCAACTTGGCAATGCCTCGCATGGGGATCCACGCCCACGCGGGTCTGTTGTTCAACTCGTACGTCAGTTCGTAAAACGCTTTCTCCATTTCGAACAGCGCGATGAGTTGTCGTACGTGCGCCTCTTCTTCCGGCAGCACGTCGGGATGATCGTCGCGCTCTTCGGGCGGGCCCAGGTATCCGTCCAGGTACGCGGCGCGCACATCGCGCTCCCAGCGGGCCGTGCGCAACTCGCGGGTTGGCGCGTCGATCTTCTTGTCAGACGACATCGCTAGAGTCGCCGCGGCGTACGCAAAGCTGCGAAGCATACCGGCGACGTCGCGCAGTGGTGACGTTTTCTCGCGCCGATCTTCGAGGCTGCGCGACGGCTCGCCCTCGAAATCGATCACCATGAACTCGCCGGATTTCGAGCGGAGCACCTGGCCGAGGTGATAGTCGCCGTGCACGCGAATGCGCATGCCGAGGTCGTCGCCCATCGTGTCGTCAATCTCGTTGACCCAGCCGGCATAGTGGTCGCCGCGGCGCACCAGGGCCTGCGCTTCGGCGATGCGCTCCTGCGGAAAATCCGGGGCGGCGAGCCGCTGCTCGAGCAATGCCAGTGACTGGCGAATTTCGTATTGCGTGCGGAGCGCCCAACTATCGATGTCGTCGTGGCTCGCCGGTTCCGGTGCAAAGTCCGGATCATCGTCGTCGCTCGCCAGGGCTTCGTGCATGGCGCGCGTGACGGCCCCGAGCTGCTTGGCGTACGGCAGGAAAGTATTGGGCGCATCGCCGTTGGCCGGCGCGGCGAAATACGACGCGCCCTGTTCGAGCGCGTACCGCCACGCGTCCGTTGACTGCGTGAGAAAATCCTGCGCCATGCCCAACGTCGTGCGCGCATCCGGGCTCGCGAACGTGATGACGCCGCGCAACGCCGGCGTGTTGGGGAACGCGGTGCGCGTCGTGAGAAAGTCCGTGACTTCAACATCTGGATGCACGCCGGGCTTTAGCAATCGAAAGAGCTTGATGATGACCGCGTCGCCAACGACGATCGACGTGTTGCTCTGCTCGGCCGACCCGAGCCGTGTCGGTGTTTCCTCGGTCAATGCGAGACGCCCGGCGCCGATCGGCTCGGCTGTCCATCGTGCTCCGTCGCGCTCGGCGGCAGTTCCCGCCATCACGGCGTTGGCCAGGCCCAACCGAAAATCGTGGTCGTGCACGGCGTCCACTACGGCCGGCCGATTTCCATCGACGTCGATATGTGTGATGATCGCGCTCTCCGGCGCTGCATTCGCGTCGGCGAGGACAGTAATCGGCAGCTGATAGACGTGCTCCGTGTTGTCCGCCGTCACGCCAATGCGAGCGAACGCGTAGCGGCCCCCGCCCCACGGCGCATCGACCCAGTCGATCACGCGCGCGCCCGCGCCAGCCGCGCCCTTGACCGCGTACCAGCGTTGGCCGGCGAGAAATCGAATTAGCACATCGCTAGTCAGTGCGTCGAGCGCCGCGGCCATTGCCCCGCTGTCGATCTCCATTACACGGACCGCTGGATCTCCTTCGCCTGGTCGCCAGGCAGCAGGCGAAACCAGAAGAAGTTGTGCGGTCCAAGCGTCAGCAGATACGGCAGGTCGCCTATGGGCGGGAAGCAGCTCTTGCTCCAGAGCTCCAGGGGTACCAGGCCATTGAACTCTTTCAGGTCCAATTCCACGTACTGTGCGAAACGCGAGAGGTTGTTGACGCAGAGGATAGTTTCGTCGCGATAGCGGCGGAGAAAGATCAGCACGCGACGGTTGGCCGCGTCAAGCGCTTCCCAGTTGCCGCGGCCAAAGGCCTTGTAGCTCTGACGCACGGAAATGAGCCGACGCATCCATCGCAGCAGCGACGTGGGAACACGCTCCTCCGCAGCGACGTTTACGGTGTGATAGCCGTACGGCGGATCGACGATGAGCGGCGAATACAGCGCCGCCGTATCGGCCTCCGAGAATCCGGCGTTGCGATCGGCGCTCCACTGCATGGGTGTGCGCACGCCGTTGCGATCGCCCAGATAGATGTTGTCTCCCATGCCAAGCTCGTCACCGTAGTAGATGATCGGCGTGCCGGGCATCGACATGAGCAGCGCGTTCATCAGCTCGATCTGCCGGCGTCCGCTCTCGAGCAGCGGCGCAAGTCGGCGACGAATGCCGACGTTAATGCGCATACGCGGATCGCGGGCGTACTCGCGGTACATGTAGTCGCGTTCCTCGTCGGTCACCATCTCGAGCGTGAGCTCATCGTGATTGCGCAGGAAGATCGCCCACTGGCAGTTGGCCGGGATGTCGGGCGTCTGGCGCATGATGTCGACCACCGGCGTGCGATCTTCGCGTCGTACCGCCATGTACATGCGCGGCATCACCGGAAAGTGGAATGCCATGTGGCACTCGTCGGAGTCGCCGAAATACGCCGCCACATCGCTCGGCCACTGATTTGCCTCGGCGAGAAACACGCGATCGGGAAATTCAGCGTCGAGTGCGGCGCGGAGTTTCTTCAGCACCTGGTGCGTCTCGGGAAGGTTCTCGCAGTTCGTGCCGTCGCGCTCGATGAGATATGGAATGGCGTCGAGCCGCAGACCGTCAACACCAAGCCCCAACCAAAAGCGCATGACGTTGATCACGGCGTCCAGCACGTCGGGATTGTCGAAGTTCAGATCGGGTTGGTGGCTGAAGAAGCGGTGCCAGTAGAATTGTTGCGCTTCGGGATCCCACGACCAGTTCGATTTTTCGGTGTCGGTGAAGATTATGCGCGTGCCGGCGTAGCGATTGGGATCGTCACTCCAGACGTACCAGTTGCGATCCGGCGAATCCTTTGGTGCGCTGCGCGCACGCTGGAACCACGGATGTTGATCGGACGTGTGGTTGATCACGAGCTCGGTCACGACGCGGATGCCGCGCTCGTGCGCCGCGCTCATGAAGGCACGGAAGTCGTCGAGCGTGCCATACGTGGAGTGGATTTCCTCGTAGGCGGCAATGTCGTAGCCGTCGTCCCGAAGCGGCGACGGGTAGAACGGCAGCAGCCAGATGACGTTGGCGCCGAGTTCCTGGATGTAGGGAAGCTTTTCAATCAACCCGCGAAAGTCGCCGTATCCGTCGGCGTTCGAGTCGCGATAGCTCTTGATGTGGAGCTGGTAGATGATCGCGTCTTTGTACCAGAGCGGGTCGGTATCGATCACGGGAGTTTGATGTGTGGGTCTTAGGACGACATTGTTGTCATCCTGAGGAAGCGTAGCGACCGAAGGATCTCCTGTACGGTACGCGATAATTGGCAGGAGAGAAGATCCTTCGCTTCGCTCAGGATGACACAGGGTGCTCGACTCGGAAGATGTGCCCCGCGTGCTCGGCGGGGTCCAGGCGGATGTAGTTCCGAGCACCGCGCCACACGTACCGGGCATCGGTGAGCAGATCGTGCACCGCGTACGGCTCGTCGTCGCCAATGCCCATCTCGGCAATCGGCACGTGAACCATAGTTTCCTGCGGATTGTGGGGATCGAGGTTCACGGCAATCAACAAATCGCGCGCGTTCGGTGCGTTATGCTCCGAGTGTGGCACCAGCTGCGGCGTGCAGCTCGTCCACTGGACGTCCGGCTCCACGAACGCCTTGCGATAGAAGATCACGGCCGGGTTCTCACTGTTGTGAAAGGTGAGATTGGCGTACAACTGCAGCGCCGGCTCGGCGTGACGAATGGCGTTGACACGGCGGATATCGTCGTTGAGGTTGCCGAGCGCGTCATAGTCGCGGGCGCGCAGCTGGTATTTCTCCGAGTCGAGATATTCCTCGCTTCCCGCGCGCACAGGCACGTTCTCGGCCAGCTCGTACCCACTGTAAATGCCGTAGAGCGGCAGGAGAGTTGCAGCCAGCAGCAATCGCGCGCGAAAGGCGGAGCGACCGCCCTCCACGAGATACTCATTCAAGATATCTGGTGTATTCGCGAACAAGTTGCCGCGATAGTACTCCACCATAGGACTCTGCGTGAGTTCCTCAAAATAGGCTCGTAGATTCCATTCGTCGTTCTTCCACGTGAAGTACGTGTACGACATGGTAAAGCCGAGCTTGGCCAGCGTTTTCATTCGCTTGGGCCGCGTGAAGGCCTCGGCAAAAAAGATGGTATCGGGGTGTTCGCGCTGCACGTCCTGAATCACCCATTCCCAGAATGCCAGCGCCTTGGTGTGGGGATTGTCAACGCGGAACGTGGTGACCCCGTGGCCAATCCAGAAGAGCAGCAGGTCGCGGCAGGCATTCCAGAGTTGCTCCCGGTTGTCACACCAGAAGTCGAGCGGGTAGATGTCCTGGTACTTCTTTGGCGGATTCTCGGCGTATTTGATCGTGCCGTCGGGCCGCACGTGAAACCAGTCGGGATGCTCGGTCACCCACGGATGGTCGGGCGAACACTGCAGCGCAAAATCGAGCGCGATCTCCATGCCCAATTCGTCTGCCCGTTTGACGAATAGATCGAAGTCGGAAAAGGTGCCGAGTGCCGGCTCGATGGCGTCGTGTCCACCGAACTCGTTGCCGATTGCCCAGGGACTGCCGACATCGCTCGGCTCCGGCGTGAGCGAGTTGTTCTTTCCCTTTCGGAAGGTGCGGCCAATGGGATGAATCGGCGGCAGATAGACCACGTCAAAGCCCAGCCCGGCGATGCGCGGTAACTGGTCGGTCGCGTCGGCAAAGGTGCCGTGCCGCAGTTCTTGATGAGGACCGGTCACGGCCAGCGAACGGGGAAACATCTCGTACCACGCAGCGAAACGAGCACGCTCGCGATCGACGACGATTGTGAGGTCGTGGCGATAGCGCGTCAGATCGGAAGGCTTGGCGTGC
The DNA here is from genome assembly GCA_041690755.1 of Gemmatimonadaceae bacterium. Classification (GTDB taxonomy): domain Bacteria; phylum Gemmatimonadota; class Gemmatimonadetes; order Gemmatimonadales; family Gemmatimonadaceae; genus JAQBQB01. The sequence continues at coordinate 82,205 of JBEPWA010000001.1, read as the reverse complement.
TCCTGCATCAGCGCGAGAAAATCCTCATCGAGCGCGCGCCGAATCCGCTTCTCGATGGCGGTGTCGTGCTGATCTTCGAGAAATTTCGCGGTCATGAGCAATGACGCGCGCGCCGGGGCGGACCGCGTGCTGCGCGACGCCGACCGCGCCAGCTGTGCGCCTTCGATGAGTTCGGAGGCGACATCCTGATCGGCGTCTACCTTCTTTTCCAGCGCGGCGCGCCAAGTGCCGAACCGATCCGTGTAGGCCTCGACCGAAAAGATCCATCGTCCAATGCGATCGACGTTGAATTCGCCGTACCAACGGTCGCTGTCGAAATCGTAGCGCATGGCAGCAGACGACCATTCCGGATCATCCGGGCCCTTGTAGAGCAAGCGAGTCCAGAGCTCGTCGTGCCCTTCCTTGATGACGTCAGCGCCCACCGATACGCGATCGCCCACGACGCGCTTCACCGGGTAGCGGCCGGCATCGAGCTCCGGTGTTACGCACTCGATGACGATACGCTCATGGCGTCTGGTACTGGCTCGACGTTCGGGTTTTCTGGTGGCCACAGGAGTTCGTTCACGCTCTGGAGACTGACGTGGGGTCGTCCGACCCCGGCTCTGTTCCGCTCGCAAAGTCCGTTCCGAGCGCAGCCGAGTTCGGCGTCGCCCTGCTGCGATTGAACAGCTTGGGCGCCAGCGACAACAGAATGAGCAGCACGCTGGCGATGATCAGGCTGCGCATCGCGTCACTGCGGCCGTGTCCCACTCCTTCGAGCAGACTATCGGCGAAGTAACAGTAGATCGCCGTGGCCGGAATGATTCCGATCGCAGTAGCAAGCAAGTACGGCAAGAACGGCGCGCGCGACAAGCCGCCAACGAAATTCGCCGTGCCGAGCGGCAACACCGGAATGAGCCGTAGGCGGAGCATGCCGGCAAAGTCGCGCGCATCAGCCACTGCGGAGTCGGCGCGCTTGAATCGCTTGAGCCACCGAACCACCACGTCATGTCCCACTGTGCGGGCGATCCAATAGCCGATCACTGCACTGAGCACGCTGCCCGCCCACGCCAGCGCCGTGCCGAGCAACGTGCCGTACAACACGCCCGCGGCCACGGTGAACGGAAGTCCGGGCATGCCAACGGATGTGACCACACCGTACACGATGACGAAACCGGCAGTGAACCCGATGACGCTGTGCGACTTGCGCAGCCGCGCGATGTGCTCCAGGGTGTGCTTGTAATCGAACCAGCCCAGCTTGTAGGCGATAAGCGACGCGACGACCAACAACGCCATCAGACTCCCGATTCTAACGAGCGCGGCCCGCGACGATGGGAGTTTGTGGTCACCGGTACTTGTTCGTTGCATAAGGCCGCGGGTGTCACATCTCGTGCCCGGACGTTAGGGCACGCACTTGGGGCGAGAGATGGCGATTCGGTGTCGTTCCTCCCCCGTCGCGATCACAGCGGTGACGCTGCGGGCTTGTGCCAGCTCAAGTGTCATGCGCTGCGGTCCGTTGATCGACGCAAAGCTCACGCTCGCCAACGTTGGCGTGATGACGCTCCAGCTGCTGCCCGCCAGGAGGCTATCGACGCGGCCCTCGGGCGTGACCGCACGCACGGTGCCCTGTGGTCCGACGCGGTTCGCCGTGGCAGGCTGCAGCGCAAAGCGGTCCGGAATCAGCCATGGTGGCCGCGCCGAATCCGGCACGACCTGGTAGCACCCCGCGAAGTCGTTCGCGACGGCATCGCCGGCGAACCCGGCGACCGTTTGCATTTCCTTGCGCGCCGAGAAGTTGCGTTGCACGGCTCCCGAGGCCGCGGCGTTCACGTCCGCGGCGCTCGACGCGACGGCTTTTCTCGCTGTCGCAATCTCGGCTGGTTGTGCGGCCGGTTGCGCGACGCGTTGTGCGGGTGACAGTGCGGTTGGTTCTACTGGTGATAGTGTCGGGGATTGTGCCGGCGGTGAAGCAGTCGGAGCAACAGCCACCTCTCGCACCGGTTGCGTTGGTTTCGGAACTGCCAATGGCGCCGGAGTTACCTGCGCCGCCGGTGCTGGAGGCGCAGCCGCCTGCTGCGGTGCCACCGCCACCACGGGCGCGCGTGGAACCATCTTGTCCGGCGTATCGTGCCGCTTCGCCACCACCGCAGACGCGGCAACGAGCAATGACGCGGCAATCGCCGCGCGGGCTGGCGTCACGCGCAACAGCCGCCAGAGGGAGAGCGATTGCGCCGGCGCGGGTCTGGGAATCACGCCGCCGGGTACCGCGTCCAGCGCGCTAATGATTCGCGACGATCCTGCGATCATGCCACGCGCTTCGGCAACCAGCGCCGAGCATTCCGCACACGACACTACGTGCCGTTCGAACTCCGCGCGCTCGCTCTCGGAGAGCGCGTCGTCGAGCCACGCGTGAATGGTTCCTTCGTCAGGATGCTGCATGTGTCCCTCCCGTACCTGCTATGCGTTCGTCGCGTTGTAGCAACTCATACGCTTCAACCAGTCGCCGCCGCGCGCGGGCGAGTGTGGTTCCCACCGATTTGACCGACAGATCCAGCGCTAACGCGATCTCGGGATAGTCCAGACCTTCTTCGCGCATCAGCAGCGCTTCGCGATCGCGCTCGGTGAGCGTATCCAGTGCTTTGCGCGCCACGGCCAACTCCTCGGCCCGTTCGCCCGTCAGCGGTTCCGGTTGCACTACATCGTCCACCCTCGCCTGCTCGCGCAACAGTTCCAAGCGCTGGCGGCGACGCACGTCCTTTCGGGCCTCGTCGCGCACGAGATTTGTGGCGACGGCAAACAGCCACGAGCGTTCGCTCACGATCGTCTCCTGTTTCACCGCGCGAAGGAAGGTTTCCTGCGCCACCTCTTCGGCCCAGTCGCGATCACCCAGCCGCCGCGTGAGATAGCGCACGAGCGGCTGGTGGTATTCGCGAAACAGGCGGGCGACGTCGTTCACATGCCGTCTCTTACCACGCCCGGATGAGCGCAGCGAGTGCGGAAGGGACGAGGGTGTCAACACCACCTGCGGCAACCACGATCGCACGATCGCGGCCCACGACGGCGACGTTGCCACCCAACGCGAACACGGCTCGAAGCTCGGGGAGCTGGTCCATGACGTCGAAGTATGCCCTGGAGTACGGTGCGATGGTGGTCGTCGGCATGCCGGACTGATAGCGCGCGTCGGCCCACACGTTATCGCGCAACACGAACGTACGACCGCCGAGGCGCTGCGTCGATGCCGGCGCGTTCGCCGCATTTGCCGCATCCGCGCCGACATGAGTCGCAACAGCGAGCGAGTCGAGCACGGCGACGGAACTGGCGGCGCGTTGTGCCGACGCCGTCTTCGCCTGCTCGAACGCTGCGGCGAGATGGAGTTGCGGAGCGGCGCCCATGCGATTGGATGCGACGCGCGGCTCCGTCACAATGTACGAGGTGAGCTCGGTGGGAATTCCGTAGCGTTCGCCGAGTGTGCGGATCTCGTCGTCCAGTTCAGTGGAGCCGCCATTCTTGCGTCGTTCGGCGCTGAGGAATCCAACGCGCTGGGTGGCCCAGAGTCGCGCGACGAACGGATTGTCGCGCTCGCGTTCGGGAAATGCGACGGTGGACGTCCACCGCACAGGCGTTCCGCGCCGCATGCCGTCCACGACGATGCGCGCCGAACCGTGTCCGGCGTAGCGCGCCAGCAGGATCAACTCACGATCGGCAAAAATGTCGGCCGACTGTGCAGGAAGCATCTGCGATAGCCTGACGTCGCCCTCCACATGAACGCGAACGTCGGTCAGCACCGGATCTACGAGCGAGTTCGCGACGATGCCGACCATGCGCTCCACCGATTCCTCCGGTCGAACGAATTGCGACGTGCCGCGCCCCTCCAAGGCGAGTTGCTCGAGCAAACTCACATTGACGTCCGACCCCAAGCCAAACGTAAAGATTCGGCGCCGTTCACCGCCGGTTGCTCCCGCGTCGGCCAGCGGCACGAGCCGGTCTGGTCGCTGCTCGCCAATCGTCGGCTCCCCGTCGGTGATGAACAGCACCAGCGGAAGTCGGCCGGCGGCGACCGGCGCGCGCGTCGCCTCGCGCAACGCTGCTTCGATGTTCGTTCCGCCCTGTGCCTCGAGCGCGTCGAGATAGCGCAAAGCGTCGCGCACGTTGGCGGGTGTCGCCGGAACGAAGTCATCCTTGAACGTGCGAACGTCGCTCGAGAAGTCGATGAGCTTGAACCGGTCGATCGGGCGCAGGGTGCCGAGGAGTTGTTGTCCCGCCGCACGCGCCTGGGCGATCTTGCGGCCCTGCATGGAGCCGGACACGTCGAGCACGAGCGCGATGTCGCGCGGAGTGGCCTGTGCGGTGGACGCATCCGGCGGCGTCACATTGATGAGCGCGAAGCCGTTTTCGTTTCCGGGGGCATAGGGCAGCATGGTGATCGCCGCCGCGGCGTTGCGCCGTACGGGCACGAGCAGCGTGACGTCATGCGCATCGCCGCGCACTGTGGCAACGCGCCGTCCATCATGGTCGGAAAAATCGAGCGAGTGCGTGGGCGAGTACGGCGTGCCGAGTTCGGGCGCCGGCGTGTACTCGAGCGTGAACGATGACGAGCCGTCGTCGCGAATGGAGCTCGCACCGCGCATCGGCGCGCTGTTGCCGCGGAAATAGTCAACGCGAAGCGCGTCACCTTCCCGCAGCGCCACGCTCTGAAATCGAACGACAATGCGCTTCTCTTCGCCCGGGTTGAGCGGAAAGATCCGCGCCCGTAGCAGGCCGTGTCCCATCCATTCGACGAGCGCTGGATCGCGCTGCGAGCGGACTATCTGTTCGTAAATTCGGCGCGCGTCGGTGGCGTTCATCGTTTCGCCCGACACGAGCTCGCCGTTGATCGATAATTGTAGATCCTGAAACGCGGCGTCGGTTGGCAGCGGAAAGAGATAGTCGGCTTCTGCCACGGTGGCACCGCGGTTCACGAAGCGCTCTTCCACCTGGTAGTGGAGCACGTGGTTCACCAGCTCGACGCGAACGTCGCTGCGCGTGCGCGAGATGTTGGGCCGGCAGTCGGGGCGAGGGGCGTCGATCGCTGGGAGTATTCGGACGGCGCACGGGCGGGGGACAATCCAGCCTTGTGCTGCGGTTGCAGTTGATGCGAGCGGCAGAGTGAGTAGCGAGCAGAGGCTCGCGCGGACGAGAAGGCGCATGACGGCTCCGGACGGGGTACAAGAGGGAGACGTTAGCGCGCGGAAAACTTGCACAGCCTGAGGCAAGCGCACGCAGCTCGGGCCTGCCCCCGCAGCTTTGAGCCGTCAGCTCATGGCTCGACGCTTGGTCTCGGCCGGTCCGACGCCGAGGTCGGAAAGGCGTGACCAAGCGTCGAGCTGCGGGTCTCGAGCTGACGGCTGCGGGGGCAGGCTCGAGCTGAAGGCTGAGCGCAAGTCCGCGGGAGCGGACCGAACCGATTGCGCTTTCGCACGACTGAGTGGCGGCTTCGCTCGCCATTACCGAGCAACGAACAAAACGGCGGAGCGCACTTGAGTGCTCCGCCGTTTGGCGCTCTCTCGTGCGCATCCCCCACCTGCCCCGCCCCAAACCGCCCACCCAGCACCTTTCTGTAAAGCATCGACCGTACCAAGCGCACAGAATATCGACATTCGGTCGGACACCGAAAGTCTGGCACGCCAATTCCCTTGTTATTCAGCCGAGAGTCTGCTGTAAGGCCTCACATCAGCAATCGGCCGTCTCATGCGTTCTCGAATCACTGCTCCGTTGAGTCTTTGCGCCGGCATCGCGACCGGCGCGGTCGTCATTGCGGCGCTTGGCTGCGCGCACGTGTCGCGAGTTGGGCTGGCGGCCAATTCCCCGTCGGTGGCGCAGACGAGCAGCATGTACAGCCTCGCGTCCAGCGGCGCGCGCTCAACGATCTACTCATCGCAGACGGTGTCGTTCGCGCTCGACCGCATCGACCAGCGAGGGCTGCCGCTTGATCAAACGTATAGTCACCCGGCCACGGGCAAGGGCGTGACTGTGTACGTCTTTGACGGCGGTATCTCGCTCACGCATCCCGAGTTGGCCGGGCGCGTACGATTCGGGTTTACAGAATTCCCGGACGATCAGAGGATTTGTAATCCACACGGCACAGCCGTGGCGGGAGCGATTGCTGGTTCAACGCTTGGTGTTGCGCCGGACGCCGAGATAGTGGACGTGAAAATGGTGCAGTGCGACAAACTGCGCGGCACTATAAAAGCGATCGTGGACGGCACGCACTGGGCGATTGCCGACCACAAGGCGCACCCCGGTCCGGCCATCGCCAACTGGTCATTCATCGCTGACACCGCGGCGCGCATTCCCGCGCTCGATAGCGCGGTCAACGAACTGCGCGACGCGGGCATCTCGGTGATTGTGTCGGCCGGCAACCTGGACATCGACGCATGCCACGTATCCCCGGGCAACTCGCGCGGCACGATAGTGGTTGGTGCGTCGGGCGTGGGTGTGGAGCGCACGGTCACCGGATCGCTTCGAACCATCGATCGCCGGTCGCCTGGCACGGCGTACGGCCCGTGCATCGACCTCTACGCACCGGGCGATTCGGTGTTGCTGCCGAGCCTCGACCGGAACATGGCGCCGATTTCACAGTTGTGGAATGGGACGTCGATGTCGGCCGGGTACGTGAGCGGCGCGGCTGCGTTGTTTCTCGAGACGCATCGCGCGGCGACGCCGGATGACGTGACGGCGGAATTGGAGCGGAGTGCCACCGTCGAAGTAATGCGTGGATCGCGGACGGCCTATGCGAGAATGCTCTATGTTGGAGCGCGCGACGTTCACGCGGTTGCCGAACGATAGAGGCGAGCACTTTCGCCGCGTTGTCATCCCGAGCGAGCGTAGCGAACGAGGGATCTTCTCGAAGGCGAATTATAGGCGGACGATATGAGATCCCTCGCATTCGCTCGGGATGACAGCGGCTGTCAGCTCATGGCGCCCAGCAGCTGTCAGCTCGGGACTCCCGGCTCGACGCCGTAGATCCGCATCGCGCGATCCACAGCCCGCTCAACCGCCGCCACGTTTCCCCCGCCGCCGACCGCCCGCATCTCGATCGACACCCACCCGGTGTAGTCGATCGCCGCAAGGCCGGCGGCCGCCTCAGCATGGTCTGCACATGCTCCGAACTCCGCCAGCTGCGGCTCGCTGGCGTGAAAGTGCGCGACGTACGGCGCGGCGTACGCGAGCGCCGCGGCCGGCCGTTCACCGGCCAGCGTCATTCCGCCGAGGTCCCCGTTGAGACGCACGCCGGGATGGTCGATTCTGTGGCAGAGATCCGCCGCCTCGGCCGTCGTCGTGATGAAGTCGCAGCCGTACGCGGGCGGGTTGGCTTCTATGCAGAGTGCGGCGCCCTGCGCATGCGCGTGTTCACCAAGTTCGCGCAGCAAGTCGCTCCCCATGGCGATTGCGTCTGGCAGCGGCAGCGAACCACGCACGCGGTTCTTCGGCGAGCCGAATACCAACACCGGAGCGCCTAATCCGGCGGCGAGATCGATCGTTCGGCGGAGGAAGTCGCGGAGCGCGGAGCGGGTCGCGTCGTTGCCGAACAGCTGGAGATCGGACCGCCCGAAGAGCAAGGATTGCAGCGAGACGATCGGAACTCCGCGGTCCGCCCACGCACGCCGGTACGCGGCGACTTCGGCCGGCGTCGCCTGAAGCGGGTCTGCGCGCCACTTCGTTGGCGCCATCTCAATACCCGTCGCGCCGCAGCGCCGGAGCACGGCGGCCACGGCGTCGTCTTCGGCGGGGTCCCAGGCGATGTTCGAGATGGCGAGGCGAAGTGGCATTGGGCCGAGGAAGGTTGTCATTCTGCTTCGAGTGTCATCCCGAGCAAGGCGGCCAACTGTCATCCCGAGCGTAGCGAGGGATCTTGCGTCGCCCGTCTTTGACCGTTGACGGTTGGAACAGTATTAGAACTGCAATTGACTGCAATGAACTGCCATTGACTGCTGGTGCAGGCCAATCTCCGTGCACTAGGGCTGAACGGTTTGATGTGCGCGCGTCGCTCGTTACGAGTCGGTGCAAGTCGGCGCGCTACACCGGGAATCGAGGCCAACGGCCGTGTCCTTCGGTGCTGCGTCAGGAGCCTGCACACCTCCAATCAAAAAGCATCCGGCCGCTCTGGCTCGGAGTCGTGAAGTCGCTACGGAGTCAATGGCAGTTCATTGCAGTCAATTGCAGTTCCAAATTTGTTCCAACCGTCCACGGTAAAGACGGACGACGTAAGATCCCTCGCTAGGCTCGGGATGACATGGCGTGCTCGGGATCATAGTCCCTTGCGTTCCTGCACGACGAACTGCGCAATGCCGGCCAGCTCTCTGTCACGGTCCTCGACATACCACTCCGCACCGCCAAACATCGCAGCGTAACGGGTGTGCACATCGTACCGCGCCGGCGACTGGCTCACCTCGTTGGTGAATTCGATTCCAAACCCGGCGCGCACCACCTCCGAGACGGCAACTGGTTCGGTGGGCAGGTGTACCAGCGCGAGGCCGGCGCGCATCGCCGTTTCAATGTCCGTCCAGAGACGGGACACATTATAGAATTGGAATACGCTGCGCGAATCGATCTTGTTCAGTTCGTGATTGTGAAGAAAGTCGTGGATGACGTTCTTCTTGAGACCGGGCCCGTACAGTCCGGCCAAACGCACGATGGTGGTATCGAACCGGCCAGCCACGATCTGCTCCAATCGCCGGCGGTGCTTGCCGTACGCCTGCAGCCCGGTTGTGGGCGCCGGTGAATCTTCATCTACGTCGATGGGGTTTTGAAAGACGTCCACAGTTGATATCAGCACGAGCTTCTGCGCGTTGACGTGCTCCAGCGCGCGCGTAAGGCGCTCGATGTTGTCGAGATCGCGCTCCGGGTCGGCGTTCGCCTTCCACTTTTCCGCCGGCGCTCCGCAGCACACCACCAAGTCGAAACTGCGGCCGGTAATCTGCTCGATGTTTGACGAGTTGAACGTTGCCTCGAATCCGTGCTGGCGCAGCAAGTTGCTGCCCACAAAGCCGGTGTGGCCGACCAGCGCGGCGGCGCCCGGGGAGTCGTCGCTCATGGATTGAACTTGCCCAGTACCGCGGCAGCAAGGGTGCGAAGAACTGCGAGGTTTCCTTTCACTGGGCTGATCTTCGTTGGAGTCTTGCCACTCGGCGGATACCGGCGTGTCACGGGAGTCTCGGTGACGCGAAGGCCCAGGCGCGCGGCGCGGATGGCGAGATAGTAATGCAGCTCGTATCCGTTGAAGATATCGCGCAGCGGCTGCACGCGCGGGTCGGTCAACAGGCGCCGGCTGTAGGCGCGAAAGCCGTTCGTCGTGTCGGTGTACCGCATGCCGGCAGCGAGGCTTATCAGCGGCGCGTGCAGCAGCTTTACCGCAACTGTGCGACTCACCGGCGTGTTGATGCCGTGCCCGCCGGCGATGTAGCGCGACCCCTGGATGTGATCGTAGCCGGCATCGAGCAGCTCGACAAATTGCGGAATGGCCGATACGTCGTCCTTGCCGTTGCCGTCGATCACGACAACGCCGTCGTAGCCTTCGTCGAGTGCAAAGGCAAACGCCATGCGCATCTGGGCGCTAAGTTTGCCCGGGCCGCGTTTGACGAGCAGCGCCCGCACGCCCACCGCGGCCAGCGTGCGCGGCTCGAGCGAACCGTCGGTGCTGCCGCCGTCGGCCACGACGATGTCGATCTGCTCGGACAGTGGCGCCATCTGTTCGAGCTGACGCCGAATGCGCTCGCCCTCGTTGATGACGAACACCGCAACGCAGTAGCGATGGCGCTTTGGCGCCAGGAGTTGCAGGTCGTAGGCCGGCACACCGGGGCGTTGGGCGACGCGCACTACATCGCTCATGGCGGTGAGGAGTCCGGCAGCACGAATCGCCGCGTCCCGAGCCGCGGTGGCGCCGCTTCGACGCCGAATTGCAGGAGCTCGGCTCGCGTCACGATACGCACGCGGCCTGGGTAGCGCTTCACAAAACCGTCAACCGCGCCCTGGGTCAGCGCGGACTCTTCCGCCAGCAGCGGTGTCTCGCGGAGGAACGGATCGTTGTGCACCATCATGCGCCCCCACATCGCGTCTTCGGGATTGAAGATCACGACTTTGTCGGGTAGCTGCATCATCCAATGATAGGTGCGTGCATAGGGGCCCGCGATGCCGTGCACCTGCATCGCGCGCATCGGCAACTGGACCAGCACCGCCGCCGCAGTCGATGCCAGGAACAGTCTCATGGCACGACGGCGTCCGATTGCGCGGGCGGCCACGTCTACGCCGCATGCGCTGAGCAGAGCGATGTTGCTCATGCCGTCGTAGACAAATCGATAGCCCCAACCGGCGCCCTGAAGCGGAGACGCAAACGCTCGCCCTCCAACGATCACGCACAAGCTGAGCGCGAGATCGCCCGACGTCTTGTCCAGCATGGGCCAGCTCAACATCGCGGCCACCACGCAGAGCAGAACGATCGGCGAGTTCCACGTGGCGATGAGCGCGATGTTCATGACGGTGGTGAGACGCGCGAGCACGTCGGGGAATCCGAACGGCGCACGCACTGCCTGTACCGTCGCACCGGCCGACGCCAGCCCAATGGACGACCCGCCCCCGGAGTCCGCATAGCCCAGATGGCCGGCCCAGAAGGCCAATGCAAAAGCGTAGACCAGCAACACGTACGCGGCGGCGCCCCACCGCCGATCGCGAACAAAGCGCAACAGAAACGGCGCCACCCACAAACCATGTGGAATAGGGCTGTGCACGCCCAAGGCGATGAATCCGATCCACGGCAATGTGGCAATCGACCAGCGGCGATTATCGACGTACAGCCAGAGCCAGAGCGCCGAAAAGAGCAGATGCGTCGGCATGGAGTACATCGTCATCGACATGAACAAGAACTGGGTCGACGTGGCGAGTACGATTGCAGCGATCCACATGCGCTCCGGCCGGCTTGGCCAGAGCTTACGCGCCGTTGACGCCACAATGGCGACCGTGGCTGCGGCCGTGAGTGGGCCGGCGAGCCAGTCTACATGTAGCGCGATGAACAGGCTCCGAAAAAGCGAATGCAGTGGAAGAAAGGTGAGCTCCCAGGTGCACGACAGCGGATGCGGCGCAATGGTCGTTGGCGTGAACGCGCCAATCCAGCCGCACCACTCGGCCGGCACCACGCCATGCGCCTTGCCGGCGGCAAAGATCACGGCCTGGAACCACGCCGAATACTCGTCGTCCACCAGGAAGTAGCGCTCGAAGACAAAAAAGAACCCTAGCAGCGCAACGACGAAGGCGAAGCCGGCGGCCGACCAGAGAATGGCGCGCGACATCGGACGCCGATCGGCGATCGCGACGGCCGGCTCGTCGCCGCGAGCGTCGAATGTGAGCATCAGGGTCATGATGGCGAACAGCGCTACGATCGCTAGTGCTGGCGCCTCGATCTTTGAGAACTGTTCGTAAAAGAGACTTTTTTCTTTCAGGTTGTCGCGCAGCACCACCGGAATGGTCAGCGCGCCGGCGACGACGATCGTGACCACCGTCAGGGCCGCGCTACGGATGGTTTTCGTCGCAGTCGGATCGGCGCTCATTGCCCTTGGCTGTCGTCTACCACGTTCGTGCGCTCTTCCCGCAGCAGCACCGCGCTGGTCTGCTCCTCGCGCACGTAGTACGCCGGCCGGTCGCGCAGCCGGCGCGACAGCCCGCCGACGTACTCGCCCACCATTGCGACCATGAAGGCCGTCACGAGAAAACCGAATGCGCCGTGTACGAGTGCCGCATCGTTGCCGCCGCCGCTCGCGTGGATCAGCACCAGAATGAAGTTGAGCAGTGCCAGCACCACGCCGGTCCAAATCACCACGCGCAGCGGGTGCGTCGTGTGGTCCATGACCAGCGCGCGCGCCAGATTCAGCGCTTCGCGCTTGGGGCGTACCGTGGCCGCTCCCGTGCGATTGATCGGCGCGTACGGCAATCCTTGTTTTTGAAACCCAATGTACGACGTGAGCAGCCGGAGATACTGGTCAGGCCCACGGATTTGGCTAATCGCGTTGACCACCTGACGGCTCATACATCGAAACTGGGTGGAGTCCTTTGGAATGCCGGCGCCGACCACGGAATTGATGTACCAATAGAACAGCCGTGCACCGACACGATACCAGAATGGTTCGGCTTTACGGTGTAGACGCACACCATAGACTATGTCGGCGTCCGATTGTGCGCGTGCCAGGAACTCCGGAATGAGCGCCGGCGGATCGGTGTTCGGCAGCATCACCATGACGTAGTCGCCAATCGCCACGTCGAGACCGGCGGAGATCGCCGTCTCTTCGCCGAAGTGGCGCGACAGACGTAAGAAGCGCACGAAGTCGTAGCGCGCGAGCAATCCGCGAATTCGTGCCAGCGTTGCGTCGGGCACCCCGTCGTCAACGAGGATGATCTCGTAGTGGGTCACGAGGCCGCGCAGCACGGCGACGGTTTCGTCTACGAATGCTTCGACGGCTCCCGAACTTTCACCCTCGAGCGGGGCGACGATGGAGAGAAAGGATTCGATCATACTACCAGTCGCTTACTGTCTGCCGTGAGCCGTCTGGTCGGATCATTGCCTCTGAGCGCGCCGTGCAGCGCCTCTTCTACGTCGTAGACGCTGTCGAGCTTCGCGCCGAGTACCGTGAGACAGGCCGGATATTCGTCGCTGCGCCGGAGGAGAATCGGACGGCTGTCGTCCTGCTCGCTGCGCGGCATGATCGTTTTGATCTCCCAGAGCGACTCGACGTACCGCGTGTCGCGCATTGCCGGCAAATAGCGCTGCGCGTCGCGCACCATGTGGATGAAATGCGATTGGCGGTTGGCGAGCAATGCGTCTCCGTCGAACACCACCGCGTCGGCCGCGTCGAGCCAGCTGCAATGCGGCGTGTAGCGTACGTGGCTCAGCGTGAATAGTTGGCGCGACGGATATGGCATGAGCGAAAAAAATGGACCGTCCATCACCGTCACTGCGGCGCCGGCCAGGGCGGCCGGAGGTTCAACCAGCGCCATCTCGGTGAGTTCGTGCTTGGCCGGAATCGTTGCGGCTCCGGACTGCGCCAGGAGTTGATTGAGTCGCGAGTAGGTACAGTTGAGCACCACGTCAGCGCCCACGTCGCGCGTTTCATTGCCGTGGGTAATCCGAACGTCCGCGCCGCCTCGCGGCCGCTGGGTCAGTCGCTGCGCTTCACTGTTGAGCGACACCTCCACGCCGGCGTCGGCGAGATCGCGACTCATGCGCGCGCGAAGCTTGTCGGCGTCGAACGCGCACTCCTGTACCTCGAACACCGCTTCGATGCGCGACGCGTCGAACAACTTGGCTACGGCGGCCGGCGCTGGTATGAGCGGCGCTCCGATGCGGCGACAAAATTCCGTGAACTGCGCCGCCGTAATCTTCGACATGCCGCGCGCCACGGCGTAGTAGTGCGGGAACGAGCGATCGGCGCACTCGCCGTACTCGTCGAGAAAGCGCGAATAGTTGAGGCGCGAGCGGAGCGACGTGAGAATGCTCCGCGGATAGTGATAGCCGTTGTGGACTCGGGCCTGGTTGCGCAGCGACGCCCGCCCCAGCAGCCGCGCGTCGCGCTCCACGAGCAGCACTCGGCCGCCGCGCCGACGCATCTCGAGCGCGAGGCGGGTGCCATAAAAGCCGCCGCCTATCACGACGGTGTCGTATTCAGTCGCGGAAGGCCCGAGCAGTGGCATCGTCTCAAGACGAGGCCGCAAGCTCATGCGTAACCGGCGTACGCTTATCGACGGAGCAGCGCGGATCAGCCATGTCGCAGCTGAAAACGAAAAAACGGCGCGGCCTGGAGGGTTGGAACCAGGAATGGAACTGCAATTGACTGCCATGAACTGCAATTGACTCCGTGCGCGCCTCCGCCTTGCAGGCGCAGGGGCAAGGGCAGACCCACGGCGCATTGCGTCGTCGCCGAGCCCGGAGTCAATGGCCGTCAATTGCTTTTCAAATTGCTGTTCCACAATCGGTTCCAACCATACCAGCCGCGCCGGAGCCGCGCCTGGTCGGCGCGACTCAGTGCGACAACCAGCCCTTTGCACGGTACTTCACCATGCCCAACCGCTCGTAGAAGTACTCTCGAAACGCCGCCAGCCGGTCGGACGCGTTGCGTGGATGCCAGGTCATGTGCTCGTGCTCGTGCGCCGGTTGGCAGTAGACCGTAAAGCCTGCGCCCTCGAACGTCGCGCAGGCGCGGCGGGTGTGCATGGGTGACGTCACCACAACGACCGTCTTTGCCCCGGCGGGTAGCAGCAGCCGCGCCGACCGCACCGCTTCGTCGCGGGTGGAGTAGACGCTGTCGATCACATCCCAGTGCGCCGTCACGCTCGCGAGAGCGATCATCCGTTTTTGATCGGCGTCGCTGGTCACCAGCGTTCCGGCATACGGAAGCTCAACGTGTGATGTCACGAGCCAGGCAATCGAGTCCCGCTTTGCGATCTCCACGCCGGTGAGCAAGCGCGAAAGTCCCACCTCATCGAGGGCGCTGTCGGGCTGCACGCTGGACGAGAGAACGATTACCGCGTCCGGTCGCGCGGGCCACGCATCCTGTCGCACCCACGCTGGGGCGAGGCGCGACATCAATGGCGTGCACGCAATCACGAGATAGGCGCAGAAGAGCGCACCGTCCGCGACGCCAACCACCGCAGTCCATCCCGCGGCGCCGAGCATGAGTCCGGCGACAGCGCCTACGATGAGGAGCACCACCTCGCTCAGGTGTCCTGGAACGATAGCGTTGAACCCGAGCCCGCCGGCCAAGAATCCCGCCAGCGCGCCCAGCAGTGCGGCGTTCAGTGCGCGGTGAATTCGCGCGGTGGTCGTCGATGGCATTGGAGAGGGACGGGCCGGGCCTGGATTCGCTAAGTTCATAACGGGTGCGGCAATCTCCATCGTGGGGCCGCCAACAGCAACGACCGATGCCAATTCAAGACTCAGACATTCTCTCGAAAGCCGCCACGATCGCCCGCGGCCTCGCCATCGACGCCGTCAACGCTGCACAGAGCGGGCACCTCGGCCTTCCCCTCGGCTGCGCAGAAATGGGAGCCGTGCTCTGGGGGCAAGAACTCAACTATTGCCCCACGCATCCCGAGTGGTTGAACCGCGACCGCTTCGTGCTGTCCGCGGGTCACGGCTCGATGTTTCTCTACGCGTGGCTGCATATGTCCGGCTACCCGGACATGACAATTGACGAGATCAAGCACTTCCGCCAACTCGGCTCAAAGACGCCGGGCCATCCGGAACTGACGCACGCGCCGAGTGGCGTCGAGACCACTACCGGTCCACTGGGCCAGGGCATTGGCAACGCGGTGGGCATGGCGGTGTCGGCGAAGATGGCGCAGGCGCACTTCAATACCGACGCGCACACCATCTTCGATCATCATATCGTCTGTCTCGCCGGCGACGGATGCATGCAAGAAGGCGTGGGCATGGAGTCCGTGGAGTTTGCCGGGCACCAGAAGCTCGACAATCTGATTCTCATCTACGATTCCAACGCCGTGACGCTCGACGCCCTGGCCAAGGAGACGCAGAGCGAGGACACCGCCAAGCGCTTTGAGGCGATCGAGTGGGACGTGCAGACGGTGGATGGGCAGGACATGGAGATGTTCAAGTCGGCGTACGACCGCGCGAAAAAGGCCGGCAGCGGCAAGCCACAGCTGATCATTGCCAAAACTCTGATCGGCAAAGGCATTCCCGAAGTGGCCGGCACCCAGAAGGCGCATGGTGAAGCCGGCGCCAAGTTCGCCGTTGCCGCCCGTGCCGCCATGGGCCTGCCGGCCGAGTTGTTCTATGTGTCGCCCGACGTGACGGCCTATTTTGCCAAGCATGAGCAAACGCTCGACACGCAATATGAAGCGTGGATGAAGACGTTCGAGGCCTGGAAGACGGCCAACCCCAAGCTCGCCGCAGAGATCGCCGTGTCGAGCGCGTACTCGCACACCGTTGCGCAGGATACTGCCAAGCGCACGGTGGACACGGCCAAGCTGCTCGCGGCAATTCCGCCCTTCCCCGTCGACACGAAGATCGCGACGCGCAAGGCCGGCCAGGAAGTGCTGCAGCCTCTCGCCGCGCTCACGCCGTTGCTCGTCGGCGGCAGTGCGGACCTCTATGGCTCCACGCTCAACTACATCGGCGATCTGAAGAAGGGCGACGACGACTTCAAGCCGGGCCACCGCGCCGGCCGCAACATTCGATTCGGCATTCGCGAGCACGCCATGTGCTCGATCATGAACGGCATGGCCGCGCACGGGATCTTCCGTCCGAGCGGCGCGACGTTCCTCGTGTTCGCCGACTATGCACGTCCGGCTATTCGCCTGGCGGCACTGAGTCACTTGCCGGTGATCTACATTTTTACTCACGACAGCGTTGGCGTGGGCGAAGACGGTCCGACACACGAGCCCGTGGAGACGGTTCCGGGGTTACGCGTGATTCCGAACCTCGACGTCATTCGTCCGGCAGATCCGGAGGAGACGGCCGGCGCGTACGTCGCCGCACTCGAACGCACCGACGGGCCGACGCTGCTGGCGTTGACGCGACAGAACGTCCCGTTGCTCTCGTCGATCTCCGTGGACGATCGCCGGAATGGCGCGATCAAGGGCGGCTATGTGGCCCGCAAGGAAACGGGGCCGTTGGAGATCATTCTGTTGTCGGCGGGCAGTGAGCTTCAGCTGGCGCTCGGCGCGGCGGACATGCTCGGCGCCGGCGCGCGGGTGGTGAGTATTCCTTGTTTTGAAAGATTTGATCGGCAGAGCGACGCGTACCGTGAGTCGGTGTTGCCCATGACGTGTCGCAAGCGGGTGTCGATCGAGGCGGCGGTGTCGTCGAGCTGGGCCAAGTACGTTGGGCTGGATGGGGTAACGATCGGCATTGATCGGTTCGGGATTTCGGCGCCTGGTGCGGTGGTGATGAAGGAGTTGGGAATGACCGTGGAGCATGTGGTGACGGAAGCGCAGAGAGTGTTGGGGCATTAGGCGCTGTCATCCCGAGCGGATGCGAGGGATCTTCCATAGACCGTCTTATAATGAGCGTTCGAGAAGATCCCTCGTTCGCTACGCTCGCTCGTGATGACGTCGGCGCAGCTTGCAGCCTGCCCCCGCAGCTTTCAGCTTTCAGCGCACGGCTCGACGCTTGGTCTCGGCCGGCCCGACGCCGAGATCAGGACGGCGTGACCAAGCGTCGAGCGGCGGGCTGACGGCTGATGGCTGCGGGGGCAGGCTGCGAGCTTTGCGCCGGAATCGATGTGGATGCAATCGTTTGGTTGTGCGTTGGGCGATGCGAGAGGGCATCGTATTCCCATGCGCGACTTCAAGCAGCTCCACGTGTGGCAACGGGCGCAGGCACTCGCCACGGCGATACACGAATCCTCGCGAAGATTTCCGCGCCGCGACTACGCCACGCTAAAGTCCCAACTCACGCGTGCGGCGGAGTCGATTGCGACGAACATCGTCGAGGGGTGCGGCGCGGCCACGCAACGCGAGTTTGGCCGCTATCTCGACATCTCGATCAAGTCGGCGAATGAGACCGAACACCATCTCCTGTGCGCCGCCGTGCGCGGCGCGATGCCGGAAAGCGAATCTCAGTCGCTGTGCGCCGAGGTGGTGGCAATCCGGCGGATGGTCTACTCGCTGCGAAAGCGCATTCTCGAGGCTGCCCTTTCCGAGCGATGATCTCGCCAGAGGAGCTCGTCTGCCGAGCGTTCTATAATACGTTGTACGGAAGATCCCTCTTTCGCTACGCTCACTCGGGATGACAACGGCTCGCAGCCTGCCCCCGCAGCTTTCAGCCCTCAGCCCATGGCTCGACGCTTGGTCCCGCCCAGCCCGACGCCGAGCCCGAACGAGGTGAACTCAACGTCAAACCGCAGCTCACGAACCACGCACTCAGCTAGGCCAAGCCCCACCCAGCGCCTTGTACAACTGCACCGCCGCCCTCAACTCCCCCAACTGCGCCTGACTCACTGCCAACTCCGCCCCAAACAAACTCCGCTCCGCATCCAGCATGTCGAGGTACGACGACAACCCCGCCTGATATCGCACCGTCGCCAAGTCCAGCGCCTGCCGGAGCGCATTGGCCTGCGTCGCCTGCGCCACCGCTTCGTCCCGCGCCGTCCGCACGCCCGTCAACGCGTCGTCTGCCTCTCGCAACGCATTCAGCGTCACGCCCTCATACGACGCCCGCGCCTGCTCGGCTCGTGCGCGCGCCGCGGCCGATGCGCTGGCCAGTCGGCCGTTGTCGAATAACGGGAATGAGAATCCTATTAACGCCTGGTACACGCGCGTCTGCGATCCGAATACGTCTGTCGGCTTGCCGGCTTGGCTGCCGAGTGAGCCGGTGATGTTGAACGTGGGAAAGCGCGCAGCGTTGGCCACGCCAATGCGCGCCACCGCAGCGGCATAGGCACGCTCGGCCTGCACCACGTCCGGACGACGGGTGAGCAGGGCCGCGGAGAGCGAGTCGGGCACCACGAGCGCGGACACCGCGTCGGTGAGCGACCTTCCGCGCGGAATCGATCCAGGGCCCTCGCCGAGGAGCACGTCGAGGTTGTGCTCAGTCTGGGACTGGGCGCGTTGCGTTTGAGCGAGCGTTACCGCTGGCGCGGCGACCTGCGCTTCGAACTGCCGCACGTCAAGCTCCGACGTGAGTCCCTGCGCGAACCGCTCGCGCGCAATCTCCAACGTTGCCTTTCGCGAGGTTAGCGTGCGCTCGGCAATTGCGCGCTCCTGGTCGAGCTCGAGCAATTGCAGATAGCCGGAGGCGACGTCGGCCACGAGCGACAACGCCGTAGCTCGGCGCGCCGCGTCCTGCGCGCCGAGGTCGGCGTTTGCCGCGTCAACACCGTGACGCACGCGTCCCCAAAAGTCGAGTTCCCACGACAGGTCGCCGGTGAAACGCGCCGCGCGGTACGACGTGGGCGGAAATGCGCCGAGCGCCACCTGGTTGGTGCTTTCGCTTCCGTTCAGCGTGACACTCGGCAGCAGTGGACCGCGGGCGACGCCGACGTCGGCCCGGTACTCGTTGATTCGCGCCACGGCGATCTGGATGTCGCGGTTCTGACGCAGCGCGGTCTGTTCGAGCCGAACGAGCGTGGAGTCGTGAATGATGTCGAGCCACGCGGCGGACGTGACAGACGCATCGGTCAGCGTGATACGCGAGGCGGTAAGAGGGACGACGCGGACAGTGTCTCGCGCGCGCTCGGTGGCGAGCGAATCAAAGAACTGGCGCGATGAGTCCGGGAGCTGTGAGACGCCAATCCGCTGGGTTGGAGCGATTACGGTTTCGGGTTCGTAGCGCGGACCGGTGGTGCAGGCAGCGGCGAGGATGCCTGTCATCCCGAGGAGCGTAGCGACGAGGGATCTTCTCTCCCCGCCGCGATGCCGGCCACCAGCACGTTCGAGAAGATTCCTCACTTCGTTCGGAATGACAGGCGCTTCCTTCGGGGTGACAGGCACTTCGTTCGGACTGACAGTCGTGTGCACAGTCATACCACCTCCGCCCCGCTCGTACGTCGTTCAGCCAGCCGTCTGATGATCGAGAAGAACAACGGGATGAAGAAAATCCCGATCGTTGTGGCGAACAGCATTCCGGCAAACACTCCCGTGCCAATCGAGTGGCGGCTCGCCGCTCCGGCACCTGACGCGAGCATCAACGGCAACACCCCGAGAATGAACGCGAACGACGTCATGAGAATCGGCCGCAATCGCTCGCGCGCCGCCTCGAGGGCCGCTTCGCGAATACTCATGCCCTGCCCGCGCAGCTCGGTGGCAAATTCAACGATCAGAATTGCGTTCTTCGCCGCGAGTCCCACAACGGTGATCAACCCCACCTGGAAGTAGATGTCGTTCGGCTGGCCGCGGAACCAGATGCCGAGCAGCGATCCGAGCACACCGAACGGCACTGCGAGCAACACGGCGAACGGCACCGACCAACTCTCGAACTGGGCGGCAAGCACGAGGAACACCATCACCAGTCCGAGCACGAACACCAGCGCCGCGTCACCGCTCGACGCGCGCTCCTGGTACGACTGCCCGGAGTACGACACGCTGAGTCCCGAGGACGCGAATTGTGTTTGAATGAGCTGGTCCACCTGCTCGAGCAATTCGCCGGTGCTGTGTCCGGGCTTAGGCGCCCCGGTGAACTGCGCCGACGTGAAACCGTTGAAGCGCGAGATCACCGACGGCGCGCTGCGGAAGGCCGTGGTCGTCAACGCCGACACTGGCACCATCTGATCGTTTGTGCCGCGCACATACAGCTGCCCAATGTCGCTTGGCGATTGCCTAAAGCGTTCCTGGGCGTTGAGCTGCACACGGTAGGTTTTGCCAAACAAATTGAAATCGTTGACGTAGAGCGACGACAAAAACGCCTGCATGGTGGCGAACAAATCGGTGAGGTTCACGCCGCGAGACTTGGCCGCCGTGCGATCCACCGTGACGAACACCTGCGGCACGTTGGGGCGGAACGTGGAGTTGAGGCCCGTGCTAGCCGGCAACTGGCCCGCCGCCTTGGTGAAGTCCTGGACGTGCTGGGCAAACTGACGGATGTCCTGACCATTACGGTTCTGTAAATTCACTTCGACGCCGGCTGTGAGGCCGAGTCCGGGCACTTCGGGCAGGTTGAACCCGAAGGCGGCGGCATCGTGCATGGCGAAGAGCTTTCCGTTGATACGCGCGGCAATCGAGTCGAGCGCATCGTGCTTCGAGCGCTGGTCCCACGGCGTGACGTTGACGAACATCGTGGCCGAATTCGTCGAGTTCGACTGACTGAGGAAATCGAGCCCCACGAGCGCCACGCTGTTCACCACAGCCGGTTCGGCGTGCACGATCTTCTCGACGTTGGCGACGACGGCTTCGGTGCGCTGCAGGGACGCCGCGTCTGGCAGCTGGATGGATAGCGCCATGTACCCCTTGTCTTCCGTCGGGAGAAATGCCGACGGAATCCGCGACCAGAGCAGTAGCGCCAGCCCGATCAGGAGCACGAAGCCACCGAGCGACGCGGCGGGACGCCCCAGTACGGAATCCACCGCGCCAACGTACCCGCGGGTCCCCTTAGCGAACATGCGGTTGAACCAGCCGAAGAAGCCGGTGGTGTGCGTCTCGTTAGTGTCCTTGAGCAGCAGCGCGCAGAGCGCCGGCGTGAGTGTGAGCGCCACAACGCCCGACAACACCACGGCGATGACGATTGTCATGGCGAACTGCTTGAAGAACGCGCCCGTCACGCCGCCAATGAACGCCACCGGCACGAACACCGAGCAGAGCACCAGCACAATGGCGACGAGCGCGCTGCCCACCTGCCGAATGGCGTGATCGGCTGCGACGCGCGGCGACAGCTTTTGCGTCGCCATGATGCGCTCCACATTCTCGATCACCACGATGGCGTCGTCGACGACGATGCCGATGGCGAGCACGAGACCGAACAGCGTCAGCACGTTGATCGACATGCCGAAGGCAAGCAAGCCGAGGAAGGTGCCGATCACGCTCACCGGCACGGCGAGCATGGGGATGAGCGTGGCGCGCCAGCTCTGGAGGAAGAGGAACACCACCAACGTCACGAGGATCATCGCCTCGACGAGGGTGATTGCCACTTCTTTAATCGACGCGCTGACGAACGGCGTGGTGTCGAACGGCACTTTGTACGTTACGCCCTGCGGAAAAGACGGCTGCAGCTCGTTGAGCCGCTTGATCACCGCGTCCTTTACCTGTAGCGCGTTGGCGCCCGGCCGCGTGTAGAGCAGCGCGAAGGCCGTTGGCACACCGTTCAATCGTCCCTTGAGGTCGTAGCTGCGCGCGCCGAGTACCGCATCGCCAATGTCCGAGACGCGGACAATTGAGCCGTCGGGCCGCGCGCGAACGATGATGTCGTTGAACTCCTGGGGCTGCTGCAGCCGGCCGAGCGTCGTGATCGGCAAAGTGAGCTGCGTACCCGGCGGACTCGGCTCGGCACCGAGACGTCCTGCCGGATTCGTCGCATTCTGCTCGCGCACCGCGCCGGCAACGTCGCTCACCGTGATGCCGAGCTGCGCCATCTTTTCCGGATCGAGCTGGAGCAACATCGCGAAATCGCGCGCCGGGAACGGAGTCGCGTCGCCCACTCCCGGCACGCGCTTCAACTCGTCGATGACGTTGAGTTTTAGATAATTGGCAAGATAGGTCGCGTCGTATCGCGGGTCCTTTGACACCAGCGCCACCACGGCGAGAATGTCCGTGTTCGCCTTGAGGATGGTGATGCCGTTCGTGCGCACCGCGTCGGGCAGCTGCGGCTCGGCCAACTTCACCGCGTTCTGCACGTCAACCGCCGCCAAGTCCTGGTTGCGGGACACGTCGAACGTGACGGTGATGTTCGTGGTGCCGTCGCTGGCGTTGGAAGACGAGTAGTAGAGCATGCCCTGCAGACCAGCGAGCTGCTCTTCAATGGGCGCGGCTACGGCCTGCGCCGCATCTTCGGACGATGCACCGGGGTAGTTCGCCGAGATGCGCACCGCCGGCGGCGTGATCTGCGGATAGCGCGCGATGGGCAGCAGCTGAATCGCGAACAAGCCGAGCAGCGTGATGACAATCGAGATCACCGCTGCCAGCACCGGGCGGCGGATGAAAAAGTACCGGATTTCTGGTTCGTCGCTGCCGGTGGGAGCGGGCGTCACGCCGCTCACCGCGGCGCTCCGCTCGGCGGCGTAGACGGCGCGCTTGATGTTGTGCTGTCGATCATCGTGACCGGCTTCACGACCCGTCCCGGAGCGATCTTCTGCACCCCGTCAACCACAACTCGATCGCCAGGCGCGAGACCCGAGTCGATGATCCAGAGCGAGCCGCTCCATGGACCCGGCGTCACGTCGCGCGAGGTGACCGTGTCGCCCACGCCAACGACGTAGACGTACTGCCGCCCCAAACCTTGCTGCACCGCGCGCTGCGGAATGGCCAGCGCACTGCTGCGCGAAAAGCCGTCGAGTCGCACGTGCACGAACTGGCCGGGCACCAGGCGATGGTCGCCGTTGTCGAACTGGGCGCGGAACTCCTGGGTGCCGCTCGCCGAGTCGAGGGAGGGCGACATGAAGTTGATGTGGCCCACCCGCGGAAGCAGCGAGCCGTCTGGCAGAACCACGCGCACGGCAACGCGGGTGTTGCCCGGCTGGAGGAGCGCATTGGCCTGCGGGTCGCTATGCCAGGCCAGCAACTGCTGCGACGACGGATGGAAGGTGACGTAGACCGGATCGAGCGCATCGATGGTCGTCAGCAGATCCGCCGGCCCCGTGACACGCGCGCCAAGTTCCAACCGCGCCCGGCCCACCTGACCAGACATCTCGGCGCGGATCACGGTGTCGTCGAGATCCTTTTTCGCATTGTCGAGCGCGGCCTGGGCCGACTCGAGCTCCGACTGCGCGTTGTCGACATCCTGCTGCGCAACGGCATGCTTGGGCACCAGCGGGGCCAGTCGCGCGAGGGTGCGCTTGGCGTTGTCGAGGCGGGCCAGGGCGCTGCGGTAGGCCGCGTCGTACTTCACCTGGTCGAGCTTATAAAGCACCTGCCCCTTGGAGACCACCGAGCCTTCGGTGAATGGGCGGTCGATCACGATGCCTTCGACGCGGGAACGGATCTCTACGCGGCGGAAGGGCTCCACCTGGCCGACGAACTCGTACGGCTCGGCGATGCTGGTCGGCTGAACGGTGACGATGCCGACCTGCGTTGGCGGGGGAACGAAGGGCTTGGCGGCGGGTTTGTCGCAGGCGGTGGCGACAGTGGCGAGCAGGACGAGTACGACGTGGCGAGCGGACATGCGGGTCGGGCGGAAGGGACGTGCGAAAGGGCGAGGTGCGAGGGGAAATGTGGGGGGAGGGGGAAGGCTGGCCTCCCAAGCGGATGCGAGGGATGTTTCGTCATCCGCCTATAATGGGCGCTCGCGAAGATCCCGCGTTCGCTGCGCTCGCTCGGGATCACAATGCGGTAGCTCGCAGCCTGCCCCCGCAGCTTTGAGCCGTCAGCCCATGGCTCGACGCTTGGTCCCGGCCGGCCCGGCGCCGAGGTCGGGAGGGCGGGACCAAGCGTCGAGCTGCGGGTCTCGAGCTGACGGCTGCGAGGGCAGGCCTGAGCTGACAGCTAAATGTCATCCCGAGCGAACGCGAGCGATCTTCGATCCCCCGTCTTATTGTTGGCCGTTCGAGAAGACCCGGGGCTTGAACTGACAGCAACGTTATCGTTGACAATCACCCACATCGCGGGTGATTATCACCCACATCATGGGCGATCCGATAACACTCTCCGACAGCGCATCGGTCCTTCCCCGCCTCGCGGCGGCCCACCTGTCCGCCGCAGCCGGGGTGATGCCGGTCGTCGTCGTGATGGGCGCCCGTCAGACCGGCAAGAGCACGCTCGTACGCCACCATCCGCTGTTTCACGCATATCCGTACTTGACGCTCGACCGATCGGACATTCGAGCCCAGGCCCGCGAAGATCCGGCGAGCCTGCTCGCGCGCACCCCCCGGCTGGTAATCGACGAAGTGCAGCGCGATCCCGATCTGCTGCTCGCCCTCAAGGCTCACATTGATTCGCAGCCGAGACGGACGGCCGGTCAGTTCGTGCTCACCGGATCGGCCAACATCCTGACGATGTCGCGGGTGCGCGACTCGCTGGCCGGTCGCGCGTCCTACACGACGTTGTGGCCCATGACGCGGCGCGAGCGACTCGGCTTTGGTGACGCGGGTCTCTGGTCGGAATTGGCCGAACACGACTTCCGCTCGTGGGCCGGGATCGTCCAAGCCAGCGACAATCCGGCCGACGATTGGCGCACGCTTGCCTCGCTCAGCGGGTACCCCACCCCCGCGCTCGAACTGACGACGGATGCCGACCGCGCGGTGTGGTTCCAGAGCTACCTCGACACGTACCTTGATCGCGATCTGCAAAACTTGGCCGACATCGCGAGCCAGCCCGACTTTCGGCGGCTCATGCGGATCGCCGCGCTACGCACGGGGGCAGTGGTGAATCGCGCTGAATGGGCACGAGATGCAGGCCTCCCCCCAACGACGGTTGCGCGCTATCTCGACCTGCTTGAGACGTCGTATCAGCTCGTGCGAATAGAGGCGTACGCCACGAACCGGACCAAGCGGTTGATCAAGAGCCCTAAGGCGTACTGGAGCGACACCGGCTTGGCGATGTACGTTGCCGGCGAACGCGAGGCGCGCGGCGCGCACCTCGAAAACTTGGTGCTCTCCGACCTCCTCGCATGGCGCGACAGCGTGACGAGGCGACCGTCGGTCATGCACTGGCGAACCACGGCAGGTGACGAAGTCGATTTTGTGGTGGAGCTGAACGATGGATCGTTGATCGCCATCGAATGCAAGGGTGGCACGAGTCCGGCCTACGGGGACACGAGAGGGTTGCGGGTTTTTCTCGAGGAGTACGGCTCGAAGGTGCGTGGAGCGCTGGTGCTGCACGGCGGAACGGAGACGTACCAATTGGGCACGCGCGTGTTGGCGACTCCGTGGTGGCGAGTCATGTGATGAGCGCTCACAGTTCGTGCCTGGGCTGTCAGCTCCTGTCATCCCGAGCGTACGCGAGGGATCTTCTATCGACCATCTTATAATGAGCGTTCGCGAAGATCTCTCCTTCGCTGCGCTCACTCGGGATGACAACAGTGCAGCTCGCGGCCTGCCCCCGCAGCTTTGAGCCGTCAGCCCATGGCTCGACGCTTGGTCCCGGCCAGCCCGACGCCGAGGCAGGGAGGGCGTGACCAAGCGTCGAGCTGCGGGTCTCGAGCTGACGGCTGCGGGGGCAGGCTGCGAGCTGACCGCTATATGTCATCCCGAGCGAACGCGAGGGATCTCCTATAACGCAACTTATAATAGGCGCTCCAGAAGATCCCTCGTTCGCTTCGCTCGCTCGGGAGGACAACACCGATCAGACCCAGATTATCGTTCCGCTCCCGAAGAATGCCCCCCACGACCAACCCCGCGGCGTCGCAACGCGCCCGACGCCGATGACCAAACGCTGAAACTCGAACCGGCGATGCGTCGGCGCAGCTTTCACCAACGCCGGCGACGCGCAGAGATCGGGCGACTGCTCCACGCCATCAAGACGCACCGTTGCCCAACGCGGCGAAACCGCGTTGACGTCGGCCGTTCGGATGCCGGCGGCGTTGGGCTTGGAGCAGGAGACGCGAACGCTCATGGGGATTGGGTCGAGCGCTACGCCCACGTCGAGCCGCGCACTATCTGGCGCACTGGGAATGTCGACGTGCGCGGTGATGGTGTACGGCACCTGTCGCAGGTTGAAGTCGGCGTGGCGCGGTGCGCCAGCGGAATCAGCGAGCGTCGTTGCCGGGGCGAACGCTACGCCGCGAACAGCGTCGAGCGTCGTACGCATGGCATACCGTGCCAGGCGTTCGCGGCCGAGTTTTTTGTCGAGTGCGTCGCGCGCTTGTGCGACCTGGACTACCTCCTTCTCGACGAGCCGCAGCGAGTCGTCGAGCACGTGGGTGATGACTCGAGTGCTGTCACGCTCGGCTACAAGGTTCGTGGCCTGAAGCGCGGCAGCAGCGATGCGGACGCGTTGAGTTTGGAGCTGATGCTGCTCGATGAGCACAGTGGCGGCGAGCGCGAGGATCAGCGCCGCCGCCGCGATGAATGGCGAGTTGCGAAACATGTTAATGCTCTCCGGTTGTTCATAGTATTGTCATCCCGAGGAGCGAATGCGACGAGGGATCTTCTCTCGCCGCGCGCGATAATTGGCGCGAGAGAAGATCCTTCGCCTTCGGCTCAGGATGACAGGGAAATCACTTGCGCGATGTCGAGCACCGGACGTCCGTCGCGACGGATGCCGGTGGGATCGACTTTTCTTCCGAGTGTTCCCCATAGCTCGCGACGCGTCGTGTTCTGCGCCGTCCATATCGCTTGCGCATCGTGACCGACAATGCGGTCAGGGAGCGATTCCGTCGCCCAATGATGGAAGCGAATGACAGCCGAGCAGACCGCGACAATCGATGCGAGCTGGGGTGGTGTCACGGGCACCAGCCCGTTGGTGGCCGCGGCAACGCCGTAGTACACGGAATTGGCGAGCGGCGTCTTGCACGCGCCGGCGTGCGGGGTGCGCATGGCCGGGTCGGCCAGCTCGACGACGCGTCCGTCGTCGAGCACCAACCAGGTGTAACCGTTCGTGCAGCGTGGATCGGAGAACCACTCCACGGCCCAATCGTCGCGAGACGAGTCGTCGTAGTGCAGCATGATGCCGCCGCGAGGGGCCGCGAGTGGATTCTGCAGGACGTGTGAGTGCCGGCGCTCGTGCACGACGAGCCCCGGAACGATCATCATCCGTCGTTCCGGTGATCGTCGTACTTGGACGGCTCGGCGGAATACACGCTCGCCATGGCGCGCACCCCGCCGGCGCCGAAGCGGCCGGCGAGGGTCTTCGCGAGTTCCACGATGTCCTCTGGTCTGGCGCGTTCGAGCGCGCTGAGGAGTGGAAGCGCAAGGACCACGGCAATGGCAAGCGTTGCATCCGGCCAACCGGCAATACCGGCGCGCCAAATCTGGCGCAGCAGGGCAAGGGCAAAGGCAAGCACGATCAGGCGGCTCATCGAGAAGACGAGTGGAACGTCAACGGCGAGCGTCTTGATGACGTTCTTCTCGAGGAGCGGCGTGATGAGTGCGAGGGCGATTTTTTTCATCCGTCCTTCCCTGCTTCCAACCGCTCGATCCGGCGCTCGATGCGCTCGAAGCAGGCGGTCATCTCAGAGCGGCAGCTCTCCATCTGTTGGCGCCACACGCCCAAGCGGTACACGAGTACCGTGAGGCTGCCGAGCATGCTGGCGATCGCGACGAGGCGGGCGGTTTGATCGACGGTGGACGCCGGTGCACTTGGCGCCGCCATTGATTGAAGTGCGCCGAGCCATGCCGCGATGGGGAGTAGTGCGCTGCGCATCTCATCCTCGGGGTGGAAAGGGATCAAACCGTAGTTGACACCTGCGGCGTCGAGGATGCAGGCGCGGGCGCCGGCACTGCCGCCGGCGTCGTCCGCGTTGACCTGCGCGGCACTCGCTTCACGGATTCCCAGCTCGCGAGTAACGCCGGATCGTCGACCAGCAGCGGTCGCACGATCGAGTCGAGGATCCGCACGGACTTGCGAGCGTCGAGCATCGCGCTGTTCACCCCTTTTGTGGCGCCGCTGCGCACGCTGCGGCTGGTCTTTCGCGTGTCGACAGGAACGAGCATCGCCTGCGCGGCCGTGCGGAGCTGGGCGATGAAATCCGCCGGCAGGGCGGCGTCGGTGAACACCGTCGCAAACGGCTCGGCGGCGTCGGCCATGGCGATAGCAGCGTTGTAGAGCACCTCCGTGTTCGGGGTACCGCGCGGCATCTTGAGCGCCGCGAGCTCCGGTGTCCGCGGCAGATCGGCCAGTGCGATGCGGGAGATGGGCGCCATGTGGACGTGCATCAGCGCCTTGCGCATGGCATAGTGCTTCTGGGTCGCGCCCTTCGACACCAGGTGACTTCCACTCTGAACCGTCGCGTGGCCGCCCAGTTCGGCCACACGAATGTCCAGTCGGTTTCGCGCGCCGGAATTGACCAGCGTCGGCAGCTTGTCGGCGTGCGCGTCGAGAAAGTTCTGTACGGCGCGCAGCGACTCCAGGACGTTGCCCTGTTCGATCTTCATCGTGCCTCCATTAAATGGTTGGACGCGCACACAAAAAAAGCCGACGTGCGCGTCCTCACGTCGGCCAGCAGAAGGTTTTTTTGTTCGAATGCGAGGTGTGCCCGTTCAAGTCGGCGCGCGGCCGTTCGAGTCGCCGCGCCGGTCGTTCAGGTTCGAGGAGCGCTCGTTCGGATTTGCGAACCGGTTGTTCGAGTCGGGCGCGCGGTCGTTCGAGTTGCCGCGCCGCCGTTCGAACCAGTGTTGCGATTGTTCGAGCCGGCGATGCAGCGGTTCAAGTCAATTGGCGGCTGTATGAAACGAAAATGCGGCCGTTCGGATTGCGCGGCCAGTTGTTCGAGATCGCCGCTCATCCGTTCAAGTGCCCGCATCGGTTGTTCGAGTCGACGAGTCGTGCGTTCGAGTCAATTGTCGCGTGTTCGAGGTCGAGCGTCGTCCGTTGAAGGCCGCAGCGCGCACGCTGACGTACGAGCGCCCGATTCAACCTTCAATGCGATTCCCATAAAGCAAGTTCCCCGCATTCAGAATTGCGCAAGAGGAAAGTTTTCGTCCGCGCGACGCGTGAGAATGCTGATGGTCGAAACGATTTGGCGAGAAGTTGGCCGCCGAGCCGCGTTATGACAACAACACAGAGTTGCCGCAAGGAAAGCCCATCGCGTGGAGACCCTCAAGTCTCCCGCGCTTCCCCCCTTTCAAACGGACAACCGCTGCCATGACGACCAAGATCGAACCAACGCAAGAGCGGTACAAGGAGTTGCTCACCACCATTCATTCATTGGCCCTGCAGTGGGCGGTCAGGCGAAAGGACTATGACGTCGCCCATGATCTCGCCGCCGACGTGACGATGCACCTGCTGGAAGGCGAACGACTGGACTTCCTCGCCACAATGCAACGCGAGGAGTTGGCTCGGTTCGTGAGCGTTGCGACTCGCAACGCGCTGATTGACCGGCATCGGCGAGAGAATGTGCGCAGCCGGTACGAACGACAGAGTGCCGCGGCGTATCTGGATCGGCAGCCGTTCGGAATGTCCCCGGAGGAGCGGCACGATTGCACGGAGATCGCCGAGGCGGCGGGAACGGTGCTGGAGACGGTGACCCAGACCGAACGCACCGCGTATCTAATGGTTGCGGAACGGGAGATGAGCTACCAGGCGGTGGCCGCCGAGCTCGAGATCACTCCCCGGGCGGCGGCCAGGCTCGTATTCCGCACGCGAATGAAGTTGCGGGAGACGATGAGCGAGTATCGCGCGACGTTGGATACCACCGGACGGATCAAGTACAGCAGAGGTGGCGAATGATTCCGCTGTCACCGGTATTGCTGATCGCGTCGGCCGGAGCCTTGCTCGACGGGGGCAGTTTGGGGAGACGCCCCGGATGGGTGGCCGGGGCTGCCGCACTCGTGCACCACGCCGGATACTGGTCGCACTTTGACCATCGCGGCGGGCGATCGAACTGGCCGTTGCCGCAGACCACCGACTGCGCCGAGCTTGCGACATTCGCGGGCGAGCGGAGCGTGTTGTCGGACGAGCCACCACGAATCGGCGAGATCTTTCTGCTCTGGTCGCCGTCGAAGCGCAGGTTCGTGCACACTGGAATCGTGCTGGCGTCGGATCGATTCGACGTCGTGGGGCGGGAGCCAGCGCGCTACGAATGCCTGACGATTGAGGGCGGCATAACGCGGACCGGGTGCATCGGAGGGGAGGGACTAGCCCGAGTGCGGAGGATGCTGGTGCCGGGGCGCGGCGATCGGAGCATCCGCTGGATGGGGCTGGAGGTCCGACTCACCTCACCCCGCCGGAGCGTCGCATGATCCCGCCGGAGCTGATGGACATCGATACGGACGATGCGGTGGAGGAGGCGATCAAGCGGATGCGGCCGTTCATCCGGGCCACTGCACAGCATCTGTCCGAGGGGGACATTGAGCTGGCTCAGGACATGGAGCAGGAGGCCGGCATCGCGCTGTGGAGAGTCGATCCGACGCGGTTTGATGCGACGGACGACGAGTACCTGCACGGAGTGCTATTCAAGACCATGCAGAAGACGCGACGGAGGGAGAGGGCGTTTTACCGATAGATGTCGAAGTGGCGCCAATCGATCGCATCGAACGCACAACTTTCAACTTCCGGCTCGCAAGTCAAAACCGTCACTCGCGGTGGCAATCGAGATCCTGAAGTCGGCGACGTGCAGGTTGCAGGTAACGACCCGCGTTGGTTGGATCGTCGTCGGCTGGCCGGCATCTCGAGGCTCGGCGCGGGTGACGGTCGTGAGTTTGCCGGTGTTCGGTTCGAAGTGTTGGGTGCGCGCGCGCCATTACGATGGCGCCAAACCCACAACTTTTAACTTCAGGCTCGCAATTCAAAACCGTCACCCGCCGTCCACCTCGAGATGCTCGCCAAGCCGGCACAAGCCGTGAATATCGCTTGGGACTGCGGACTCGGTGGCCACCAACATCGTGGAGGGCTGCGGGGCGGCAACACAAAAGGAGTTCGCGCGGTTCCTCGACATCGCCATCAAGTCCGTGACTGAGGTGCAGTACCATCTCATCATCGGGCGCGATCGGGCAATGATCGCGGAGGGAGATTGGCAGGCGTTGAGCGGCGAGGTGGTTCAGTTGCGAAGGATGCTGTACGCGTTGCGTAAGCGGGTGCTTTCCGCGCTGGCGTAGGCGGGGTGCGAGTAACGGCTCGCCGGTTGAGCGTCGTCGCGGTTTGGGTCGGGAGCTCGAGGGCGACGGCGAGTGACGGTTTTGAATTGCGCGCCTGAAGTTGACGGTTGTGCGTTTGGCGCGCTCACTCACCACTTCGAACCGAACGCTGGCAACTCACGACCGTCACCCGGTCCAAGCCTCGCGATGCCCGCCAGCCGACAACGATCCAACGAGCGCGGGTCGTTACCTGTCCCCCCTGCCTAATCCGCGCCCTTATTCGCTGTTGCTCACACGGATGCCGACCGCGCGCCCGAACCAGTGGCAGAAGGCTGAGCGGCGTTGGGAACAGCTGCACCTGGGCTAGCGGGCGTATCCCGGTCCGGCTGAACGAAGTCCGGTACGATCGCTTTGAGCGCCTCCCGGATCGCCTGCTCTCCCGGCGCCCGCTTCGCCAGCGCGATGAGCGCCTCGATGGTAGCATCGTCGCAGTGCTCCACGGCGCCGTTTGACGACTTGACCACCTTGGGATGCTCGGTCGGCAGCGCCACCTCGTGGCTGAAGAACATCTCCTCGTAGAGCTTTTCGCCAGGGCGCACACCGGTAAACGCAATGTCGATGTCGGTGCCTTCCTCGAGGCCCGACAGCCGGATCATGTCCCGGGCGAGATCGACAATCTTAACCGGGTCACCCATGTCGAGCATGAACAGCTCGCCGCCGCGGCCCAGCGCGCCGGCTTGGAGCACCAGTTGGACGGCTTCCGGAATGGTCATGAAGTACCGGCGCATCTCCGGATGGGTGACGGTAACCGGGCCCCCGTCGCGGATCTGCTTAATGAACATCGGCAGAACGCTGCCCTGGCTGCCGAGGACGTTGCCGAACCGAACGGCCACGAAGTTCCGGCCGTGCTTTACCGCCGCGTTGTGCACCACGTGCTCGGCAACCCGCTTGGACGCCCCCATGACGCTGGTGGGCCGCACAGCCTTGTCGGTGGAGATCAGCACAAAGTGGCTAGCGCCGCAGGCCACCGCCGCGTTCACGACGTTCCGGGTGCCCAGCACGTTGTTCGTGACCGCCTCCACAGCGTTGTCCTCCATGAGCGGCACGTGCTTGTGAGCCGCGGCGTGGAAGACCGCGTCCGGGCGATGCGCCTGGAAGATCTGGTTGATCCGGTCCCGGTCGCGGACGTCCGCGACGGCGGCGACGATGCGCGTTGGTATATCCGTACGGCAGGTGGCGCGGAGCTCGTTCAGGATGTCGAAGACCGGGTTTTCGGCGTGGTCGAGGACGATGAGCTTGGATGGCTTGAGCGAAAGGATCTGGCGGCATAGCTCGCTGCCAATGGACCCGCCGCCGCCGGTGATGAGCACCGTTTGGCCTTGGGCCAGCGTCGCGACTGCGGCAAGGTCGGTCTGGACGGGGTCGCGGCGGAGGAGGTCCTCGATCCGAACCTCCCGAATGGCGGTGACGCTGACGCGTTCGGAGAGGATGTCGAACAGACCGGGCACGGTGCGGGTCGGAATGCCGGCGTCGTAGGCGAAGCGGACGATCTTGCGGACGACCGCACCGGGAGCCCGGGGCATAGCGATGAGGATCTCGTCGATGCGGTTTCGCTGGATGACGTCCGGAATGTCATCCAACGCACCAAACACTGAGAGGCCGGAAAGTCGGTGGCCGAGCTTGGTGGGGTCGTCGTCGACAAAGCCAACCGGCGCCATACCGAGGTCGCGATTGGAGGCGAGCTCGCGGAGAACCATCTCACCCGCCACGCCAGCGCCGGCGATCAACACTCTACGACCTTGATCCGTCTGGCGGCGGCGCGGTGCGCTCGCGGAAGCCCGGATGAAGAGGCGCGGGAGTCCGATGGCGGCGGCGCAGAACATGGCGTTCATGACCAGCACGGAAATTGGCACACGGACCGGAATGATCCGGAAGCCGACGAGGAGCAGCGCAGCGGCGATCGATGCAAGGGCTGCCAACAGAGCAGCGCGGAAGATTCCCTCGAGCTCGCTAACGCTCGCGTACCGCCAGAGGTGCTTGTATAGCCCACTTGCCAGCAACGTCCCGACCTCGACAATAAGGCACGCCCAGCCAAATACGTACGCGGTGGACCGAATTTGCGGGCTCCAGGCCCAGCCTTCGAATCGAACAGCGAACGCGATGTACGGAGCAAGCCCCAGGAGTAGGGCGTCGAGAACGAGGAGGTGGCGGTTTCGGAGGCGGAGCACGCAGAACCCGGAAAGCGAGTTGAGGCGGCATTCCGGTCAAGCTCTGTGCCGAAACGTGCCTTAACGAATACCCGAACAATAACGCTAGCAGAGCGTTGTGAGGTAAAGAACCCTTAGGGTTGCGAGTTTATCGGGGAAATGGTCAGTTGATGGACCATGCGAAACAGACATTTTCTGGCGTTCGACGTGCTGTTGTTGGCTGGGCTGCCGTTCATCGCGCTCGGCTTGCGGTTCGAATCGTTCAATTTTCCACCAGAAATCGCGCACGCGGCGTGGATTTACGCGCTGCTCGTTCTGGTATTGCGAATTGGCGTTGCTTATCGCGCCGGGCTGTACAGGTGCATCTGGAAGTATGCGAGCGGCTCCGAACTGGAGCGAATCCTGACCGCAGGCGCGATTGCCGGAGTTGGGAGTTTTATTCTTGGGACGATCGGTCTGACGGCGACCCGGCTCACGGCCACGCGACTTCCGTATTCGGCGCTGGCGTTGGACGCGTTGTTCGCGCTCGGAGCCTTCGCGGCGCCGCGGCTGTTCGTTCGGTTTCGCAATGCCAGGGGACGACGTTCGGCAAACGATCGGCGGGCGATTGTCGTGGGCGCGGGTGCGGCGGGTCAATTGATTCTGCGTGAGACGCGGCTCAACCCGAAACTACACCTCGCTATCGTCGCATTCGTTGACGACAACCCGTTCAAGCAGAAGCAGCTGCTGGGGAACGTACCGATCCTCGGAACACTGAATGACCTGCCATCTCTGGTCGCGCGATTAGGCGTCGATGAGTTGATCATCGCGATGCCGAATGCGCGCGGCGCCGTAATCCGAAAGGTTGTTCAGGCTGCAACAAATTCCGGTATTCCGGCGCGTACCGTTCCCGGCCTACACGATCTGATCTCCGGTCGCGTGAGGGTCAACTCGCTTCGCCCGGTCGAGATCCAGGATCTGTTGCGACGCGATGCGATCGTCACCGATCTGGAAGCCGTGAAGGCGCTGGCGACCGGGCGTACAGTACTTGTAACCGGCGCCGGCGGATCAATCGGCAGCGAGCTGTGTCGTCAACTCGCCGCAATCTCACCGGCCCGACTCGTCGCAATCGATCATAGCGAGAATCAGATTTTCGAGATCGACGGGGAGTTGCGCCGCAGCTTTCCGACTCTCGACATCGTTCCTGTAATCGCGGATGTGCGCGACGCCGCACGGATCCACGCGATCGTCGGCCAGCATCGGCCATACGCGATCTTTCATGCCGCAGCGCACAAACACGTGCCGCTCATGGAGGAGAATGTCGCCGAGGCGATCGCAAATAATATTCTGGGAACGCGGAACGTCGTCGATGCGGCGCTCGACGCCGACACGATGCACCTCGTCAACATCTCGACCGACAAGGCCGTTCGGCCGACGTCGATCATGGGTGCGACGAAGCGTGTAGCCGAGCGCGTGGTGCTGCACGCAGCCGTGACTGAAAAGCGGAACTTCGTATCGGTTCGCTTTGGCAACGTCCTGGGATCACGCGGCTCTGTAATCCCAACGTTCATGCGGCAAATTCAGGACGGCGGACCGGTGCTAGTCACGCATCCTGAAATGCGCCGATATTTCATGACGATTCCGGAAGCGGTGCAGCTCGTGCTGCAGGCGGGGGCACTGGGGAAGGGCGCCGAACTGTTTGTCTTGGACATGGGCGAGCCGATCAAGATCGTCGACCTGGCGCGTGATCTCATACGGCTGTCCGGTCTCGAGGAGGGAAGCGACGTCGAGATTGCCTATACGGGCGTGCGGCCGGGCGAAAAATTGTACGAGGAAGTCTTCTTCGGCGGAGAAGACATTCGGCCGACGAATCATCCGAAGGTACTCCGGGTGCTGGACGACAAGCATGACCCGGCGTTCATCGAGCAGGTCGATGGACTGATTCGGCGCGCGGTCGGTCATGTCACGGATGATCGACAACTCCGGGATGCGTTGCGAGTGCTCGTCCCGGAGTATGCCCGCGAGGACGCGCGAACGGATCCGCGATCGCGTCCGACGATCGCGTCGGAGATGCCAGCGCCGCCACGCCCGTCGTTGTCGAAGTAGAGCGCCGAACGCGGTCCACACGGTGGACAGCGCGACGCTTCAGTGGAGCGCGCGCTGGCCGGCGACCGTGGCAGACTTGAGGCGGATCGCGATCCATACCAGCGGGGCATAGGCGATTACCAAACCGCGTGCTCCGTCGAGCCAGCCCAAGGTCACGATGGTAGCAATGGGAATCAACCAGAACAAGTTGATTGCGCCAACGGCGAGCGTGACCTTTTTATGAGCGCTCTCGCGAGCTGCGTACTGGTATCCGTGGTCGTTGTGCGCCTGAAAGGCACGCTCGCGACGGATGAGGCGATGGAGCAGTGTGACGGTAGCATCCACGACGAACACACCCAACAGGATCATCCACACCCAGAAAATCTGCGGTTCCGTCCTGCCCGCGCGCACGGCGAGCAAACCGGCCATCAGCCCGACGAATCCGCTACCAGCATCTCCCATGAAGATGCGAGCGGGTGGCCAGTTCCATACGAGAAATCCGAGTGATGACGCCGCCAACACAGCCGGGAGTAGCGCAGCGTGGTCCGCAGAGTGGAACCCGGAAAGCGTCGCCGCCGCACCGAATACCATTGTCGCTTCGAGGCCGGCAAGGCCGTCGATACCGTCCATGAAGTTGTACAGATTGAGCAGCCATACCAGGCCCACAGTGGCGAGGATGTGACCCGCCCATCCAAGATCAATCAGCGTGTTTCCAATCGCGACCGGTGCCAAACCGCCGAGCCACGCCAAGCCCCACATCGCGGCGATGAAGTGCGTCGGCAGGCGGACGTGTACCGCGAGGGGCTTATGGTCATCGAGGAAACCGACGAGGGCAACGAGAGCTCCCGCTCCCACAACGGCGACGGTAACCGAGAACTCTATGACGCCGCGCGCTCTAAGGAAGACGACTGCGCCGAGAAAGGAAACGACAATCGCAATACCACCGCCGCGCGGAGTCGGTTTCGTGTGCGCGCTTCGAGAATTGGGCACGTCGAGCACACTCCACACGATGGCATAGCGATACAACGCTCCGGTCAATAGAGCGGAGACCACCGTGACGATCGGAATCAGCCAGGCCGACGTCATTCAGGGTCGCTTGTGGTTCCGATCGTTCCCGCCGCCTCGGCTAGGAAGTGTCGCGCAGTCCGCGCCAGCGATTCTTCGGCACTGAATGGAGGACTCCAGTCCAAACGTTGCAACGTCTTGTTGATATCGACCTGTAGCGTTCCGCAGAGACGATCCGCGAATCTCGATCTGCCCACCAACATTGCCGCGCCGCGCAACATGGCGACGGGGATGGGAAGAAGCCTCGCCGGTCGTCCCAATCCATTCGCAGTGAGTCGCATTAGAGCCGACGTAGACAGATCTTTTCCATCGGAGACCAGAAACATCTGCCCCGACGCGCCCGGGTGTCGCAGACAAACGACAATGAGGTCCACCAAATTTTCGCGCGCAACGAGGCTTCGTCGATTCCGAACGGCACCGAATGGCAACGGGATGCCCTTGCTCAGCCAGCGCATCATCGACAGGAAATTGCCTTTCACCCCGGGGCCGTAGACGAGCACCGGTCGAATGATCACCACCTCGAGACCGGTCTGCGCAGCAACCTCCAGGAGAGCTCGCTCCGCTTCGAGTTTGGAGACGCCATAGGGATCAAGTGGTCTCGGAGCATCGTCGGCAGTGAATGGGCGACCTGGGAGTGTCCGTTCGCCGTTGACCTTAATGGAGCTGATGAAGATCAGCCGCTTCACGCCTGCCGCCGCTGACGCGCGCGCCAAAGCAACAGTCCCTGCGACGTTCACCCGGCGAAACTCCGCGAGCGGGTCGGGAGCAGACTCACGCATCACGTGAACGCGGGCGGATGCGTGCACGACCGCATCCATCCCGTCGACAGCCGCTGACCAATCGGTCGTTGCATCGAGATTCCCGATGTTCACTTCATCGACACCGGGCGGAAGCGCCGGAAGCGGTCGGCGAACGGCGGCGCGCACCGAGGTCCCGTCTTGCGCGAGTCTTTCTACGACCGCGCTGCCAACGAAACCGGACGCCCCGGTTACCAAGACTTTCACAACGACACGCTCATACCAGATTCCACACGGTTCGGCTGAGGCTACTCAAGAGGTACTCGGCCATCGGTTTGGCGTAGCCGATTGGCCGGCCATTCCCGTGGCGCCAGAAACGGGAGCCAAATCCTTACTCCGCTGCGAAGGCCGAAACTTCGTCCAGTAGGCCTTCGAGTCGGTCAATGAGCATACCCCGATCGAATTCCTGCCGTGCGTACGCGGCGCCGTTAACTCCCATCGTCGAACGCTCCTGGTATGTCAGTTCAGACATCCGCTGGACGATTGCGGCGAGGCCGCGGGAATCGCCAGCTGCACACGTTAAGCCGGCCTGCGCCTCTTCGATTACGCGCGCGCCCTCGCCGTCCAGCATTCCAAGCACCGGCAGGCCGAATGCCAAATATGATTGAATCTTGCCGGGAACGGTCATGGAAAAGATCGGATCGGGCTTGAGCGAAACCAGAAGAGCGCTTGCGTGGCTATAAAACGACGGCATGCGGTCCGCGGAGTAGCGACCGAGCAGGATGAATTTGTCCTGTAGCCGCCGCCGGATCACTTCCGCTTTAACCGTGGCCGCCGCACGACCGTCGCCAATGATCACCCAGCGAATGTCATCATTTTGCTTCAGTTGATCGGCCGCGTCGAGGATCGCCGGAAAATGTTGCGACTCGCCAACGTTTCCCGCAAACATCACCGTGAACTTCCCGGTCCATTTCGGCACTTCAGGCGCCGCGCTTGCGCTGGATTCGCCGTACGCGGCCTCGGCCCAGTTGGGAAAATACATAACTCGCTTGTCGTTCCCGCAGTACTTTCTGATCGGACCGACGAGCGCCCTCGACTGCGCCAGAATAACGTCGCACCGAGTATAAATAAACGAGGCAAGGCGGCCCACGGCGGCTAGGCCGACACGCGATGTCACGACGCCCGCGGCGGCGAGCGTCTCGGGCCATTGGTCGAGCACCCAGAACACCACAGGCCAACCCTTGACCGCCCGCATCGCAACAGCGGGCAGTCCCACTGTGATCGGC
This sequence comes from Gemmatimonadaceae bacterium, assembly GCA_041690755.1. Classification (GTDB taxonomy): domain Bacteria; phylum Gemmatimonadota; class Gemmatimonadetes; order Gemmatimonadales; family Gemmatimonadaceae; genus JAQBQB01. The sequence goes on along the minus strand of JBEPWA010000001.1, from coordinate 43,575 downwards.
GACGGCTCAAACACGAAGATAGCGTCGTACTGCTCGTCTCTTAATGTGACGATACCGATGACGGTCGCACTCAGCGCGTAACTTAGATAGTTAAGTGCCAGCCGCAGCCCACCTTGTCCGCGCGACAGCATTGGCACACGTACCACTCGCGCGCCGCAGTAGCTCGAGTACGCTGCGGGCCGCTCGAGAAAGGCTGGGTACACTGCCCCATTCGGATAATTAGGCTTTCCGGTGAGCACCGTAATCGCGTGCCCCCGTCTCGACAGTTCGGCGACTAGCTCGTTGATGCGAAAATCCTCGGGCCAGAAATACTGGCTTACGACTAGCAGACGCACGATCGACGATGGCTAGCGGCGCCACACTACCCGATTCACGTAGTCGGTGTAGCTGTGAATGATCCGCACTATCTTGTCCGAGACGTTCGGCATACTGTAGTCGGCCACCTGGCGCAGCAGTCGCGACTGGCCGCGCGGTTGGTTGGCGAGCACCGCGAGCCCCTGTAGCACCCGCTCGACGTCGAGCCCGACCATCATTACAGCAGCCTCCTCCATCGCTTCTGGGCGCTCGTGCGCCTCGCGGAGGTTGAGCGCCGCAAAATTCAGGATCGACGACTCTTCGCTGATCGTGCCGCTATCCGACATCACAGCGCGCGCGCTAATCTGAAGCTTGATGTAGTCCCGGAACCCTAGGGGCTTCAGTAGCCGTACCCGTGGATGGAAAGTCGCTCCGACGGCGTCGATCCGCTTTTGAGTGCGTGGGTGCGTCGACACTACTACGGGGAGTGCGTACTCCTCGCCGACCGTATTCAACACGGCAACCAACTTCGTGAAATTCGTGTCGGAGTCAATGTTCTCTTCGCGATGGGCACTGACCACGAAATATTCACCATCGACGAGGCCGAGGCGCACGAGCACGTCGGATTTGTCGACGTCCGGCCGATAGTGACTCAGCACCTCAAACATCGGGCTGCCCGTCTTGATCACCATGTCTGGCGGCAAGCCCTCACGCAGCAGGTACTCCCGTGCGATCGAGCTATACGTAAGGTTGATGTCAGCCGTGTGGTCGACGATCCGCCGGTTGATCTCTTCCGGGACCCGTTGATCGAAGCAGCGGTTGCCTGCCTCCATGTGAAACACCGGGATCTTGCGCCGCTTTGCCGGAATCACGGCCATGCAGCTGTTCGTGTCGCCGAGGACGAGCATCGCTTCAGGCTTGACCTCGGCGAGCATCGCGTCGACGGCGATGATGACCTTACCAATCGTCTCCGCGCCGTTTGCGCCAGCGGCGTTCAGAAAATGGTCTGGCTTTCTGATTTCGAGATCCTGAAAGAAGATCTCGTTCAGCTCGTAGTCGTAGTTCTGACCCGTGTGGACGGTGACGTGGTCGCAGTCGCGGTCGAGCGCAGCCATAACCCGCGATAGTCGGATGATCTCCGGCCGCGTACCAAAGACGGTGACGACTCGGAGCTTTTTCATGAATTCCTCACGCTTCCACGGACGCAGCGATCGTGTCGGAATGCTTCGGATCGAAAATCTCGTTTGCCCAAAGCATGACGATCAGCTCCGCTTCGCCGATGTTCGTGATGTTGTGCACCCACCCGGGGGCCGTCTCGACAACACGGGGAATGCTGCCCTCGATGATCACGTCGTGCCTCTCACCCGTCACTAAATGACGGAAGCCGAAACGAGCTGTTCCCTGAATGACCAAGAATTTCTCGTTCTTGGTGTGATGATAGTGGTCCCCTCGCGTGACTCCGGCCGGTGCCGTGAAGTAGGAAACCTGCCCGGAATCGTGGGTTTTCAGCATCTCGACGAAAGACCCGCGCCGGTCAGAATGAGCGGTCAAGGTGTACGCGAAGTCGATGGGCGGGAGAAAACTCAGGTACGTCGCATGCAGCGCGCGTGTCAGCCCGCTTCCGACGGGTGGGACAAGCAAGGACTTTCGGTTCGCGGCACATGCTTTGAGAATAGCGACGACCTCACCTAGAGTTGTCACATACGTCGGGCCGACTTCTCGAAGTCCCGAGACAGCACTTTCAGAATTGATTAAGCCGATCATCGCAGTGACGGCATCGTCGATGTAGAGCAACGTCATTGGGGTCGCCGAATCGTTGACCGCGATCGGAAGTCCACGGGCCATGTTGTGGCAGAAGGTGGCGATCACCGAGTTGTAGTTGGGCCGACTCCACTTGCCGAAGACGTTGGTCAGTCGCAGAATGAAAAATGGCGAGCCCGTGGCGACGCCGTATTCCTCGACGATGCCCTCGCCAGCACGCTTGCTCCTTCCATACGGATTGTCGAGAGTCGCCTGCGTCGAGGACGCGAACACTACCGGGATACGCCGTTCGGTCTGCGCGAGAATGGTGCAGACTGTCGCCGTGAATTCCGAATTGATCCGTGTAAAATCGGCGGTGTCCGCCGGTCGGTTTGCGCCGGCGAGATGGAAGACAAAGTCTGCCGTGCTCAACACCGCGCGCAATTCGTCGTCACTCATCGCCCCTGTCACGCTTACAACATCCGGGTAGCCAAGTTCCCGTAGATGCACGCGAAGGTTACGTCCGATAAACCCGTCTCCGCCGGTGACGACGATCCGCATCGCGGTCAATACTCAGCGATCGATTGCTCGCCCTGAACGACTCGCCGTATTCCGTCGAGCTGTAACAAGAGCTCTTTCATTTCAACAACGCTCAACTGCCGCGTGTTGTGCGACGTGTATTCGGACGCCTCCGTGATTCGCCGCTCGCCCTGCTCAACGAACTTTGCGTAATTGAGGTCCCGATCGTCCGGTGGAATACGGTAGTACGCACCCCGGTCTTGAGCAGCCGAGAACTCCTCGCGACTTAGGAGGGTTTCGTACAGCTTTTCGCCGTGGCGGGTGCCGATCTCACGGATGGGGTGATCGGGGCGGCCAAGAACTCCACGGAGAGCCTCGGCGAGGACGCCGACGGTCGCGGCCGGAGCCTTCTGCACGAAGATGTCTCCGTTGTCACCGTGCTCGAACGCGTAGAGCACGAGTTCGACCGCATCGTCGAGCGTCATCATGAAGCGGGTCATCGCCGGGTCAGTCACGGTGATCGGCGCGCCAGCAAGCATCTGATTGACGAACAGCGGGATGACGGAACCGCGCGAGGCCATGACATTGCCGTACCGCGTTCCGCAAATCACTGCCCCTTGCGACTTGAGTCCACGCGACGCCGCCACCATAACCTTTTCCATCATCGCCTTCGATATTCCCATCGCGTTGATCGGGTACACGGCTTTGTCGGTGCTCAGACAGACCAAGCGACTCACGCCAGCGGCGACTGCGGCCTCGATGACGTTCTCCGTGCCCATGATGTTCGTCCGCACGGCCTCCATCGGATGGAATTCGCACGACGGGACCTGCTTCAGCGCTGCGGCGTGAAAACAATAGTTGACCGACCTGAAAGCCAGACGGAGGCTCCGCGGATCCCGAACGTCGCCAAGATAGAATTTAAGTTTAGGATTTTCATACTGCTTTCGCATGTCATCCTGTTTCTTCTCGTCGCGACTGAAGATTCGGATCTCCTCAACTCCAGAATTGAGGAATCGTTTGAGAACTGCATGGCCGAACGAACCGGTGCCGCCCGTGATCAGCAAGACGCCTTTCACTTACCCTCCTGAGGTTGGTTACGCGACCGTCGCTCCGCGAGCGACGCCCGACTTACTTTTGCAGCGATGAACGGATGAGAGTTTCCTTCTGTTGCTGGCCAGGATAATTGATCAAAACCGCTTTATACGGACCCTTGAACACGAACAAGCTCCCGGCGGCGGCGCCAACCACACCGCACGTGGAAATTAAACTGCCAAGGTCCGCCAGCGATCCCGCTCCACCGAGGAATGACATTGGCAAGCCGACGGCTCTCCGCATCCGCGCGGCGAGGAGAAGGTCGTAGCCCTTCATCATGCCGTCGGAATCAATTGAATTGATTACGATCTCCCCTGCGCCAAGCGACTGCGCTTGCTCTGCAATGTGTTCTGGCGACTTGCCGGTATCCTTCGAGCCGTTGTGTGTGAAGACGCGGTACTCCGAGCCACCGGCGCTCTTTCTTACATCGAGCACAACCACCACGCTTTGATTTCCGATTTCTGCGCCGATCTGCGTGATCAATCGCGGATTCTCCACCGCTGCCGAACTGATTGCGACTTTTTCGACACCAAAGGCAATGATCCGCTGAGCCTGGTCGGCCGTTTTGATGCCCCCGCCGTAACAAAGCGGCATTCGGCATTCGGCAGCCAGATGGGCAATTTGCCGATAGTTCGGCTCCGCTCCATGGGCCGTGGCGTCAATATCGAGGACGATCAGCTCGTCCGCTTCTTTCTCGTTAAAAATCTTGACCGCGTTGATCGGATCGCCGACGTATTTTGGCTCCGCGAACTTAACAGTTTTTACCAGGCCGCTGTTCTTGATCAGCAGGCATGGCGTTATGCGAGGTCTTAGGATTTCTCAGAGCTCTGCGAAATTGTGAAGCAAGCGAATCCCATAGTGGTGGCTTTTTTCAGGATGGAACTGCACGCCGTAAATGTTCGCAGATTGGACCGCGGAGGCGAACGTCGATCCGTACATTGAAACCGCGGCGATATCCGTTTGCCGGACGCACTCGAAATAATACGAATGCAGGAAATAGAACTTTGCGTCGGATTCGAGCTGGGCGAACAGCCGGTTGTCTGCTGCGGGGCGTACGTCGTTCCATCCCATGTGCGGCAGCGGCAGCGCGGGGCCGGTCAGCGCCGCGAAGGCTCGCACCTCTCCATCGATCCACCCCAATCCCGCGAGATTTCCCTCAGCGCTCGATTTCGCGAGAATCTGCATGCCCACGCAGACTCCGAGAACGGGAACGTTTTGGTGCAGAACGAGGTCGTCGAGCGTATCGCGCATTCCAGACTGTGCCAAGCGTTCCATGGCATGGTCGAACGCACCGACACCCGGCAAAATCACCTTGGTGGCGCCGATCAAATCCTCCGGAGTCGTCGCGCGTTTCGCTGTCACGTTCAGACTCTTGTACACGTTGAGGAACGCCTGAACGTTGCCAAGTCCGTAGTCAACGATCGCAATCATCGCATGACAGCTTTTTGAATGCCGCTGAGGCGTAACACCCGCGTTCCGAGATCGATCAGGGCCATACTATTCTTGTAGTCTCGGTAACTCTTATTCGGACCGTTCATGATCGTCCGGAATTCAGCAACCGTCAGATCGAGTTTCGTGGCCACGTACTCAAAGTCCTGGGCGACGGTGGCTTCGTCGTACGCCGGCTGGGCGATCTTCTGCAGCGCCTCATCGCGCGACATCTGCTCCGTCAAGATCAGACTAGAAAAATGTGCTCGCCGCTTGTCGTAACCGAACTTTATCGGCAGCCAATAGCCCTCGTAGAAACGCGTAAAGCGCGACTCATAATGCTTGTGAGCATACCGCTGCCAGCCAAAGCGGTCGCTGAGCTCCTGCATCGCGGGCTCTTTGAAGAACGGAACGTAGTTCAGTGGCTTGACGACTCGGACGCCTTTGATGAATCGATAGTACAGCTTGAACGTGAAGATGTCCGCGGTCGGAAATGTCTTCAACGGCCTCGAACCAAATCGCCGATGGATATCCTTCAGCTGTCGCAGGTCGGACGCATGGTAATGCCATTCGAGAGGCTCCCGAACGCACTCCGTTGAGTAATTGGCTCCAGTAAGGATGTACTTGAACCCGTGCTTTGCGGCAAAATTATATAACCCGGCGAAGAACGCGTGATCTTGCGGGGTGTCGACGTGTGGAACCTGCGCCTTGAAGAAGGCAAGTTGGAGGTCTTTCATTTCTTCCCAGTCGATGACCTCGGTGTACAGGTCGATCCCCAATCCATCAACTAGCCGTTCAACGTTGTTTACCGCTTGCTGCGAGTTCCAACCCGCATCGACATGGAAGAGCAGCGGGCGGAGGCCAAACTTCTCCTTGGCCAAGTAGGTGACGTACGAGCTATCGACGCCGCCGCTGATCCCGATGAGGCAATCGTGATCCTTGCCTTTACCGTTCGCTCTGATCTCGTCCATCTGCTTGGAGATCATCGCTTCACCGATGGCATCGGGGTGCCAGGTCGGGAGGATCCGTTCGTAGTAGTTCGTGCAGTACTCGCACCAGCCACGGTCGTCGAAGACGATCTTCGAATCTGACGTGTCCATGATGCAGTGAGCGCAGATTTGATAGGGTCGCGATGTCGGCATTATTCGCGTGGGTCAGACAGCGGCGGTCGCATGGCCCTGACGGCCGGCGGCGCCCTGCCCGAGTTCAAAAGCAACGACCTCGTTGATCGTCGCGCTCAGCGAGGTCACCTCGCGATAGCCCAACTGTCGGATCTTGGATGTCGAGTACGTACGATTTGGCGGCGCACGCTCTGGAAACATCCTATAAGCAAGCGAAAGAACAGACCGGGGAAGGGTCGGACCGCTGATTGAACGCCGCCTGCCCATCGCTTCGAGAATGCGCCCTTCCACGGATGCGTAATTATTCTCGGGGTCATCATCGTCGGACAGGTAGAATACCTCTCCATTCTGCGCCAGCGGCGATTCCGCAAGCAAAAGGAGACCGGCGACGACATTCCTTATGCAAACGTAATTGAAGCGGCGGGCTCCGAAAATCACCCGGCGGGCTTCGTTCATCGGCCATCCATCAGTTCTAAGCCTCTGTATCATTTGACGGAGACCTTCTCCCCCGGGTCCAACGATCTCCGTCGGTCGCAGGATCGCCAGCTCCCCCCACCGGGGAACATCCTTCTTAAGCTCTCCTTCGACGGCAAGCTTAGCGACTTGATACTCTCCTCGCGGCTGCGCCGGCGTCTCTTCGCGAATCGCCCCCGATGCCCCCGGCCCGATCACAGCGGCCGTGCTGCAATGTACGATGCGGCGCACACCTGCCCGCTGCGACGCCTCAGCTAGGCTGCGGACCACAGGGAGGTTCGCTTCGGCGCCCCCGTGCAGATAGACCAGATGGACTAGAGTCGAAGCGCCCTGCACCGCGCGGTCAAGCGCAGCTGCATCGTGCAGATCCCCCTGCACGACCTCCACTTCCTGGCCAGCCCACTGTTCCGACGCAGCTGCGGCGTTCCGCACGATGACTCGCACACTCATATCGCCGCGCGAGAGACACTCCGCCACGAGCGCCCGGCCGACGAACCCCGTCGCACCGGTGATCACGACGGTCGTAGTCACGTCGCGCCGCCCAAAAAAAGACGCCGATTTGACTCGGCGATGGTGGGATCAGCCAGTCGCTTGGCAACGCCGGCTTGGACCACAGGCCGGCGTTGACGGCGCTCTGCCAACGGAACGGCGGCCAGTTGATCGATCTTCTGTACGAAGTCCTGCGGCTGGTCGAGATTCAAGTCCCATCCGAGGCCGTCGGCCTCCAAACCGCGCCAAGCTGACTCGCGGCTCGCCAACACGGGTGTTCCCGCGATCAGTGCCTCGACGATGACGTGACCGTACGCCTCGCCCCCGGTGGGGAAAAGGAAGAGATCGTACTGGCTAAACACGTCGACGACCCGATCCGCGGCGACCATCCCACGGTAGGTTGCCACCACGTTGGATGGGAGTTCGGCGATGAGGCGCTGGCACTCCTGCCAATATTCGGCGTCTGCGGTAGGGCCGTAGATGTCGAACACCACGTCACACCGCACATCGCGTAGCAGGCGAAGCGCGTAGTCGAGATTCTTCTCGCGCGCAATCCGGGAGAGGAATACCAGTCGGAGCGGGGCGTTGCTATCGTCCGGAGCATCGGAACCGGCGGTTTGCTGCGCCGTTGCGGGCTGCTTCAGCGCGAAGTCGAACGCCACGTGGATCGAGCCCGGATCTACCTTCATCACCTTCACGATGTCGTCGCTCTCAAACTTGCTCGACGCATGCCATACGACGCCTCGATACAGCCCGGCCAGGCGCGCAAGCAACATGAAGGCGAGTTTTTTCGGATACTTTTGTCCGAGTGATGCCCAGGCAAACTCTCCGCGCGGCGCCACGATAATACGTCGGCGCTCAATGCGACCGAGACGCCCGGCAGTCAGCACTTTCACTGTAAACGGGTCGAAGAAGCTGTTCAGGTAGATCACCGCGCCCGGCACGCTGTTTACTAATGCCGTCAGATTGGCGATCGTATGCGCGGCGGACGGGACGTAATAGACGAGCGCGTTACCGACGCGATTCCACCTGTTCACCACCACATCAGGATATGGACGGTCATCGCCGAGATCGCGATCGCTTGTCACGATGCGGAAGTCGAACTCTTCATGCAGATGGTCCACCGTGTTGATGACCGTGCGGACGATCCCGCCGGCCTTGTACGCCGGCAGGTAGTGGCCAACGAAAACAAGAACGACCGGCTTGCCTTGGCCCTCGGTCGTCACGGCGTGACCGCTGCCGGAGCGGATTGTATTGTTGCCTCAGTCTCCCGCCCCATGATGCGAAAGGCCGCCCAGAACATGCCAAGATAGATGAATGGAGCGGAGCTGCGATCGGCGAGCGAACACCCGATCATAAGTGTCGCCAACATGATGAACTCGCGCCGCAGCGTTCGCGAAAGGCCGCGAGTTGCCCACGCAACAGGCCCGATGAACGCCATGACATAGAGCACGGTCCCAACCAAGCCCGTCTCGTAGAGACTTCGGGCAAGCTGAGAATGCGGATTATTGAGCGTCGAGACATCCCGATAGTAGCGGTTCGATACCGCAGAGGCCGAGCCGAATCCAGAACCAATAATCACCGGTAGCCAGTCGCCTGCGCGGGCCTTTACGGTGAGGTCGTACATAGGGTATATGTCCGAGTTCGATTTTGACATTAGGTACGGCAGATCCATATTGTGCTCGAGGATGTACCACAGCCCCGAAGCGGCTTGAAAGTACGCCATGACGCGCTGCGTCTTCACGACCGCGGTGTAGGCGACGGCGGAAACGACAGCAAGTCCCGCTACGAGCTGCACCATCCGGCTGAGCGTCATCGTGCGCATTGAGTACAACCCGTAGATTCCCACGAAGAGTGCCACGCCGACGAGGCCCGTCGTGCTCTTGGTCATGATGGCTGCGGGAATGACAACGTAGAACCACCGTCGATCCATTCTGCGGTGTTCCCAAAAGCTCATCAGGTGTAACATCGCCAGCCCGAGAAACAGGTAGACGAACGCTTCGCGTGGCTCGCCGGCAATGCCGTGGAACCGCCCTTCGCCAACGATAGACCAATCAGAGAGATGGCGGGGAATCAGGTTGATATGTGCGAAGCCGGCCGCGACGTCGATCCATCCGGCAACAAGGCACACGACGAACATGCGCCTGAACCATAAGAACGCATAGTCGACAGCCGCCCGAGACGTCAGCAGGTATCGCGGCAGGATGACGAAATAGACGAAATAATATGCTGCCGTGATGTATTCGAATATGGGACGAACGGCGGCCGAGTTCAGCGCACTCGAAAACGCCGACACTTGGCCAATTGGCACGTACTTCCCTGGCAGATCGAACGCGCCACGCGCGTAGCCGATAACGCCGGCCACGATCGCCAGCACAAACATCAACGTGTAGTAGCGGAATACCGGGTGTGCAAGATTTGGTATCGTCACGGTGGCGCGCGACCCGAGCAGTCGTATTACGAGGCGCGTCAGCAGCACCATGCAGGTTATCCCCTGCAGTAGCCGCGACACGTTGCCCCCGATGCCGATAGCCGATGCCTCGAACAGCACAAAGAGGAGCAGCGGCTCGAAGATGACCGACCAGATGTACAACCGCTTGTAGAACGGAACGCGTTCCGCTGGCAGCGCGCTACCGATCACGTTGTGTGCCGCCGGATCCGGCCTAGAGTTCTCCCACGTCGCATGACGTAGCCGAGGCAGCGGTTGAGGCCGAACAGGTAGGCGCGCGCGGGATTCCCGCCAGACAAGCGCAGGTAATGCCGGCGCGCTCTGAGGTCAGCGGACAGATCGCGCGCGAACTCCCGAAGTGACTGCGTATCGCGTGGAATGTCCACGCCGACGAGTGCTTTCGATATGATTCGCAAACGAATGCCGCGACTAGTCAGGTGATGGGAATGGATGATATCCTCGCAATAGGCCTTGCCGGGAAACGGATAGAAGGGCTCCAGGACCAGGCTCTCGCGATAGTGCAGCACGCAGCCGCCCGGCAGCCACTCCACATCGTGAAAGGCACGATCGTCACGGAACGGATCGACGCCGACCGCAGCGCCCGTCGGGTAAATGCGCCCGGCCCGGTAGCCCTCACGTCCATTCAACATCCAGAACTGCAGTCGTGCCGCGACCGAGGTACGCTCCGGCGTCCGGTACACGGATTGGCCTGTAGCCGCATCGATCAATGCCGGTGACACGGCCCAGGCTGGGCCGAGCTCCAGTAGCGCCTCCCGGAGACGCTCGATACAATCGCGGGCCACAATCAAGTCGTCATCGAGTTGCAGGACAAGCGGATGCATCGCCTCGGCGAAGCCGATGGCGCGCTGAGCGACTTGGCCGCGGCACTCGGTGGCAACGACACGCACGTTCGAGCACGAAAGCGGCCGAAGCTGGGAGGCTTCGCGGGCCGGGATGCATACGAGAATCTCGTCGGGATCGACTGTGCCACCGCGAAGTGCTTCGATCGTGCTGTCGAGGGATGCGCCGCCCAGAGTTGGAATTACGACGGTCAGACGTGGAAATCGCGAGTCGTACGGCGTAGATACTTCTGTCATCTCAACCTGACACTGCGCGCAGCAGCAGGTCGCGGCGGCCAGACGCCTCCTGTTTCAGCAGGTCTGCGAGGTCCTCTTCGAGAGTGCGAGCCGCACGTTCCGTGGCGCGCGCCGCTTTCGAATTGTCTAGCGACATGTCATTCGGGCGGGGAGCGCGAAGCGCAGCATCCTTTACGCTTGCTCGGCGGATGAGCGTCGTTGGCAATCCAAAGTGCGCCGCTAACCGCAAGGCGAACTCGTATTTCGACATGCGTTCATCGCCGCAGACGTTATAGACGCCTGACGCGCCGCGCGAGACGAGCTCGTGAACCCACGTTACTACTCCGTCAGCCAAGATGGGAGTGAAATACACGTCGTCGAACAACGAGATCGTCTGGCCAGCCCGCAGACTGTAAATCAGCCAGTCGCTAAACGACCGACGGGTCGCGTGGCCCCATCCGAAGAAGTTGGTCCGCACGACCAACGCATTCGGATATGCTGCGAGCACCAATTGCTCGGCCAACAACTTGGAGCGCGCGTATTCGTTGACGGGATGAACGGGTTCGGTCTCTGAAACGAGTGGACGGTCGCCGGTGAACAGGTGGTCCGTCGAGATGTGGACGAGTCGCACCGACTGACTGCCGGCCGCCCGCGCAATATTTTGGGCCAGAGTGGCGTTGGCAGCGTGAGCCGCGGCCGGGTCGGCTTCGCACCGATCCACGTCTGTCAGGCCCGCCGTGTGGACAATGAGGTCAGGCCGAATCCGTTCGATCTCGCGCTCGAGTTCCGTTATATCATCAAGGTTCACAGGGCGCGCAGAGACACCGTCCAGCGTGACGCGGTGCCGGTGTGTGGCGAGCAGCACTTCCCAAGAGTCACGGACAGCGCACGCCCAGTTTATAGCAAGAAAGCCGCTTCCGCCCGTCACGAGAACGCGCGGTTTCGTGCGAGACAGCATCATTTCCCTAAACTCATCGGTTTCCTTCACGAGAGCAGCAGCGCGTTCCAACGAGGGAGGCCGGCGTCGAGCCAAAAGAATTTCGCTGACGCTGCGCCGGCGTGCGTACTCGCAACGACCTGCAACGCCGCGGCAAGCTCAGTCGCCGATCCGACGAAGGACACGCCGTCGACGCCGCGGAGCGGGCTGTGATTCATGACGTCGTCATCGAGAAACACGACGAGCGGTAATCCACTAAGAAGCGCGTCGAGGCCGGCGGATGTCGTGTTGCTGGCAAAGGCAACATCAAACCCGCTCAGGATCTCACTCAACGGCCTAGTCGTAAACTCGCACCGCAACCCCCCCACGTCACCATCGTCGAGATGGCAGGACGGATGGAGTTTGATGGTAACCTGGAGACCACCCTCTACCATCGACGACGCCTGCGCTAGCTGCGCCAGCATGCGAGCAGTCTGATCGCGCGTGAAATCGCCGAGGACGAGCAAATGCAGGGGCACAGACGTGATCGACTGGCGCGACGTGGGAGCCGTCGACGCCGCTGACAGCAGGTACTGGTACCGCAGCGCCTCGACTGGAGCAAGGCGGTCTGGCGGATATCCGGCACCGATGAATGAATCCCACGCCATCGGCCCATTCAGTGCCCAGCGGTCGGGCAGCGGCTTGCGACAAGGACCGGTGGGCGATACGCACCGCGGATCGTCGTAGATGTTCAGGTACCAGAAGGGCGTCGAAGAGTGGGGCACCGCGATGATCTCACCATGGCCGTGCTTGCGCCACGCATGGAGAAACGCCGCTTCCCAGCCCTGGCCCTCATACAGGTAGAGTCCTCGTTTCTGCCGCGGTAGATCCGCGAGCGCCGCGTCGAACAGGACGTACCACACGCAGTTGCTCACCGCCGCCGTACCGGCGAGCGAGTTGTGCCAATCCTCGGCGAGTAACGGCCAGAAGCAGACTGCCGACCCGTATGGTCGGAATGCCGCCTCCAGTCCCGTCAGGCGCGAACCGGCGAGAAGCGTGCGTATCCACTGGCGAAAGACGCGCCAGAGCAGCGGTCCAGACAAATAGCTCTCGAGGAACGCGTGCCGGCCCTCATCGGAGTCGATCTTGGCTTCATTCAGTCCGCGCAGAAACGAGATGCTCGCGTCCACCGGCATCGTGTCCGGCAGATAGTGATGCAGCCAGTTCATCCGAATACCCCGCTCGCCTAGCCAGCCGGGAAGGCTTTCCCACTGACGCGAGTGGAAACGGCCGGAAGCGGTGGCGCGCGGATCGAGGTTGAAGAAGTACGAACATGCGAACAGCGATCCGTCGCCGACGTGCCACTTCATCGGACGAAGTTGCCGGAAGCCCCACCGCAACGCGAGATGCCGAAAGCTCAGCAGCCCCCGCACGAAGTGCGGGAGCGAATCGTAGATTCGACGCATCCTAAGTGAGCGGCGCGGCTTAGGTGCGGAGACGCGAGAGAATTGCACATCCAGTGCGTGACAGAGTGCAGCCACGGAAGTGGCCAACACGTCGTCGGTACTGTGGAGCGTCAACGATGCAACACCGCGCTCAATGAGAATTTCCTCAAGCGCAAGCAGTCGAAGGCAGTCGAAGATCCTCGAGGACTTGAACGGGCTCTTTTCTGGAACCCTGTTCATCCACCACAAGGAGAAACCGTCGGATGCTTCGAAATGTTCACGAAGCGGACGCCCGCGGATGGTTGCCTCTCCAAGATCGTGGACGAACGCCAGGTATCTTGCCCGCAACACATCGCCGCGCCGATCGAGGTGTCGTGAAACCGACGTCGCGTCGGCGTCCTCGTCGTAGCCGCGCCACTTCAGGACCGGTTCAGACTCGCCCGGTGCCGGAAGGTCATCGAGCAGGAGCATGCTAGGCCGTCCACTTCTCTTTCAGCAGACCCACGTGGATGAGATCTCGATGAGCGCCGTTCTTGTAGATCTGCTGCTCTTGCCGGCCCTCGACAACATACCCCGCGGCCAGCGCACACTTGAGCGACGCTTCGTTGCCGTCGATCACCGTCGCACAGATCTTGTGAAGTCCAAGTACCTCGAACCCGTAGCCGGTGATCGCTCGCCAGCTACGCGAGCCAATCCCGCGACCCCACGCCGACTGCTCGCCGAGGACGATCCCAAGAATTGCCGTACGATGCAGTGGGTCGATCTGGTGCAGCCCTACGTTACCGATGTGCATGTCGGTCGCGCGCTCGACAATGGCGAGTACGACGTCGGCCGTGCTCGCCAAGAGGTGCTCGTAATACGCGCGCTGTGACTCGCGCGTGTTGGGCCGGTAGCCTTTCGCCTGGTACCTCGTGACGACCGGATCGTTGAACCATTCGGGCCAACGGCCATCAAGGTCGGACACGCGCAGCCCACGCAAGTAGATGTCGTCGTCGGCGTAGTAGAAGTAGTCCGGGGCGGCCATGTGTGTCACGGGGCGCTAGCGGTAACGATGCCAATATTCGTCGTCAGCCATATGCGCCTCGACGAGCGCAATATCCGGTGGGCTGTCGACCGAGAACGACGCCAACGACGGATATGACGCAATGTATTGGCTAAACGGCATGTCGAGGATCCGATTGCTGTCGCACGCCTCGAGCTGCTCCAGACGCGTCTCCGGGTGTTCGGTGAACGCGCGCAGATATTTCCACCGGAACGCGAAAATTCCGTAGATTCGCCGCGCCCCGAGCTCGAGCGAGAACGGGCGCCTGGCATACGGCACAGGCGCGCGCGACGTGTATAACACTTCGCCGGCGTCGTTGTGGATGATCTTGACGGTATCCGGGTTGAGCCACACGGACTCCTCGGCGATCTGCATTGCCAAAACCGTGCACGGGATCTCCGGATGGTCGAGCAGCGGACGCAACACAGTGTCGATCATGTCCGGCCGCATCATCGGCTCATCTCCCTGCACGCACACGACGAAGTCGTCGTCGTCGACCGGCTCGCCGATTCGTGTCACGGCTTCCGCCACGCGATCAAGCGCTCTCGTATGATGCGAGCCCGTCATGACGACGGGAATGGACCGCTCGCGAGCGAAGGATTCGATCTCCGCGTCGCACGTCGCGAGCACCAGATGATTCCAGTCGCCATACATGCGCGCGCGCTCGTATACGTGTTCTACCATCGCACGACCGAGGATGGGATACAGTGGCTTGCCCGGAAAACGCGACGCCGACATACGGGCCGGAATGACTCCAATGATTTTCATAGCGCTCGTCTCAGGTTCCTAACTCGCCTTCGTACGATACAAAGCAGCCAAGGCCTCGTCGGGTCGGCCGAGCCGCGCACTGTCGCCGGCCTGCGCTACGTCGACCCAGCAACCCGTTTCGTCCGCAACGTAGAAGGCGTTCAACAACTGAATGGTGGCGAGCGCGTCCGCCTCGTTTACGGGATACGGAACACCCTCGATGAGCGCGGCGGCAATGTCCCGGTAGATGAGCGCGTGGCCATGCCCATACACGTTGCCGGAGAAGTCCTCAGAGTTCTCGGCGCATGCCTCGGGCGCCGGAGTGTAGATCTGCAACTCGTTGACGGCGATGCCGCCGATCTGTGCCAGCCCTTTTTCGCACACGAGCGAGACGCTGGCTTCGTAGTCGATAGGGCGCGCCGCCGTGGTAACCTCAATGCTGCCAATCGCACCGCTGGCGAACGCCATTGCGCCGGTGGCGAGATCCTCGACTTCGATGTCGGCGCCGAGCGTCGCCTGCGTGCACGCTACCCGCAATACGTCGCCGCCGAGAGTGCGGAGGAGATCGACGTGATGCACGCCCTGATTGGTCAGACAGCCACCATCCATCGCGAACGTTCCACGCCACGGCGCGAGATCGTAGTAGCGCTGTGGGCGGCACCAGCGCACGCGCACGGCGGCGGCGCGCAACTTTCCCAGCTCACCGTCGCGCAATCCCCGCATCACACGCTGCACAGCACGATTGTGCCGGTTCTGGAACACAGCAAATACCTGCACACCAGCAGCGGCCGCTTCGGCGTAGACCTCGCGCACCTGCGAGGGTGTCATGAAGGTCGGCTTCTCCACGATGATGTGCTTGCGGTACCTGCGGATCACGTCGAGGGCATGCTCGCGATGCATCCCAGACGGCGTGATGACGGCGACGACGTCGATTGCCGGATTCTCGCGCAGCATACGATGGTAATCGTTGTACGCGCGCACGCCGTATTCCGTGGCGTACGCCTGTGCTTTTTCGATGGCGAGGTCGCACACGGCAGACAGCTCGATGCCCGGCGTCTCGGCGATCGAGCGCGCGTGATGCCCCGCGATACGACCGCAACCGATCAGCGCGACCTTGACGAATTCTTTCTTCATGAACGTCCTTCCAGAGCGCCTCGAATGAGCCTGGTGACTTGCGCCATCGTCTCCGCGGGTCCGATCGAAAACCGGCTGTAGCCCGCTAGGCTGGGTTGATCGAAGTTAGCGCGGTAAAGAACCTTGGGCGAGAGCGCTGCATGCACCGCCGCGGCGTGGTTACCGAACGCGACGTGCACGAAATTGCCGGCGGTTGGTAGCGTCTTGAAGCCAAGGGAGACCATGTCGTCGACGAATCCCGCCTTTGACTCGATCAGGCGTGCGACAGCCTGCTCCATCCGCGTGACATTCTCGAGTAGCCGCGACACGTACTCGACGGCGATCGTGCTCACCTCGTACATCGGGCGCATCTTGTGGAGGAGCGCGATGGTATCGGGGTGCGCGATGGCGTATCCGACGCGCAATCCCGCGGCCCCCCACGCCTTCGCGAAGGTCCGGGCAACAATCAGGTTGAGCGAGTCCTTGGTCCACGGCGCCGCCGACCATGCGTGAAACGGGTGATACGCCTCGTCGAGGAGAAGGACTGTACCTGTCTCTTCGCAGGCAGACAGCAACGCCCGCAACGTTTCCGGAGGCAACGTGGTACCTGTCGGACTATCGGGGTTCGGAAGGCAGAGGAGCTTGGGACGATGTTCGCGCACGAGCTGGAATAGCCGATCCGTATCGAGCCGTGGCCCCGTTTCCGAGGGCTCGTACTCGACCGTCCGCACATCTGCGCCGAACATCTGCGAATAGACCGGGTACATCGCGAAGGTCGGAGACGAATGCACGACGGGATCGCCTTGCTCTACGAACGCCTCGAACGTGAGGCGGATCGCGCCATCACTGCCCGGAGTCAGCAGCAAGCTCTCAGGCGTCACGCCCACCCATTTCGCGAGCCGTCGATACACCTCTCCGGCCTCAGGATAGGTGGCCAGCGCCTCTGGCGGAATCGACAGCAGCACCTCGCGCGACAGCGCCATCAGTTCCGGATCGAGATTCTCGTTCTTGTCCAGCCAGATGAACGATGGATCGCGCGGAACCGAGGCCAACGCGCTGGGTCGGCGCAGCTCTGGATTACGCAGAGAGCGGCGCGGGCGAATGCTCATTCCAGTTCCTCCGGACCTGACAGGTCGCGCGTTGGGCTAGGCACGTAGTTGTCGTCCAAACCATTGATGGCGGCGCGGCCCATCGCCAGGATGGCTTCGGCTGCGCTCCCGCCGATGTGAGGAGTTGCGAGAAAATTCGAAAGATGCAATAGCTCCTCGTCGTGCGGCGGCTCTACGGCGAACACGTCGAACGCCGCGGCAGCGATGTCTCCGCGCTGCAAGCGGCGCTTGAGCGACGATTCGTCTACGAGATGCCCGCGCGCCGTGTTGATCAATACTGCAGACGGACGAAGCAGTGATAGGCGAGCGTCGGAGAGCATTCCCCGGGTGCTGTCATCGAGCGGAACGTGCAGCGTGACTACGTCCGCGTCGTGGAGCACCGTGTCGAGATCGACCGCCTGGACGCCGTATCTGGCATAGAACGCGTCGAACCGCCGCACATCGTTCGCGAGAACTTGGCATCCGAACGGCTGCAGGAGGCGTACGACCTCCTTTCCGACGAATCCGCAGCCGATCACACCAACGGTTCGCCCGCTGAGCGTACCGCCAATGTGCTGCCGCCATGTACCACTGAGGACTTCACGATTCGCCGCCGGAACGTGCCGCAGCAGAGAGATCGCGAACGCAATGACCAGTTCCGCCACCGACCGCCGGTTGACCCCGCCCGTCCAACCAAGACGGATATCGTGGTCGCGCAACGCGGCGAGGTCGATGCCATCGAGCCCGACGCCGTACTTGCCAATGACGCACAATTCCGGGAGCTGTTTCAGTATCGATGCGTCGACGCGCTCGAGGGCGATGAGCGCTTTGTCATGGCCGCGCAGGAAGTTCGCCAGTGCTTCACCGCGCAGCTCGAGGCCGGCGTCATTGAACGTGACGTGCGCGTACCGCTCGAGCAGTTCGGCGCGCAGAACCGCGTTCTTCGAGAACGACCGAGAACAGACCGCAACCCGTGACGTCTCGTTCATTGAAAGAGTGCCGCGACGACCGTGCGTACTTGGTCGATCAGCGTATCGTCTCGCTCGATCAACAGTCGCTGTATTGCGGCATCCCCCCCAACCGGCAGAATGAGTCCCAATGCCGACGACGTATTTTTCTTGTCGCTCATCAGCGCATCGAGTACCCGGTCGATCGAGACGGACGTTCGCGTATACGCGCTGTAGAGTGACTCGAGCACTCCATGCATACGGTTGTAGTGACGCGCCGGCGTCAACCCTCGGCTCACGGCGAGCGCGTTCGCAGCGTCCATTCCCATCGCCACCGCAATGCCATGTGGTACAGCGTAGGTCGTAGCGGATTCGATGGCGTGGCCGAAGCTATGGCCGTAGTTGAAGATGTTGCGGATGCCGAGGTCGAACTCGTCCGCCTCGATGTACCGCTGCTTGATACGGAGCGCCGACCGCGTGTACTGCGCGAGCACCTCGCGATCCGTGAACAGCGTATCGAAGTCACGAGCCAGCGCATCGAATGCACTCTGACCCTCGATGGCGTGCACCTTCGCAATTTCGCCGATGCCCGACCGGATCTCCTTGTCCTCCAGCGTGTCGAGAAACGCCAGTTCGACAAAGATCTGCGTCGGCGGATTGAAGGTTCCGAGGAGATTCTTGCGACCGCCGAGGTTGATCGAGCTCTTAGAGCCGATGCATGAGTCGGCCTGTGCCAGTAGGGTCGTCGGCACGAACTGCCACGGTACGCCGCGCAGCAGCGTACTTGCGATAAAGCACGTCGCGTCCTGCACGATCCCACCGCCAATGGCGACGAGCGTGTGGTCGCGCCGTATACTGTTACGGACCACTTGCTCGAATAACGGGATCATGCCCTCGAGCGACTTGCTGGCTTCGAGCGCCTCAATCGTGATCGTGTTCGGTTTTGCGAGCAGGGCACGCAATGGCGCAGCGTACAGCCGCGCCACGTTCGCGTCGATCAGGACATGCGATGACGGTTCAATGAAGCGATCGGGATTCTGGAGCACACCCTCACCGAAGCGAACCGTGTACGGTCCCTTGTGCGACTGGATAGTGAGTGTGTCAGACACGAGTGAACCCGCCGTCGGCCGCGATGCTCTGACCTGTAACGAAGCCATTCTCGGGACTTGCGAGCCACCGAACCAATTCGGCAATTTCGTCCGGCGTGCCGAGCCGGCGCGCGGGAACGGCGGCGGTTAGCGCGTCGAGGTCGGCGCTACTGAGGATGTTCCTCGTCATCTCCGTGTCGATAAAACCGGGTGCGACGCAGTTTGCGAGAATTCCATCCGCGGAGTGTTCGGCGGCGATCGCCACCGTCAGTCCATCAATCGCGAACTTGCTGGCAGAGTACGATGCTCGCTGCGCCTTGCTGATCTTGCCCCAGATCGATGACACATTGACGATGCGCCCCCACTGGCGGCGGCGCATCGCGGGAACGGCCGCCTGACAGAGGCGAAACGGGGCCAGCACGTTTACTCGATGGATCAACAGGAAGTCGGACGTGCTCACGTCGATGAACGGCGCGATGCGATTGATGCCCGCATTGTTGACGAGAATATCCGGTTCGATCCGCGCGATGGCCGCGGCACAGCGCTCAATCTGATCGACGTCGGAAAAGTCGGCGGCAATCCATTCGTCGCAGTCGTCCGAATCACCGCCCGCGCCGGTTTGCGTACCGACAACTCGTGCGCCATCCGCACGCAATGCGGACGCAATCGCCCGGCCGATGCCGCGCGATGCGCCGGTGACCACTGCAGTCCGCCCTGCTAACCTCGCTGCGGTCACTTCGCGAGTCGCACATAGCGCATCAGGTACGCCGCGGCCAAATGGTCAAGGATCAGGTGGGCGTCTTCCGCGGGGCCGTACTCCTTCGGGGCCGTTGGGACGTGAACGCCCATGTCGGCGACCTGTTTCATCCGACCGCCGTCAAACGCCGTCAACGCTATTGTCTTGACGCCGGCCGTCGCGGCGTACTCCATCGCCTTGAGCAAGTTAGGCGAATTACCCGACGCGGAGATTGCGACAAGCACGTCACCGTCGCGCGCGAGCACGCGCAGTTGACGAACGAAGATCTCCTCGTACCCAAAGTCGTTGCCGATGGCCGAAATGACGGCGACGTTGTCGGTAAGTGCGAGCGCCTTGAATGGCTTGTCGTAGTCATTCACACCCACCGCGAGATCGTTGGCGAAGTGACTCGCCGTGGACGCGCTTCCACCGTTTCCGATGAAGAAGATGGTGGCGCCGCGTTCGCGCGCATCGAGAAGGGTGGTGAGGAACTGCGCGATCTCCGCAGTGTCGATGCGCTGCAGCACGCGTCCGATGTGCTCGAGGTAGGAGGCAGCGAACGCGGCGGGGTCAGAATGGAAAAAACGATCTATATCATTCACAGGCGTGGGGATCCGATATAGCGTGCGCCACACGCCAACCGGCGTCGGCATAGTATATCTTATATACCAACTTCATAGTTCGAAGTGCGTCGTCCGAATTGCCGCTCTGGACCGGCGAGTCGGTTCGAATGTACTCGGCGAACGCGGCAATCTCGCTGTCCCACGACGGATCACGATTGTACCGCGTCGTCTGTTCGTGTGGGTCACCGCCGTCGTTGTCAGGATCGGCCTGAATGACGCTCAACGTCTCCGCGCCATAGCTCTTCGTTCCGGACAGGATGCCACCGAGGACCAGGCTGCCCCGTTCCAGATTGATATCGAGGTGAAAGCGGTGACGCCACTGAGTAGCGGACGAGTTGAGCATGCCCACGATGCCGTCGCTCGTGCGCATTAGTGCATAGGCGTTGTCTTCGACATCATAGCCCCAGCGGCTATTCGAGATGAAGCTGTGGACGTCGACAAATTCCCCGGCGAACAGCCGCATCAGGTCGACCATGTGAATTCCCTGATCGAGCAACACGCCGCCGCCGGCAATTTCTCGCCTTGTGCGCCAGTCCGATTGGTTAAACGTGACCAGCTTGGATTTGCCGTACACCCCACGCATGTTGATGATGCGGCCGAGCTGCCCGGACCGAAGAATTGTCATTGCCTCCTGCACCGACTCGTGGTACCGGTGGTTGAAGCCATACATCAATTTAAGCGCCGGATGCCGCCGCTCATGTGCGATGACGCGCGTGATCTCCTCGACGTTGCGACCGGGCGGCTTCTCGCAGAAGACGTGAAGTCCGGCGTCGAGTCCGGCGATGGTCACTTCGGCGGCGATGTCGTTCGTCATGCACACGATGAGAACGTCGAGCTTCTCGGTTAGCAAGCTTTGGTAGTCCCGGTGACAGCGGACGCCGTCGAGCAACGTGGCTTCCGCCGCGATGGTGCGATCGCATACTGCGACGACGCGCATGTCCTGGCGCCCGTCTACGCATTTTTTTCGACGCTTGCCGACCACTCCGAAACCGGCGATCCCCACCTTCAACACGCTCATTTGCGCTCCGCAATCACACGTGCCGGCAGCCCGCCGGCGATGGTATAAGAAGGGATTACGCCGGTCACGACGGCGCCTGCAGCAATCACTGCCCCGCGCCCGATGTGTGCTCCGCTCAGAATTATTACGTTGGCGCCGATCCAGCATTCGTCTTCGATGACGATGGCGTATTCGGCTCCTTCGAACGGGACGTGCTTCGATTCGTGACCCTGTTCGAGGATGTGGCGGTGCCGGTCCGCGAGCACGTGGTTGGACGACCGCAGGTAGACCCCACGTGCGAACAGGATATTTGAGCCGATGTAGACCCGGAGCCCGTCCGTCCCGTCCGCGACGAACTCGGCGTTCTCGCCGATCGCGTTGTCCTCGCCGAACCGGATGAACTCCCAGCCGATCACTCGCGCTCCGCGCGCCGGAATGACTCGATTTACCCGCGCGTGACGGCGCCAATATCGCTGACGCATCAGATAGCCAAGCGGAGTGCTCGGCCACCCGACGACAATGAAAGTGACAATGCCACGCACCTCGGCAGCGAGCGCTTCCGATAGTCTCACGGGAACGTCTTGAGGACGCGCGCCGGGACGCCGCCCGCGAGGCAATTTGCCGGAATGTCGCGCGACACGACGCTCCCCGCCGCAATGACGCTGTTTTCGCCGATCGTGACACCCTTCAGGATGATCGTGCCCATCCCAACCCAGACGTTGTCTTCGAGCGTGACGTCGGCGTCTATGTCGGTCTCCCACGTGTCGTACCGCCGTTCCGGCGGCCAAGCGATGTGGAAATCGGAGTCCATGATCGTCACATTCGGGGCCAGCATGCACCGATCGCCGATACGAATCGTCTTGGAACGCGCGACGATCGCGCCGCCCGTCATGCCGGAATGATTTCCGATGATAATCGACGCGCTGGAATAGAAAGTTCGCAGCTTTGACCGCGTGCAGTTGGCGGTGCTACTTCGCCATGAGGACGAGATGATCTGCACGTGATGGCCTAGCTCGATTCGCGAGTCGAGCCCCCTGCGAATGATGCAGCGGCCGAAAATGTCGGCTCGCGCACCAACACGAACCGCGCGAAGCGCACATTCGAGTCGAAAGAGAAGCGTCGACATCAGACCCCACGACCGCTCAACCAACATGTCCGAGACAAACATGGGATTGCGCAGTGCCTTTACGGCTCGCGACGCCATACGCGACACTGTGTGATCAGTCCTTGAGAAAGCGAAACATTTTCTGAACGTATTCCGGCGCCGTCCCAAGCCAACCGATCGACGACCGCCGATCGATGAAGCTACCGAGATTGTGCCCCGTTGTGATGTTCAGATGTAGCATTTTCCGAGTGGAGTTCGACAAGTATTTGGCGCGGTGGAAGCCCGAGGTGTCAAACACGAAGAGCGTGCCCTTCTTGCCTATGCAATCGAAGATCGGATAGTCCACTGCCTTTGTTTCGCACGCGTCGCGGGGAATCTCGATTCCCTCTCGCAACATGGCCCGGCGATTCGAACCGATGCAATACTCCATGTGCGTGTCTGTCGCGCCAACATCAGTCACGAGCAGCATAAAGCTGACCTGGTAGAGGTGGTCGACGTGGAAATTTCCGTTGCCTAGGGCCAGTTGCCCTGGGCGTAGTGCCACCTTTTGAAGCAGCGGCTGGTTGCGATGATACGGTTGACGCCCGTAATACTTGCGCAACATGCGCATGAGATCATCGTTGCCGAAGAGCGGTTGAAGGTTTGGGTCCGCGAATGAGATACTGACGCTAATCTCGGTTCCCCCGGAAGCGAAGCGCGCCTGATTTGTATCCTCAACGAACCGAACGCGATCGCCTAGCTCGTAAACCGGAGCTGCTTTGCCGAGGAAGCGGGCAGGGTCCTTTTCGATCGGCTGAAAATACTCGCTCTCCAGATACGCGGCGATTTGGCGAAAGGAATCACCCTCGATCTTCACAATGCCGGTGTCGCGCAACGCTTCAAACCATTTCTGCGCCGTCGGCGTCAGGGGCCCAGCGCTCATCAGAGGATTGGGCAGCCCGTAGGTCGCCATCTGGTTGACGTCCTTGATGAACTGCCGAACTCGAACTGGAACAACGTTCTTCACGATCTGCTTCATGGCTTCCTCCCCGCAGATGATTTCAGACAGACTCTGGTCGCCTGAGCGCGCCAGCCGCGATCCGATGCAACTCTGGCCGACTGCCAACAAACCCCACCGAGAACGGCCGATCGGCGAAGGTCTGAGCGTGGATAGCTCCGGTCGGGTCGTAATAGATCGCTGGTATGTTCAGGAACTCCGCCACGTACACTGGCGAGGTAAAAGGATACGCGATTACCAGCCGACTGCGCGAGATGATCTGGAAGAGATTCTCGGCCGAGTCAGCAAGCTCGATAGCGTCGTCCGCGACGAGTTGGTCGACATAATCGAAATACTCACGTGCATAATCTGGCCGATAGCCGCGCTTCATTTTGAGCGTTAAAAGCATCGGCTGATCCAGCTCCAGCTCAAGCTCCCGTGTGACTCCTACGATGTCGGCAATAAATGCGCGGACATTGTCGGGAGTAAAATAGTTTGTCAGCTCACCGTTGAGCTCGAGCATCACCTGATCGCTGACCGCGGGAACGTCGAAGACAAGAATTGACGCGTCTCCCGGTTCCGATACGTTCCCTTTGGGGAGACGCCAGAGCAGCGGGCCCACGGCGCGCACATCGGTGTTTACCTGCGACCGAAGGTAGCGGGCGAAAGCCTCGGTCCATACCCAGTGCACGTCCGAACGTATCCAACGCGTGGTGGGGTAGTCGGCGTCAACGTCCCCCGCAGACTTCCGTGTCGGCTTCCAGTTCTGCGCGTACCAGACCATGTGCGACCGCGCGCGCCGAAGCTCGCGTGACCAGAGCGGCTGGCTCCGGTAGCTGGAGCAGGTGTGAAGTACAGCAGTCATCGACCCGGCACGGTCGAGCGCATCCGCGATCTCGCGATAGGCAATCTCACGACCAAGCAGCGACAGTTGTGGGACGGATGCCACTGCGTTCGCGTACCGGAGGGGCAGAGCGAGATGGCGCGCAAGCAGCCGCGCCCTGCGGATCCACCCGATCCGCGCTTCATACGTGAGCCTCACAAGCGGATGCCGGCAATATTCGACGGTCTTCGGTTCCGAGGAGCCCGGCCGATCCGTTGCCGCAATGAGCAGGCGAGGCGCTTCGCGCAGCGGAGCCACCGGGCCATGTCGGCAAAAGGCGAGGAACGACTGGTCGCTCCCGTTCTGAAAGACGTCGCTGTTCGATAGATCATGGACGAGCGCCGCTGGTACGCTCGATCCACGATGGAATGCTCCGCGCAGAATCGCGGACAAGCAAAAGCCCCAGTGTAGAACGAATTGGGCGTGGTGTCGTGCCGCGCGTCGAAGCGGTACAGTCACCACGCCGGAGCCCACCGTCAGTTTGAGTTCGGCGGTGTCCAGAACCGTGGCATCCGGCGGCACGGGTGGCTGCACGCGGTCCAATCGACTGCGCACAGCGCAAGCGAACGGCGGAAGGGCCAGTTCGACCACGCGTTGCACCAACCGGTCAACGAGAACGTCGGCCGAATATCCCATCGCAGCGCCGACCCGTTTCGTTAACTGGGCGTGCGCGCGATCGACAACCTCATTAAACGCAACGAATGTGTGATTCGACGTGAACATTATGCCGTTTTTGATCTCGCGCCGACCACTGACTCCGCGTCGGCCCAATCCTTCTCGGTGTCGATATCGAGCCCCTCGTCAGGGTCGGTCATCGTCAGCGCAACAGCTTCGGTACCGTAAAACGAGTTGTTCATCCGCAGGTGAGCCGGGGCAACGAGGTAAAACGCGCCGTTGACGACGAAAGCCGGCGGAAGGTCTTGAGAGCCGACCAACTCGCAAAAGTCCGGTACGAACGGCTGCAGAACTCCTCCCTCGACCCGGAAACATCGCATGGGATGTGACAGGGCCGGCGACACACTCACGACGGGACGGTAGTTATTCGATCGAAAGAGATCGATGCCACGCTCGATCGACGCGCGCGTGCGGAAGGGCGACGTCGGCTGCAACAAGAGTAGCCCGTCAACCGCTCCCTTCTCCTTCTCGTACCAATCGAGCGCATGCAATGCGACGTCTACCGACGTCGCCCCGTCCGTCGCCAGTTCGGCAGGTCGGAGCCACGGCATCCTGATGCCTGCCTCGCGCGCGATTGCCGCGACCGCTTCGTCATCCGTCGACACGAGCGTATCGCAGACCTCTGGCACATTACGCACGACATCGAGCGACCATCGAACGAGTGGCCTGTCACCTAAAAGTCTGACGTTCTTTCCTGGTACGCGCTTCGACCCTGCGCGTGCCGGGACCAGCGCCAGAATCCTCACGTTCCGTAGATTGCCTGCGTCAGGCGCATTGACACGAGCGCGTCGTCGAGTGTAGGCAGTTCGGTGTCCTCACCGAGCGCCGCACGAGCAGCTAGCTCGGCCTGCACGCGCAAGCCCGGCTTGAACACGGTGTCAATCGGGTCGGGCTCGACCGGTTCGAGCACCCGTTTGCCAGCCAATTGAAACGCAGCGCGTTCGACGGGTCTGAGCTCCCAGCGTTTTTCGGGTGTGTTCACCGTCACCGCCCACGGACCCGGCCCGTTCCAAACAGCCTCGTACAATCCCACATCACCGGAGTCGAACGTGACTTTCGCAACGACATAGCCGGTTTGCGGGTTCCACGGGATGACCCGTTCTACGTCGACGACACGACCGCGGCCGAGCATGGTGAAGTAGTCGATGACGTGGATCGAGTTCGCGTACATCCAGTTTTCGACGACAAGCGCTGGCTGTCCCGCACGCAGAGCGCCAACGGCGTCCTCCTGGTCCTGCAGCTTGATGAACCGTGGTCCAGACAGGTTGGCCAGATCGGAGCGCATGGTCCGTGTGCTGGCGTAATGCCGCCGGTTCAGTGCGACGAAGGCGCGTCGGCCCCGCAACGCCGCATTGCCAGCGATGGCGACGGCGTCGTCGAGGTTGTAGCCCGCCGGCTTTTCGATGAGCACCGACCACGGATGCTCAAAGCACGCCGTACACACCTCGTTGGTTTGTAACTCCGGTACGGTCACCACGACAAGATTCGCCTGGGTCGCAGCGTACATCGCGGCAATCGTGTCGTAGACACCTGGTATCCCGAACTCGTCGGCCAGCGCCTGAGCGCGGCTCTGCGTCCGACTCTGGATTCCCACGACCTGCACACCCGGCACGTCCTGGAACGCGCGGATATGCTCTCGCGCCATGTAGCCCGCGCCGACGAGAACAACATTGCAGGTCGTCGGCCGGGATTCGCTGCTCGAGCCTTTAGTCATCTTTATAGATATCGATTAGAAATTGCGATTAGGCCCACGGAAAGACTCGCGACCGGTCGAGGTTCGCGCCGAGGGTGATTGGGATTCCACCTGCATCGGCCGACTGGTGCGCGGCGACGAGTACTTCGACGGCGCTACGACCGTGCTCACCTGTGACGCTGTTCTCATCAGAGATGAGAGCACGGAGAACGGCAGCCGAAGTGTCGATGACTTCGGCCGGCGCGATAGTTTCGCGACGATCGACCGCTGGCATGCCGTACCGCGTGGTGGGGAGCGACCGAAATTCTGCTTGCCGCTCTGTGCCGACTAGCTCGCCAGTGAGCTCGTTGACCGTGAGCATGCCCTGGCGTGTACCGTACACTGCGCGCACGCCATGGCCCTGGTCCGTGCCCGCCTCCATATAGAAGCGCTTGCCCCCTCGCGTCGTCACTCGCACCGAGCCGCCACGATCGTGGAACTGCGAGCCGCGAGGATTTGGGACCGTCTCACTCGAGAACCAAGCGGTGACTTCGGCGGGTATATCGTCGGCCAAATACCGGAACGCTTCGAAGTAGTGACAACCGTTCATCGCGAGCCCAAAATTCCCCGCCACCACCGTCATGCTTCCCATCTCGCCCAACTCGTCGCTGGCGAATAGCGCCTTCGGCCGCGTGTACTGTTCCATAAACCGCATCTGGTGGTTCACGGCGAGCTTCGTTCCTTGACGAGCGCAAACCTGCAGCATACGGTCACATGCGTCGACCGACGTCGCCATTGGC
This sequence comes from Gemmatimonadaceae bacterium, assembly GCA_041690755.1. Taxonomy (GTDB): domain Bacteria; phylum Gemmatimonadota; class Gemmatimonadetes; order Gemmatimonadales; family Gemmatimonadaceae; genus JAQBQB01. The sequence continues at coordinate 16,040 of JBEPWA010000001.1, read as the reverse complement.
TTCTCGACGAGCACGAATTGCGCTCCGCGTTCAGCAGCCATGCACGTCAGCCCTTCGTGCGAGTCGGCGGTCGTGGCAATGACAACGCACTCCGGACGCGCGACTTCGTACAGGCGGTCGAGGTCATCGAAGAGCAGCGCATCGTCCAATCCGTACTCGCGTTTGGCCTCCTCAAGCGATTCCTTCCGGACATCGTAAACGCCGACCAATTCACAGCCCGCCTTTTGCACAACCTGAACATGCCGCCGGCCCATCCGTCCGACGCCGAGCACGACCGCCTTCATCCGACACTCCGTGATTGTGGGGTTGGTTTTGCCGTATGCGCGGCTAGACGATTGACGTACTGTTCGACGATCGGGTACAGCGCTTCCGCGTACAGAATATGGCCAGCATTCGTGAGGTGATGGCCGTCTTCGAGCAGCAGCGAGCGTCGCGTCGCGTCCGAGAACCGCGATTCCACGTCACAGTAAGCGTCCGGCAAAGCTTGGCGAATTAACTCGTTGTACCGAACGATGCTCCGGCTGAATCCCGGGCTGCGATATTCGATGTCTGGCGTCGGGATCGGCATACCGACAGCCACGGGGCAAATGTGCATTCGACGACATGTCCTGACTATGGCTGCATACGCGCGGGAGAACTTCCTCTCCGACACTTCGCGATAACTCCAGGTGAGCTGCAGGCGGCGGCGGTGCCTGACGAGATACGTAATCACTCTCTCGCCCAGCACTGGTACGGCGTGGAGCGCCGGAGCAAACGCATACGTGAATGGATGCGGTGCGCAATCCACGATGCCGCACTGCACCACCGCAATGTTCAGCGCTTCGTCCGTACCGCCGTAGTAGCCGGTGTCCCGGACAACCGTGGCCTGCATGCGCGGCACCGTGGCTCCGGCCACCCCCCGCAGCACAAGGTTGACTCGCACATCTAGCCGCTGCTGAATAATCTCCTTCAGCACGAACGGATATAGGAACGCAAGGTCGTGCGATTGCCCCTCGCGCCGAAAGGCCAGACTGTCGCTGTACACAAACAGATTGAGAAATGACGGTGACTGCATTGTCAGGCGGAAACCTCGGCGCCACCAAGGCGGCCGATCGGGACGAGCATGTTGTACGTTCCGGAACGGGCTACACATCCGCCGGCGATGTCGATGATCGGATCGCAATGCCGAATCGTCGTGAGGCGGTGCGCGATGATGAGGATTGTTAAATCGCTGCCAAGACCTTCAATCGCTTCCATGACAGCCTGCTCGGTCTGCGAGTCGAGGGCACTCGTGGCTTCGTCGAAGACCAGGACTGTGGCCCGCTTGTACAGCGCTCGCGCAATCCCAATGCGCTGGCGCTGCCCGCCTGACAACCGTACACCGCGCTCACCGACGAACGCGTTATACCCCTCGGCGCTGCGCTCGATGAAATCGGCGATTTGGGCCTGCTTCGCGGCGCGTCGAACGCGCTCCATGTCGATGTTCGCCGGCCGCACTCCGAGTGCGATATTTTCGGCCAGCGTAGCGTCCGCGAGAAACACTGTCTGCGGTACATGTGCAACCGTGCGTTGCCAGGCGCGCTTGCGCGCGCCGATCAGCGGCTCCCCGTCCACGAGGATTGCGCCTTCGGTCGGCTCGAGCAGTCCCATAAGCAAATCGACGAGCGTGCTCTTGCCGCTTCCTGTGGCACCGACTATACCGACGCGCGCACCCTTGAGAATCGTGAGGTCCAATCCCTGAAGCACCCACGGACCCTCGGCACTGTAACGGAAACGTACCCCGGCCGCGCGAAGCTCGCGGTGAAATTCGAGCGTTTCCGGGGGAGGCAGCGTCGCTTCGATCGGCAGCGGCTGGTCGAGCAAAACCAGAGTATCGGCGAGCGAATCGCGGCTTCCCAACATCGTTGTCCACGACGCGTAGGCCTGCTGGAACGATGGAATGAGCCGCTGCGCTCCGAGTGCCAACGCACCGAGCACCGGCAACGCCACACCAATCTCTCCGCCTCGCGTGATCGCGAGGTATGCAATGACAGCCATCAAGGACATACCCAGGGCTTCCATCGCAAAGCGAGGACTGGCGGAGATGAACGTCACGCTTCCCTGCGCCGTCCGCACCGACCGGTCAGCGCGATGATAGGTCTCGCAGTAGACGGCCTGAGTTCCGTCGAGGATCACGTCTCGGATCCCACCCAAGCCCTCCTGAAGCGCCTTGAACAGATGCGTCTGCCCGTGTGCGATGCGACGACTGTTCGTACTAAGCGGTCCGCGCGAGGCGAGTGTCACGAGCGCGTAGCTGACGCCGAAGCCGATCGCTGCCCACACCGCCACTGCGCTGTCGATGGCGAGCGACATGCCGACGATTGCACCCAGCACTACGAGCGCGCTGACCAGAAAAAGACTGGGCAGCAACACCCCCGTGACGACCGTGCTCGTCTTGTTCGTGATCCCGCTGATTACTTCACTGCTGTTTCGCGCGACGTGCACCTGGTACGGCTGGTATAACGTGCGGCGGTACATCTCGATGCTGAGATCGACCCCGACGGCAAAGCTGAATCGCGTGCTTGCCCAGAGCACGAGCAACCGCACGGCACCGGCGACTATCGCAACGACAACGAAGAGAAGCGTGAGCGGCAGAATCAGCTCCGGCGGCGACGCAATGCCCAACCGGCTAGCCCAGTGGTGCACGATGGGCTGCGAATAGACCCGCGCAGGGGACACGAGCACGGCAAGGAAAGGAAGCACCGCGCCGAGGCTGAGCACCTCGCCGAATGCGCCCGCCAACATCAGAACGAACAGGCCAGCGAACTGGCGCCGACGGCGCGGCTCCATGTGCCGCCAAAGGCGCAGCAATAGCTGCAGCAGATCGGCGCGTCGGCTTCCGACAGCATTCATCCTGCTGTCACGCCCCGCGAACGGAAAGATGGGAGAGGAAGGCGTCAATCACACGATCCTGATCCGCATCGGTCAAGTTAGTGCTACACGGCAAACTGAGCCCTTGCGCGAATAAGTGGTCTCCCACCGCCCCGCCAAGGCGTTGAGCGTCCTTATAGAACGGCATCACGTGCGATGGTGCCCATACGGGCCGCGTCTGAATGCCCTGCGCCCCAAGCCGCTCGAGCATGGCGCGCCGGTCGACGCCGGCAACAGCCGGGTCGATCAGCACAGAGTACAACCACATCGATGGATTGCTCCACGACGGACGCGGTGGACACGTGATGCCGGCAATTCCGCCGAAGGCCTGGTCGTACCGTTCCGCAATCGCTCGCTTACGCGCCACGAACGCGTCGAGTCGCTCAAGCTGCGCAACGGCGAACGCAGCGGCGAGGTTCGTGAGACGGTAGTTGTATCCGATCTCGTCATGGAGGTATTCCGACCCCGGCAACTTCGCCTGCGTGGTGAGATGCTTAGCCCGCCTCGCCAGCGCCGGATCCGCCGTAGTGATCATGCCGCCGCCGCCCGCGGTAATGATCTTGTTGCCGTTGAAGCTAAAGCAGCCGAGTGTACCAATCGTACCTGTCTGACGACCCGCATAAGGACCCGTCTTGTATCCCGCTCCAAGCGCCTCAGCCGCGTCTTCCACGAGCACGATTTCGTGGCGCGCACATGCTTCTGCAATTGGTGCGACGTCTGCGGGCAAGCCGAGCACGTGTGCGAGGAGGACGGCCTTCGGTTGCCGCAACCCTCGCGACGCGCGCCGATCAAGCTCCTCGGCGACGAGCAGCGGATCCATGTTCCAGCTGGTATTGTCGGCATCGACGAGCACTGGTCTCGCAGCCAAGTACGAAATGGGATTGACTGTCGCGACGAAGGTGAAATCGGAGACCAGCACTTCATCGCCTGCTTCGACGCCGGCAATGCGCAGCGCGACATGGATCGCGGCGGTGCCGCTGGCGCATGCAACCGCATGCGGTGCACCGGTGAACTGCGCGAACTCATCTTCGAAGCGGGAAACGAACGGTCCTACCGAGGAGACGAAGCCCGTCGTCACGCACTCGTCGAGATACCGTCGCTCGTTGCCGTCGGTGAGGTTAGGCACCGATAACGGAATGACGAGATCAGACATGATTGCGTTCGGCGTCGTAGAGATGTGCGCGCTGCTCGATCCAGCGCGCCGTCTGGAGGACACCGTCCTCGAGAGAGACGGTAGGCTTCCACCCGAGACGATCGAGCGCCTTTGCCGGGTCCGACAGCAGCACCATCACCTCACTCGCATCGGGCCGCAAGCGCGCGTCGTCCTGGATGACCCGTGCTCGCACATCCAGCACCTTGCATGCGATCTCGAACAGTTCGCTGATGGAGACGGTGCGCCCGGTTCCGAGTTGGATGACGTCGCCATCCACGCCTTCGGCTGACCCTGCCATGAGGAAACCGTTAACGGTATCGCTTACGAAGGTCAGATCGCGTCGCGTATCGAGGCGCCCGAGCTTGATCTCCTGCCTGCCCGCCAACAATTGCACGAGCATCGTCGGTAGCACGGCGCGCATCGACTGGCGCGGCCCATACGTGTTGAAAGGGCGAACCGTCACTACGGGAGTGCCGAACGAGCAATAGTACGCTTCGCACAGCTTGTCGGCGGCCACCTTCGTTGCGCTGTACGGCGATTGTCCCTGCAGCGGATGCGTCTCGAGAATCGGGACAGTTGCGGGAGTCCCGTACACTTCGCTCGTCGACGTCTGGAGCAGGCGGCGACAGCCAGCGCGCTTCACACCTTCGAGCACGTGGAGTGTGCCCTTGACGTTCGTATCGACGAAACTCTCGGGCGCGCTATAGCTATACGGAATCGCAATCAGCGCGGCGAGATGAAAGACCGTGTCGACATCACGGCAAGCCTCTTCCACGAAGCGCGCGTCGCGAATGTCGCCCAGCCGCACATCGAGCGCGGCACGGACCGTCGTTGGCGACCCGTCGAGCCAACCGAGCGAACCGTTCGAATTGTAGACACAGAAAGCGCGCACGTCCGCGCCGAGCGCGACGAGTCGCTCCGTGAGATGGCTGCCGATGAAACCGTCGGCACCCGTCACCATCACCTTGCGTCCCTTCCAGTACTCCGCGTTTCCCAATTCAGTCACACGAGTCCTCGCGCCCGCTCGAGTTCAGGCTGGCGCCCAACATCGATCCAATCGTTGTCGATGCGGAATCCGCCCACGGGTTCGTCGCGCTGGAGACACTCTTCGACGAGCGCAGGTAGCGGGTAATAAGTGTTTTGTGGAATACGAGCTATCAACTCGGGATCGAGCACGTAGATACCGGCGTTGGCCTGCCAGACCTCGGATGGCTTTTCGCGCATCGACCGTACTCGGTCATCCTGCAGGTCCACCACGCCGTACGGGATGGTATGGCCATACTCGTGGATACCGAGCGTCGCGCGGTAGCGGCCGGCGTCATGGAAGCCAATCATGCTGCCTGCGTCAAACTGCGTTAGCAGATCGCCGTTGAGCACGAGCAGCGGTTCAGCCGCCGGTTGCGGTAGCAACGACAGCGCGCCACCGGTTCCGAGCGGCTCTTCCTCGCGCAGATACTCAATCGAGCAACCGAATTTGCTGCCATCGCCGAAGTACGCCTCAATGATATGCGCCTTGTAGTTGACGGCGAGGAAGATGCGGCGGAATCCGAAGCCGACGAGATGCAGAACAATTCGCTCGAGAATCGGGCGCCCAGCTACCGGAATCATCGGCTTCGGGACCGTATCGGTGAGCGGCCGCAGCCTCTCTCCTCGGCCACCCGCCATCACGACGACCCAGTTTTCCCGAGCCGATGCACCGAGGATCTCGTGGAGGGTGTGGAGCCCGACTAACCGCCCCTTCGTATCGACGATCGGGACTTGGCTCAACCACCGGCTCTGCATGAGATCGAGCACTTCCGCCCGACTCGTCGTCGGCGCGACGGCAGCGAACTCGCGATGGACATAACCGTCCAACGGCACGGCGAGCGACGCGCCGCCCAGCAACGCGCGGCGTACGTCACCGTCGGTCAGCGTTCCGATGAGCCTGCCGGCCCCATCCTCGACGAGCACGATACCGAGCGCCGACGCGTCAAGCGATTGCAGCGCGTCAATGAGCGGCTGCCCGAGGCTGACGCGACACGCATCGAACGGCTTCTTCGTCGGTGTCACTCGACTCGGTGACGAAGTTTCCAATTCGCGCCCTGCTTTTCCCACAGGTGGGGAGAACGAAATTTGTCGCAGAGCGCATCGAAGCCGTCTGGCGTCAACTCGAGGTGATCCATGACCTCCTGGAAATAGCGAGACGGCCGCTCGCCGTCGAACTGGCGGACGAGAGCGACACCCTCCTCGCGCGTCAGGTGATTGTTACGAATCTCCTGCGACGCATCGTACGACGCGCGTCCGAGGCCGAACTTGATCCACGTCGTGTAGTAGTGCAGATCGTCGATCTTGTCGTCAATGCTGTTGTACTTGCTGTACGTGCCTTCGGTGCGAAATGGCCGCGCCTGAAATCCCGTATGCTCGACGGCGTAGTAGTACGACTCCTGCGGCGTCCATTTCAGGTAGTAACCGAGGTAGTGCACTTCGATGTTCGTCTTCGCGAGCTCGTCGGCGGGCATTGGGAGATAGGCCATCAGATCGCCGAGCTTGATACCGTGACGCTCTTCCAGCTCCGCGACCGTGAGGCCGGCCAGGTAGACGGTCGACAGATCCTTCATCGCATAGTACGATTTGTCGCGCAACGAAGACTGGTTGTCGGCCAGCGGATTGCCGTACTCGGCCTCGTTCTCACCGTAGAAGATGAGGTCGATGCCGTATTTCGCCGCGATCTTTGGTGCGAGGTTCTTCTGTCCGAGGATGAACGTTTGGAACGGGTGCAGCAGATTCTCGATCGAAAGTCGGGTAAGCAGCTTGTGGACACGACCGTTCGGCCGGAACGTCACGTTGTCGAAACCTCCGACCTCAAGCCAGTTTAGAAAATTCTTAAAACCGTAGTCGGTATAGAGAATGGGAGGCCACGTGCACGTTAACGGGTTCATCCCGTACTTGTATTTCAGTACGTGCGCCTGATACGCGCTGTCCTTGCCCCCGCTGCCTGGCACAAGGCAATCGTATCCGCCATCGTTGCGCCGGTACTTGTCGAGCAGCTTGACCAATTCATGTTCGCGCTTCTCCCAGTCGATCGACTGTTTGTGCGCGGCGTGGCGGCAAGCGTCGCAGATTCCTTCCGCGTCGATGTGCATGTACTTCGCACCTCGACGGTCCGGCATGTGCTGGAATTCCGGCACGGACGCTGGCCGCTGGTTGGACATGACGCACAGCTTGCAGAAGATGACCTGCTCCGGCAGACCAAACTTGGCCGCATTACTCACTGAGCTTCTCCTTGCTTTCAGACGAGATCAATTGCGCGAGGTTTCGATACACGTGGAGGCCTGCTGGTCCGCTTCGCTCGGGATGGAACTGGCAAGCCATGACGTTGCCGCGAGTGAGCGACGAGCAGAAACTTTCATCACCATAGCTCGAGGTCGACAGCACAACGTCAGCCCTCTCCGGCTTCACAAAATAACTGTGGACGAAGTACATCGGCTCACCTTCGGCGACGTCATCGAGAAAGCTGCCATGCCATGGGTCCGTCGACGTCGGCTGCGCTGGCGGACGATGGATTCCTGTCCATCCGATATGCGGCACCTTGACCGGTTGCCCGTGCTCCCGGTCGGGCAGCTTGAGCACGCGACCTGGAACGATACCCAACCCTTCATGCCGGCCGTATTCCTCGCTCTCCGACATGAGAAGCTGCATGCCGAGGCAAATGCCAACCAACAGGCGCGCTGACGCAGCGACGTCGCGAATGACGGAAGCGAGGTCGAGCCGGCTCAACGTCTCCATTGCGTCGCGATACGCCCCGACGCCGGGCAGAATCACCGCCCGCGCCGCAAGAATCTCTTCCGCCGATGACGTGATGACGGCCCGCAGTCCAACGTGCTGACAGGCGTGCTTGACGCTATACAGGTTGCCCATCCCGTAGTCGACGATGGCCACTTGATGAGAATTCTCATTCGACATGAGCGATCGCCTCCGGGCGATGACGGCACTCGATGCCATATCGGGTGAGATACGTCTTAAGCGCGTCGATGGACGTATCCTCGAACCGCTTGGATGCTGTGCCGCGGCGCAGGAATTCGACATTCCCTTCACTCGTCGCGTCGTGGTTGGCTTCCTGAAAACGGCGCATGCTGTTGTAATGCAGTAGCGATGCGATGGCGACGGCGTTGACGCCGCCCTGGGCGACGACATCGTGCACATGCGCCGCGGAGCCGGCGCCACCACCGGCGATCACGGGGATCGGGACGCTCGCGGCGATGCGGCGCGTCAGATCGACGTCGAAGCCTTTGCCGGTGCCCTCGCGGTTGACTGAGGTGACCATCAGCTCGCCCGCACCGAGCTCCGCAGCTCGGATGGCCCACTCGAACGCATCGACGCCCGTACTATCACGGCCGTAGTTGACGTATGCCTCATAGCTTCCGTCGCTGCGTTGGTTCGCTTCGATCGAAACGACGATTGTCGATGCGCCAAACGTACGCGACGCTTCGCGTATCAGCTCCGGGCGAGCGATTGCAGCGGTGTTGATCGAGACCTTGTCGGCGCCAGCGCGCAATGCGCTTCGAATGTCGTCGAGCGAACGAAGCCCGCCGCCAACCGTCAGCGGAATGAATATCTCGCGCGAGGTGCGCTCCACGATATCCAATAAGCTGTTGCGGCCATATAGGCTCGCCACGGCGTCCATATAAATCAGCTCGTCGGCGCCGTGCTCGTAGTAATCGCGAGCGAAGTCCTCGGGCTTTCCGAGCACGCGCAGGCCTTCGAAGTGGATGCCCTTCACGAGGTTAGGGCCCTTGATATCCAGACGAGGGATGAGGCGGACTTTCAATTCGCTATCTCGCGAGGGGACGAGCAGGCACACCAACCACGGTCTGCCCGCTGAAAACTTCGCTCACTACAGCCGCCCCGGCGCCAACGACCGCATCGCTGCCAATTGTGATACCCTGCCGCACCGTTGCTCCCACGCCGATATGCGAGCGCGTTCCAATCCGGACGGATGCCGCGAGGCACGCGCCAGTCGCCACGTGTGCGTGGGCACCGATCCGGCAGTCGTGCTCGATGATTGCTCCACTGTTGACGATGACGTTCACGTCCAACTCGGCGCCTGCGTTCACGATGGCTCCCGGAAGAATTTGACAGCCGTCGCCAATCACGGCGCGAGGCGACACGCTCGCCGAAGGATGCACCACCACGAGAGGCCGCAGCCCATGCGAGAGCGCCGCCTCGAACATGCGCTGTCGCGGGCGATTATCGCCTACGCCGCCTACGCCCGTGACGAACCACGTGACGCCATTTTCGATGAGGGTCGGCAGGAGGCTATCGTCACCGATCACGGGCACGTCGAAAACCGTCGTTCCCCTCAACGTCGGATCAGGATCGAGCACGCCGTGCAGTCGGCAGCGCCCACTCAGCTGAATGCTGTCGATGACCACGCGCGCGTGCCCACCCCCGCCCAAGACGATGCAACTCCCCTGCGTCCCGGGTTCCGTCACAGCAACGCTGGCGCGGCGACATCGTGAAATCGCTTTGTGGTCAATGCGGGGTCGAGCGGCACCGATTTGAGCCGGTCGACAATTGACTCCGCCGCGTGTCCGTCGCCAAACGGATTGACCATCCCTCGAAGCCCCTGTCGGAACTCGGAGCTAACAGCGCGTCGAATGCCTTCGAGAATCGCGCGCCGCTCGGGGGGAACGTCGATCACATTGGCCGCTCGCGCTCGTCCCGCCTGGCGAGTGCCTACGTTCACGACGGGCAGTTCGAACGACGGCGCCTCGATGATGCCGCTTGACGAGTTGCCTATCATCGCCACCGCCACACGCATGAGGCTGAAGTAGCCTTCAACCCCCAAGTTGTCGACCCGCTTGGCGAAAGCGTGCTCCCCCACGAACGCATCGATTCGCTCGCTGATGCGCCGACCTCCCGTATCGGCATTCGGTTGCGTGAAGATCACCGGGCGCCCAGCGTCTCCGATTGCCAACAGCAGCGCGCCGATCTGCGCCTCCAGCTGATCCTGTTGCAGCGTTACCGGATGGAACGTGACGATTAGGGGCGGCGGGTCCATCGGAAAGCCCAGCCGCATTTCGAGCTGGTCTGCAGAGAGCCTCGGCACGCTCCTGAGATTGTCCAGCGCCGGCGCGCCAGACACCGTGACACGCCACGCTTCTTCGCCCATTTGTCGCACGCGGCGACCGTATTCTTGGGTCGATACGAAATGCAGATGACTCAACTTCGTCATCGCGTGACGCAACGCGTCGTCGATCGCGCCCTCTGTGAGCTCGCCGCCGTGGATGTGCGCAACGGGGATCGCGAACGGCAGGGCAGCCACTGCGGCGGCGAACATCTCGAAACGATCGCCGAGCACTAACACGATATCGGGCCGGTGCTCCGAGTAGGCACTCGAAAATCCCATTACGCCAAGACCGATCGACGTCGCGATTCCTGCGGGGGAGTCGGACGACAATAGCATCTCGACACGCGAGCCGACCGGAAGACCATCCGCTGCAATCGCGTTTGCCGTGAGTCCGAACTCGGGCGAAAGATGTGCTCCCGACACGATCAGGTGCAGGCGAAGCTCGGGATCTTCCTGAATGCGCTTCAAGATCGGTAAATAGATGCCGTAGTCGGATCGCCCGACTGTCACCGCCGCGATCGTCCTCATCCGAGCATGTCTGCCGAAATCAGCGTTCCGCGTGGAATCGGGACGCGAGCAATGCGGCCGACGAGCGTCGGGCGCAGCGCTGGCGCCAATCCGGTGCCGGGCCGCTTGATGGCTATTGCGTCTTCGGTGATTACTTGGCCCACAACAATGTCGGCCGCCGCGACCAGGCTCTTGCGCGCGACAGCAGCGGTGTCGGCCTCACTCGCCGCAGGCACCTTGACGCCGTCGCCCAGTGAGGCTTCCACGTTGCGGATGGCCTGCACGAGCGCCGTGAGCTCGTCGGGTTCCATCGACGCGCGGTGATCTGGGCCGGGAAGCTCGCGGTCGCTCGTGAAGTGCTTCTCGATCACCGCGGCACCGAGCGCTACGGCGGCAAGCGAAATTTCCGCTCCTGTCGTGTGATCTGAGTAGCCGACCGCCACGTGAAACATGTCGCGCATTGTTGCCATCGCGCGCAGGTTCACGTCAGCCGGACTCGCTGGATAGTTGCTGACGCATTGCAGGAGCACGAGCGGCGGGTTGCCGGCGCGCGCGATCGCAGCAACGCCGGCCTCCACCTCGGTGAGATCGGCCATTCCCGTGGAGAGAATGATCGGCTTACCCATCCGGGCGACGTGTTCGAGAAACGGAATGTTCGTGAGTTCGCCCGACCCGATCTTGAATGCCGGAACGCCCAGCGTATTCAGGAAAACGGCACTCTCGTCGTCGAACGGCGACGACAGAAAAAGAATTCCGAGCTCGCGGCACCGATTCACAATGTCATTGTGCGCCTCGCGCGACAGTTCGAGACTCTGGAGCATTTCCAGTTGAGACTCGCCTGCGTCCGTGCGCTCCCGCTGATACGCTGCCTTCGGCGCCTCGGCCGCGGCGAGCGCATCGGCGGTGAAAGTTTGAAACTTCACCGCATCAGCGCCGGCCGCATGCGCGATCTCGACCAGGCGCAGCGCAGCGTCAAGGCGGCCGTTATGGTTCACGCCCGCTTCTGCGATGACAAAGCATCGGGCGCCCCCACCTATCAGTTTTCCGCCGAGCGCAATTGCTTTCACCGCGCCACCCAAATGCCGTCCGAAATTTCTGTCAATGAAATCACTCGACTCGCATTACGGCGTTGCGTGCGAACGGAAGCCCGGAATCCAGCCGAGCAGGTTTCGCCGGATATCTCCGAGCATTCGGAAGAACTCGTTCGCTTCTGGACTTCCGGATGATCTCCCTCGACGGAGCATCTCCGAGACAAGTACCAGCAACACGCCAAGCGCTCCGCCTGCGATCAAGCCGAGAACGCCGCGCTTGAGGCGGCCACGCGACTCGGGTGTGGATGCCACTGATGGCGCTTCTATAACGGTGATCACGGGGATGTCGCGAATTTCACGAATGCGCGCATCCTCGTACGAAGCGGTAAGTGAGCTGAATACCTGCTGCTTGAGCGTGAGATCACGTCGGAGTCGGTCTTGCGCGAATGTCAGTTCGGGAGAGTTCTGGTACTGCTTGTTGCCGGTCAGAAAACTCTGCAGACGATCTTCCGAAAGCCGCAGGTCCTGCGTCGCCACCGCAAGTCGCCCTTCAATAAACTTGCGCTCGGCGGCAGCCTGGCTTTGTCGGGTGCGTTGATTGAAGGCATTGAGGCCGTCAATCATCGCGGTAGTGATCGCGAGAGACACACTTGGCCACGGGGTCGATGCAGAGACCGAAACCACGCCCGTCATCTTATCAGACGACGCGGCCGTAATCTGCTGGAGCAACGCGAAGCCCCGATCCTCGCGCAGCCGGTCGGAGGCGCCGTGCAGGTTGAACAAATCGAAGAACGTGATCCGCTTGCCCTGCTGCTCCTGCACGACAAACGTGTCCTGGGTGATCGGACGCAGCAGTTCGCGGGACCGCAAGAGCATCACGTAGAATTCCGGCGATTGGCTCGACCCAGACGTCATCAGCGACGCTCCGCCAACGAGCGCAGCCAACCCCTGTACCCCGCCGGTCCCGCCATTCTGGGAAATCAGCGACGCCGACGACACATAGACGGCCGGCTTCCACAATATCGGAAGAACGGCGACCAGTGCTCCGACGATCATCCAGCGGATGAGACGCCACCGGTGTCGCAACATCGTGGTGGCAACGTCGAAGATCGAGACCTCGCGATCGTCCCAATCCTGGTCGTTCACTGTTTCCCCCACACGAGCGGGGGATTTGTCGACGGGCGCTACTTCGAACATACGTTCACCGCCGCCATGTCCATTGACCAGTAGGTGTATTGGGAAAGCCGTGCACTAGCACGAATAGTTGGTGGAAACGAAGGGGCCAAGCGGTTTCGCCGCGAACCCCCACCCTCTGGGCGGCGGCTCAATCGTCGGCCGCCCCTAACCCGCTGCCTTCACGAGCGCTGACCCGATCGTGAATGCTACGCCGCGCCCTATTTCCTGCACCCAGATCACGAGCTGCCGTCCACTCCGGCGCTCGCGCACAACACCGCGCACCCCTTTCAGTGCTCCTTCCTGCACGATCACCTCGTCGCCTGGCCCGTATTCCTTACCGTCGGTAATCGACTCGGGCACAACTCCGTCCCGCTCGATCGCGTCTCGCAGACCCGCGACAACTGCGTCGGCCAGCAACGCCGGACGCCCGCCCACCCGGACGACCGTCAACACCCCTGGAATGCGCAGCACCGCGCCCCACTCGACTGACGTCGCCCGCCCGAAGATATACCCCGGAAACAATGGGCAAACGACGTCCCTCCAACGGTCGCTCCAGCGATGACGCTCTTTGACCGTCGGCAACCACGACGAAAGTCCCAACGCGGCAATCCGCGCCTCGACCTTTTTTTCAGCACGCGATTCGGTCCAGACCACGAACCATGGGTCTGGGAGCGCTTCGGTGGAGCTGGCGACGTAGTTCATCGGTACCCGGATGCACGGTCAGTCACATATCGTGAAAAACCGGAGAAGTTATTCTGGATCGCACGGCAGTTTGAACCTGCCAACTTACTGACTTGGGGTGTGCGACCGATGCGACAATGTCGCGCCAAACCCAACGATCTACGCCCTACACTTCCTCGACAGCACCAACGCTTTCACTCTGCAACCGCTCTATCTCCAATCGGAGATTGTCGTACTCCTCAATTTTTCGCTCCAAAAACTGTCGCGTCATCTCAGCTTTGGCGGCGACACCCTCGGGAGTGAGGAGGTACGCGTAAGCTCGCTTGTTGGAGCTGTTCCGGAAGTTCTGGACTTTGACAAATCCTTTGCTGAGAAGCGCCCTCAGCAGATAGTTCGCCGTGCCAAGACTCGTCCCAAGTTCATGCGCCACTTCTCGTTGCGAGCGACTTGGGCGCGCAGCGAGGAGACGAAGGACACCCAACAGCGACGCGTCGGTCACAGGGCGGCGACTAGAGCGATGGGAAGGGACGAGGCAGTATGTTCAACGCTTGAACATCGGCGGCCGTGTCTCCGCTGTCAAGGACAGTTAGGATGGTATTGAGCAGCGAGTTTCGATGTGCGCCGAAGCTCTCAACAGTTCGGGCACCAGAATTCTTTCATCGGCCTCGGACCTCACCAAGAGGCTACGACCTTCGCGGTCAAATTTAGATTGAACCGATCGGCGACGAAGTCGCGATTTAAATCCCATACGCCCCGCCCGCCAAACGTGTACGTCAGCAGACCGCGCCGGAATTCCTTGTCGATACCGAACGCGTGCATGACATCGGCGCGGAGCGGCTGCGGAGAGTGATCAACGCTCACACGTTCGGCGCGGGCAATGCGATCCCAGCTGAGTGTCCACCGCCCCGCCGCCGAGTACGAATCCACAGCCACTGTCGCGCCACTTCCGCCGAAGCCAGCGGGAGCCCCCAGCAATTGCCCGAGCTCGGTGTGGCCCTGGAATATGCTTTCGTGAATGTACCAAGCTGTTTGACCGCGACCTTGTTCGAGAGCGGCAAGTCGCGTATTGAGCCACTCGGCCCGAACCACGAGCAAATCATTTCGCGCTCGATGCCACGCGCGCTGCAATCCGATGGTGTAGCCGGCGTCGTGATCCGGCTCTTGCCATAAATCGCGCAGGTCGATGTTGTGATCCTCGCGTCCATACTCGCCGTAGAACTCCACCCCGCTACGCGGGAAAGCCCAGCGCATAAAAATGGATGCAAGCTGGTTGTCCGCGTCCTGTCCGGTGGGGTTGTCGGCTGTGGCCAGCGAATGTTTAAGCAGTCCCTCGAACGGCCTCGAGAACGGCCCATTCCAAAAGCCGCCCGCGGGCCAAGGCGAATGAAAAAATCGCGACCCACCGAGCTCTAGACCCGGTACGCCCCGCGGCACGAACACCGCCAACGCGCCGGACATGAACCGAATCGCATCTGTCCCGGCTGGGGAGTATTCACTCTGGCTCAGGCGTCCCCATACCGCGCGAGCATCGACGTAGCCAATCCCAACATTGATTGGACGTGCCGTCATGAGGCTTCCGTGCGGGAAACCGGCTGCGTTGTTCCCCAGAATTAGCGGATTCTCAAGAGCGGGCCCCCACCACTGATCCGCTGTCGACACTTCCGCGGCGATCGGTCCGATGTCCAGTCGCGCGGAGCTCTGCCCCGGATCGAACCGCCGATATGCGCCGGCACCAAATCGCTGCGGCAGATCAATGAAGCGGGGATAAAACGCATTCACCGGATTTGTAGCGATCGTTCCAGGTGCCAACTGAAATGCTGCATTCTGTGCCTCGAAGATCATCGGCTCCAGCTGGAACGACAGCGGGCCGATCTTCCCGGCCACGCCGCCAGACAATGCCCCCGTCGCCCCCTTTCCCGCCCAGATGGGCCCGTCATTGAACCCATACGGAAATGCCGAGTTGTAGATACCTTGGACCTTCAGAGGCAACGGCTGGAGCTTCAAGGCGCCATACGAGCGGACGCTCGACTCGCGCGGTAGCAAACTGTCAGCCGCCGCGTTTTTCGGCCGGAGCCGATCAAGCTCCGTCGGCGACAACTGCCGGATCGACCACGGGTAGAGCGGTACATCACCAAGAATTTGCAACACCCGCAGCACCTGCTCCTTCTCGGTACCGACATCGAGAAAGCCCACGCTCTGCTGCGCCTGCGCTCGCGCCTGTACCGGCGCCACTCCCACCCAAAACAACGCCGCCGCACACGAGACTCGAATTGATATTCTCACGATTCGCGAAATCGACCCGAGGCACTAAGCAATTGCAAGCGGTCGTGTGAAAAGAAAGCGATTCTTCGCTCCGCTCAGAATGACATGGCGGAACGCTTTACTTGCTCGCGCCGCTTGTCTATCCTCCCACCCGTGCGCTGGCGCCCCCTCCTCCCGCTGATCTTCCTCGGCTTCGCCAGCGCATCCGCCGCCGCGCAGTGCGTGGACTCCA